>NZ_JADPIQ010000116.1:0-649 GCF_023073015.1 Bradyrhizobium sp. 87
CTCGTCGCGAACCCGGCCAAGCGTCAGGCGAAGGTCGAGGCCCGGTGTCGCCAAATGATTGAGGAGCGCGGTCGCAAACGGGCTGTGCGCACCGTCGCCGTCGCCGGCGACCGCGCCGGCCTTGGCGGCGAACGCAATCAGCGTATCCGCCGTGGCGGGCTCGATCTTGGCGAGGCCGCGGCCCATCGAACGCGTGGCGACACTGCGTGTCATCCGCTCTGCAAACGGATTGTCGCGGCAGGCATCGAGGATGACGAGCCGCAGCCGCTTCGCCGGATTTATCGCCTGGAGAATCCGGTCCAGCGGGACCGCCTCGTCCTCGACGTCGAAATCGCTCTGCAGCCTGGCATCTGCCGGAATCAGGAAGTTCGCGCCGTTCACCTCGATGCCGTGACCGGCGTAATAGACCACGGCCATGTCGGAATCCGCGGCAACCGCAGCAAAATCGCGCACCGCCCGCCGCATCTCGATGACGCCGAGATCGCGGCGAAGCTCCACGATATCGAACCCCATCCGCTTGAACACGTCGCTGATGGCGGCCGCGTCGCTGTCGGGATTGGCCAGCCGCGCGACGCTCTGGTAGTTGGACACACCAAGGACCAGCGCCACTCGCTTGTCGGCCTGCGCGGTCGTCGCCGCTGCCAGCATC
>NZ_JADPIQ010000120.1:0-646 GCF_023073015.1 Bradyrhizobium sp. 87
TGGCGCTGCTGCGGGCGATGGTGGCCGATGCGCGGCAAGCGGTCGGGCGGATTGAGCTGCTGGCGGCCGACGAGCGCGCATATCTATTGGAGGAGCTGAACCGGACGGCGGTGCCGTATCCCGAGCAGCAGTGCATCCATGAGCTGTTCGAGGCACAGGTCGCCAAGGCGCCGGACGCGGTGGCGGTGGTCCATGAGGACGAGCGCTTGAGCTATGGCGAGCTCAATGCACGGGCGAACCGGCTGGCGCATCATCTGATCGGGCTCGGGGTGAAGCCGGACCAGCCTGTGGCGATCTGCCTTGAGCGCGGCGTGGCGATGGTGGTGGGGCTGCTTGCAATCCTCAAGGCGGGTGGCGCCTATCTGCCGTTGGATCCGGCCTATCCGTGCGCACGGCTCAAGCAGGTTCTTGAGGATGCGCAGCCGCAACTGTTGCTGGCCGATGCTGCGGGACGATCCGCGCTGGGCGCCGATGCGCTGGCCGATCTGACGGTGGTCGATCTCGAGACGGCGACATCGGCCTGGGCGAAGCTGCCGGCCTCGGATCCCGACCCGCGCGCGCTTGGCCTGACCTCGCGCCATCTCGCCTATGTGATCTACACCTCGGGATCTACCGGCACCCCAAAGGGAGTCATGATCGAGCATCG
>NZ_JADPIQ010000092.1:0-10975 GCF_023073015.1 Bradyrhizobium sp. 87
GCAAGCGTCGCCTCAACCGACGCGGCCCGCGCCCACGACATTCGAATCATGGTTGCCCATGGATTCAGAAGCCCGCAACAAAAGCAACTGTAATGCTAGATGAAGTGACACTGGGAAACGTTTGAGGGTACCAGCATTGGGCAGTGCAGGACGAGTTAAAACCTGCCTTGTTTATTACGCAGAAAATGCCCAAGAGCGGGGCCGGCCGCAGCGTGCGCGGTGCCGGTGTCGCTGCGACAGTCGCCGGATCATTGCTTCCCGCGTGCCAGCAACGTCCAGACCGGTGACGTGCCGTCCCAGCGCCGAAGCCGCCCGTAGAACCTCACTCGAACCCCGGCCTCTTTCAACCGCTCGACCACGAGATGCAGTGCGATCACGTCGCCCTCGGCCAGCTCCACGCAACCGCGCTTGCCAGACCACACCGCGCCCGGGAAGGGAAACAGGTTGTACTTCAGCCATCGGCCGCCGCGCTCGGATAGCGGTTCTAGGTCTACTTGTGCGCCGTTCCCAGGCCGCAGGCCGACATCCGGCCGACGGAGCAAATTCGCGATCCAACCCACTAAACTCGGCTCCTAAATCGAGGCAGTCTTTCGGTACAGTCGCAATAGAAGTGCACAGGCCATGTTAACGAGGCAAGCCAAATGACACGAGAGATGCTCCGCCGTTCTCGGGAGCAGATCGCGGCGGCGAAGGCACTGCTTCAGCACAAGGTCCGAATATCCGGCACCCTGAGCTTCCAGAACAATAGAAACCTGGCGTTGAGCGGAATGGCGAAACAAGAGTAAGCGCGATTTTCTCCGCACGATGACGCCCGCGCTTTTGACGGATGGCCTTCGTATCGAGGGCGGCATCTGACCCGTTCAGGCAGCGGCGGTTTTGGGGAAGTTGAAGGGCAGCAGGTCGGTGATATCGGCGTCGTCGGCGCGCTGAGGCAATTCGGTGAGCACGTGGCGCAACCAGGCTAACGGCTCGACGCGTGAGGCGCGGCAGGTCAGCATCAGACTGTAGACGACGGCACTGGCCCTGGCTCCCTCGACGGTGTCGCTGAACAGCCAGCTCTTTCTGCCAGTGGCAAAGATTCTGATATCGCGCTCCAGGAGATTGTTGTCGATCGGCATCCTGCCGTCTTGCGTAGCGCGTCAGATATGACCATTGGTTCAGAGTGTAGGATACGGCATCGCCAAGCTTGCTGTCGGGCAAGACCTTCGGGGCGATTTGATCGAGCCATTCCTTGAGGGCGTTCAGGACGGGAATGCTGTGTTGCTGGCGGAAGCGGCGAATGCATTGATCTGGCGTTTCGCCTCTGTCTGGTTTTTCGTCCCGCGCCTGCCTTTCAACCCGGTAAAGCTGTTCGAAGAACCGCAGCGCCTGCTCTGGCGGGCCGCCGCCCTTCTTCCTCGCCTTGAGGGCATCGACAAAGCGCCGTCGGGAGTGGGCCATGCATCCAATGTGGGTGGTCCCTTCCAGCGTGCGCCATGCGGTATAGCCGTCACTCATCACGATGCCACGGTAATCGCCGAGGAAGGCCTGCGGGTGGATCTGGCCGCGGCCCGGCTGATAATCCAGAAGAACGATGGGCTCGTGACTGCCCTGGCCGCTGCGATAAGCCCACATGTACGATGTTATCGATGCCGTCAAGGATCCAGTGCAATTGCTCGGTCGTCAGCGTGACGACCGCCTCCTGGCGGCGCGGCCATCGGAACTTGTCCTCGGTCAGCCGCTTCAGGACCAGCACAAAGCCGGACCGGTCGAAGAACAGCAACTTCATCCGGTCGCAACGGCGATTGCAGAACGCAAAAACCGCCGGAGCGAACGGATCGAGGCCATCGTCTCCTGGACCAGAACCGCAAGGCTGTTGATGCCAGCCCGGAAGTCGATCGGCTCACGGTGCAGATAGACCTGCAGGTCACCGCCCAGTCTGAACATGGCCCAGGGCTCCGATGATCGCCGTCAATGCATCCACATCGCCGCATTCCAGCGCGACCTTCACGCCGTTCGGCAGCGACGCGCTCACTTTGGCCGGAGAACAAAAAGCTGTAGTCCCCTTGGGTTCCGACCCGCGCACTTCATCGCAAGCCGCCGGCAAACCCACCATCGCCACGCTGCTCCCCCGCGACAGGGCGCGATCGGAAGCCCCCTCAAGTTGAACCGGGATGAACGCCGATGGGGGAGACCGCGGGAGAGACCTGGTCGCGGTGTGCTTCTTGATCCATTTCCGAAGCAGGTTCGCGTTGACCCCGTGTTCGAGCGCAAGTCTCGATACCGAAACGCCAGGCTCAAGACAACTCGCGACAAGACGCTCCTTCGATGCCGCCTCGTAGCGCCGGCGACCGTTCCGACCAACAAGCCTGACCCGCAGTTTCTGATCATCGTCTGCCATCACAAGGTGTCCACCCATTTTGGTGGACACCTCATGCATCAGAGCACTCAAAAGCAAAAGGTGCAGGGAAATTCGCGCTTACAAACAAGAAGCCAACTAGCTGCCGATCTGTGCAGCTGCAACAAGGCTAGTCTTTATGGACGCAGTTCGTCGGACGGACTTGCGTGCGTCGGTTCGTGTACGATAGCTGAAGCGAGGAGCGCAACGACGTTGGTGGTGAGCTCCTAGTCAGTGTTTCTGACGGCCTCAGCCAGCATGGAGTAGAGGCTGTTTGCTGAATTCCTTGGGCTGTTGCCTCTCCGCTGTGTTCCGCGACACCTTCCGTGCGACTGGACGAGCGCAGGCTGCCGACGACGTCGGCCTCAGCTTCGGGGACGGCCTTATCTTGGGCGTTGCTGTGGGCGGCTTGTGGCCGCGCTTCAGGCCCAGACGGGTCAGCATGCCGCAGACGGCGTTACGACTGCACCCGAGACGACGCGCTATCTGCGCCGCGCTCTGTCCTGCGGACCAGAGCCTGTTGAGGAGCGCTATGTCATTCGCATGCCAGCCCATGACAAATATTATACCCCTGGCTGCCGAACACGCTAGTCTAGTCGTCGTCCGGCTCGCGCACGACCGGCGGTTCGTCAGCGTCATCTTCCTCTTCGTCGTCTTCGTCGTCTTCGTCCTCCTCGTCTTCATCGGGATCTCTTGGCGGCATTGCGGTGCCCAAAAGCACAAGCGGTGTCCAGTAGATCGCGGTGGTGGAAAATGCTTCGAAGGTATGTTGCTTCATGTGGCTGCTACTCCTCGAAAACACGCGTAGTCGCATATTCATGGCGGACGGCACGCGCGCCCAGGGCGCGATCGGTGCAAACGAGATGGGAACATCAAGTCGACGACATGAGCAAAGGAGGGCATCCGCCACGCAAATGGCAGCGTTTTCGGCTACTTTATGCCCGAGTACTCATTCGGCTCTACTGGACTGCACCTCTTAAGTGAGACACGATACTTTCATGCGGGGCTTCGTTCAAGGTGCGGATCGCCAGCAGATGCCGCTGTCGCCGGAATGCCTCGATGATTGGGTCGATGAGAGCAATTCTATTAGCGCGGTCGATGTGTGCGTGGATGCGTTAGATCCTCGCGACCTCGGGTTCGAATGGCCGCGCTCCTGAGCAGCCGATTACGGTTTCGGACCGGGCTTGAACGGGCGCTTCGAGATCGAGAGGCGAGGGTCAGGCTGCTGGCGGACAACATCGCCGATATTGTCATCGTGATGGATAGGAAGGGGTACCTGCGCTACGTGTCCCCCTTAGTCACCGTGGTGGGGAAAACTGAAACCGACTTCCTGGGACGTTTGTGTCTCGACGTAGTTCACGAGGATGATCGCGAAAGGGTCTTGGCGGCAAGCCGGGAGTTGAAGGGCGCGACCGCTTCTCGTTTCGGTTCGCTTTCGCATGCGGCGCGGCGACGGCGTGATGCTCTGGCTCGAGGCCAATTTCAAGATCGCCGAACACTCGCCGGGCGATGACCTGGAACTTGTCGGCGTTCTTCTCGACGTTTCCAAGCAAAAGGCCCTTGAGGATGAGCTATCTTCAGCCAACCTGAAGCTGGGGCAGCTTGCGACGACTGACGGGCTTACCGGGCTGGCGAACAGACGCAGCTTCGATGCATCCTTCGCGAGGCCTATGCCCAAGATCAAGTGCTTTCTGTGCTCTTGATGGACATCGATCACTTCAAAGGATTCAACGACGCTTTGGGTCACCAGGCCGGCGACGCTTGCCTTCGACGCATCTCCGAAGTGATTGGAAGTGGACGGCAAACACCGGAGGGCTCTCAGCGCGATACGGCGGCGAGGAGTTCGCGGTGGTCCTACCGGGTGTAAGCGAGGAGAGACCAGTCAAAGTTGCGACGCAATCCGGTTGCTGGTCACCCGATTGCACATCTACCATCCTGGAGCACAACGACAATATGTGACGATCAGTGTTGGCGTCGCTGCGAAGAGCGATGCGACGGCAGATGAACTAAGGCTGACGCGCGACGCCGACATAGCCCTCTACACCGCCAAAGAGCACGGAAGAGATTGCACCATCGCGAGTTCCACGATGGTCGGACTTCCCCTCAAGGGATTCTTCCTGGTGCTCTCCTCAGTAGGGTTGGCCTATCGTCGCCGCGAGCTTGCCTGGGTGGATGGCGAGGAGTTGGGAGTCACGTTTATCGAGACAAACCCGAAAAACAGGAGAGCCCGGGCGCCTGTGCCTGCTGGGCCGTAGCGAACCGGCTCCGGTGTCCCGCCCCGGCACAATGAACCTTGGCACAGTATGTGCTGACACATGGTATCGGGATTTTGCAATTTTCCCTCCCGGGGCTGGAAGCCGCCGCCTGCGACCATTTAAGCAGGCGGCGTTTTTGCTTCGGCGGCCTCTGCGAGCAGAACGGTGTCCGGGTGTGGCTCAAGAGTGTCCGAAGGCGGACGGCACCGGCCGCCCGTACCGGCCTGTTCTCGAACATCACTCCTCGATCCGGACAGCCCCAGGCCCAGGATGCGTTCCTGATCGGTGGAGCACGTCAGCCTCTTATGAGGACCGTCTAGGAATCCCAGTATGGAATAGGCGGGCGGGCGATCATCAGCCAGAAGATAACCAGCACGGCTGCGAACGCCGGAAATCCGAAGGCGAACCACCACCGAAAGAGTTGGTAATACCCGGCAGGCAGCTTGGCGTTGGTCTCTACCGCACGGACAGCAAGATCGCGCATTTGCATCTGCATCCACACCACCGGGAGCCAGCAGGCGCCGGTCACCAGGTACAGTGCGATGGACGCCGCGATCCACCCATCGCGGAGGGAATATCCGCTCGACCAAGCGAGCCATGTGCCGGTGATCGGCTGCAGGACCACGGCACTCGCCGTAAATAGGAAGTCGGCCAGTACCACCGTCCGCGCGACCCCCGCGATCTCGCGCGGGTCGCCGCGCAGATGCGCCACCAGCATGAAAAAGGCGATGCCAGCCCCAGTACCGAGCAGGACGGCAGCACCGATGATGTGCACCATCTTGAGAAGGAAATAGAGCATCAGCGATCCTCCCGGATCGCCATGGCAACCAGATTGAGCATCAGAACCGGCCAGATCTTCAGCATTGGCCCAAGCGGATCGGCCCACAGCCGCGGCACCAGCGCCGTGCCGATCACGACATAGGTTAGCGAGATGATCAGTGCTGCCCAGAGCCCGTAGCGGCTCAGAGGCCGCCAAAGAATCGCGACGCCGATACCGATGTCGGCGAGCGCGCCGGCGATGACGGTGAGAGAAGCGAATTTGTCCGGCACCCTGCCTTCCCGTAGCAAGGACATTCCAATTTCCCAGCCAGGGCCGAGAGAGATGATGCCTGTGACGATCCAGAACAGGCCGAAGACGCCGAATATCAGCGGCTTGAGCGCATATAGCCGGGCAAACCAGCGTTCCTGGACGGACGCGGGCTCGCGTGCGAGCGCGCCTTCAAGATCGCGCGGCCTCAAGCCGGTAAGCTGACGCCAGGGCTCGGGATCGCCGGTCGCGCCACGCCGCATTTCCGCCTTTGCAGTCGAACTGATGGGCGTTCCCCAACCCAGCATCTGGGCCAGGTCCCCCGCACGGTAAGCGCCCGAAGCCGCCCAACTAGGCAGGTGCAGGCGGTAAGCGGGCTTCCAGCGCAGCCAGGCGCGAAACAGCGCGATGGAGTCGCTGAAGGCGATCCGCCGTGGACCGGCCAGATCAAGTGCGATGCGCGAAGGAGCGCCGGGATGCAGGAAGAACAGAACCGTTTCTACCACATCATCGAGATATACCGGTTGAATAGCTGCCGTGTCGGGCATGACCGGTAGAACCGGTAGTGATGCCAGACCTCGCAGTAGTGCGCTGCCCCCATAGGCGGGCCGGCCCACCACCACGGAAGGCCGCAGTACGACCCAATCGAGGTCGCAGGCCATCAAGGCTGCTTCGCCTTCCCGCTTGGTACGAGAAAAATCAGTGGGCGCATCGCGGTCGATGCCGATCGCCGAGAACAGTATGACACGGCGGACGCCCGCGCTTTCGCACGCCGTATAAAGCGCTGCGCTGCCGGCGACGTGAACCCCTTGCATGTCCTGACCCTGCAGGGCACCCGCCGCATTGATGACGGCATCGACGCCGGCAAGAATGCCTTTCCATTTCGAAGCGTCGGTGGTCCTTGCAACATCGAGGGTGACGTGTTGCGTATCAGGCGCCGCGTCCGGATGGCGCGACACCAATACGCATTCATGCCCCTCGGTGGACAGCCTGGCGTGGATCGCCGATCCAACAAGCCCCGTGCCGCCGACGAGAAGGATGCGCATTGACCGGGTCCTTCGATCGGCGGCCGGATATCGCAAGCCGCCATCAAACTCTTGAAGGTGCGGAACGACTAAAGCGGAACTGATGCAATCGTTCCTCCGGGCGGAACGGATGAGTCGGGGCCGCAGGCAGAGCCTTGTCTTTGGCAAGCATCGCCTTCGGGAGAGACGACGCTTGCCATTAATGTTGCGGCGCCGCCGATATCGATGGGCCGTTCGTTCAAACACCCTGGATCAACGCAGTTACGGCCTTCCGCTCGTGGTCCATTGCGCTGGTCGGCGAAGCAGCGACATTTCTGAAGCGAGAGGTAGAGCGAAAGTCGTCCCGCTGAGTGGCCTACCGCCACCTTTGACCCGCAGCAGACATTTGCCGGAGGACTCACGCGCCGCGCAGACAGGCATTCGCCTGCAGAATGTCTCGCTGGCCGTAAAGATTTGCGGGGCGCTACGGCTCCTGCTTCTCAGCGAGTTCTCGCGCAGCTAAACTAAGCTCCAGCTCTCTGAGCTGCACGATCAGCCGATCAACGATCTGCTCGCAGTCCGATGGCGTCGGTGAATGCACGCCGTGTAACGTCAGTTGGTTCTGAAGGATCGTCGCCATCGTGGCTTTGACGCTCATGGGGACCTCGACTGAAAATCAGTTCGTCATCGAATTCAATCTGAAGCAGATGCCAAAGATGGCGGATGCACAATGGCCGTAAGATTGCGGATACGCGAGGTGGCAAAAGCTTCCGCGCTGCCCAAAGGCGAGATGTGTCGCGTCGCGCGCTTTTTGGTCTTTCGAGCTGATCCGCCGCCGGCGAGGCGCCGCGGCTACTTCTTTAACAATATCCCAATCGTTCGCGCCATTCGCCTCACTGATCAGGCGTGGCGGCCCAGTTCGGCGGCAATCTTCGATACACCAGCTCCTGCCCGCGCCACTAAACAATTGCTGGAGCTCGCGCTGGGCCCATTGCTTCGGCTTCGGTGTTTTCATTGTGCGGCGCTCACAACCTGCCGCTCTGCGTACCAGTGAGACTGGTGCCAACACTTGGGAAATTTGGTCTTTCCGCAATCACGAAGCTAACGTGCGACGCCGACTAGCCACTGCGAGCTCGCCAGATGGCCGTGTGCGCGTCCCGATATGTTGCGGAGTTGGGATCCGATCGTAGCAGGGGAGAGTTGCGCGCGGGTGGGCTAGGTCCTCGTAGAACCTGCCGTATGCGAGCGCCGGACCGCCGCTTCTGGCGTGTCGCGTCAGTTGGCACAGCGCAGCGGCAGGTCCTAAGCAAGGTTGGCGCGCTAATTTGCCGTTGTGTATCGTTTGATACGTCGCGATTGGGTCTGCCTTGCTACTGTTTCCCGAACAATGGGGAGCGGGCATGGACCGGCAAAAGGAAGCACTTGGGCAGTTCGAACACCCGGACTGTGCGAATTGCCGCACCACCATGAGATGGTTTCGCTCGGATCTGGTGCGAGATACTCTAGAACCGATAATCGCCCACCTTTTCGTCTGCCCCAACTGCAAGCGCGCTCAGCGGAGCGATACAGCCCTGACCGCGGTTCGCGGCCCGCCTGACAAATTGGCAAT
Source organism: Bradyrhizobium sp. 87 (assembly GCF_023073015.1). Classification (NCBI taxonomy): domain Bacteria; kingdom Pseudomonadati; phylum Pseudomonadota; class Alphaproteobacteria; order Hyphomicrobiales; family Nitrobacteraceae; genus Bradyrhizobium; species Bradyrhizobium sp. 87. Next base: position 8,273 of record NZ_JADPIQ010000092.1, read on the forward strand.
CCCCCGGTTTCGTGTCTTAAGGGGCGGAAAGTAGACACACCTCAATGGCCGTCCTCTTTGTTCCCGCATGCAAGTCCGCTGATGGCCTGAAGGCGTAGATCGCGATGGCGTCGGCCGTGTCGGGAAGTGAGGCGAGCCGGCCACGGCGGCCAGCAGTTCGACGCTGTTGACGTTAGCAGGCAACTTGTGCCGCTGGGCGACCGCCTGCTAGGAAAGTGCTGATTTCCGGGAACTACTTAGCCACGTGCCCGTGCAAACTCTAATTGCCCGCTGGCACGCCTGCCAAGCTTAGGCCCTCGTAGATGCGCTCGCGCTGGGCCAGGAAGGTCGGGTTTTCACTGCGCCGCTCGTTCCGAAATCTTGCAACAGTAAAGTGCGGGTCCAGCTCGAGGCCGGCATTCCGCGCCTCCCTGCCCTCGGCAGCGCGGCCGCTCAGCGCGAAGGCCGCGGCCAGAAAAAAGTGAGCCATCGCGACGTTCGGATTCATTTCGACCGAGTTGCGCAGCCGGTCCAACGCTGAGTTAAGCCTGCCGAGGAATAGGTCGGCGATACCGAGTAGGGCATACCAGCGATCGAGCCCGGGGTCCCGCGGGCTAAGCCGGATCGCGTTTGTGAGGTCAGCTTCTGCCTCTTCAGCGCGCCCCAGTAGAACCTTCAAAAAGCCTGCATCAGCATGGGCCCAAGCTAGATTACGATCGAGCGCAATAGCGAACTGAAGTTCGCGCAGCGCGCGTTCCGTCGCGCCTGAGACATGGAGGAGATTGGCGTGAACGAAATGGGCTAAAGCGTTGGAGGGAGCAAGCCTCAGTGCCTCAGTGATGGCCATGTGGGCGAAACGTAGCTGTTCGTCCCGATTGGTCGAGGCGAAGGTGCGAAGGTCGTTGCCATGATAGAAAGCAAGACCGACCAACGCCTCGACGTTGCGATCGTCCAACCGGAGCGCCGCGTCGAACAGGTCACACGCGGCGCGGTCGCGGCGCAGCGACAAGGGTTGGTTGAGGATTGCCCAGCCGCGCATGGCCAAGTCCCCGGCATCCATATTGTTCGGTCGTTCGCGTTCGGCGCGGCGGCCCTCTGCTGCAACGAGCTCGACACCCACGGTCCGGGCGAGGCGCGTGGTGATTTCGTCCTGCATGTCGAAGATATCGGCGCGCGGCTTGTCGAAGCGCTCGGCCCAGAGGTGTGCGCCGGTTTCCGTGTCGATGAGCTGCGCGTTGACGCGAATGCGGTCCCCGCCACCCTGCACGCTGCCTTCCATCACGTAGCGCACACCAAGTTCTCGCCCGATCACCCGGACGTCCACTGGCTTGCCTTTGAAAGTGAAGGCAGTGTTGCGAGCTATGACGAAGGCGCCAGGAATACGCGACAGGTCGGTTGTGAGGCTTTCAGTGACACCGTCGACGAAGTAGTCCTGCTCGCGGTTGCCATCGAGATTGACGAAGGGCAAGACAACGATAGAGAGTCGCGGTGCGACGGTCGTGTGCGGCGCTGCTGCTGCGGGTTGCGCGGGTGAAATCGAATAGATCTGCACCATCTCGGCGATGTTCTTTAGCTGCTGCCGACCGCGATCTTGCGCGGTGATATCCATTTTGCCACGCACCTGGTCATAGACTGCACTAGAAAGGCAAATACCACCAGGGTCGGCAGTGCCCTCCAATCGCGCCGCCACATTGACGCCGTCGCCCATGAGGTCGCCATCGTCCTCCACGACCACGTCACCGAGATTGATTCCGATGCGGAACTCGATGCGCCTATCCTGTACGAGGCCAGAATTGCTCTCGGCCATGGCCTGTTGCATATCGATGGCCGAACGAACTGCATCCACGACCGAGGCGAACTCGGCCAGCAAGCCATCCCCAGTCGTTTTGACGATACGCCCGGGATGGGCGGCCATCATAGGATCGATGAGATCCTTGCGGATGGTCCGGAGGCGATCGAGCGTGCCTTCCTCGTCAATTCCCACAAGCCGACTGTAGCCGGCTGCATCGGCCGCCAGGATTGTCGTCAGCCGTCGGTTTGGCCGCTCGATCGCCAAAGCTCTCTCCTGGCTTGTTCGGGGCCAGTCTACGCATTTGGGTGCAGGTGCCAAGGGAGTCGACGATGAGGATCGCGGTCGAAATGTCCGTTGATCGCCCATCACGTCGGTTGGCACACCGCAGTGACATGTCTGGAGCGAGAGGTAGAGCGGAAGTCGTCCCAAGTCCGGGTCCGACCGCCGCCTTTGACCCAATGCAGAAGTCATCTACTCGGCCCGACAAACGCCGCCCCTGCTTCGGTATGACGTAGGCCAGCAATCGCGCCGGGGGTTGAAAGCGCGAATAGAGGGTGCGTTCAGGCCGTGCGTCACTGATGGTCATTCGTCGAACGCTTGATTGCTCCCATCGATCAACTGTGTCATCGGCACCTCACGAACACGTGTCCCGCAACAGAGCATGGACGCGAAAATCACCATTGCAGCACGACCGTAATTTCATATTATGACCGTAATGGCATTGAGCTGAGCCGCTGTTTGGCGGCAGCGGGATGCCGCCTAACAGCTCTTTGCGAGGATCTCATGGAAGACATGATCGCCACTGCACGCCAGTTTGCATCGCGAGACACCACAGATCTCACCTCGCTTGGGCTCGCAGCCGCTGCAGCAGCGGTTGGCAACGGCGACATCACGTCGGAAGTCTACACTACTGCGCTTCTGCAGCGCGCCCT
>NZ_JADPIQ010000131.1:0-642 GCF_023073015.1 Bradyrhizobium sp. 87
TGCGATCTCGGCCATCGAGAAGAGCCGGACCGTGCCGACGTCGATCGGATGGACTTCGCCGCGCGACGGCATCGTGCTGGAGCGCAACGCCATCGAGGGCATGCGCGTGGAGCCTGGCGGCGTCCTGTTCCGGATCGCTGACCACTCGATAGTGTGGGCCCTGATCGACGTCGCCGAACGCGACCTCGGCATGATCGCCAAGGGCCAGCCGGTCACGGTGAAGGCGCGAAGCTTTCCGGGGCGGGAGTTCACGGGAAAGGTCGAGGTGATCTACCCGGAGATCAACAAGGAGACCCGGACCGCTCGCGTCCGGATCGAACTCCAGAATCCGGACCTGATCCTGCTGCACGACATGTACGTCGACGCTGACATCGACACCGGGAGCGGCGAGGCAGTCCTCGCCGTGCCTGAGAGCGCCGTGATGGACACCGGCGCCCGGCAGGCCGTTTTCGTCGACAAGGGGCAGGGCCGGCTGGAGCCGCGCGAGGTCAAGCTCGGCCACCGAGGCGGCGGCTTCGCGGAGGTCCGTCAGGGTCTTGCGGAGGGCGAGGCCGTGGTGGTCTCGGCGAATTTTCTGATCGATGCCGAAAGCAATCTGAAGGCCGCCTTGAAGGGCTTTGCCGAGGGGGCGCAGCAATGATC
>NZ_JADPIQ010000047.1:0-8289 GCF_023073015.1 Bradyrhizobium sp. 87
ATAATCTGCTCTTCCGTAAACCTGGCTCGCTTCATTTGTCCGTCCTTCAGAAGGCCGGACTCTAACTTCAACTGGAGGAAATCGGCAGGGGCAGGTCAATGTCAGAAATGATGGCCACGCTGCTCCTGTCTAAACTCGTTCGCACCCGCGCTGGGGCAACGCACTAAGATCAGAACCAGCTGCGGTTATTTTGTCTGGCCGGACCCTATTCAATCGGCCAACGCCTGTCGCGCGCCTCCAACTGCCCCGTGGGGCCGTAAGCCGCGATCAAGGTGGCTCACACACGCATCCCCGGAACAGGACGCGCCGTAGGAATGCCGTCTAGCTGGATGCAAACCGAACTGAGATACCCCGCCTACCCTTCGCACATATTTTCTTGCAACTGGAGCCTTTGGCTATCCGCTACGGGCGCCGTACTCAAACGGCAGGCGGTGGTCCAACGAGTCAAAGATGTCGTCGCGTTTCCGTTCGCTCGGCGCCTTCGACTGAAAACAGGTCAGTCGGGCTGCCGGAGCCCTGAGCAAGTCTACGCCGGAAGATGTCAGGCGCAGCGCGTCGCCCAATCGGTGAACAGCCTGAACGATGCAGCGAATGTCAAACTTCCCCTCGGACAACGTCATGGCGGACGTATGTCTCGGTACAACCGTGACCGGCCTGTACACTCTGGTCGGACTGGGATGCGCCATCGCCTTCATGTGAGGAACACCCGTGGAGCTAGTCTGACGTGGGCTCCTGATCATCCGCAGAGCGATACGCTTGAGCGGGGGCCTGACCATTGAGGATGTGATGCCGTATAAGGTCGAGCCGCGCCTGCAGACACTGACCGCCTTCAGCCTCTTCTCCAGCCGAGTCTGACGACCGACCTTCGCCGTCTTTCCCAGCGGGCGAGACGCTTCTCGGCACGCTGTCGGCTGTTGCCGACCTTCTTGACCGCCTTTTTCACGCCGAAGGCGAGCGGCCGGTCTTCTTCGCTTCGATCAGGACGGGCACTTTTCATATTCCTTAGCGTCGCCCGCAACAGTACCGCGAAGCTCCCTGCATTCGCCGAGAACCACTTGGTCGAGCCCAATGGCGACGATCACTTTGCACCCAAGCGAGAACCAGGTCAGAAGAGCTGTCAAAAAGTGGCCTCAGGAAAGCGACCTGAGGCCGAAGGCTACCTTCTCTTGGTGCTTCGGGCTCGTGCGAAACCAAGCCCGAGCTGTGATCCAAACGCTCGCGGGCTAGACCGTTCCGAGCCTTCTTCCCAGCCTCGGGACGAAACCATTTCGCAGCCCGGCGAAGTCCCCCTGAAACCAGACTCGCGTCCATAGTGGGCATCGAAAAGCGGTGATATCAACATGCTAGTCCTGATGAACCTGATTTGGCGACTGCTTGCCTTCACTATGCTGGCCGGTATGCGATCTAAGCTCGTCCGGCAGTAGGGCAAAGGCGATTGTGCCTGGAGGCACCATGCCCAAACAGATTGTAATAACCCTGTGGTCCTTGGCAGCTGCATGCGTAATCGCATTCAGCATGGCAGCGCTGGTTGCGTCCCACTAGAAGCGGAACGACCCGCCGACCTGAGCCCAGCGGGCTGTCTCAATGCCCATGCGTAGTGCACTACTCGTCACCAACTGCGATGGTGGCTATGGCCCGCTTGAGTGCTTGCGATGGGCACCGAAGATGTCCGCTCATCGGGGCTGACCGGGAGTCATCGCGGGAGGACTAAACCGCGATTGACCCAACTGCGACATCGAACCTGATAAATGCCGAGGTGGATTGAATGACATTTCCCACCGCCAGACGCGACAAGCCAATAGAGGTGGTGCTCTACCGGGGATCGCTTGGGGATAATCGCGACCGCTGCATATCGGCCCGAACGAAACTCCAGGTCGTAGGATCTCGCCCGCGACCTTGCAGGCGTCGATCCGGTGCCCACGACGAGTCCGCGCTTTACGATGCACTACCGCGGTAGTAAATTTCACACGCTTACAACCGCAAAATTAAACAGGGAGGATTTCATGCGTGTAATTCATGCAACGGCATTCGCTCTTTGTTTGCTCACAGTCGCTCCGGCGCGGTGCTTTGCCGGCGACCCGAAGAGCGATGTCTCGGCGGCTTACGCAACATTTGATGCGACGTACAACAAGGGCGACCCCAAGGCCGTTGTCACCTTATATTTGCCGAACGCGAAGGTACTTCCCCCAACCCACGAAGTGGCATCGGGTGCGGCGGCGATCGAGAAGTTTTTCGCCGGGTTCTACGCCAACGGCGTAACCGACCACAAGCTTGAGCTGATCGACGCGGGCGGCGATGACAAAGTCGTCTATGGCACGGCAAACTGGAGCGCCAGAGGTAAGGACAAGGATAGTAAGCCTGCAAACTTCTCTGGCATTGCCACCCACGTGTTCGAGCGGCAGACGGATGGTTCGCTGAAGTTGAGGTTACATACCTTCAACTGAGCTGGCCCTATGTGCCGCCTGACGGCCCCGCGAGGAGACTTCGCGTGGATATCGCGGAATGGCTTCGTAATCTCGGGCTGGAGCGCTACACGCAGGCTTTCCAGGATGCCGAAGTCACGCCTGATATCCTGCAAGAGCTGACTGAGGCCGACCTGCGAGAACTTGGCTTGCCGCTCGGCCCGCGGAAGACCGTGCTGAAGGCGATTCAAGCGCGCTCATCATCGATCGCTGCCGCCCTCAGCGATGCTGGTGAGCCAGCTGGACAGATAATGCCGGCACTACCGTCAGAGGCTGAGCGGCGGCAGCTCACGGTCATGTTTGTCGATCTGGTCGGCTCGACTGCGCTCGCCTCGGGACGCGACCCTGAGGAGCTGGGTGACCTCATGCAGCTCTACCAGAGCACCGTGGCGGGCGAGATCACCCGGTTCGAGGGCCACATAGCCAAGTTTCTGGGCGACGGTGTCCTCGCGTATTTCGGCTGGCCCCGCGCCCATGAAGATGAGGCGGAACGTGCTATTCGCGCCGGACTTCGGGTAACCGCGGCGGTCGCGGCCCTTACCGAACGAGGTGGTGCAGCGCTTGCCGCTCGCGTCGGCATTGCAACTGGTCTGGTCGTGGTCGGCGAACTGATTGGCGAGGGAGAGGCCCGCGAACGGGCCGTCATCGGCGAGACCCCGAACCTGGCCGCGAGATTGCAAGGGCTCGCCGAGCCCGGTAGCGTGGTGATCGCCGAGTCAACGCGCCACCTACTCGGCGACGCCTTCACATACCGCGACCTGGGCAGGGTCCCTCTCAAAGGTTTCCCTGGCCCGGTGCAAGCTTGGCGGGTCATCGGCGAGGGCGCCGCGGAGAGTCGATTCGATGCCCAGCACGGCGTCTCGACTGCGCTAGTCGGGCGCGATCAGGAACTCGCACTCCTCTGGAACCGCTGGGAGCAGGCGAAAGAGCAAGAGGGACAGATTGTTCTGCTCGGCGGCGAGCCAGGCATTGGCAAATCCCGCCTCGTGCGGGCCCTGCGCGACCAGCTCGCGGACGTGCCGCACACACCCCTGAGCCATTTCTGTTCGCCATTCCATACCAACAGCGCGCTATACCCTGTCATCGGACTCCTTGAACGCGCGGCGGGAATACGGCGGGAGGACCTTCCCGACAAGCAGCTGGATAAGCTCGAGGCGATGCTCGCCCTTGCGACGGACGACGTGCATGAGGACGCGCCGGTTCTCGCCGATCTGTTGGCAATCCCGACTGGTGAGAGATATCCGCCACTGGCACTTAGTCCACACCAGAAGAAGAAGCGAACGTTTCAGGCTCTTTTGGAGCAGGTACGAGGCCTAGCGGCGAGACAGCAACTCCTTGTCACGTATGAGGATGTCCACTGGGCTGACCCCACCACGCTCGAATTTCTCGACCGGGTTGTTGACGAAGTGCAGCGGCTCCCGGTTCTCATGATGATTACCTTCCGACCGGAATTCGTTCCGCGCTGGACCGGACATGGACACGTGACAGCGCTCTCTTTGAGCCGCCTGGGACGCAGGCAAGGGGCTGCTGTGGTCGAGCGCATAACCGGCGGTAAAGCACTCCCACAGGAGGTGCTTGAGCAGATTTTGGCCAAGACGGATGGCGTGCCATTGTTCGTCGAAGAATTGACCAAGACGGTCCTCGAATCCGGTCTGCTTAGGGAGCGGGGCAACTGCTATGAACTGCTAGGTCCCTTGCCGCCGCTGGCGATCCCGACAACGCTCCAGGATTCGTTGATGGCCCGTCTGGACCGGTTGGCACCGGTGAAGGAGGTCGCCCAGATCGCAGCCTGCATTGGGCGGGAGTTCGGACACGACCTTCTGAAAGCAGTAGCTCCGCTCGATGAGGACGCGCTCCAGCTTGCTCTCAATGAACTGGTGGAGGCGGAACTCATATTCCGGCGTGGAACACCGCCGCATACTGGGTACAACTTCAAACATGCGCTGGTGCAGGACATCGCGCATGAGAGTCTGTTGAGGAGCAAGCGGCAGCAGATCCATGCTCGTATCGCCGCTGCCCTCGAAGAGCTTTATCCTGCCCGTGCGGAGATGGAGCCGGAGACAATCGCTTTGCATCTCACGGAGGCCGGGCTCGCTGGCAAAGCGGTGGACTATTGGCTGCGTGCCGGCCGGACCGCCGCAGGCCGTTCCGCCAATCTCGAAGCGATCATTCATCTCACAAGAGGCCTGGAGGCGCTCAAGTCCTGCCCAGAAGGGCGGGAGCGAGATCGCCAGGAACTCGCGCTGCAGACAGCAATCGGAGGTCCTCTGATCGCCATTCATGGTTACACGGCTCCGCAGCTTGGTACTGCGTTCAACAGGGCTCATGCGCTCTGCTATGAACTCGATGATACGGACGCCTTGTTTGCCGCGCTCAGCGGCAAGTTCATTTTCCATTTCGTGAGGGGCGACTATAACGCCATGCAGGGTCTGGTAGCCGAGGCCTGCCTCGCTGCCGAACGCACTAGGGACATAGCGCTCGAACTCGGCGCACATCGTCTGGCCGCTCTCACTGCCATGCACGCAGGTGACTTCGTTACGGCTCGCTCCGAACTCGAGACGATATTACGTCGCTATGATCCTGACGCGCACCGGCCCTCGCCTGTGCACTATGTCCATGACCCAAAAGCCTCCGCGCTACCCTATCTGGCGATCGTGCTTTGGATCCTCGGCTACCCCGAGCAAGCCCAGAGGACGAGCCGCGCGGCGTTTGAATACGTTCGGGAGCTGAACCAGACGAACCTGACCGCCCACGTGGAGGTCTATGCCGGGGCGGCGCCTGCGGAGCTGATGGGTGACGTGGCGTCTGCGCATGCGCGCGCGGACGCCATCCTCGAACTCGCCGATCAGCACAGCCTGAACTACTGGCGATTGAGCGGGCTCATCCTGCGAGGCTGGGCCATGGCGCAGGAAGGCAACGTGGAGCGTGGCTTGACGCTCATGCGTCAGAGTTTGAACGAGCGCGACCGGCTCGGAGCTAGTTGGTACCAGGTTCGGTACTTGTGCATGCTGGCGACGACGTACCTGCAATTGGGTCATGGCGACGAGGGTCTCACAGTCCTGGCTGAAGCAAAGAACCTCGCTGCGCGCAGCGACGAGCATATGTGGGAGGCAGAGCTCGCATGCATCTCTGGCGAGCTGCGGCGCACTCGTGGGGATGCACCGGACGAGGTCGAGGCTGATCTGCAAACCTCGCTCCAGGTTGCACAGAGCCAGAGTGCTAAGTCATTCGAGTTGCGGGCCGCGATCAGTTTGGCCCGACTGCGGCGTGACCGGGGCAAGCACTGTGAGGCTCGCGCTCTGCTCGCGCCGGTCTACGGCTGGTTCACCGAGGGCTTCGACACCCGTGACCTAAAGGAAGCAAAGGCGCTGCTCGACGAGCTCTCGTGATAGGGCCCTCGGGTGACAACTTCCGGCCCTAAGCCGAAGGTCCTTTTGAACCCGTGTCATATCGGCTTTCCGTGGAAAAACCGGACGCCGGTCCATGCTGGCATCCACCGCTGCTTCTGACCCCAACCGGACATTTTTCGGGTAGCATCGTGACGAGTTGAAACCCTGTGGGCCCTTACGGTTTGGCAAGGGAAGGCCGCCGCACAATCACATCCTTTCCCACTTCGATCACCATCAGATCTTCCCCCACTTCCAATGGACCGTTGTAAGTTTTGCGGCTTGCTGGCACGAGATCGTCGGCGGTGGCGGTAGGCAAAACGATATGGGAGTAAACAGCCAGCCGCGGTTTTGTTCATTCAAACACTTCCCCGGCCTGTTCGGGAGTGACATGGTGTGCGACTACCGATTTTGCCCGCTCTGGATTGACCCCGCACGTACAAAGGTTTCCGGTGAAGCGACCTCGTGCACTAGCAAATCTACACCCGCGGCGGCTCGCACGAGATTGTCAGATATGCGGGTGTCGCCTGACAGAACCACGGAGCGACCTTCATAGTCGATACGATAGCCGTAGGCTGGTTCTACCGGCGCATGATCGACCTCAATCGCCGTTATTTTCACCCCATTCTGCTCGAAGGCAACGCCGGGGTTAATTTCGTGACTGTGAATCTCCGCCTGTCAGGCCGTTCAGCGCCGCGGCGTGCGGGTCACCGTGATTTCCACCATCGCGAGCCAGCCGCCGATGATCGCCGACGAGCTGCGCCGCCAGGCCGACGTCTTCACCGACCTCGTCAGAGTCTGCCCACGTAGTGGCGAGACGTGCCTATGACATCAAGACAAGATTCCGTCCGATGTCCCAAGTGCGACCGACCGACGCGGGTTATAGAGCGCATTTGGAACTCAAAGCCACCCGGCTTCCTCCGGATCTTCGAATGCGAATGCGGCGAGTTGGTCTGGGAAGAACAGCCACATGACGACCTGGAGGCAGGGCCTTGAACAAGGCGCCCGCCTACGCACGCCGACGGCCGGCAGATGAAAATCACTTTCGGCGAGATGCGCGAGATGGGCTTACGGCGCATCCTGATCCACTGCCATTGCGGTCATAACGTAGCTCTCAGCGCCGATCGGCAGGACGATGTTCGCCTGTCTGATATCGAGCCGCGTTTTTTGTGCGCTGGTTGGGCCAACCGAGGGGCTCAGGTCAGGCCGGATTTTAGCGGCCGGCCTCCTCAATTTGCGAGATCGAGCGCTCCTTAGTCTCCTCGTAAATTCTGACCGCCTTTTATCTTGCGTTATGGCGCTCATTTTAGACGCGAGCAATGATCCCTGCGGGAGTGGGGAATCATCATGGACGACGATCACCGCAGCGCCCGCGAACAGGCGAAAGAAGTTATCCGGAAGATACGGAAAGAAGCGGAACTGCTTAGGTCCGTGGTCGCCGGTACGCGGCAACAGATCGACACGAGCCGACACCTTCTGTCCCAGGCTCCACCTCAAGCCAAGCCACCCCCTCCACCAAGTCGGCCTTAATGGCGCAGCTGGCTCATGATAGGCCGCGGGTCGTCCAGGAATTCTTGCGCCACTCCACGAGCTTCTAAGCGACGGCGCCGCTTGCGCGTTTGTTCAGCAACGAGGAGCTGCTGTGCTTGGCGCGCGATATCCTCATAGTTCTTCGCAACTTGCCGGAGCGCGGCTGCGGTGTCCGGAAACTCGCAGTTGTCGGCCTTCGTGCGAAATTCTTCGGCGCGCATCCGCCAGTACTTCGGGGAGTGCATTCGTTCCACGCCCATGGCCAATTCCTCGATTGAACCGTTGAAGCCTAATCCAGGTTAAGTGGTTCCCGGACGCACGCGAAAACAGCAAAACGTTACTGTTCTGGCCCGAATCTTTCGATCTTTGTTGCGCCTGCCCAGAGCTCAACAGCATGCCCATTGACAAGCTGCTTCGCATTTTTCCGGGCTGTCGCCTCATCGGGGACCACCAAGTCGACCCGAAGCTATGTGCCCGTCAGCCCCGATTACGTAAGCTCGATATTCGCCCATGGTCACGCAGTTGAATGCTTCGTCGAGGCCAGTTTAGCGCCGATCTAAAATGGCGGTACTATCAAATGAGACGCCCCGTAGTTTTACTGAGGACGCACGCTGTCCCAACGCAGCGGCCCTTCACTTTTTGAAACCTTGCTGCTGCTGCCAAGTTTGCCCGATGCCCTTCCTAAAGGGCGCCCCGGATTGGCCCCAGTTCCTCCGCCCCATTGCCCCGGGAGCTGGGCTATATCCACGGCGCTTAAGATGAATCTGGCCGCCGTACTTTGTAGCAATTAGTCGCGGCGGGCTGATTGCCAAGAGCTATCGCCAAATTTTGGTGACGGCGGTGCCGGTCAGGCGGCAGCGGTTATGGGCTGACGGTCGGTCGACTTGGCGATGACCTCGATCCCATTGACA
>NZ_JADPIQ010000050.1:0-642 GCF_023073015.1 Bradyrhizobium sp. 87
TGCGATCTCGGCCATCGAGAAGAGCCGGACCGTGCCGACGTCGATCGGATGGACTTCGCCGCGCGACGGCATCGTGCTGGAGCGCAACGCCATCGAGGGAATGCGCGTCGAGCCTGGCGGCGTCCTGTTCCGGATCGCTGACCACTCCTTTGTTTGGGCCCTGATCGATATCGCCGAACGCGACCTCGGCATGATCGCCAAGGGCCAGCCGGTCACGGTGAAAGCGCGGAGCTTTCCGGGACGGGAGTTCACGGGGAAGGTCGAGGTCATTTACCCGGAGATCAACAAGGAGACCCGGACCGCGCGCGTCCGGATCGAACTGCAGAATCCGGACCTGATTCTGCTGCACGACATGTACGTCGATGCCGACATCGACACGGGAAGCGGCGAGGCGGTTCTCACGGTGCCCGAGAGTGCCGTGATGGACACTGGCAGCCGGCAGGCTGTTTTCGTCGACAAGGGGCAGGGTCGGCTGGAGCCGCGCGAGGTCGAGCTCGGCAATCGTGGCGGCGGGTTCGTGGAGGTCCGGCAAGGCCTCGCGGCGGGCGAGGCCGTGGTGGTCTCGGCGAATTTTCTGATCGATGCCGAAAGCAATCTGAAGGCCGCCTTGAAGGGCTTTGCCGAGGGGGCGCAGCAATGATC
>NZ_JADPIQ010000014.1:0-7368 GCF_023073015.1 Bradyrhizobium sp. 87
CCTATGCTTGAGGTCGGCCTGGTCGCCGCGTTTCGACTTGTAGACGTACAGTGCACGATCGATACCTTCCAGTCGCTGCGCAACTTGTCGACAAGTTCGCGCTTGCGGCCAGGCCTCAGAGCTTTTTTGAGAGCACGTCCTGCAGCATGGCCTTGTCCAAAGACAGGTCGGCGACGATCCGCTTCAGCTTGGCGTTCTCTTCCTCGAGCTGACGCAGCCGCCTCATCTCGGACGGCATGAGTCCCGCATATTTCTTGCGCCAATCATAGAAGGTGGCGTCGCTGATCCCGGCCTTGCGGCAGACTTCGGCCACCGGCGCACCGTCTTCCGCCTGCTTCAAAACAAATGCGATTTGGGCCTCGCTGAACTTCGATGCTTCATGGAGCTCTCCTCGTCCCGACACGGGATCATAATTGGAAATTCCAGTTCAGACTGGCCTCATTTGGCGGGAGCAGGTCAACTGCACTTAGCAGGTGAGGTAAAGCTGAGCGCAATGCCGCGTGAGCAAGAGCGAATCATGGCGAGCGAAGCGGGCGCACGAGAGTCATCTGGCAGGAGCCAGATGGATGGCTGACAAGCGCTATCGACCACGTGCTGCATGGTGATGTCCATAGTCTAGACTGACGAAGGGCGTATGCGGCTTGCTCCGCGCTTGACCAAGCAGACCCGACAAGCATCCTGGTGGTCGATCGTGCTCGATTTCATCCCGTTCATGCCGCATTCGCAGCTTCCGCAGGCGCTTCATCACGCATGAAGGCAACAGCCAGCCCGACGCCGATGAGACCAATCAGGATGGACGCCACGGCCAGCGATGTGACTCCGCTGATCTCGACGAGGATGCCGCCGAGAAAAGCGCCGATGGCGATCCCTGCGAAGGTAGTCGAGCTGTTCATTGCCAGGACCAGCTTCGACCTATCCCCGGCTAGGCCGAGGAGCCGGTGCTGGATCGGCACCAGATACATGTAGCTGACGTTGCCCCAAAGGAAGGCGATGAGCACGGTGAGGGCACCATGGTGTCCAAATGCAACCAAACCTACGAGCAGGATTAGCTGTGCGCCTATGGCTGCGATGAGGACTTTATAGGGGCCGAAACGGTCAGTCAGAACGCCACACGCTGCGTTTCCCGTCACGGCTCCGAAACCGTAGGCAAAGAGCGCGGCCGAGAGCAGCGGAACCCCGGCAAGCAGAAAACCGGTGATGAAGACGCTCACATAGGAATAAACGATGAACTCGGAAACAACGACGAATAGTGTCACGGAAAGGATACCGTAGATGATTTTGGAGAATTCTTTGGAGGTCGGTTTTCCGCGCTCCGGCATCTTGGCAGGGATTCCAGACATCATCGGGGCGAAGATCATCAATGCGAGAAGCCCGGCAATGACGACGAAACCGAATGCGAAGCGCCAGCCGATAGCACCTGCGATCCAGCTGGTGGCCGGGACGCCAGCAACCTGTGAAACGGTCATGCCGCCGAAGATGAGGGACAACGCGAAACCTTTGCGGGTAGGCGGCAGGAGCTCGGCGGTTAGTGCGGTAGCCGCCGGGGTGAACATCGCCGCGCCGTAGGCCGAAATGACGCGACCAGCAGCAAGAATTAGGAAGTTCGGCGCGACCGCGCAGATCAGGTTACCGATGATGAAGATCGAAACGGACAGGATTTGGACATTGCGACGGCTCATGGCCTTGAACATCCAGGCATTCAGCGGCGCGAAGACAGCGTAGCAGAGTGCGTAGATCGAAATGATCCAGCCCACCGCGCCGGTTGAAATCCCGAGGTCACGAGAGATCACATCGAGCGCCCCAATGATGACAAATGTGTCCAGGCCGATAGCGAAGGCGGCGATGGTCAGAGCGGCAATGACGAGCTTCGTTCGCGCGTCAGGAGGGGAGGAGGTCATGACGGTGCTCGTTCAGGTTCGTGTGTTCAAGGCAGCACGTCATGCAACTCAGGATAGGGGCTGGCGATGATCGTGTCGGAGTAGCGAGGGCGGGGACCGTACAATAGCCAGGTCGTCACCACCTCGCCAATCTCCTGCATGATCTCGAGCTTTTCGGGATGTTCGAGCGCCGATCTGCTGTAAGCAACGCCCGCATCATACACGCCTTCGAGGAGTTTTTTCTCTACAACCGGCTTTGTCGTTTCGAAAATCAGCTCATTCCAAGCATTCTTGTCGATATACCCCATCGTTGGCTCGGGGAGACCCAGCGACCGAGGCTCCTTTACGTCCTTGCGTTTGACGACCGCGATGCTCTGGGTGGGCAATATGAAGGTGTCGACGACCTGCAGACGGTCGCGGAATTTCTCGGTCACGAGATGGACATTCAGGTGCGCGCTGCATTGGAGAACATAGCTGTCGCCGCGATCTGCGGCCTCGGCCGCGGCAGCCACGAGATCGTCGACGAGTATGATGTCTTGCGGCTCGATCCCTTGGAACTCGAGATATTTCAAGGTCGCATGATGGTGACAGCTTCTCGCTGGGCCGAGCGTGTAGATGCGGACCATCAGGAGACGTCCATCTGCTCGTCTATGATCATGGCTTCGAGCTCGCAGGCTTCTCCTATGATCAGCGAATAAAGATCTTCAGTGAATTCCCTGCGCAGGCCGCGTTCCGCCCCAATCTCGGCGCAACGCGCCTTTACCTCTGTAACGCGATCGGGTTGCATCATCGCGATCCCGCGTTCCTTCTTGTAGCGTGCAACCTCAGCGCAGACGGAAAGCCTCCGGCTGAGGATGTCCACCAGTTGTTTGTCCAGCTTGTTGATGATCTCCCGAAATGGAAGAAGGCCCGCGTCGGGGGTGAAGGTATCAGTCATGCATGGCTCCTGCCCATTTCCTGCATTCCAAGTCGCAGGCCGGCGGCTAGATGCTTGGCGCAGGCCGACAACGTGTCCAGCCGGTAGCCGCCCTCCTGTACGAAGCAGATCGGCTTGCCGATCGAGGCCAATGCCAGGCCGATCTCTCGGTAGATTTCTGGCGGAAGTGTCCAACCACCATGCGGATCTCCGACGACGATATCGAAACCCAAGCTGACAACCAGAACGTCCAGCGTGGCGGCCCAGTCGGATTCCAAGAGCCCGCGAAGCGCCGATGTGTATGCTGCCGGGCTCGGATCGGTCGGAAATTCAAGATACCTGTGGCTGCCGAGTGCTGGTTGAAGTTGCGGGATCCAGGGGAAATTGACGTCAGTCCGGGCGTGCAGGCTGGCGAAACCGATATCGGGGTGTGTGCTCAGCACATCGCTTGTTCCATTGCCAGGGTGGAAATCGAGGTCGAGGATCGCCAGCTTGCGGAAGCCCGATGCGCGCAGGCTCAGCGCCGCGACTCCGACGTTGTTCAGCAAACAATACCCACCCATGAAGCTGCGCCCAGCATGGTGCCCTGGCGGCCGACATAGTGCGTAACTTACTAGACTTCGCTTCGAGGCGATTGTGGTCGCGGCTGCGAAGCCGGTAGCGGCGGACAAAAGGGCGCGCTGATATATCCCCGCGTCGACGGATGTGTTTTGCGGCACACCGGGCGCGGTATATCTTCTAGCAAGCTCGGTGATCTCTGGCTCTTGTGGATGTGGCCCGAAGCGGAGTGCCTCAAGGTAGCCCGGATCATGAAGGCTGCCCAGGATCGATACGACCTCGTCCGTGACGGTCTCAGGGGTCGAGATAAATTGGACACCAGGCGAGCTTTCCAATCCGCTTCGGATCTCGTTGATTCGATCCCCCACTTCCCTTGAAGGCTTACTCGTCCCCGTCGCATCGGCGATAAGGCCCCCAGGGCTAGGTGAGACCGGCGTCGTGTGTACGGTTAGCCAGTTCACAGAAGCCTCCTTCGTCGCCGTTCTCCCGCCGATACGAAGCCCATGCTTTCATAGAATGCGACGAGCCTCTCGGCGCCGGAACGGTCGGTCGAGGGAAGAGACACTTCGACCATGGGCCAGCCCCGCACCCGCGCCTCGCCATCCAGGGCGGCCAGAAGCCGTCTCCCATTTTGAGCCGAGCGATAGCGGGGATCGACCCAGAGCTCCTGCAGGATGCCATAGTGGCCTGAAGCCCTTACTGCGGTGACCTGGGAGACGACAGCAATGCCGATCACTTCGGCTGCCGGCACATCCTCCATTATCAGGGCGAAGCCGAGCCGCGAATCCATCGCGATTTGCCCAGCAGCGCTGACCGCCGTCTGCCGGTCGAATTGCGGCCCCGGTCCTCCGAGCTCCGTGAGAAGCCTTCCCACGCATTGTGCAATCGTGTCCCTGTCCTGGAATGTCGCCAGACGGACACGATGTGCAGAATCGGGTACTGTTTCCGCGCCTGCATCATCGTCTGGGCCATCGATCGCCACGTCATGATCTGGGTTGCCTGTCATGGCCTCGGCAATCGCACGGATCGGCTGGCGCGCCTTGAGGAGAATCTCTTCGAACTCCGCCTTGGGGTCAGACAACGCGACGATGGCCCCGCCGCAACCGATACTCAGTTGGCGTCCCCGGCAGACGATCGTTCGGATGACGATATTCAGATCAAGCTGGCCGCACAGAGACAGATAACCGATCGCCCCCGAATAGATACCTCTCGGCGCTTGTTCCAGTTCATCGAGGAGTTTTAGGGTTCGAATCTTAGGTGCGCCCGTCATCGACCCGCCTGGAAAACACGCAGAAATGCAGGGGATGATATCGTCAGGCGACACCAGTTCGCCACGAATGGTGCTGACCAGCTGGTGTACGGTCTTGTAGCTTTCGATGTGCATGAGGCTTGGCACATGAACGCTTCCGGTGCGGCAGATGCGGCCGAGATCATTCCGCATCAGGTCCACGATCATGAGATTCTCGGCCCGGCTCTTTTCGTCCAGACGCAATTCTTCTGCGATCCGCTCATCTTCGGCTGGGACCTCATGTCGAGCCGCAGTGCCCTTAATGGGCTTGGTCTCGACAATGAGGTTGCGATCGATCTTGAGGAATCGCTCCGGGGACGAGCAGGCAACACAGAGATCTCCAAGTCTGAGGAAAGCCGAGTAAGGGGCCGGGTTTCTCCGCCTTAGGACCCGATACAGATCAAGCGGGTCGATCTCTGCCGCAACAGTAATCTCGTTTGTCAGGCAGACCTCGTAAGTCTCGCCGGCGCGGATCTCGGAAAGGCATCTTTCGATTTGTTCTAGGTACCGGGCTCGCCCCTGACGAAGCTTGAACTGAAGCGGAGCGCTTTTTGCGTTTGGTGACGATGGGGTAGTGCTGGGGGCTGCTTCGATGCGCCGAATGTCACGTTCGTTCTTGCTGATCCAAAGGGCGACCTCGTAAGCCAATGCGGCCTCGGCTTTGGGGTAGAGTGCGACGATATGGATGCTGCCATTCTCATGATCGAAGGCGAGGAATCTTGTGCAGAAGATGAAGGTTGCATCTGGACATTTAGAGGGTGGGGAGCTGACGCCGCAGGTGAGAGATTTCAGTTCGTAACCGAAATAGCCCACGTGGCCCCCTTTAAAGGGAATATCTGGCACGTCGCCCTCATCCTGCAGCTTGCAGGTGGCATGGTTATCGGCGAGGAACTTGAAAATCGATCCGGAGATGGTCAGTTGGGGCGCCTGGCCGTCGCGAGTAATCTCGATTTCCTGTCGAGACGCATCGTAGGATGCAAGATAGCTGCCCGGTCCGCCAAGCCCTCCTATGAACGACCAACGCGACAGCCCGGGCACCAGCATACTGCTGTCCAGCCAGAAAGCAGGCTGTGTACCCCGGAAGAGGTGCACGAATACATCCTCAGCGCTGGCTCTGCATGAGATCGTCGAACTTCTCGCGTCATACTTGGTCGTTTCGAAGGGAAAGTCGCTAAGGCGGGGCATGCCCAGCATGATCAGGCCACCTCCAGGCGCACAAGTGGGGACCGCGCTACCGATGGGGCGCATACATCGGAGAGGAAGTTAGCAAACATCTCTCGTCCGTATTGTGAGCAGATGGATTCCGGGTGAAACTGTATGCCGTAGTGCGGCAGGTGCCGATGCCGGAGTCCCATAATGACGCCATCCTCGCTCATGGCAGTGCATTTAAGACATTCCGGAAGCTCACCGGTCACTGCCAGCGAATGGTATCTTGTCACATCGAAGGAGCGGGGCAGCCCCAGGAACAGGTCCGTCCCGGAGGTTGTGATGGTGCGGATCCGGCCGTGGAGGGGCTCCGGCGCGCGGGAGACGGATGCGCCATGAAAATGGGCGATGGATTGATGCCCCAGGCATACTCCCAAGACCGGAACGGCGCTGCCGGCCAAAACATCCATCGTAGCGCCGACATCTTTTGGAGTATGAGGATTTCCCGGCCCCGGCGAGAGGATAATGCGATCATGGGGGATCTTGCGGATTTCTCTCCATGGCACGGTGTTATCGAGGACGATGGGGTCTCTACCATTCACCTCACCGATCATCTGGGCAATGTTGAATGTAAATGAGTCGAAGTTGTCGATTAGGATCACCGATCTCTCGGAGCCTGCCCCGTTTGCTGCCATATTTCTTTCCCGCCGCGAGTGGCCTAATCCCTTGCACAGTCATCATGGCTGGAGCGGCCTTAGTGCGCAGAATTCCTACCGGCGATGAGCGAGTGGAATCGATCAGGTCCGTTAGCGCCAACTTTTGGCACCGACGCTCAGCCTAACGTTCATTAACCAGCCTAACGTTCATTAACCAAGAATTGCCATGTATCGTTCATCTCGATCAATCACCAGCGTTGGTAGTTGACCGGCGCGCAAAGCTTGGCATGTCGCTATAGAACGAGTGCAGGGTTGGGGCTCTTGGACGCTGATCGGGTTGGCTGCGTGGCTGTCGCATGCATTGTGCGGTTTGATTGCTGGGCCAGGTAGGCGAGCTCGCTGAGCATCATTAACTGCAACGCAGCGGGCCCGGATGATGAGACCTGCCAGGATGCGTTTCTGGTGCATCTAAGGGAGGGGTTTCTCGTCACTGACGCGCCGCCTCGTCGCCTCTGTCGACGGTGAAGATCACCTGCCCACCGCAATGAGCGATCTCCTGAAATTCCCGCCCTTCGCTCATGATCGCAGATCCCGCAGAATTACGAACGAAGCGCCCGTGCGAGCGTGTGGCGCTTCAATTCAACCTCGCACTATCAGTTCTCACTGCCGACTCGATGGAGTCGGAAGAGCTTGTCGAAGAAATCCGCAATTCTCGCCTCGGAGCCGTCGCCGACAACTTCGTTCGCACCGAGGCGGTATACCTCATATCCGGCAAGCCGCAATTCCCGGTCGGCCGACACCATGTCGGCGTAGACCTTCAGCGAGGGTTTGCCGTCCTCTGAGAAATGATGCTTGCTGTCGACCTCGATGACGATCCGCTGGCGGTCCGGGAGCAGCAACAGAAAGTCCATGCGTTGTCGTGGTAGA
>NZ_JADPIQ010000091.1:0-6967 GCF_023073015.1 Bradyrhizobium sp. 87
CTGCCGCGCCTGTCACGGCGTCGTCCTCCAGCATGCTGCTCCCGAGCGATTGATCAGGGGAGGACTGCCGACCGAGCGGCTCGTCGCGCATGTGATCGATGCCAAGTATCATTGGCATTTGCCGCTTTACCGCCAGACGCAGATGCTGGCGACGCACGGTATTGCCATCGACCGTTCCACGCTCGCCTTCTGGGTCGGCTATGCGGCCCAGGAATTGAAGCCCTTGTGGCATCGTCTGCGCCAGCTTCTGCTCGCCTCTCCGAAGCTCTGTGTCGATGAGACCCCGGCGCCGGTGCTGGATCCCGGGCGCGGCAGGACCAAAACCGGCTACTTCTGGGCGCTGTCGCGCGATGACAGGCCTTGGGCCGGGCCTGATCCGCCCGGCGTGGTCTATGCCTATGCACCAGGCCGCGGCGCCGTTCATGGCTTGCGACTGCTCGAAGGCTATCGCGGCATCATCCACTGCGACGGCTATCAGGCTTACAAGACCATGATGCGAGAGACGCGTGCGGACGCCTTGTCCGGGACGCTCGCATTCTGCTGGTCGCATCTCCGGCGCCAGTTTGTGAAGATCGAGCGCGAGGCTTCGCCGGCGCCGGCGCCGGTTGCCCGCGAGGCCCTCGAGCGCATCGCCCAGCTCTACGCGGTCGAGAAAGTCCTCCGTGGCCGATCTGACGCCGAGCGCCGCGCGGGCCGGCAGGCGCATGCCCGGCCGTTGGCTGCAGCCTTGAAGCAGTGGTTTGAGGCGAAGCTTGGCCGATATGAAAAAGGCCGATATGGCGGAAGCGGCCGAGCAGTTGTTGGCTGCGAGCGACTGGCTGCCGGCCCTGCTGAGGACGGCCAAGCAGCAAGAACAATCCGATGCGCCCACTGCTGGGCGTGATGATGCCTATTCGGAGGCTGCCGAGTGAGTTTTGGCCGGGGCCCCGCATGCGGCCCCGGCCAACCGCGCAAAAATTTCGGCCGCGCGCCTTGGCGCGCGGCCGGTTTAATTGATGCAAAGGCAGCAACTTAGAGACGCAAGCCCGCACCTGGACGACGGAGTACGGTGCTTCCGATCTGTGCCGATCGTAGCGGACCGCGAGCACGGGATCGTCGTCTAGCCCGCTTCATCAGCGGCGATGTGCCCTTGGCCGGTCCTTGATCAGACGAATGACTGCCGCCGTTCGGATTATCTTCCAGCGGGGGCTTCTTCCAGTGGCGCTCCGATGCGCCACGACAGCATGCGAAATCGGTCGCTCATCGTTTCGTCTTACGCGTCTTTGCCGCCGTTGATGCGCTGATGTCAGCGTGTGTTCGCTCGATCGAGCCACGTCCTTGTGCTGCTTGAATGCGGGCAGCCATGGATATCTCCGTCAGTTCGTTCCCGGGCAGCGTCCAACGCAACCTCGAATGGGCTGATCAGGCCCGAGGGACGGCAAGAGCCTCGATCGCCTTCCCGCAACGGCTACGCCTGCTTTTTTCCCCTGCCGCAAAGGGGCGGCATTCCTCGCCGAAACAAAAAAGCAGGCTTACGCCGTCCTTCGCTGCGCTGCGGGCCTGACGGCTGCGGGCCGATCGCTCCCCGGGCCAAGGATCGCCATCGAGGCCGCGATGGGCGCGGCCCGAGCAACCAACGGAGATTACCATGGCTACCATCGGCACCTTCACCGCTTCGGACAACGGCTATGTCGGCTCGATCAAGACGCTGACGCTCAACATCAAGGCAAGGTTCGCCGCGTCCGAGAAAGACAACGACAAGGCGCCCGAGTTCCGCATCTTCGCCGGTACCACCGAATTCGGTGCCGCCTGGAAAAAGACCGCCCGCGAGACCGAACGCGAATACCTCTCGGTCAAGCTCGACGATCCGAGCTTCCCGGCGCCGATCTACGCCTCGCTGGTGAAGGTCGAGGGCGACGAGGGCTTCACCCTGATCTGGTCCCGCCGCAACGGCGA
This sequence comes from Bradyrhizobium sp. 87, assembly GCF_023073015.1. Taxonomy (NCBI): domain Bacteria; kingdom Pseudomonadati; phylum Pseudomonadota; class Alphaproteobacteria; order Hyphomicrobiales; family Nitrobacteraceae; genus Bradyrhizobium; species Bradyrhizobium sp. 87. The sequence continues at coordinate 1,936 of NZ_JADPIQ010000091.1, forward strand.
CTGATCCATCCGGATCATCCGCCCCGCCTCCTCCGGAGGCGGGGCTTTTTGCGTTTCTGTCATGCCTTTGCAGGCAAGCAGGAAGAGCATTGTTTTTTGGAAGTGAATCGCTAAGGGCTCCGCCCTCGCGCGGGCAAGGGTGAGGCACCTGACGGCGCCGGCCGAAGCGGTATCCCCGGTCTTCCGCGCCAAGGATCTTCATGACGACCAAAGTCGTCATGGCGCGTGCAGACGCGCGCTGATCGAGCGCGCCCTTGTCAGGCGGGTGATCCCCCTCCGCTTTGGCCGCCCTTGCCCTTGCTACCCCAGGTCTCGCCGACGGGCAGGGTTGCAGCGCAGCGCTGCGCTTCAACCTCAGCCCACAGGAGAAACGACCATGAACATGATGACTTTGTCGCAAGGCCAACAGCCCGCTTCCGGCGGCTTTCGTGTGGATGTATCGCGTGGCCAGCGGATTGGCCGTGTGTCATCGGAATGGTTCTCGCGGCCGGACGACGAACGTTATTTGAACCTGCCGGACCTCTATGACGCCGTGCGCGGTCGCGCCGAGCGCGCGCAGACGCGGACGGTGGAGAGCTGGGCCATCCGGGTTGAGGCCAACAGCAACAATTCCGAGCGGTTGGCCTTGATGGTCCCGGGACGTGACGAGCCGGTGGCCCCCACCCATTGGAGCTTCGGCCAGTTGTGCACGCTGGTCGGCGCGCCAACGTCCTATTTGCGGCAGCTTCCCGCGGCTCTGTCAGGCATCAATCTGCAACATGGCTTCCTGACACACCGCGCCGAGCTCGTGAAAACCCTCGAGGCCGATAACGGGCGGGTCGAGCTTCGCGCCGTCACCGGGCCGGACTATGGCCGTATCTGGGACCATGAACTTGTCGCCGCTGTGATGAAGATCGCGGGCAACGGCACCGGCGACACGCGGTGGAAGGTGCCGGGTGTGCTGGATTGGTCAACGATGACCCACAATCCCTTTGTAGATGTGACGAAGGACACGACAACGCTCTACGCCAGCGACCGCGACGTGTTCCTGTTTCTGGTCGACGATACCAACCCGATCGAGGCAGGCCGGTTGCCGGATGGATCACCGGATTTGTATTTCCGGGGATTTTACTGCTGGAATAGTGAAGTCGGCAGCAAGACGCTCGGTATTGCGAGCTTCTACCTCAGGGCGGTCTGCATGAATCGCAATCTGTGGGGCGTGGAGAACTTCGAGCAAATCACGATCCGGCATTCGAAATTTGCGGCGCAGCGTTTCGCGCATGAAGCGGCGCCAGCGCTGACGAGCTTCGCCAATTCCTCGCCCGCGCCGTTCGTGGCCGGCATCAAGGCGGCGCGTGAACGTATCGTTGCCCGCACCGACGACGACCGGGAGGCCTTCCTCCGCAAAGGCGGGTTTTCGAAGTCGGAGACGACGAAGATCATTGAAACCGTTTTGGGCGAAGAAAACCGCAAGCCGGAAAGCATCTTTGATTTCGTGCAGGGGATCACGGCGCTGGGCCGCACTAAGTCGCATCAGGATGCGAGGCTTGAACTGGAGGGGAAGGCAAAGCGCCTGATGGAGCGTGCAATCTGACACTGTGGGCCGCGCAATCGGCAACGGTCGCGCGGCTACTCCCCGAAAGCCTATGGCATCGTCGCCGGTCCGGCGAGCCGGACCGGCGACGATGACGCGTGTCCGCGTCCGGTCGCTCGCCGGGCCTTCGGCCCGGCTCGCGGAAGGTCAGGATCGAACCTTGGACATTCTTTCCTCAAGCAGGTCTGCTGGCCGGACCTCCAAGGCTTGGGCAATCTGCCAGACAGTGAGCAATGTAGCGTTCTGCAGCCCTCGCTCCATGCTGCTTACGAAGGCCCGATCAACGCCCATGCGTTCCGCCACGGCCTCTTGGCTCAAGCCAAGGGCCAGGCGAAATCGACGCGCGTTCGCTCCAAAGACCTTGCGAATATCCATCCGCAGGATAGGAAGCAATCGCGTATTCTAGCGCTACGTGTTGTAATACGCGGAAACTGGATGTTGAGTAGCACGGACGGAGCTTCGATTGCTGAAATGTGCGGAAATGCGGCTTCTTGGGGCCTCGCGCGGGCAGGTGGCATGCCATATGCTACGGCACCGAACTATTCGAGCCGGCAAAGCTCGCGGCTCGCGACTTGGTTTCGATCACTCGCATATTGAAGTCTCTGATGTCGAAGCCGCAGCTAGATCCTGACGTCGCGGATGTCGCGCCGAACGAGCCGGCGCTGACGGCCTATGACGAACAGCATGTCGTCACGTACATTCGCCTTCTGCAGGCGGACGGCGAGGAGGCGGACTGGCGTGAGGTCGCTCGAATCGTCTTGCATATCGATCCCGAGCGAGAGCCGGAGCGTGCGCAGAGCGCATATCAGAGTCATCTTGCACGCGCCAAATGGGTGACCGAGCAGGGACGTCTCTTACGTGGCGCCGGCTCAAAATAGAAGAGAATCGCCGACGAGGGGCTTGCAGCCGGAATGATTTTCTTCCGCTTACCGGTGGTCATTCTCATGCACCACGTGGTGCTAAACTAGGGGCTTCCTACAACCGCGTCGTTTATAGTTATTGCGGCGCAATCCTTGTTAGCTGCGTGCAATGGGGCGGAAGCAATGCCTGAATTCGACTGGCGATCGCCGGATTCGTTTAAGAGCCTAGAGAACGCTGAGATCACTGAAATCGCCTGGGTGGGCCTTCGTATGAACGTGGATTATCAGCGTGACTACGAGGCGATTATCGCCAACAGTTCAGATGACCGAGGAATTCAGGAGGAGGTGGGGCCTCTGCTTTCGCCCATGACCCGCAGCGGTCGTCCCACGAGCAGACAATCTTTTGGGCGCCCGAGGTTCTACCCACCGTCGTCCCTGTCGCTGTAACCGCTTCAACGCCTGGTCAAAGCCCAACGCCTCAGCCGCCGCTTGATCTTGCATCTGGTCAGGTGCGCCGTGCCGCTGACGGCTGGCATGCTGTGCTGCAAATCGGTTCGGCGGAGCATCGCATCTGGTCGAAACAGCCGCTGACCGCGGGCGCTCACTATGCGGCCGAGTTGCCGCTTGACCGCGATTTCGAGGCCCGCGCGCATGCCGCCACGCGGCTGTGGCGCGCGATGAATGGACGCGCGCCGGGACCTCCGTTTCATCGCCTGCCCAAACAGCGGCGCGAACGACTTTCCGCAGCCCTTCGGGCGGCCGCCGCGTATCTCGCCGGCGCGACTTATCGCAGCATTGCAGAAGCTCTGTTTGGCAAGGCGCGCATATCGGATCGTGCCTGGAAAACACACGATCTGCGCAGCCGTACCCGTCGCCTTGTACAAAGCGGCCTCGCATTTGTGCGCGGAGGCTATCGCAAGCTGCTTCGGCCCAGGCGCAGGGACGGGTAGCGCCCCTCCTGGGGTGCCGAAAATCGACGTCCCGATATTCGGCATCCCCCTCCGAGACCGCGCTCCTCCATGATGACCGCACACGCGCCGGCGCCGCCATGCGCGGTGCGCCGTCACCTTGGAGTGCTCAAATGCCCGATGCAATGACCGGACTGCCCCCGCGCTTCCTGCGTACACCGGAGGCCGCGCGGTATCTTGGTCTCTCGGGACGCACGCTTGAGAAGCACCGGACGTACGGCACCGGGCCCACCTATCGGAAGATTGGCGGACGTGTCGTCTACGCCCTGGATGATCTCAAGGCGTGGGCCGATCTCGGCGCCAAGACGTCGACGTCCCACCCCGGGAAGGGGACCGTGCTGCCCGCAAAGAAGCACCCGGTGCTGCGCCCGTATGCGGGCCAGGAACGTCGCTGATCGCCGCCTGAGAGCAGTGACCATGCGGCGCAAACACCATTCCGAGCGCGACCAGCTTGAGCTCTTTCGGGCGCTGCCCGGCGACCTCGCGACGCGCGACGCGCAGGATCTGATGGCTTATCCATTCTTCTCGCTCGCAAAAACAAAGCGGATTGTACCGATCGATTTTCGTCTCGGTGCGATAGCAATTCGTGTCGAAGCCGTGCCGGAACATGGCATGGCGACCATCTGGGATGCAGACGTTTTGATCTGGGCCGCGTCTCAGATTGTCGAAGCCCGTGAAGCCGGCTTGAAGACGTCGCGCTTGATGGCTGCAACACCTTACGAGATACTGACGTTTGTCGGCCGCGGCACCAGCGCGCGCGACTATGACCGGCTGAAGGCGGGTCTCGACAGGTTGCAGTCAACGACCGTGCTGACGTCGATCCGTCAGCCGCCAGAACGGCGGCGGCATCGCTTCTCCTGGATCAACGAGTGGAAGGAGACGGCCGACGCTAACGGTCGCCCATTTGGGCTCGAGCTGATTTTGCCGGATTGGCTCTATGCCGGCGTCATCGATGACGCGCTCGTGCTCACGATAGACCGCGCCTACTTCGATCTGACGGGCGGACTTGAGCGCTGGCTTTACCGCCTCGTGCGCAAGCATGGCGGGCGTCAGGACGGCGGCTGGAGCTTTGATCTTGTGCACCTCCATGCCAAGTCCGGCATCCTCTCGCCGCTCAAGCATTTTGCTTACGACGTGCGGCAGATCGTTCAGCGCCAGACATTGCCGGGCTATCAGCTCGTGCTCACAGGCGACCCGAACGGCACCGAGCGGCTGAACTTCGCGCCTACGCCTGTTGATCCCGTTACGGCACGCCTGCACCGGCGCGGTCTCATTCCAAATTCGGAGGACAACCTGTGAATCAGCTCGTGCTACCGGGGACCGGAATCGAGCTTAAGCGCTTGTTTCTCCGCGCTTTCCAGCCGCTCTAACTTTACTAGGGTTCAGACTCAATTGATCCAATAAGCGACGAGAGCGGCGAGGTGGACGGCGGCCAAGAAGTTTCTGGCAAGTTTGTCGTAGCGAGTAGCAACACGCCTGAAATCCTTGAGCCGGCAGAAACAGCGCTCGATAACATTGCGCCCTTTATAGAGGCGCTTGCTGAAGCTGTGGAGGGTTACCCGGTTGGATTTGTTTGGAATGACGGGTTTCGCGCCGCGATTGACGATTTCGGCGCGAAAGCCGTCGCCATC
>NZ_JADPIQ010000153.1:0-5921 GCF_023073015.1 Bradyrhizobium sp. 87
GTTGACATAGGCAACGACAGGCACGCCGGGGAATTTTTCGCGGAGCAGGCGGACGTCGGCGCCGGTGATGCTGGCAGCGAGCGAGCAGCCGGCGCGCGTGTCGGGGATCAGCACCGTCTTGTCCGGATTGAGCAGCTTTGATGTCTCCGCCATGAAGTGCACGCCGCACTGGACGATGATGTCGGCCTTCACCTTGGTGGCTTCGACCGCGAGCTGGAGCGAATCGCCGCCGATGTCGGCGACGCAGTGGAAGATCTCCGGCGCCTGGTAATTGTGGGCGAGGATCACCGCGCCCCGGGCCTGCTTCAGCTCGTTGATCGCCTTGATCGTCGGGGCCATCAGCGGCCATTCGATCGGCGGGATGACATGTTTCACGCGCTCGTAAAGCGGCGCGGTGGCGCGCTCGACGTCCGGCGTCCATTCCAGCGACGGCATCGGCAATGCGGGCCTCGAGCCCGCTGCGACGGAACGCGGCGCAGCGGTGGTTTGGCCCTGCGGCCGGTTGGCAAAGTCGTCGGGGCCGTAAAGTCCAGAGATCGGCATTGAAGCCTCCAGCACATATTAAATAAGCTCAATTTGAGTACATATGGAGCCTGAGAAACCCGGCCGAGAGGCCGGGTTCGATTTCAGCAGCGCTCAAATATGCTCAATGAGTAAATTAGACTAGGACAACTAACACTACTCCAAGAGCTCCACGGTCGAATCTTTGGATCTCGACTGAACCTATAAGGGGCGATCAGGCTGCAAAGTGTGAAGTCGCATAACCCGTCGAGTAACACGCGCTCGTGGACGGCAACTGCGACACGAGATGCAACAGCGCAATGCGCTTGAATCCCGCGTTCAGGCCATCAATTTCGATGAATTTCACTGCCGCGCCTGTGCGAGGTTGCGCCCCAAAGCTGCTCAGTATGGAAGCCGTTTCGAAGCCGTTGCCCGGGATCCGGCAACGCACCTTCGAATTGGCGCTATCGGAGCGGGCGAAACGCCGCGCCGCTGCGCGAGATTACGGATTCGAGATCTTCCTTTGAACGTGCATTTCGGTGAGATTACTAGCATTCGCAACTCAGTTAGGCGCGTCCGCCAACGGCGGCCCGAGATTCTCGTCGAAAAGCCAATAATCCGAATCGCTAATAATCGTTCTTAAATCGTGGGCGCAGGTGAGCGCGTGATGCTTGCACAGGATCGCTGCAACGAGCAGAGATCCTCTGTTGAAATCTTGTCAGTGCGAACGAGCTCTGAGGATAGGACCTAACATCCGGTGGCGCCGCATTTGACCAAGCCAGCAACGCAAGTCGGGAACGACTCTGCTGACACTCAGCTGCTGGTGCGGCGATTAACGTTGGAGGTCCGATCCCTCAACATCTGTCTGGAGGATTTTCTTCAAGTCCGGGCCAAAGCACTCGGCATCACTGGACCACAATTGACAATCTTGATGGCAGTGACAGACCTAACGAGCGAGGGGGATGTTGCAGTCAGCACGGTGGCAAAATTGCTGAAAGTTGACCCGTCCTTCATTACAATAAATTCCAAGGCGCTGGAGAAGGCCGGATTTCTGCGGCGCAAGCCCTGTATCAGGGATGGTCGGGTCGTCCACATGTCACTGACCGACAAGGCTTGTAAGCGCCTCGCGAACGTCGCTGCACAACAGAAGGAACTCGACCAATTTGTGTTCGGTGAGCTTGGCGTTGAGGAATTGACCAAACTGTCCAGCCGATTTGCAGCGCTCAGGCGACGGCTGGACGGTGCTCGTTTAAAAGCCGCCATGGATATTGGCGCGGTGACAACCCGAGGCAGGGGACGACTTCAGTCGACGAAGGGAAGCTCGTTGGATCGCTGATGGTTGCCTGGAATGCGAGGGTATCACGCACGTCCAGGCACCGTCATCATCAAGCGCCCATCGGCTCATCGCATTGCAATTCCGCCTCAGCGTTCGACGAGCGCCGATCTATCAGGTGCTCGGGTCCAACAACTTTTTGCGACGACACGGTCACATCCGCTTCGTGAGACGTTGCAGCAGCAAGTAAGGGCGAACCTAACTGGCTCATGTCAAAGTCAATGAGCAGATTTGCCATCCCGGCCCATACGATGGTCGATCCTGGGCTCATGCCGCTTTTCTGGAAGTCCCGATCAAGATAGATTCGGTATGCGGCCCGAGCTCTACGCGTGGGGCGCAGAGTTCTGGACTGGCTTGACTCATCGCACGCGAACTTGGTTTCTAAGCGTCTCGGTGCGGCATATCAAAGCGCTTGCAGCTGGTGACGAACGCCTTTTTCGCCTCGGCATTCTCAAAGCAAAAATGTGCCCCCTCATCGGCGCGCTCAATCGACCAGTCGATTTTGGCAGCCCGTGCAATGCGCGATGCCTCTTCGCGCAAGACATCCAATTGCCTCCCATGGGCCCGAACGATCACACAATCTGGCATTTAGAACCCTCGCTAACCCGAATGTCCAGTTCACGATGTACGGCCGGGCTCACAGCGCCATTCATCCAGACCATGGCTCTTGCAGTCCTCGTGATATAGCTGACCTCGTCGAGGCAACACCATTACGCGCTTTGATGCAAGCCACGCCGAAACAGGTCCGGACCGATTGCACATAATTGGAAACAAGGCGGCTGGACGCCTCCCCCCTTTCGAGCAAACCCGGATCGCCCCGCGTTAAGGTTTCTGAACGGCAAAACTATGAAGAGAGACGTTTTGTGTGTAGGATCGCTCGCACCGGGGCTGGACCGCATTTTTTCATGATAGGCATTTTGAACCCGGGAAGGCCGCCGGCAATATTGTCGGCCGCCTTTTTCAGCAATAACACGATTTGGGACTGGCCTACATGCGACGGCTTCGGTGCTTATAGCCGCAGCTCAGATTATTATGAATTAGCTGGCCAGCACAGCAGTGCCGCATGGGGCGTTAATGCACGATTGGAAGAACGAACTTGACGCACTGGTCGCTGAAACGATGGCATTCACCAAATCGCTGAAGCTAGAGATCCAGCTGCCCCGGTCTCTGCCGAAGGAAGCCGTCGAGCGGGGTGACCTCAGCGCGTCAGAGTATGACGGCAGCGAACGCGAAGAGATCAAGAAGCGGGTCGAGAGCTTCAAAGCGCACCAAGAGCACTTCACGCGTGAGCGCGAGGAATATGCCAATTCCCAGCTGCGCCGGATCAGGCCGATCACGAGAGCCTAGACGAGCTTGAGCCCGCCGAAGCTTCCCTGCACGCTCAGCGGCACAAATTGAGGTGAAAGTAGTGCGGCGATTTGTGCTTGATAAGCGCGCGGGTTTGCGGCTGTCCCAAATCGGCATATTGCCGTGCGCGGAGTTCTCAAGCTCGGATTGCCTATTCTCCTAGGTTTTTCAAACGCACGAACCCCCACCGCGCTTGAAAAATGCATTCCATCCGCAAAACTCGCAGGAAAGCTGCTCCAAAACCCGAGTGCCTGACGCTTAGACTTACTTTGAAACCGATCGCTCAAACCGTCTACTAAGCGTTTTGCCATTGACCAAGATCAAAGCGTCAATTCTACACTCTCTATCCTCTCAAGACTTCACGGAGGCTAGATCATGCGCAACCTTCTTTATATTGCTGTGCTTGCACTTCCCATGCTCGTCTGCTTTGGATCACCTTCGACCGCCGCTCCGCGGGCTCGTTCGTACATCCCCCCAGCTCGGCAGGACGTTTATTGCCTGCAGGGACGTACCTGGGGATATCCTGGCAACTGCCAGTTCTCAACCTACGATCAATGCATGGCCACCGCATCCGGCACCCTCGCATATTGCGGTCTGAATCCCATCTACGCGTTCCAGCGACAGGCAGGACAGTCACGCTGATCTGCGATCGCCACGAGATCGTTGTCAATTCCTGGTCGAGATTGTCCCTTTTGCGGACCTCGACAACACCGACCAATATTCTTAAGGCCAAGACCTTTGTTTTCAAGTTGCCCAAGACATATCCAAAAGACTTCAGTGCGTAACCTTATCTCGATGAGAGAGGAGCGATTCCCGACCCTTAGACCAGCGTCAAACCTGTGCGTGGCCGGGCTCCATATTTCTGCATCGACGCGTGATCGTTTACGACCCGAGACCATAATTGCGTGCGATGGACATCGAGTACGACGTGAGCGCGAGGCAGTGCCGGCGATGAAGCTCGCCGCCGAAACCGATGGTGTAGCGCGCGGCCGCAGGCGACTGGGCCCTCGCGCCCCATGTAGACGACAACAAGCTAGCACTACTTTGGCAGAATGTGTTTTCGCCGCTGTTTTTCAAGGATTTGCTTTCGGCAATATGGGCACTGCTGGGGCGGCGGCCGAAGGATGAGATCGACGATGGCGTGACGTACGGCGGGCATAGTCGGTTGAGGCGGAGGCCCGTTGATTGTTTTTTTTTCGCCCCGCGTTTGCGAGGCGACGATGTTGCAGGAAGGCGTAGGCAATCATTGTCATAAGGGCGTGGCGATGAAGACCTTGCCATGATCGCCCTTCGAAGTGATCAAGTCCAAGTTCCTCCTTCAACTGTTGATGCGCCTGCTCACAAATCCACCGTGCCTTGATGGTGGCGGCCAGCGTGCGCAGATCCGTCGTCGCCGGAAGATTGGCGAGATAGTATTTCTTCTCCCCGGAGGCACGTTGCTCGCCAATGAGCCAGGCTTCGTCGCCTGGGAGATGCTGCTGACCTTTATCCCATATCCGCTGCGGAGGGCCGTCGGCGGTGCGGACACGGAGAGCAGCAAATCGGGCTTTGAGCCGACCTTTCGTCCCGCTGCGCCAACTCACGGTTTTCCATTTGGCGCTGGCCAGCATTTGTTCTGCCGCAATCGATAAGATATCGGGCACGTGGTGCTTTCGTGGTTTGCCACGGGCTTTGGTGATCGGCCAAATGAGCTTCACATCGACCGGATACATTTTCTGGTGCCGAGGGATACCGACCGCCCAGGCCAGCCCGCGCTCTGTTAGCCCTTGTCGAAACGGTGCGCTGAGGCCGTATCCTGCATCCGCCAGCACACATCCAAAGCGTATGTTGGCTGCCATCGCGCGGTCAATCTCGGCCAAAGCGATCTCCGGCTTGGACCGCGGCGTTCGGTGTTCGACTGGCACGCGAGCGCGCTTCAAGCGAGGCATGTCGCTTGTCCAGCTGTCAGGCAGAAAGAGACGTAACGCGACCATCACGGGCACTTCCCCGCGCGCAAGCGTTAAAGACACCAGCGTTTGGCAATTTGCAGTTTTACCGAGAGCCGACGCGTATTGAGCCGCAACACCGACCGATCGCTCACCCTTTTTCGGCAGTGAGGTGTCATCAATAACCAGCACCGCATCCCTGCCGCCGACAAGTCGGTCCGCCTGGTTGAGCAGCTCTGTCTCTAGCGGCGTCGCGTTCCAGACGCCGTCCGCAATGAAATGGTGCAACTGGTCGTAGTTGCTCGTGGCAAGGCGTTCCGCCATCGGCTGAACGCTCTTGCGATCGCCAGGACCGATCAATCCCGCAACATATAGAGGACACATCCGCTGTCGGGTCTTATGACCCAGCCGGTCCAAGAACGGCATCAGCCAGCGTTCGAGTTCGTCTTCCCATCCCGGCATGGTCAGCCCTCCAAGAGCCGACCACCCATGAATCATTGAACAATTGATTCGGGAATCCTATAAATCGCGGCAAAATCAACAATCTGCCAAAGTAGTGCTAGGGTTCAGACTCAATTGATCCAATAAGCGACGAGAGCGGCGAGGTGGACGGCGGCCAAGAAGTTTCTGGCAAGTTTGTCGTAGCGAGTAGCAACACGCCTGAAATCCTTGAGCCGGCAGAAACAGCGCTCGATAACATTGCGCCCTTTATAGAGGCGCTTGCTGAAGCTGTGGAGGGTTACCCGGTTGGATTTGTTTGGAATGACGGGTTTCGCGCCGCGATTGACGATTTCGGCGCGAAAGCCGTCGCCATC
>NZ_JADPIQ010000078.1:0-5689 GCF_023073015.1 Bradyrhizobium sp. 87
AGGGCTCTGATTATGCCGAACAGCCGCATGGCCAACACCGGGATGTCCAGCCTCCAACAGAGGCCATGCGGCATAATCTGGATCGCGGCATTATGCACGCATTCATGCGCGAGCGTGGCGGCATAGCTCTCGGCGTCACGAAAACTTTCGAACAGCGGCATCTGGATGATGTCGAGCGATGGTGCGAAGAAAGCCTTGTCACCGCCATGCCGGATGGTCGCGCCGGTGTTGGCGAAGAAGGCGTCCACATGCGCGATGCGCTGCGCCGGCGCGATGGTCGGCCCGGGGCGCCCGTAATAGTGATCCGGCAGGTCGTCGATCTGATCGACGCAAAACACGGTATAGGCGCGCAGGAACGGAACGGTCCGTTCGGCGTCGTCGCCATGCTCGTCGGTCTCGGTCTTGGTGATCCTGTTGGCGTAGACCACCATCGTTCCGCTCTCGCCCTTGCGGATATGGCCGCCGAGCTCGAGTGATTGCTTGAACGTCATCCAGATCGATGACGTGAAGCCGCGCGCGACCGCTTCCGACCACAGCAGCACGACGTTAATGCCCTGGTAGGGCATGCCGTTGTGACGCAGCGGGCGCGTGATGCGCCCAGCCGCGTTGGCCGCATTCCACGGCTTGACCCACGGACGCACACCGCGCTGCAGGTCTGCGACGACGCGATCGGTGATCCGCGCATAGATTTCGGCGCAGGGTTTGGTTTCCTTCCCAGTCATGATCCTAACCTCCGTTGGAGGCCGCGCCCGTCGCGGCCCGTCACGGCGGTCCGCTGCGAAGGCCTGCGGGGTCGCGCATCCGGTGACGCTGGTGGTCGGGGTGAGGGGAGAGACGCCGGACCGGAACGCAGTGGAGGACGGCAAAGCCGTTGCGCTGCCGCGCCGGCCGGAGCATCGACCGAAAGCCGGCACGGGCCGCGACCGGGGCTCCATCCCGGTTCATTTCTCTTTGCTCGTTGCGCCGTCGCGATGTGCGAGATGAAAACGGCCGGCCCGCAGGGGCCGGCCAACATCGGATCGTGAGAAAAAGGCCGGGCCGAAGCCCCGCCGGCGGCATCACCCGAATGCTGCCATCTGAACTTCGGCCGCCTTGCGGCTGACGGTCTCGCCGGGTTGTTCGGGCTGGCGCTCGAACGGCTTCCAGCTCTCGCCGACGACGTGCTCGTAGGCTGCGGCGGCGCCTTCGGCCGCCATGCGCAGTGCGTGTGCCTGAACGGCGACCTCGGCGGCGAATTCGCGCTTGCGCTGGGCCGCGGATTCGAACCCGACAGGTCCGTCGAGATCCTCGTCGCGCGTGTCGTTAGCGAGCTTCGCCGTCGCCTCGCGCGCTTCGGTGACGGCGCGGCTGTAGAACTGGCCGGCGCCGTGGGCTGAGCCGACATAGGAGCCGACGATTCGCTGCAGGTGGATCTGCATGGCGCGTTCGTTGACGCCTTCGCCGAGCGCGTCGGCGGTCTCGCTGATGAGCCGCTGATGCAGGTCGCGGATGGCGTCGCTGTCGAGGACGGGGAGGCCGAAGCTCTCGGCGATGCGGGTGGCTTGGGCTGCGTCCGGGCAAACGAGCCGGACCATTTCGATGGTGGTGCCGCGGCGGAGCGGGACGATCCGGGCGTTGGTGCGAGGTGCGCGAGCGATCTTGGTCATGGTGAAGTCCTTTTCTGGTTTCGCCGTGGGGTTCGGTCCGGCGCCTGCCGGCTCTCCCCTCGGGTGCGGTCGCCCAGCGCCGCCGGGATGAGGGCCGCTTCAAGGTCCGGGCACCGCCAGGCGAGCAAGGTCCGGTTGCGGACAAGCAGGGTCCCCGCCTGCTGGGCCCTGCGCCGGACGCGGCCGGGCCTTGTCGAGATCGGCGGTCTCCGGTCGCTTGCGACTTGGCCTTGAAGCGGACCGCCGGGGGCGCAGACCGCAGCAAACCCGAGGGGAGAGGCGACAGGGCGGGGGCCGGGTTGGCGATGCCGGAAAGATTCACCCTGGCAGACCGCCGCCGCCGCGCCATGCTCGAGACGTTCGCCGAAACGAGCCGCGAATTCAGGCACGGTCCCGCTATGCCGCCGCGCCATGGCGCTTCACCGGGCGACACTCGGCCGGGCTGCGACAGTCGTCCGTACGATGGGTGCGCGCCGAGTCGTCACGAGCGGGTCGAGACATCGGCGCGTGTCGAGCCCGCAGCGCCTCGATCGTGGCATCCTGCCGCGCGAGCTTGCGCGAGAGGGCATCGATCTCCGGCTGGCGCTCTGCGGTGATCGCCGCAAGGTTCGAATGGTAGCGTTCGAGGAAAGCCCTCGGGTCAGGCGGCTTCTCGTGACGGAATCCGAACCGCTTGCGGCCAAGCTGCGGGATCAGCGTCGTCATGCGGCGGATGATCTGCCGGTCGATCATGTCGAGCTGGCGTTGCGTCTGGCGCCGAGCCTCCTCCATGCGCGAAAGCTGGTCGAGGCGTTCGGAGGAGGCCTTCATGGCGATCTTCTCCCTTGCCAGGCGACGAAGCTCGACGGTCCGGAATAGACTTGGTGGTGGGTGTCATCGACCACGAAGCCGAAGCGGCCCATTCGATACTCGTCGGACGGGACCAGAAAGCGCCGCTCCTCGGTGCCTGCACCGCGTCTGCCACCGGGCGTGGCGACAACTTCGACAAAGCCGGGCTGCTGGTCCGAGGCGGTCGCCGCCACGACGATCCAGTCGCCAGCATGCTCCTGCTCGAAGGCGCGCCGATCCTTCTCCCGGGATTCGCCAGGCTGGAGCACAGTCCCAAAGATCGCCTCCCACGCATCGGGCCAACTATCCCTAATCGTGCGCTCCGCACAGCGCCGCTCGTAACTCGTGAACAGATTCGGGAAGGTGATCGCCACGATCGACCAGCCCTCGTCCTCCTCGTACCAGCCACCGCGCGCGCGCAGCATTGAATGGACGCTGCGGTTGCGTTCGGCGGAAAGATGAAAGCCGCCGTGTCCTGCCGTCGAATGGCAGACGACGCCTTCCGCATAGACCGTCGCGCCCTGCGATGGGCCCCAAGGCGTGTTCGCTGTGGAGGCGATGTCGCGGCGGCGCCAGGGCGTCAGAGACCCCACTCATCTGAAGGCCTTGGCGCGGCCCCCACGCAGCCGGCGCGTCACCCTGGCGAGCCGCATCAGTTAGACGTCAGGCGCTCAAATCCTCATTCCAGTCGCCGGCGCGCGGCCGCAAACGGGCATACCCGGCACTTGCATCTGCGGCGATAGCACGAATTTGGTCGGCGTAGACCTCGCCTTGCCGATTGTTGTCGGTTGCTGCCACGAGCCAAGCGTTGGCGCGCTTGCCGAGGCCGCGGATGGCGTCATCGGTCGCGGGCGACCAACCGCCGCCGGTGCTGACATAAAGGGTGTCAGGCCGCAGGACCTCGATTGCGGCGAGGCTCATCGCATCTATGGCGGCCTCGGTGATACAGATCCGCTCGGCCCCCTCCGACCCGAAGCGAAAGAGCTCCTTGCTGCCGTCCGTGGCGAAGCCCCGCCACGACGGTCCACGCTCCTCCCAACCTGTGAGCGCTCCAGCAGAATTGCTGTGCGCCGGCCACATGCTGCCTAGGGGGCCCTCTCTCAACAGGTCGCTAGCGACCGTCTGCTTCACGATGTCCGCCGGCAGTCCGCGCTCGCCGGTAAGATAGCGCCAAGCTGGCGAGCCGGGCCGCAGCGTGACGCGATATCCCCACCGCTCTACAATCGACGCAAGGGCCTTGGCCCTTGCTGGGCGCTGCCACGCTGGTGCCGCAGGAACGAAGCCAACCACATCCGCAACACGGCCGCACCTCCACAAAACCACCAGCACCGAGGTGTTCGGCTAGCGAAAACACGTCCCCTTTCGCCGGCGACAATGGATCGAACCAGCCGCGGCCCTGGTGGATGACGATGATGATGTTGGTGTCGCGGCGATACTTGATCGCCCGCCGGGTGCTTTCCTTGACGTCGACCTTCCAGCCGTCTTTCTCGAGCAGGGCTGCGCAACCAACCTTTTTACGCAGCTCTTCAATTTCTTGCTTGTCCATTTATCTGCACCGGGTCGCGCACGCGACGTCCGGCCCCTCTTCTGTTGGTCTCACTTGTTCCTAGCCTTGCGGCACGTCCCCCCGACCGGCCGCGAAGCCTGCCGGAGGCAAGGGCGCGCGGACAAGCTGTCGAATTTGTCAGATAGCTGGGCGCGGCGAAGCTTCCCTTGCGGCCGGCATGGCGCCAGCGGCAGCCGATTACCCAGCTCAATGAGCCGGGCACCGGGGGTCGTATTCATGGACGATCGCGCCCTGGTCGCCGTCGTACTCGCTGGAGACCATCACGCCGAATTCGCTCTCAATCTTGAAAAGGATGACCGGCACCATCAGCGTGCGGGCCAGATCGAAGGCGTGGTTCTGAGCGAGGGTGAGATTGTGCGATATCAAGGGCTCCCGTCTTGCGGCGGGGACCACTCGACAGGCGCCGACGTGTTCGGGGGCGGCTGCGGTCACCTCGAAAGGCGAAGCCGGAGAGGTCGCACGCTTGCGTAGCGAACCCCTTGTGGGTTGATCGTGGAAGGCCGCGCCAGAACCAAGGAAAGCCCATTCGAGAGCGCGGTTGGTCCATCACCGAAAAGCATGGCGAGCCAGCGCGCACATCTTTCGTCCAGCGGACGCAGTGTTAGTCTGATTAACAGCGAGAACTGCCGCCGTCCTTCTGTAGGGAGCGAAAGTGGATTTGCCCACCTGGAGGTTGCTCTGCGAAAGGTCCGACGCGAATATACGGTAGCTTTCGATTACTCAGCAGCTGTCTTGTTCGGGGACCGGGCCGTTTCGCGTCAGGGATGGCGGCCCGTAAGGGGGAAGACCCGCTCGCGGGACTTCAGCGCAGCCTCCAGCCCGGCCCGCAGGGCGACGCCCACCTTCTTCTCAGTCAGAGGCGCACAACAGCCGACATATTTTCCGAGACCGGTGGCTGAGCACCCTCAATGGCTTTCATCACCGGTATTAAACTTCTGAATCGAGAGGCCTGATCGATTCGATAACTTAATTGGACGACGGTTTCGACAGGTGCGATTCTTGCGCATGTCCAAACTCACGGTGCCATACCTCGTGCTCCAACGTTGCGATCCGGCCCGCAATATGGCCAGGTTCTATGTCCTCACGATCGAACCGACTCTGTTCGGTGACACGGCGTTCGTGCGCGAATGGGGGCGTCTCGGCCAGCGCGGCTGCCGGCGGATGGATCTCTTTGCCGGGAGAGTCCAGGCCGTCGAAGCACTCGAGACTTGGCTGGTCCGCAAAGCACGCCGTGGTTATGTACCAAAGACTCCCGCGCCCTGAGTGCAGCGGCCCAGTATTCCCACCTGATTGAACCGTCGATCTTCGGAACTTCTTGCAAGCCGGACGGCTATTCTGCGCATTACGGGAGCAATCCCTGCCGAAGCGCGAGAGCCACAGCGTGCGGGAGGGTTAGGGTTCAGACTCAATTGATCCAATAAGCGACGAGAGCGGCGAGGTGGACGGCGGCCAAGAAGTTTCTGGCAAGTTTGTCGTAGCGAGTAGCAACACGCCTGAAATCCTTGAGCCGGCAGAAACAGCGCTCGATAACATTGCGCCCTTTATAGAGGCGCTTGCTGAAGCTGTGGAGGGTCACCCGGTTGGATTTGTTTGGAATGACGGGTTTCGCGCCGCGATTGACGATTTCGGCGCGAAAGCCGTCGCCAAG
>NZ_JADPIQ010000012.1:0-623 GCF_023073015.1 Bradyrhizobium sp. 87
GAGTGCCCGCCCAGCTCGAAGAAGTTGTCGTGCCGGCCGACACGTTCCAGGCCCAGAAGCTCGGCCCAGATCTGCGCCAGCGCGATCTCGATCTCGCCCCGCGGCGCCTCATAGGCTGCCCGCGCATACGCATCATCCTCTGGCGGGGGCAGCGCCTTGCGGTCCAGCTTGCCGTTCGGCGTCAACGGCAGCGCCGCAAGCCGCACAAACGCGCTCGGCACCATGTACTCGGGCAGCCGCGCACCAAGATGGGTGCGCAACGTGCCGGCAAGTTCAGTCCCCTCGGCTTCGCCGGCATGCTCCGCAGCCGTAACCACATAGGCGACCAGACGCTTCTCGCCGCTGCGATCCTCGCACGCAACCACCGCCGCGTCGCGCACCGACGCGTGCTCAACCAGCCGCGCCGCGATCTCGCCAGGCTCGATCCGGAAGCCGCGGATCTTCATCTGGTCGTCGATGCGGCCCAGAAACTCCAGATTGCCGTCCGGCAGGTACCGCGCGAGATCCCCGGTCCGGTACATCCGTGCGCCGACCTCACCACTGAACGGATCGGCCAAGAACCGCTCCGCCGTCAGTTCGGGCCGGTTCAGATAGCCACGCGCGACCCCCGCCCCGCCAATGTA
>NZ_JADPIQ010000107.1:0-245040 GCF_023073015.1 Bradyrhizobium sp. 87
CTGCCTCGATGGATTGGTCTGGCTGGTGCGCGATGATGGCTGAGCAGAGCGCGGACAGCGGACAAAAACGGACAATGTCCGGTCTTGTCTGCTTGTCCGCTTCCGGACGGACACGGACACACCCCTATAGGGGTGTCCGTCTGTCCGGAGGACCGTGGGGGTCGAGGGCAATTCGTTGGTCGCCACGGCGCGGCCCGGCCGCATTGGCCGACCACATGGCAGCAAGCCGGGGAATTCTACGGTTACGCTGCTTTGAGCGTGGACCAACAGGAACAAGGAGGTTCGGACATGGAGCACTGACCTTATCTGCGGCGGACGTTAGGTCCGAGAAACAAGTCAACGCGTGAACATGAAACGGAGTCAAACAATGACTGAAATCCAAAGCGACCACTGCGCCACCGGCATCACCGAGCAGCCGGAGACGATCCTTGCGGGCCAGAAGCGCGCGCGCTCGTCTGCTGGGTCGATGCGTGCTGCCATCAAAGCTTGGCCGAAGCTCCGAGAGATCAAGAACGTGCTTCCGGAAATCTGTGGGATTGGGTTTCTTGCTTATGACACGGAGTTCGCCGAGGAAAGTGAACTGGACACGGTCTCGGCCTACTGGGAGTACCTGAAGCTCGCGGGTGAGGACTTCGGTGATCGGACGAACGAGCTGGAGCTTGCAATCAAAACGTTAACGGCGATCCTTGCAGCCAAGCCCAACGCCTAGCAGTCGAAGGCAGCACGTAGCGGCGCCCGCCGGTCCGACCGACCGGCGGGACAGAGACTAAAAGGTTCTTCCTACAAGGGGGCCATCGCCGATGAACTCGAAAAGACGCACAAGGAGCTGGACGCGAAACGCGAGCTGATCAAGGTGCAGCCCACGCTCGACGCCAAGCAACCGTATCGCGGGCTGCGAATTTGAACGGCTGCGTGATCTGTACGGCCTCGCGCGGGGCGCAGCGGATCGAAAGCTGGTCGGGGGGGTATGTTCAAACATGGCCCAGCAAGGCCCCAGAACCGCACCGGCTCGTCCTTACGCAGTGAGATTAGATTCCTAGGAGGGGGTTGCCATTTTGACGGCATTTAGCCCGGGAGGTCCACCGTGAAAATCAAGCCGAAGGCGCACCTTGCACCGACGGCCGCCGCCCAGCGCATGCGGGAACACCGCGCGCGCCGGGCGAGCGGCGCTACGCGAGTTGCGATCGATCTCGACTGGAACGACGTGGATTGGCTTCGCAGCCAGGGCGTGCTGCAGGAATGGAACGAGGCGGATCGGAAAGAACTCTCAAAAGCTTTGAAGCTGGCGCTGCGGAAACTCGCAGCGTTACGGCGTAACGAGGGTTGAGATCGCGATCTGCTATTGAGAACGTTGAGATCAAACACGTTGAGGGCAGGACAAATGGTCGTCCGGTTGACTGCGAGCGAGCTGGAGTATGGGCGGCGGATCGCCGCAATAAAGGCAAAGTGCCGGGTGGTTCGGCTTTCGCCCGAAGTCGACGATCTGATTCCTATTGCTCGGCTGGAAAAGCGCATCCGCGAACTGCTGTGGCATCGCGACCCCGAGAACGTTTCGGCTGCGCGCATACTGGTTCGAGAACAGTCGCGGTTGCAGCTTGCCTACGAAAGGCGGCATGGCAAGCCGGCGAACACGAAGCACATGCCATGAACGTTCCAACTCTCGAAGAGCGCCGTGCGATCGAAGCACAGGTTTCGCCCCAGCGGCGAGCCGAGATCGAAGGCCTCGTCAAATCGCTGGCCCCAGTGATCGGCGATTTCGTGCTGGCAGCAATCACGCCGCTGAAAAAGCGGGTCAAGGAACTCGAGTCGCGCCCGACACTGCGGTACCTGGGCATTTGGGATGCATCGCGGACGTATCAGCCGGGATCCTTCGTCACACATTCCGGCTCGGTCTGGCATGCCGACGTGCAAAGCACAGGCATTCGGCCGGGGGAAGGCGGCTTTTGGAAACTGGCAGTGAAGCGTGGCTCGAAATGAAAGTATTGGATCAAGCGAACGCCGAGTTGTGTCGCCATCGCGATCTTGCGCTCACCGCCTATGCGCGGCGTCTGCTTGCTCGCGGTGAAGACATTGACGGGGAAGAGTTTCGTGCGGCTTTGTCGAAATACGCCGGCGAGCTTGAGGCGTGGCGGACCAAAGCCATGGATGCCTTGCGGCAATTTGTCGAGGCGATGATCGAGCGGCCGTCCGCGACGCTGCATTAACTGGCCGCGCTTAGCGCATCCAGGAGTTCGTAAGCGCCGTTAGTCTGCTGTTGTGGGAAAAGCGGAAGTCGCGATTGCGTAGTTCGACTTCCGAGTCTGACTTCAACAGCTTGACTAGCTGCTTTCACCGGGTTCTGCTTTTTAAGCGATACATCAACACTTCATGGGTTTCGATTTGCTGATCTTGTCGGAACATCTGTAGGAAGGTCGAAACAGCTTCAAAAATGACCTTAGCGGCAAACAACGTTCTGAAGGGTTGATGCGCAATTCTTCTCAGTTGCGCTAGCTTGGCGAGCTTGCCGCCGAGGTTCCCGCTTTTAAATGATCGACCGTACCACACAGCAGCTCTCAACTGGCTCAAGCGCCCATGTTGTGATTGATAGTGCGTTCCAAGCCAAAATTGCGCATTCCAGTTGCCCTTAAGAGCGAGCTTACGAAGTTCACGTAGCCCTTCTGGTACGCCGCGAAGCTGAAGGAAGCGGGCTCGATGCAAAACACCGTTCTCTTGACCGGACGAAGCGGCACGATCAAACCAATTCCATGCCGTCACGAAATCCGGGTCAACGGCGTCGCCTCGGGCATACTCCCAAGCGAGAGCCAACTGAGCGTCAACGTCGCCGGATGATGCAGCAGCAATCCATTCCGGAATTTTGCTGCGGCGTTTGGTGCGCTCATCAGCGCGGCTTGGTAGTGCTAGTCGCATCGTTTAAGCAATGCCTCTATGGCCCGCGCGGAGTGTCACTCATACGACATTAAGGAAACATCACTCTGCGACTAGCAATTGGAAGCGACGTTCGTCCGCTTGTGGCCCGAAGGCGAAGGTAGCCGTCGTGTCGGGGCCTCGGCAGTCCGAGGCCAAACCGGCCATCGGTAAGGCGCGGGCAAATCGACGCGGACCGACGGATCGGCTTTGTTCCAACGCTCTCTTCCGACGAAAGTCGTAGAGGTGCTAGTTTAGGTTGTAACGTTAGGAAATTTGCAATCTATTCAACCTTAACTTGCGTCGGAATGCAATTCCTTCAAGGCGCGAAGAAACCTCCTTGAACGTGGCACTTCAACAATAACAACCCAATGCGGCGGCGCCGCGATTTTCCTGGAGGCTCGGTTGGCACTCCCAAATAAATACAATCCCGCACTAGATGGACTGCGGGCCCTGGCGATTGGCCTTGTCATTCTGGGGCACTGCCGCGTTCCCCTGTTCCGCCAAGGCTATTTTGGCGTCGATATATTCTTTATCCTTAGCGGCTTCCTGATTACCCGACTCCTTGTTGACGAATTAGACGCAACCGGACGAATCGCGCTGCGACGTTTTTATCTGCGCAGATTCCTTCGCCTCGCGCCGGCTCTCCTAGTATGCTTGAGCGCATATGTTCTGGTCGCCCCATGGCTTTGGCCGCAATATGAGGTCATCTCACACATCCGGGACGCGGGACTAGCAGCATTCTATCTGGCCGACTATTCGCAGGCCTTTTGGCGTAGTCCGAACGTGCTCGTTCACATGTGGTCGCTTTCAGTTGAAGAGCACTTCTACCTTATCTGGCCGCTGGCAATCCTGGTGTTAGCTCGCATCGATCTCCGTTGGAGTCTGTACGGTCTCTTGGCGCTCTACCTGCTTGGCAGCGCGTGGCGCATCTTCGAGTATGAAAGTATGGGATGGGACGCTACCTATTATCGTTTTGATACGCGCTTCAGTGGGCTGGTGTGCGGCTCCATGCTGTCGATGTTCCTGCAAAACAAAGCGCCAATCTCGAAGAGCGCGGCCGATGCAGCGGGCGTCGGCGGGTGGACGGCGCTCGTTGTCTGTCTCTCTATCGGCTACTGGGGCGCCCCCTGGTCCCTTGTCGTGATGACGCCTCTGGCTCATGTGGCCGGTCTCTGTTTGGTTATCTCAGCCTCAACACAAAGCTCCTGGGTCAACTCGATCTTGTCAGCGCCGCCCTTGGTCGGCATCGGTGTCATCTCTTACGGGATGTATCTCTGGCACTATCCCGCAGCTTTTTATCTTAGAGAGTTGATGCCCTGGTACCTGACCGCTCCAATCGTACTGGGCTTTTCAGTCATCGCGGCTGCGGGCAGTTACCTGAGCATTGAGCGACCGCTCAACCGATATCGCCGCAATCTCGGGGCTGATCACAACGCAAGCGCAGAAAGCGACGGTCGAGCGTCACAGCCGGCACTCGCTCCGGCAGCAACGTAGCTCTCCTATTCTCTGTTCGGCTTAAGGCTATTGCGCAGGAACTCCTGACGTCGAGCACGCTGAGACCGTGGCGGCGAAGTCTGCCTGTGGCCCATCGCTGCCGTCCACAGCGCGGCCGCTAACGTCCGCATTGGGGGTTACTGCCGTCATGCCTCTCGGAATTTGGGAAGGCAGCCGTGACCCAAAGCTGACCTCGCTCAAAAGCTGTAGGCCATTGACACAGCACGCTGCTTGGCTCAATGTTACTCACCGTAGCATTCGTGGTGAGGAGCAGTTGGCCCTCTCCAGCGATTTCGAGGTCGGATGGGCCAGGTTTGCGAACCGCGATTTTATCACTCTTGCAAGCGGCGCAGCGGTAGCTCCGATACCAGCGCCGGGAAAGTACTCTCGCGACGCTCTGTGCTGACCGGACTTGCGGCAACCTGCGTTGCGGCGTCGGCGAAATGGAGTTGGGCTGCTGAAATCGGTGGTGGTCCGTCCTTTTTCGCCGATGGCCCGGACGCCGAACTTTACGGCGCGGCCGAGAACTACCCGATCAAGGACCGATGGAGGATCTTCCAGCCCGGCAATCCGGCCTCGCCAAAATACCGCGTCGGCGCATTCAGTCATTACGATGAGATATTCCCGACACGCCACGTCGATCGCGCGGCCACATCCTGGCCATTCAAGCGAACGCCGGCGGATGTCAGCTACCACTACAAGGGAAACCGCGCTTCGCTTGCGGATTATCTGTCGCGCAATCCGGTGACGGGCCTGTTGATCGCTAAGGACGACCGGATTCTGGTTGAGTGCTATCAGTACGGCCGCACCGATCGAGACCGGCTGATATCGCAGTCGATGGCAAAATCTATCACTGGCATGCTGATAGGGATCGCGACCGCAGAAGGCGCGATCAACTCGATCGACGATGCTGCGGAGACCTATGTTCCCGGCTTGAAAGGCACGGAATACGGTGCAACGCCGATCCGCGCGCTGCTGCACATGTCGTCTGGCGTGAAGTTCGGTGAAGAGAACGATGAAGCGAAAGGCAGCGGAGACGACCTCGATCGCCTGTGGGGCGACATGGTGCGCAAATACTGGTTTTCCCAAAAAGGCACCGTTGCCAGCATCGCGCAATTCAACCAACGGATCGCGCCGCCGGGGACGCGATTCCATTACGCCAGTATCGAGACGGACGTGCTTGGTCTCGTGCTGCATTACGCGACCGGTCAATCAATGTGCGGCTATCTCCAGGAAAAAGTTTGGCAGCCGATCGGCTCGGAAGCGGATGCCAAATGGCTGATTGATGCGGAAGGCCGTGAGGTAGCGCACGGGTTCTTCAATGCGGTACTGCGCGATTACGCGCGGCTCGCCCGTCTGCTGGCCCACGACGGAGCGTGGGAAGGCAAACAGATAATACCTGCACAGTGGATGATTGATGCGACCACGGTGCTTGCCTCCGAGACGTATCTGGCAAAAGCCGAGGGAGGGTTCGGGTACGGCTATCAGGTCTACCTGTTTCCCGGCAGCAGACGGCAATTCGCGCTCTTGGGGCACCTCGGGCAGCGTATCCTCGTTGATCCGCCCTCGAAGCTGGTCATGGTGCAGACCGCCGTCGATGAAAAGTCCCCCGAAATCTGGCGTCTGTGGTCGGCCGTGGTCGCGCAGTTCGGGTGACGCCACCTTTTCTCCCAGGGGAAGAGAGGTCCTCCGCCCTCGACGTCGGAATAGAAAAGCCGAATGAGCTGCAAGGTCTGCTTCTGGCCCTGCGCTCCCGTTCAGGCGTGCCGCGACATGTCGGTTCTGAGGGGTAGACCGGAAGTTTGCAGCGGAGTGCTAGACTGACGCTTTTGACCCCGCAGCAGTCGCTTGCGGTGCTCATTCACTTCGGATTTCAGCTCTTCGCCCATGCGGACACCCGCGCCCTTGTTCGGTCGGCTGCAATCGCAGCGTCTAAACCTTCGTATGTAGTTCTTTCGTCGGATTTGACGTGCACTGAGAAATCCAAATCGGTAAGCATGCGCTTGGGACATGTGGGCGGGTGCGGATGATCAGGGCAGCACGGCAAAGCTCTGAAGAGTGCCGCAAACTCGTGGCTGAATATCGAGCACTCGCCAACATTGAAGGTACGACAAAGCGGGTCGCCAACCTGCTTTTAAACGTGTCCCGAACCTACGCTGGCCTTGCCGCCACCCTCGATTTGCTTGAGCAGGTCCAGAACGAGGAGGCACAACGGCTCTCGCACCAGCCTAGGTCAGATCCACCGGAACCATAGGTGTGCTATTTGTTCCGCTTCAGCCGGTAAGCCGCGTGGCCGCTCCGCCTATTCCGGCACCTCCGCTATCGGCCTTGGATGCACCCGTTCATTGACCAAAACCTCGGTCATGGCATCTCGGAGGCTGTCGCGATCGAGGATGCGGAGCAGCCGGTCTATGGTGGCCTCGGCATCGCAGTCGCGCGTGAGGTAGTCGGCCAGCGCCTGCATGGCGTCGTCATAGCTCTGCTCGATCTTCTCGGGGGGGGTGAGGCACGCCATGCTCAAGCAACTCCACGTAGTGGAAGCGCCAGTTGGACCGCAAAGGGCCGGGTAGCATTCGCTTCGATGAAGGCCCGCAAGGCCGGCGTGATCTCGGTGTTGCCGGCGGCGCGCTCACCAAGCTCATCTGCGACTTCGCCGGTCGCGTCGCGGGACCAACCTTCAATGGCATTGAAAACCACGATTCGGACCGGATAGGCATACTGGCCGGAGATGAGGTCGCGGAGCACGGTCTCGCGATCGGTGTCCTGCTCGTCGGTCTCGCGCCAGGAGCAGCCAGCGCGCGCGCCGAAGTCCTCCAGCACCAGGTAAACATCCCGGTCGAGCCGATCCAGCGGCACGATCGACGGCGCATGACGCATGACGCAACTCCTACTCAGGGAGCAATTGCGCTGCTGGCTCATCGTTCCCGTGGGCTCGGCCCACGCCATCGGTCGACCAGTTCCTTCAAAGCTCCCGTCCGATCGCGGGATGGCTGCGGTTCTTCACCTTGAGCCAGTGCTTCTGTCGGCCCCCGCGATATGGCCGATCGCGATGCTTCGACACGAGACCTTCAAGGCCCATGCGACACGCCGCCAGGAACAGCTCCGGCCCGATCTCGCCGCGCTCGAACGGCGCGGCGGTGATCCCGTCTGGCCGGCGGGCCAGCAGCCGCGCCAGGTTGGTCTTGCGCAGGTGTAGCGGGAGCTGCCGGAGATCATCCCCTCCGATGGCGAGAACATCGAAAGCGTAGAGCTGCACCTTGTGCTCGTGCTTGCGACTGTGCAGCGCGTTGAAGTCGGAGACGCCATCGACGCCGAGCACCACGGCCTCGCCATCGATGACGAAATGCTTCTGCCGGCTCTTAAGCGCCGCCTCGACGATCCATGGATAGCGCCTGGTCCAGTCGGTGCCGTTACGAGAGAACAGCCGCACGCGCTCGTTCTCCGGAATGACCAGCATCCGGTAGCCGTCGTGTTTGATTTCGTGAATCCAGTCCGGTCCTGACGGGACCTGCTTGCCGGTACTCGCCAAGCAAAGCTCGTACGCTTACGCATTTGCCACAGATAGGGCTTTGCGGGCGTTTTGGGAGTAGGGAACAACCGGCAATCAAGGGCATTCCCATTCAGCTACCATTCGGTCATCTGAGAGTCCCAAGGGGTTGATCGCCAAGGAGTTGTAAGACATGCGCAAACTAGCACTCGCAGTGGCTGCCGTTGCGGCTCTTTCAGTGTTCCCAGTTTCAGCTTTTTCACAATCTATCGAAATCGGACCTGGCGGGGTCCGGGTGGATGACGGCCGCCGGGCGAGAGGCGGTGGACAATGTGAACAATTGCGCCTTGCCTGCGAAAACAAGGATAGGCTGGGAGAGCAAGGCGAAGGAAATTGTCGCCGCTATCGCGAGACCTGCCAACGGCCCGTTCGGCAAGATGTTTGCGGCGAGCTACGATCCGCCTGTCTCAACAAGGATCGGTTGGGCGAGCAAGGTGAGGGTAATTGTCGCCGCTACAGAGAAACGTGTCGCGGCGGGCGTATGTAGCCAATTCTAGGAGCTTCTGCGCGCAACGAGAGGCCGCCTCGCTGGCGGCCTCTTTGCGTGCCGGTTCACGCTGACGGCCCCGCTGTTCTCCGGGCGAGAACAGATTGTGATTTTAATAAATCTTCGTTCGTTCCTCGCGCGTGTATTTATAAGCGGAACACCTAGAAGTACGGCCGCCTCAGTTGGCGGCCTGATGCTGCTCTCTTTTCGGGGGGCGCCTATAAGTTAGGCTATTTGGAACTTGTGTACACTCTGGCACTTAGTGAGTCCTCCGCGAGGGCAGCACTGTGGACCGCGATTTTAAGAACGAAGTCTTTTCCAGCTATCAGCCAAATCCAGTGAAGCCGTGCAATCAGTGTGGCCGCCAGCCGATCTTTGCGGCGAAGATGCTCAACACCCAGACCGGTGGGATCGTTCGCATGTTCAAGTGCCAGTGCGGTGAGCAGACCTGGACCGAGAGTAAAGAGTAGTCGGTGGCCGCCAACTGACCGCTCGCCCTAGCTGCTCCGTCGCAAATCACAATCGCCTGATTTGACTTCGGCGGCCCGTCGCCGGGCATAATCGTTCCGTTTATGGAACGAAGTCAGGGACTACCGCGCTTACATCCTCAACGATGAGGGGCATATCATCGGCGTGCCTAAACTGAATTGTGCGGATGAGGATGAGGCTAAACAGCGGGGTGTAGACAGAGGCCAAGTGAGGCGGCCTTAATTGATCTCGTGGCGGAGCTTCCGCTGTAGCTCGCGTTGATCGTTCGCATATTCCTCAGCCACTAGGCGAGCTTCAGCCGTGCGTCCGATTTGCTCAGCGCTTCGCGCGAGGTCGTCGTAGTTCTTGGCAACACTGCGAAGCGCATCTCGCGTTTCGGGATACTCGCAGTTGTCTGCCTTGGCGCGAAGCTCCTCCGCGCGAGTCCGCCAGTATTTCGCCGAGTGCATGCACTCGATGCCCATGGCCAATCCCCTGATATGGTCCTTCCTGGGTAACGGGTTGTAGCGGTCCCGGCCCACTGAGGCGGTCTTACTATTCGATGCGGTTTCTATGCCAGGCGTCCCTGATCTCACAGGCGAGGATTATCAATATCGTCAGCACCACGACAGGCGCGGCGAGCGTTGCCATCATCGTAAGCATCTTTGCAGCTTCCCGAGCAACAATGCTCGGAAACATGCAGACCGCCCGTTTGTTCCAAAAATGAAACCCGGCAGGCTGCTGAGGGTATGAGGCTTAGGGCGGCATGTCCTCAGGGCCTCACCAATGAGCGAGCGGATCGGCTCCGCTCCTTTCCCGTGCGCAGACAAGTTACGTTTCTCGCGGTCTAGCGGCGGCTCGCGCCGACATAGTGACGCGGCGCTCAGGCTTGTGCGCGAGATCAGCCGCGCGTTTGGCGCGTAGGCCGGCATTGCATCGCGGAAGCGCTCGCCCGCTTGCTCTCGAACCTTGTGGCGTGGTCACCGCCGGACTGCGGTCTCCACAAACTCCTGCACAGAACTTGGCACGTCATCGTACTCGACAAAACGGCGACGCAGCTCGTCGGCAATATCTACCGTCACGTCGCGCGACCAGCCCTCGGCGGTATTGAACGCGACGATCCGCACGGGATGACTAAATTGGTCTTCCAAAAGGCGGCGGAGAAGTGATGCGCGGTCACTGTCTTTTTCGTCAGCCTCGCACCAGGCGCGCCCGAAGCTGCCAAAATCGTTCAGCACAAGATAGGTGTCGTGATCGACATGCGGCACGATGGAGGGGGAGCGAGGCATACACAGCAACTCCCGTTGGAGCGAAGAGGAACCTTACCGTGTTCCGGCCACCCTGTGTAGGGGCGCATTCGGGAATTTGGAGGTATATCAAGCGGATAAGCCCCGACAGGCCCAAGCTGCTGCTCAGCGGTAATATCTTCCGGAACAAGTGTGCACTTTGTAACTTAAGCTAAGGGTTCAGGGGAACTTCGGTGTGAAAGAGTTGCTGCCGGTCGTTCTCGTCGTCGAAGACGAGCACGCCATTCAGGGGTTCATCGAGGACGCACTCAACGAGGCCGGCTTTGGCGCCGTATCCTTGTCATCAGGCGAAGAGGCGCTGATGATACTCAGCGCCGACAAAGAGAAGTTTCGCGCTCTGCTGACAGATGTCAATCTGGCGGGTCGATTGAGCGGTTGGAAGGTCGCCAAGCGCGTGAGCGAGATCAAGCCCGACATGCCGGTGATCTACATGACGGGTGTCTCGGGCGACGAGTGGCCTTCTCACGGCGTGCCGGGCAGCATCCTTCTCACCAAACCGTTCGCACCAGTTCAGGTCGTCACCGCTGTCGCTCAGCTTCTGAACGTTGCCTCGACAAAAACATAGGCCCGTTTCAGTTGCAGCCATTCAGCCAATGGATTGGCGGCTTCTACCAAGGGACCGCTGCTTACCACTCGGTTGAGCGCGAGGATGGCGGCCCGGCTTGTGGTGGCGCTGTCACCGGCATCCGACCCTAGCCGATGCCTCCTTGAGCCGAGAAAAAGCACGCTAGTGTAGGAATCACAATGTAGCGCAATAAAGCATCAGCTCTTCGGTGAATTTCGCTTCGTGAAGTTTGTCGCGATCCAGACTCGCTCCAGCCACCGCATCGATTGCTTTAAGGGCCTTGTCGAACAGCGCGTCAGCTTTTGAGGCGTCCCAGAGGCTCTCGCAAATAGCTTCGCAGTACTTGTCCATGGCATTCGCGTTCCATTTCGGAATTGGACTGCTGTTGCCCAGCAGTCGAACCGCCAAGAGAATTTGGAATCTTGCAACCTTGTATTTGCTGTCAACCTTCTGATTGCGGAAAAGAAACTCCAGTAGGTACAGCGCGTAAGCTGAGGTGTAATAGGGATAGAGCTTGTGCTCATGAATGAAAATATCCTTGCCTACACGCTCTGAAAGACTCTTATAGCGGCGAACCGTGCTGTGAGGTTCGGCAAGAAACATCGCAGAAAAAGCCCGAACAGCATTCGTTTGAAGCACGACGCGGGTTTTCTCTATCGGCAGACCATCGTATTGGCGAGAACGTCGCTCATAGTACAGTCTCTTTCCTTCCGGAAAATTCTTGAAGAATGCTTCAAGATGTCGGGCGAATGTGGTGATAGCAAAGAACTGCTCGCTGGTGACTTCAGTCTGTTTGTTTGTTGCGTGAATAATATCCTCAATCACTTCCTCGTCCTGCGTCCAGATCAGACGCAGTGGCACGAGGACGGTTTCATCGAGATGCTCCTATTTTCGAAAAGAACGTGGCTCGTCTGACAGCCGTTCACAATTTGAAAGTCTTCAATGACGAACTTGCTCCCAGTGTGCGTCATATTCCTAGCAATGATCGTTATGCCATTGTTCATCAGCACGAAGCGTTTTCGGCGATCCGACTTAAGGGTCGCGCGAATTTCGTCATTTACGTCGTTATATCCCTGCCAGTCGCGAACATTGTCGTAGAATACGCTTCGCACGACTTCGTCATTGTCGCAGACAATCGGGAGATAGTGCAGCGCGGGTATGAAGCCGACAAACGCTTCCTTCACTCCTGGAATCTCGGGGATGTCCTGTCGGCTAGAGAATGCAAACTCTCGCGAGATGGAATTCTTCGAGAAAGTATAAAGTTTTAAGATGTCCGCCGCCCCAATGAGGTTCACGTCCACCTCACTAAAATACTCCAACGAAACAAGCTCTTGCATTACCTTCGCGGACCTAGCCGCGAGAGACGCATCGCCAACCACCTTTCCGGTGGTCACGTAATAGAGCAGGCATGCGGGATTGCCCCGCTTGAACTTGCTGCTCCGTGCATAGATTGCGCGCATGATCTCAACAAAATCCATGATGCGTGCATTACGAGGTTCTTTAGTGCTGGGATCAAAAAACTCGCCTACCCCGTAACCAAAGCTTCCCAGCTTGGCGGCCTCGAAGTTAGACCCTCGGTCCGCTTGAACGAAGATGAACACGACGTCCAAGTAGTCAGGATTGTCGCCGAGCATATCCTCAAGCTGATCTCTGTCTGTAACGAGAATGCCATTCACGACGATTCCGATAGCGTCAATGCCTAGGTCCCCACCTGCGCCTACGACAATCTCTTTTGGGTCGAAGGTCTCCGAGTAATGACGCTTTACGACGATGAATCCACAAAGGTGCTCAAATCGCTTATCCTCCTGCAATGCTTCGATCTGGAATTCCTTGGAAAACTCGGCCAACAGACCTTCAGTGATCATATCCATGACGTGCCCCCTCCCAACGGCTGGCTTTCTTGAAGCCGATTCGGGAGCCTTCACGATGGCACAATGCAAGGTAGTAACGGGAGGATCGGGACGCTTGTCCCGGTTATTCACAGGCCGATCATTCGAATCAGGCGGTAAGCCCTTGCCCAACGGCTTGCTAACGGCATTCCTCCGCCTCTTTTCGGAACCTGTTTGCATCTATTTCGGTCATGGCAAAGCATGTAGGGCGCTGGTCAAGCACTGCCAACTGGGGCGCGTTACTTCCAAATTTCTTCCTTTCCTAAGCACCAAAGTCCACATCAAGCCTTTCTCCCTCCGTCTGCCGGGACGCGGTAGCTTCATCAAGGGTCAAGGAAGGCGGGGCCGTCACCTATTCAGAAGCCGCGCATGGGCGGCTTCTGTTATCCTTGGCGCAAACGGTTGGGCAGTGAATTAGGCTGCGGCCCCCAACTCCGCCACGACAGACGCGGCGCCGACGATCCGCCGCAGCTCGGCTGCGATGCCGTCCAGCACCGCGCGTTTCTGGTTCATGCGCTTCGAGCGGACATAGACGCCGGTCACCCGCTGCACCCTCTCGCCATCGTCCTTGGTCACAGCATGGTCGAGGCACTTGGCAATAGCCGCCTCTGAGAAGCCGAGTTCGCCAGCCAGCGTCGCAGCGGTGCGGCGCAGATCATGCGGCGAGAACGGCTTCAGGCCCAGCAACTCGCACAGGCCGGGCGTCTTGGTCTTGCCCTTGCACTTCTCGTGCTTGGTGCCGCGCAGCGCCGTCGCCATCACGGTGCGATGGATCGGCTGCCCGGGATAAACCGGGCTCTCAAAGACGAACTGCTGATCGGTCCTTGCGAGCGCCTCCTTGACGATCTCCACCGCAAGCGACGAGAGCGGTTGTTCAATGACCCGACGCTTCTTGACCCGCTTAGCCGGGATGCGCAACAACGGCGCGTCGCCGTCGAGATCAATCAGCTCGTCACGATTGGCGGCGACCAATTCGGCCGAGCGGAGCATGGTGACCAGCTCGAACTTGATCGCCAGCCGGGTGCGGCGATCCCACGGCAGGTTGTCGCGATCTAGGCCATGCCAAAGCGTTCTGATCTCGCCCTCGCTCAAAACCCGCTTGCGGGCGTGCTCCGTTGGCAGCTTGGGCAGGTTGAAGCAGGGGCGGCATGTTTCGGGGACGTAGTCGCGGCCTGCCTCCGACGCCCAGCGGTACAGGCCGGATACGGCGCGGCGCGTGTGCCGGGCATTGCTGATCGAAGGCCTGCCATACTTGCCGTCGAGGATGTCGTTCGACAGCTCTGCGATATCTTGCCGCGTCACGTCGCTGGCGATCTTGTTGCCCAGCGACGGATTGACGAACCGCCGCAGGTGGCTGGCGACGTTCTCCCAGCTCTCTATGCGGGGGCGTTTTTCGCCGTCAGCCTTCTGTTCCAATTGCTGCATCCAGTCGATGCGAGCCTCAACGATCTCCGCCACCGTTCTGCCGTGCTTGCCCTTTGCGGTCTTGGTCTGACGCAGTTGCTCGACCAGTGCCGCCGGATCGAGGGCCTTCAGCGCGTAGACCTTGCTGCGGGCATCCTCGACTCCGAAGGTCTCGGGATTGTAGACACCCAGCACCGTCGAGCGCTGCTTGCCCGTCGCGGGATCGGTGAACTTGAGATTGAAGGTCGCCACGCCAGCCGGAATGATGCTGACATAGAGTCCCCGGCACTTGCGGTCATAGACCTTGGTGCGCTCGTTGACGCGCTTCTGGCAGAGGCGGTCGGTGAGAATGGTGCTGGTGCGGCGGGGGCGCTTGGCAACTGGGGATTTTTCCCCAGTTGGTTCGATGATGTCGGTGCTGGTCATGTGCTTTGGCTTTCCTGCTTTTGGGACTTAGGGCCAGGCCCTAGATTTGACGAACCCCGCAGAAACGCCCCGCAACAAACCTAACCAAAAAGGCTTGTTTTCATAGGGTTTTCATAGTTTCGGCGTGTTTCACCGAATGCCAAAATATAGACCACACGACTTGTTCGTCCGCGCACGTCCTCGCTGGGACTTCGGGTGC
Source organism: Bradyrhizobium sp. 87 (assembly GCF_023073015.1). Taxonomy (NCBI): domain Bacteria; kingdom Pseudomonadati; phylum Pseudomonadota; class Alphaproteobacteria; order Hyphomicrobiales; family Nitrobacteraceae; genus Bradyrhizobium; species Bradyrhizobium sp. 87. The sequence goes on from NZ_JADPIQ010000107.1 coordinate 14,694, forward strand.
TGGCGTGTGCTCACACCCGAAGCCATGCCAAGACGCTTTCGGCATCGTGTCGTAGGCACGAAAGCCATTGCTCACAGCCGAAGCCGCCCTGCAATGCCTATTATGCCCGACGCCGTCGCGTCCATCGCTGCCCAGCCCGCGGTTCGTGACGATCGCGATCCGCCCCTTGTCTCGGGCCAGGGTATGTCGCTTATACGTCAAATCCGAATTTCGGTAAAGTGGAATGTTTTACGAGGTGGGCTTGACGGGCGATGTGGCGGAAGTGGTCGTCGCTGTTTTGCCCGACGGGCACGGGCAGGCGAGGACGACGGCTTCGCCCAAAGAGTTGAGACGGCAGCTTTTGAGGACAGAGAGTAAGTCCGCCGGCGCGGTCATCATCGACGGCTTGTGCCCCTGGACGGACATTCAACGGAAACCTCGAAATTCCTCATGGAATTCTGGCCAAGCGCGTGCAGCGCGAGCCCGGAACGATTTTTACCGAAGGTTGTTAAGGCTCAAATTATCTGATGTCGCTTCTATCGTGGCATGACGCCAGCAAGGGAAGGCGCTTTCGCCCAGCTTGAGACCCCGAGCTCTTTGTTGAAGAGTCGCGGTCGGCCTTACGTTCGGTCGAACTCTAAAAGGAAAAACGGCATGACGAAAAGCACGCTCGATCTGGCACGTGCCAGGTTAAAGGCATACGTCGATAAGGATCGGACAGCGATCGAAGCGCTTCTTGCGGACGACTATCACTTCTCAAGTCCAATCGACAATGAGTTGGATCGTGCGACTTATCTGCGCCGTTGCTGGCCCAACAGCGAGAAGACCAATTCGTTCGATGAAGTCATCGCGACCGAGGATGGAAGCCGAGCAGTCATCGTCTATGAGGCAGCTGCCGCAGGGGGGCACAGGTTTCGTAATTGCGAGGTAACCACTGCTCGCGGAGACAAGATCGTTCGGGTGGAAGTCTACTTTGGATGGGATATGCCTCACAAAGCGCCGAAAGGCGGCTCCGTCGAAAATGACGGCGAGGGTCACGCTTAGCGGGATGCCGGTCGAGCTACGATCAACAACGCAGCTTTGGCATTTGTAGGCCCTTGGTCTCATCCCATGCGCGGTCATCCACGTCTCGACCTCGTCCGGGTTCGTCAGGATCACAGGCATCGCTTTCGCGCGGATGGCATTGCAACATGCTAGCGAAGCCGCGCGCGCATTATCACTATCACTGACGGCAGGAGGCTCAGTAAGCGAGCTTTGGGTACCAGTCGGTGCCGCGGCCTTCTGGCGTGGTATCGAGGATGGTCCAGAGCGGATCGAAGTCGGGCGCGCCGCGCGGATCCTGTTGGGGGTCGGCCATCGTGCCGCTCATCTCGCCGGACCAAAAATGTCGGATCGTGCCGTCGCGCTGTGTGAACACGCTGTAGCCGGGCACGTCGGCATCCTCGGCGCTGACATAGTCGCGCGTGTAATCGCCGGAGATGTCAGAGAAGACCTTGTGCCGCGTCCAGCCGCGCGCCTTCTTTGCCTCGATCAACCTGGCGATCGGTGACCGCGCGATGAAGACGAACCCGATACGCTGCTCGATGTCGGGTAATTTGTGCTCCCATGTGCTCATGAATGAGGTGCACATCGGGCAGGGCGTCTGCCGCTGCGGCCCGAACATGTAGCTGTAGACCGCGAGCGTCTGCTTGCCGTCGAACAAATCGACGAAATTCACTTTGCCATTCTCGCCTTCAAACACGTAGTTTTTCTTCACCTCGCCGCCGGGCGGAAGCGCCCGGCGCAGTTCAGCGACAAGCTCGATCTGACGACGCAGCTCGATCTCCTTCGTCAGGAGGTCTTGCCGGGCGCGGCGATAATCGACGCTTTCGTTGGGAAAATGAGCCTTGTTCGTACCAGCAAGCTCCGAAGCAGGCTTCAGGATGGAACTATCCATTGCATGACCTCTGGTTGGGGCCGATATCTGGGAAGACGTCCGGCGGCACCTCGTTCCGACACCTTCGCTCAACTATTTGGAAAGCGCTCGGTTGGTCCAAAAGATCCTGCTGCGGGTCGCTGCGGTGTTTCGAGCGCGCGTGGCCTCTAGGCCAAACGCCTGCTCATCAAGGTCGGTCCTTGGGTCCTTGCCCCTGAGCATAGTCGCCATGCAACCCTGACCGCTTAGCGATGCCTTCCATTGGCAAACCGGACGTGACGAACCAATCAGTCGGTGTCCTAGATCACCCCCGCCAGCCGCAACGCCACGCCCGCCGCGCAACTGCCGGCCAGCACCGTCAACATCCCCAGCTTGAACCGGAAGATCGCAGTTGCCGCCGCGATCGACAGCAGCAGCGCGGGGATGTCGATGCTGGTCAGCACCGGCATGTCGAAGTCCAGCGGAAACGCATGCACCGGCACGGTCTCGCGGAACAGCGTGTGCAGCGCGAACCAGATCGAGAGGTTGAGGATCACGCCGACGACGGCGGCGGTGATAGCGCTCAGCGCGCCCGCAAGCCCGGTGTTGCCGCGCAGCCGTTCGATGTAGGGAGCACCGACAAAGATCCAGAGGAAGCAGGGCGTGAAGGTGACCCAGGTCGCGAGCAATCCGCCGAGCGTGGCCGCAAGCATCGGCGACAGACCGCTGGCGTCGCGGTAGGCGGCCATGAAGCCCACGAACTGGAGCACCATGATCAGCGGACCCGGCGTGGTCTCGGCCATGCCGAGGCCGTCGAGCATCTCGTGCGGCTTGAGCCAGTGATAGTGCTCGACCGCCTGCTGGGCGACATAGGCCAGCACTGCGTAGGCGCCGCCGAAGGTGACCATCGCCATTTTCGAGAAGAACAGCGCGATGTGACTGAAGACATTGGCCTGCCCGAGCACAAGCACGAGCGCGATCACCGGCACCAGCCAGAGCGCAAGCCACAGCGCGCCGACGCGAATGGTGCGGGCGGTGTTGGGTCGGACATGATCGGGCACGGCGTCGCCCAGCATGCTGTCGATCAAGGCGCTGCTGCCGCCGTGACCATGACCGGCCGGCGCGAACTCCGGACGGCCGCTTCTCGCGCCGGCATAGCCGATGATGCCTGCGGCGATGATGATGATGGGGAAGGGGACGGCAAAGAAGAAGATCGCGACGAAGGCCATCGCGGCGAGCGCGATCATGATGCGGTTCTTCAGCGCGCGCTTGCCGACGCGCACCACGGCCTCGACGACGATGGCAAGCACGGCGGCTTTCAAGCCGAAGAACAGCGCCTCGACGAAGCTGACATTGCCGTAGGCGGCGTAGACGTAGCTGAGGCCCATGATGGCGATGATGCCGGGCAGGATGAACAGTCCGCCCGCCATCAGCCCGCCGGCAGTGCGATGCATCAGCCAGCCGATATAGGTTGCGAGCTGCTGCGCCTCCGGGCCCGGCAAGAGCATGCAGTAGTTCAGCGCATGGAGGAAGCGGCCTTCCGAGATCCACTTCTTTTCCTCGACCAGGATGCGGTGCATCACCGCGATCTGGCCCGCGGGCCCGCCAAAACTCAGGCAGGCGACACGGAGCCAGACGCGAAAGGCTTCACTGAAGCTGACGCCGTGACCGGCATCAGCTCCGGTTTCGATCGTACGCGTATCCATCAAGCCTTTGCCTTGTTGGTCGGCCAGTTATGGGTCTCAGACGTCGCGTCACGGCACCAGCGGTAGAACGCGTCGTAGAGCAGCATGCCGGCCTCGAGCTGTTCGAGGTCGTCATCATACATCCGCGACAGCCCGAGCGAAGCCGCGAGCAGACCGGGAGCCTCCGGCGCAAGGTCGGGCCGCGCGGTGTCGGCGCCGCGCACCAGCGTTGCGAGCCGGAGCAGCGCCGGCGCAGCAATCCCGAACTCCTCGATCATCACGTCGAAGGTGCAGAGCTCGCCACGGTGGCTCCAGAACACGTTCTCGATGTCGAACGGGGCTGCCTTGAAGCGTTCGCCGACGGCGACCACTTCGGACGGTGCCACGAACAGGAACACCGCATTGGGATCGACGAAGCGTCGGATCAGCCAGGGGCAGGCAATGCGGTCGACCTTGGGCCGCGCCCGCGTCACCCAGACGGTGCGTCCCTTGGCGTCGCGCGGCGGCAGCTTGCGGGTATCGAGCAGCGGCAGCTTTGCGTCCTTCCAGCCCTCGAATCCGCCTTCCAGCGTCTCGGCCTGGACCCCAAGCTGCCTAAGCCAGGCCGCCGTGCCCTGCGCCAGCTTTGCGCCGCGCAGGCAGGAGACGATGGCGGTGCGGCCGGCGAATTCGGCACCCCATTCCGGAACATTGTCGTGGCTGAGCTTGATCGAACCTGGGATCAACCGCCGGTCGGCGGCAAAATCCTCGTCGGTGCGCACGTCAATCAGGGCAGGGGCATTCGCCGTGCCGATCAACCGTGCCAGCTTGTCAGATGATATCGTCGTGTAGGAAGACATGATGCGCCCTCGTAAGAACAAACGGGACGCGATACTTGGGCATGTCGCCTCGTGGGGAGATCGCTCAAATCCCCATGACCTTCATTACACCGAAACGCCCCCGACCTGTCAATCGGCTCGTTCCTCGATTTTGCCCGGACCTCCCGCAGGTCTATATTGGTGTCAACGGGCCGAACCTCTCGGAGACTTTGCGATGCATTCCCATTCCGTCGAACAATGGACCCATGACCACGCCTTCCTGGGCGAGAAGCACGACGAGAACGAGCGGCGCACCTGGCTCGTCGTCATCCTGACGCTGGTCATGATGGTCGGCGAGATCGTCGCCGGCTCGCTGTTCGGCTCGATGGCGCTGCTCGCCGACGGCTGGCACATGGGCACGCATGCGGCGGCGCTGGGGATTGCCGCGTTCGCGTATCGCTTTGCGCGGCGGCACCTGGGGAGCTCGCATTTCAGCTTCGGCACCGGCAAATTCGGCGATCTCGCCGCCTTCGCCAGCGCGATCATCCTCGGCCTGATCGCGGTCGAGATCGCCTATGAGAGCGTGCTGCGGCTGATCAATCCGGTGCCGATCGTTTATGGCGAGGCGATAGTGGTCGCCGCCCTCGGCCTGTGCGTCAACCTCGCCAGTGCCTGGCTGCTCCGCGACAACCATGGTCATCACCATCATGGCCATGCGCATGATGATCACGATGACCATGATCACCACCACCACGACAACAATCTCCGCGCGGCCTATGTCCACGTCATGGCGGACGCGGCGACCTCGGTGCTGGCGATCGCCGCGCTCCTGGTTGCCATGTATTCGGGATGGGCCTGGGCCGATCCGGCGGTCGGCCTGATCGGCAGCGCCGTGATCGCGAGCTGGGCGTTCGGCCTGATCAAGACATCAGGCGCGGTGCTGCTTGACGTGCGCGCCGACGAGAAGCTCGAGCGTGTGATCCGGGCGCGCATGGAGATCGGCGACGACCGCGTCACCGATTTGCATCTCTGGCAGGTCGGCCCCGGCCATTGTGCCGTGCTGGTGTCGGTGGTGTCGGACCAGCCGAAGCAGCCGGCGGTCTACAAGAAGCGGCTCGCCGGACTGAAGGGGCTCAGCCACGTCACCGTCGAGGTCGAGACCTGCCCGCATTGGCGATAGTTTTTAAGGGAATTCTGCGAACGGACCAGGGTTGATCCTCGGTCACAGCCGACAAGACAGCCGACCTGGCTGCAAGGGAGGAACGAATGATGCCAAAGATCAAAAAGATCAAGCTCGCCGTCGTTGTCGCTGCACTCGTTCTGTCCGGTCATGCGGTGCTCGCGCAGTCCGAAAAGACCGGTGTCGAGAAGCTCTACGTGTTCAATTGCGGGGAGGGCACCGCCGGCGACATCTCGCGCTGGACGCCCGGCCTCAACGAGGGCAAGACGATGGACTTCGTCGACAGCTGCTATCTCGTCAAGCACGCCAAGGGCTGGTTTCTGTGGGATACCGGCATCGCCGACGCAGTCGCCGCGATGCCGAATGGCCTTGCGCCCGCCGATCCCAAAGCCGTGACCTGGCGCCGGCCGAAGATGCTTGCCGCGCAGCTCGAACAGCTCGGCCTCAAGCCCGGTGACGTCAAGATGATGGCCGTCTCGCACACCCATCCCGACCATACCGGCAATGTCGAGCTGTTCCCGCAGGCCATGCTCTATGTGCAGAAGGCCGAGTATGACTGGCCCGGCGCCAACAACGAGCCGCGCTTCAAGCCGTCGCATCCGGTCGAACTGCTTGCGGGCGACAAGGACGTGTTCGGCGACGGCAGCGTGACCATCCTGTCGACGCCCGGCCATACGCCGGGACACCAATCGCTGCTGGTGAAGCTGCCGAAGACCGGCGCCGTCGTGCTGTCGGGCGATGCGGTGCACTTCAAAGACAATTGGGACAACCGCCGTGTGCCGAGCATGAACGCCAACAAGGACCAGAGCGCGGCCTCGATGCAGAAGATCGCCGACACGCTCGGCAAGGAGAAGGCGCAACTCTGGATCAACCACGACAAGATCCAGCGCGACAGCCAGAAGATGTCGCCCGAGTTTTACGACTAGCTTCCCGCGACGCCCCTGTTGCCACTACGGTGGCAGCAGGGGCGTGCTAGCGCCCTCAGCAAGCTCCGCAACGGGAGACGATTGTGGGTGAGTGGGCCGGGGTTGCGATCGCGCTGGCGTCGAGCAGCCTTGGCGGCACTGCCGCGGCGATCACCCGCTATCTGGTCGGCGGCGCCGATCCGATCCTGCTCGCGATCCTGCGCTGGGGGATCGGCTTTCTCTGCCTGCTGCCGTGCGCGCTTCTGCTCGGCGTGCGCTGGCCGCAGCGGTCCGACTGGCCGGCCGTGGCGCTGCTCGGCATCTGCTTTTTCGGCGTGTTCTTCATCCTCTACAACATCGCGGTGTCCTACACGACCGCCGCGCGCGCCAGTCTCGCGCTGGCGACGCTGCCGCTCCACACCATGGTGGTCGGCGCCATCCTCGGCGTCGAGCGGCTGACGGCGCGCAAGATCACCGGCGTCGGCATCGCGGTGCTCGGCGTGGCGGCGGCACTGGCCGCGGGCCTGGCGCAAAGCCCGCCCGAGGCCTGGCGCGGCGAGCTGATCATGACCGGTGCCGTGTTCTGCATGGCGTTCTACAACGTGCTGTCGCGCCCGCTGATGCAGCGCTCCAGCCCGCTCGGCTTTCTCACGGTCGGCATGGGAGCAGGCGCCGCCGTGCTGGTGCTTGCGGGTATCGTGAAGGGCAGCTTTGCAGCGCTGGGGCAGTTCACGACGGCGCAGTGGATTGCCGGCATCTATCTCGGCATCGGCGGCGGTGCGCTCGCCTTCATCCTCTGGGTCATGGCGCTGGCGCGCGCGACGCCGACCCGGGTCGCCAATACGATGACGGTCAATCCGATCGCCGCCACCTTGCTCGCCGCGCTGCTGATCGGCGAGCCGATCACGCCAAATCTACTGATCGGGCTGGTCGCCGTGTTCGCCGGCATCTGGATCGCGACCGGCGAAACGAAGCCGGTCTAGGTGCGCGGTGCCGTGACCGGCGGCGGGCTCGCTTCCGGCGCCTTCTTCGGTTTCAGCGAGCCGGCGTAGAAGGAGATCAGCCAGACCAGGATGACGGCGAGGAGATAGACACCCCAGGCCTGCGGCGGCGTAGTCGCCCAGCGCAGGAGGCCTTTGAATGTGCGGGGTGGGCGCGTGTCTTCGGTCATGCTGCGCTTGTGCGCGAAAGCTCCGGCCCGGTCAATCCGGCCGCGGTTGCGCGCGGATCATGAACAGCGCGGCCAGCGCCGAGAGGCTGAGCGCGGAGGAGACGATCAGCACCTTGGCGCCCATGACGTCGATGAGCAGGCCAAAGGCCAGCGGCGCCACGGCCTGCGCCATCCGTGCCGGCGCGCCGATGATGCCGAGGCGATAGCCGAAATCCTTGGGGCCGAAGATCGACAGCGGCAGCGTGCCGCGCGCGATGGTCAGGATGCCGTTGCCGGAGCCGTGGAATAGCGCAAACGCACTGGCCGCGGCGCCGCCGAAGATCGCCACGACCACCGCGCCGATCGGGTGAGTGAGGCAGGCGAGCCGCGTCGACCACAGCGGATGAAAGCGGCTGAGGAAGCCTGCCTCCAGAACCCGTGCGGCCACTTGCGCGGGGCCGATCAGCGCACCGGCCGCGATCGCCTCGACCGGCGTCGCGCCGGTTGCCTCCAGGATGCGCGGGAAATGCGCGGCCATCGCGCCGGTGACGGTCCAGACCGCGGCAAAGATGAAGGCGAGCAGCACCATGGTGCGGTCGAGCGGCAGATGCGGCTTCGCCGCTGTCGCCGCTGCTTGCTTGGCGCCCTTGATCGTCGGCAGCAGGAAGAGATTGAGCGGCAGGCCGATCAGGATATTGGCAGCGGCCCAGGCGAAGCAGGTGTCGCGCCAGCCAAAATGCGACAGGCCCCAGGCGGTGAGCGGCCAGCCGACGGTCGATGCAAAGCCCGCCATCAGCGTGATGCCGGTGATCGGCCTGCGCGCCTCGGTGCCGTAGATGCGCCCGAGCGCGGCGAAGGCGGCGTCGTAGAGACCCATCGCCATGCCGATGCCGAGCACGAGCCAGGCCATTGCCATCACCGCCACCGATTGCGAGAGGCCGAGCAGAACGAGGCCGGCGGCGATCGTCAGGTTCGACACCGAGAGGACCTGCCGGCCGCCGACCAGATCGATCTGTCGCCCGATGCGCGGCCCGAGCAGCGCCGAAATCACCAGCGAGGCCGAGAACGCGCCAAACACCCAGTTGGAGGAGATACCGAGATCGCGCGCCATGGGATCGGCGAGCAGCGCCGGCAGATAGTAGCTCGAGGCCCAGGCCAGGGTCTGCGTGGTACCGAGCGCCAGGATGATCGGAAGCTGGCGCTGGCTCATATCCCCGTATTTCTGATCGGCGGTGTCATCATTCGCATTTGCCGCCCGAGGCGGGAGCGCGTCAACAGCGTCCGCGACATATGCGACCTGCCGCGGGCGGGAGCCTTGGCCGTGAGCGGAGCTTTGGCGACGCAAGCTCCGCGCGCCGCCTTTCGCTCGTCACGAATGCACGCCATAATGGCGCATGCAATTGACCTCTCGCCTTGCGCTGATGAACTGGTTGGCCGGCCAGGGGCTCACCGGCCTGCCCGAACCCGAACTGCTGCGCGGCTTCTGCGAGCGCTGCCGCGCCGAGGGGCTGGAACTCTCGCGTGGCCTTGTCGTCATCGATACGCTGCACCCGATCTACGAGGGTCGCGCCTTCCGCTGGAGCGATACACCGACCAACGAGAGCGACGTCGTCGAATACGGCTCGACGGCCGAGGGCGACGCGGCCAACAATTGGCGCCGGTCGGTTTTCTATCATTTGCTCGAGCACGGTCACGACGAGATGGTGATCGACCTCGCCGACGCGCCCTCGCTCGATTTTTCGCAAATCGGCGAGCTCGCCGAAACCGGTCATCGCCATTTCCTGGCCTTTGTGCACCGCTTCGGGGAGACCGGAGCGCTGGGGCAAATGGACTGCCTCTACTCCTCCTGGACAACGCGATGCGACAGCGGCTTCGCCGACGCCGAACTCGCCGCGCTGCGCGATCTCGTGCCGGTGCTGGGGCTCGCGATCAAGTCGGCGCAGCAGGTCGACATCGCGCGCACGCTCGGCCGCGTCTATCTCGGCCGCGATGCGTCAGAGCAGGTCTTGAGCGGACGTATCTCGCGCGGCGTCACCGAGCGCATCAACGCCGTGCTGTGGTATTCGGATCTGCGCGGCTCGACCGGAATCAGCGAGAGCATCGGCCCCGACGAGATCATCCCGTTCCTCAACGACTATGCGCAGGCCGTGATCGACGCGATCCACGACGCCGGCGGCGACGTGCTGAAGCTGATCGGCGACGGCGTGCTTGCGATGTTCACCGGTGAAGACATGGCGCATGCCCGGCGCGCGGCGCTGCGCGCCGAGCATCTGTTCCGCAAGAACGTCGCTGCGCTGAACCTGAGGCGGGGCGCGGAGGGCCGTCCCACCACGTCCGCCTATATCGGCCTGCATGTCGGCGAGGTCTTCTACGGCAATATTGGCAGCGAGGACCGGCTCGACTTCACCGTGGTCGGTCCGACCGTGAACGAGGTCAGCCGCATCGCCTCGATGAGCCGTTCGGTCGATCGCGAGCTGCTGGCATCGGCAGAATTCTACAAGGGCCTCGACGCCGCCGGCCGCCGCTATCTCGTCTCCACAGGCCGCTACGCGCTGCGTGGCATCGGCCGTGCGCAGGATCTCTACACGCTTGATCCGGAGGTGGACGCGAGCGAGCCGGTGACAGGCAGCTACGAACGGTATCTGGCGAACTAGGCTGGCTGCTTCAACATACTCCGTCATTGCGAGGAGCTCTTGCGACGAAGCAATCCAGACTGTCTCCGCGGACGGATTCTGGATTGCTTCGCTTCGCTCGCAATGACGGTGCAGCTAACACCGCGCCACCGCCTCATCGCCCACCATGTCCGGCTGCCGGTCCAGCGCCACCGCGGGCGAGAGCCAAATGACCAGCGCCTGCACGCCGAACACGGCGGCGGCGAGATAGAGGCACGCTTCGGCGCTCCACAGGCCGCCGACGATCGCACCCAGCGCCGAGCCGACCGGACGGGCGCCATAGCTCATGATGTTGATGGCGGAGACGCGGCCGAGCAGGCGAGGCGGCGTCACCGACTGGCGCAGCGTCGTGGTCGAGATCACCCACAGGATCGGCCCGACGCCGAGCAGAAAGAAGCTCAAGGCCGCAAGCCAGGGCGAGGGGACCAGCACCGTCAGCGCCATCACCACCGCCGCGACGAAGCCGGTAACGGGGCCGAGGCCGACGACCGTGCCGAACGCGATGCGCTTCATCACCCGCGTCGCGAACAGCGCGCCGATCACCATGCCGACACCGTACATCGTCAGCACGGTGCCGACGCCGACCGCGTTTAGGCCGAGGTGACGTACGGCATAGGGCACGAACACCGCGATCTGCAGGAACCATCCGGTGTTGAAGATGAACTGGGTGATGAACACCGGCCGCAGCAGCGGATGATGAAACACGAAGGCCGCGCCTTCGCGGATGTCCTGAAACGGATGCCGCCGTGGCGCCGGCGTGCGGGCGGGCTCGTAGATGCCGGAGAGCAGCACGACGGCGATCGCGGACAGCGCGGCCGCAAAGCCGAAGGCCGGGCTCGCGCCCCACCACCCGACCAGCGCGCCGCCGAGCGCAGGGCCGCTGGCGAAGGCGATGGTGCGTGCGAGCTCGATCCGCGCATTGGCCGCCGGTAGCAGGTCCGAACTCACCAGCGAGGGCACCAGCGCCGGCGCGGCCACGCTGTAGACGACGGTGCCGCACACGGCGGCAAAGCCGAGCAGCGCCAGCAGCGGCAGATTGAGCGCGCCGAGCGCGAGCAGCAGCACGATCACTGCAAGGGCCGCGGCCCGCAGCGCCTCGGCGCCCGCCATCAGCGAACGGCGGGAGATGCGGTCGGCCAGCAGGCCGGCGGGGATGGCGAAGAGGACGAAGGGCAGGGTCAGCGCGGTCTGGAGCAGGCCGGTCTGGCCTTCTGCCACGCCGAGCGTCAGCACCGCGACGATGGGGGCCGCGGCCAGCGCGATCTGTTCGGCCGACTGTGCCGCCAAATTGGACCAGGCGAGGCGGTTGAATGTCTCGGGGAGGCGCGGGGGAATTGACATGGCTCGTTTCCTGCAAAGTCGGGTTGGCGCCAGTATCCGCCTCGGGAGGCTCCCAAACCCACCCGCTTCCCGACAGGGGCGACACATAGCGACCGCCGAGGGACCGACGCGGCTAGATGCAGTTGCAAATGAGTTGCAATAAGGCTCGACTTCGGTATTCTCGCCGCATGGATGCTCGCTCTCCCGATCTGACCCGAGATGCTGCCGGCTGGCGCAATGACGCGCCGATGACAAAGAGCCTGGCCGAGGTGAATGCCTCGGTCGCCCTCCCCATCGCGGGGGTGTGGTGGCGGCGCCTGCTCGCCTTCGTCGGCCCGGGCTATCTGGTTTCGGTCGGCTACATGGACCCCGGCAATTGGGCGACGGATCTCGCCGGCGGGTCCAAGTTCGGCTACACGCTGCTCTCCGTCATCCTGCTCTCGAATTTGATGGCGATCCTGCTGCAATCGCTGGCGGCACGGCTCGGCATCGTCACCGACCGCGACCTCGCGCAGGCCTGCCGCGGGACCTATTCGCCGGCCGTGAACTTTCTACTCTGGCTTGCCTGCGAGGCGGCGATCATCGCCTGCGATCTCGCCGAGGTCATCGGCACCGCGATCGCGCTCAAGCTGCTGTTCGGCATTCCCCTGATTGGCGGCGCGCTGATCGCCGCGCTGGATGCCTTTTTGCTGCTCATCCTGATGAATCGGGGCTTCCGTTTCCTCGAAGCCTTCGTCATCGCGCTGCTCGTCGTGATCGCAGTCTGCTTCACCGTCCAGCTTGCCGCGGCAGCCCCGCCGGTCGCCGAGATGCTGAGGGGATTTGTGCCGAAGACCGAGATCTTCACCAACCCCGAAATGCTCTACATCGCGATCGGCATCATCGGCGCCACCGTGATGCCGCATAATCTCTATCTGCACTCCTCGATCGTGCAGACGCGCGCCTATGAGCGCAACGACGAAGGCCGGCGCGAGGCGATCAAATGGGCGACGACGGATTCGACCATCGCCCTGATGCTGGCGCTGTTCATCAATGCCGCGATCCTCGTGGTGGCTGCTGCAACCTTCCACAAGAGCGGCCATTCCGACGTCGCCGAGATCGGCCAGGCGTTCGAGCTGCTGTCTCCGTTGCTCGGCCTCGGCATCGCCTCGACGCTGTTCGCAGTGGCGCTGCTCGCCTCGGGCCTGAATTCAACGGTGACGGCGACGCTCGCCGGCCAGATCGTGATGGAGGGCTTTCTCGACCTGCGCCTGCCGAGCTGGGCGCGGCGGTTGCTGACCCGCGGCATCGCGATCATTCCCGTGATCGTCGTCACCGCGATCTATGGCGAGCGCGGCACGGCTGATCTGCTGGTATTCAGCCAGGTCGTGTTGTCGATGCAATTGCCCTTCGCCGTCATCCCGCTGGTCCGCTTCGTCTCCGACCGCCGCAAGATGGGCAAGTTCGTCATACCGGTATGGGTCGCGGCGATCGCGTGGATCGTCGCCGGCATCATCGTGGTTTTGAACTTGAAGCTGCTCGCGGACACGCTGTTCGGGTGACCACACCACGGCTGTCGTCGTCCGGCTTGACCGGACGACCCAGTATTCCAGAGACAGTAGTGACTGAGCCGAGGCGCCGCGGCGTACTGGATGCCCCGCTTTCGCGGGGCATGACGGAGAGCTAATCCTGCGGCTCGGACGTCGCATCGCCTTGCGCGTCGATGCGCAGCCAACCTGACGGCGCGAGGCGCTGCTGCGGCAGGAAGCGGGCCTTGTAGTCCATCTTCTTGGAGCCCTCGATCCAGTAGCCGAGATAGACGTAAGGCAATCCCTGCCGCCGGGCGCGGGCAATGTGGTCGAGGATCATGAAGGTGCCCATCGAGCGGCTGACTTCGCCCGGCTCGAAGAACGAATAGACCATCGACAGGCCGTCGCTGAGCACGTCGGTCAGCGCCACCGCGATCAACTCCTCGCCGCGGCCGGTGATGCCGCTGTCGGGACCGCGTTTGCGGTACTCGATGATACGGGTCTCGACGTGGCTGTCCTCGACCATCATGGCGTAGTCGAGCACGGTCATGTCGGCCATGCCGCCATGGCGGTGACGGGAATCGAGATAGGCGCGGAACACCGAATATTGCTCGGAGGTCGGCACCGCGCTGCGCTGCTCGCCGATGATGTCGGCGTTGCGCGCGATGACTTTGCGGAAGTTGCGGGAGGGGCGGAACTCGTTGGCGATCACCCGGACCGAGACGCAGGCGCGACACTGGTCGCAGGCGGGACGGTAGGCGATCGACTGGCTGCGACGAAAGCCGCCATGGGTCAGGAGGTCGTTGAGGTCACCGGCGCGCTCACCTACGAGGTGCGTAAACACCTTGCGCTCGTGCCGGCCCGGCAGATAGGGGCAGGGGGAGGGCGCCGTGAGGTAAAATTGTGGGGTGTCGCGCGAGTGCTGGGTCAAGGGACGTCGTGGGCCTCCAAAATGTGCATCAGCATCGCGCTACGAAAGCCCCCGGTCAATCGGTCTACTCGGCAGGTCAGATCGGACAGCATAGCGGGTCCAGGTTGATAGGTTCTTGATCCAGGTTGGTTGATGAGTAGGTCCTTGATCGAAAGGTCGCTGATCAGTAGGTCCTGGCGCCCTGGGGCACCGGCGCACGAACGGAATTGTTGATCACGACCGTCCCCAACACGAAATCCTGCAGCAAGCGCCTGCGGCCGTTGAAGAGGCCGACCAGGACGACGAAAGGCGACAGGAACGAGACGGTCACCCAGAACAGCACGGCGTGGGTGGCCCCGAGCACGAAATAGCCGGGCGCGCCGTACCAGGTGCGCAACTCAAGATCCATCACGCGCATGCCGATGGTCGCGGACGACGGACCGCCGATGCAGGCGCCGTAATAGACGATGGCCCAGATCACGGAGGCCGGCCAGGCCAGCCAGAACAGCGCCCAGCCGATGCCGAGCGTGACCACGCCGAACACCGCGATGAAGAGGTAGCCGAGGATCACCGGCACCGAGATCACAACCATGTCGATCAGGAAGGCGAAGACCCGCCGCGTCGCAACGCCGCGGAACAGTTCCGGGTGCAGATAGGGATCGTAGGCATGTGGCTGCGCCCCACCGTCATTGCGCCAGGCATTGCCCGAGTCCGAATACGACATGACCATTCTCCCGAGGGAAACTCCCGTGGCAGGACTCCCGTGGAAGGACATGGGAACAGGCCGTCCGCGTGCCAAGGGCGCCGAGATTAACAAGCCGAAATATTCCGGCGATTCGGGGGCGGCGGAGGCGGGAGGAAAGGACGCGGCGCCACACCCTCAGTGTCGTCCTGGCGAAAGCAGGACCCATTACCCCAGGGACAAGCTTGGCGAAAAGTTAGTACGTTCGCCGGTATCGATACCGCGTGCTCTCGCTAGATCACCCGGTATGGGTCCTGGCTTTCGCCAGGACGACGATTAGAGACAGGGGCGCTCGGCCTTCGCCGGGACGACCTTGGGGCCTACCCCTGCGTCCGCAGCTTCTCCGCCGCCTTCGGTGCGAAATAACTCAGCACACCGTCGGCGCCGGCGCGCTTGAAGGCGAGCAGGCTCTCCATCATGGCGCGGTCGCCGTCGAGCCAGCCGTTGTTGGCGGCGGCCGCGATCATCGCGTATTCGCCGGACACCTGATAGGCGAAGGTCGGCATCGCGAACGTGTCCTTCACGCGGCGGACGACGTCGAGATAGGGCATGCCGGGCTTGACCATCACCATGTCGGCGCCCTCGGCGATGTCGAGCTCGACCTCGCGGAGCGCCTCGTCGGTGTTGGCGCTGTCCATCTGGTAAGTGCGCTTGTCACCGGTGAGCGTCTTGGCCGAGCCGATGGCGTCGCGGAACGGGCCGTAAAAGGCGGAGGCGTATTTTGCGGCATAGGCCATGATCTGCACGTCGAGCAGGCCGGTGCGATCCAGGCCCTCGCGGATCGCGGCAACGCGGCCGTCCATCATGTCGGAGGGCGCGATGATGTCGCAGCCGGCTTCGGCCTGCACCAGGGCCTGACGCACGAGCACAGCGACCGTCTCGTCGTTCAGGATCTTGCCGTCGGAGATCAGGCCGTCATGGCCGTGGCTGGTGAAGGGATCGAGCGCGACGTCGCAGAGAATGCCGATCTCCGGGAATTCCTTCTTGATCGCGCGCACCGCCTGGCAGACCAGATTGTTCGGGTTGGTGGCTTCCGAGCCCTCCTCGTCGCGCAGGGACGGATCGGTGTAGGGAAACAACGCGAGGCACGGGATGGTGAGCTTCATCGCCCGCTCGGCGTCGCGCACGGCCTGGTCGACACTGAGACGCTCGACACCCGGCATCGAGGCGATCTGCTCGCGCTTGTTGTTGCCGTCGATCAGAAACAGCGGCCAGATCAGATCGTCCGTCGTGAGCACGTTCTCGCGCACCATGCGCCGGGCCCATTCGGCCTTGCGGTTGCGGCGCGGGCGGACGGTCAGATCGAGGGCAGGGGCGGCCCCAGTGCCATCCCGGCGCGAGACCTCGCGCAACTCGATCGGACGTCCGTATTTGATCGCCATTACTTTTCCTCCGGCTGGAATTATTCTTATACCAGCTCGCATGGTTCCCGTCACCGCGGGTTGACCTGTCGCAAAAGATGGCAGCCGATTGATTTTGCGGGGCAAAGCAGCCAGAAGGGGGCATGTCCGAGATCTCCACCCGCGATGCGGCCCGCGACAGCACCAGGGATGCCGTCCGAGACAATGCCAGAGACAGCGCCATGTCGGTGGCGGCGATCTCGTCGGAGCGGGCTGAATCCGACGACAATGTCTGGACGCGCCGGCTCGTGCTGTTCCTGCGGGTGATGGCGCTGCTCTCGATCCTCAAGGGCCTCTATCATTGGGCGCAGGTGACGGGCTTCGTGGGCGGCGAGGACGAGGCCTTCGAGAACCAGTCGATGGCCTGGCAGGCCTCGACCATTTACTTCGCCGTGATCGAACTCGTTGCCGCGGTCGGGCTGTGGCTGGCGACGCCTTGGGGCGCCGTGGTGTGGCTGACGACCGTGGTGTCGATGGCGGTGATCGAGCTGATGTTCCCGGGCATCTACGGCGGCAGCCTGGTCGTGGTCGGCGTCGAAGCCTTCATGCTGGCGGCCTATCTCGCGCTCGCC
This sequence comes from Bradyrhizobium sp. 87, assembly GCF_023073015.1. Classification (NCBI taxonomy): domain Bacteria; kingdom Pseudomonadati; phylum Pseudomonadota; class Alphaproteobacteria; order Hyphomicrobiales; family Nitrobacteraceae; genus Bradyrhizobium; species Bradyrhizobium sp. 87. Next base: position 31,408 of record NZ_JADPIQ010000107.1, read on the forward strand.
TGGATGGCCGCACGCGAACGACCGCCATAGCAAACTCTCTTGCCCCGACTCTGCGCTCGGCTTCGCTGTGCTGGTCCGGGACACGAGATTGTCGCGCTTGGTTGACGGTTGGTTGCGTAAAATTCGACGTAAGTTTTCGCTAACCAGCGTGTTCCGCCACAGCTCTTACGCGGCCGTTTCGAAACGGGGCGGGGCTGTTCTGGAATGCGACAATCGGGGCGGACGGAGGGTGAACAGGATCTTGCGAGAGTCAACAGATTGTTGCGAAAAGTGCTTGTGGGACAGGCTTAATCCGCAATTCACTGTCTTAAATTCATGATCTCTTTATTCTCTTATTTAAGCCGATCTTCAAACGAGCCCCTTAAGTTGCACCTATCAGACGGGACACAAGTTTCGTCGAATGAGTGTCGATAAAAACGACAACAGGGGAAGTGTCATGATGAAAGCCGTCGCAACTGCGGCAGATACCGCAGAGCGCGTCTCCGGCCAGCAGGGTTCGGTGCAGACGCTCTATCTGGAAGCTTTGACTCTGGTGGAGCGGCTGCATCGCCGGCTGCTCGACGTCATCAAGGACGAGTTCGATCGCCGCGGCCGTGCGGACATCAACTCGGTGCAGGCGCTGCTGCTCTACAACATCGGCGACAAGGAGCTGACCGCGGGCGAACTGCGCACGCGCGGTTATTACCTCGGCTCCAACGTTTCCTACAATCTGAAGAAGCTCGTCGAACTCGGCTTCCTCGACCATCAGCGCTCGCGCGTCGATCGCCGCTCGGTGCGCATCCGCCTGACGCCGCAGGGCCAGGAAATCCGCCGCATCGTCGACTCGCTCTACCAGAAGCACGTCAAGACGGTCGAACAGGTCGGCGGCATCTCGGGCGAGGAGTTCTCGACCCTGAACAAATCGCTGCACCGCCTCGAGCGGTTCTGGACCGACCAAATCCTGTATCGTCTCTGAGTTCTTTTCGACGGGACAAGGCCAAGCCGGCCCGCAACAAGACCGGCAAGCCTCCCGAACGTGCCTGAGCTTCCCCGAGCGCGCCGGCCCGGCTGTGTGTCCGGACCGGTGCGTTTTTCCATTTCGCGGTTGCGAAAAAATCCCCGACACCAGGGAACGAGTTCCCGGTTCGATGCTTATCTCCTCCGGATCGGAGGTTGACGATGCTGGTCGAGCGTGGCGTGGGGGTGATGAACGTGGAACTCGTGAGCGAGGCCTACGCCATCGCCGCGAACTATCTTCGCCGCTCCGGCGCGATCCGGGACACCCTCGTCACCGACGAGCGCCTGCTCGAGATCGTCATCAAGTTGCTCCAGCACGGCGAATTCAACAAGATCAGGCTGGCCAACAAGGCCATTGTCAGGTTCGAGGCGCAGTCCGAGGCCAAAGCGGTTGCCTGATCTCAAGTCCCAAACGCGGCAAGAACCAGAGGGTGCCATGGAAGCTGCCATCGACCGGATCATGCATACCTACGATTTGCTCGCCAACCGCACGTCCGCGGCGAGCGCGGAGGCGCGGGAAAAGGTCACGAACTACATCACCACCTTGATGGAAGCCGGCGAGAAGGACACCCACAGGTTGACGGTTTGCGGCCTGACCTATCTGCGGCAGCTCGACGGTAGCGTGGATCCCGTGAAGGCGGGGTATACCGGGCTGTAGAGGCCGGCCGCTCGCACCCGCGCGGCCTTTCGAGTCCAAAGCGGACCTTTCCTGGACATGGACGCCGGATACCACCCCGTCGTCCCAATCCTCCAATCCCACCATATCTTGCATAAATCACAGGTCCGACCCGCAAACCCTTGGCCTGTTGCGGGCGATGTGGTAGATCGCGCTCGCCGCTTCCGATCGCCACACCAGACCCGCCCGTAGCCCGCCAAAAGGCTGCGGCGGTGGAGATATTCGCAAGATGACCTTCGCCAAAACCGCCTCCGCGCCCGATTCGTTTTTCACCGCCTCGCTCGAGCAGGCTGACCCGGAAATCGCAGCCGCCATCAAGGGCGAGCTCGGCCGCCAGCGCCACGAGGTCGAGCTAATCGCCTCCGAGAACATCGTCAGCCGTGCCGTGCTGGAAGCGCAGGGTTCGGTGATGACCAACAAATACGCGGAAGGCTATCCGGGCGCGCGCTACTACGGCGGTTGTGAGTGGGTCGACGTCGCCGAGAACCTCGCGATCGATCGTGCCAAGAAGCTGTTCGGCGCCAACTTCGCCAACGTGCAGCCGAACTCCGGCAGCCAGATGAACCAGGCGGTGTTTCTGGCGCTGCTTCAGCCCGGCGACACCTTCATGGGCCTCGATCTCGCGGCCGGCGGCCATCTCACCCACGGCTCCCCGGTCAACATGAGCGGCAAGTGGTTCAAGGCCGCGCACTACACCGTGCGCCGCGAGGACCAGATCATCGACATGGACGCGGTCGCCAAGCAGGCCGAGGAGGTCAAGCCGAAGCTGATCGTGGCCGGCGGCTCGGCTTATTCGCGCGCCTGGGACTTCAAGCGCTTCCGCGAGATCGCGGACAGCGTCGGCGCGTATCTCCTGGTCGACATGGCGCACTTCGCCGGTCTCGTCGCCGGCGGCGTGCATGCCTCGCCCGTGCCTCACGCGCACATCACCACCACCACGACCCACAAGTCGCTGCGCGGTCCGCGTGGCGGCCTGATGCTGTGGAATGATGAGGCGCTGACCAAGAAATTCAACTCGGCGATCTTCCCGGGCCTGCAGGGCGGCCCCCTGATGCATGTCATCGCGGCCAAGGCGGTCGCCTTCGCCGAGGCGCTGCGGCCGGACTTCAAGGTCTATGCCAAGAACGTCGTCGAGAACGCCAAGGCTCTGGCGGAGGCGATGAAGGGCCACGGGTTCGACATTGTCTCGGGCGGCACCGATAATCATCTGATGCTGGTTGACCTCCGGCCGAAGGGCCTGAAGGGCAACGCCTCGGAGAAGGCGCTGGTTCGCGCCGCCATCACTTGCAACAAGAACGGCATTCCGTTCGATCCCGAGTCACCGTTCGTCACCTCCGGTATTCGTCTGGGCACGCCGGCTGCGACCACGCGCGGCTTTGGTGTCGCTGAATTCCAGCAGGTCGGCGGCATGATCGCCGAAGTCCTCAACGCGATCGCGCAGTCCGACGACGGCAAGGCGCCGCTGGTGGAAGCCGCGATCAAGGAACGGGTCAAGGTGCTCACCGACCGTTTCCCGATCTATCAGTAAGGCTCAAGAAAACCGGTCAAGGTCAACGGATGCGCTGCCCGAACTGCAACAGTCTCGATACGCAGGTGAAGGACTCGCGTCCGACCGAGGACTCTTCCGTGATACGCAGGCGGCGCGTGTGCGTCGCCTGCAATTTCCGCTTCACCACCTTCGAGCGCGTGCAGCTGCGCGAGCTCACGGTGATCAAGCGCAACGGCCGCCGCGTGCCGTTCGACCGCGACAAGCTGATGCGCTCGGTGTCGATCAGCTTGCGCAAGCGGCAGGTCGAGCCGGAACGGGTGGAGAAGATGGTCTCCACCATCGTGCGCGAGCTCGAGACCGGGGGCGAGGCTGAAATCTCCTCGGAGGTGATCGGCGAGACCGTGATGGAGCATCTGCGCACGCTCGACGACGTCGCCTATGTCCGCTTCGCCTCGGTCTACCGCAATTTCCGCGAGGCCAAGGATTTCGTCGACGTGCTCGGCGAGCTCTCCGGCGAGGAGGAAGCGCGGCTCGCCGCGATCCGCAAATGATCTTCCGCATCCTGGAGGATCAATTCGCGCAGAAGGCGCGCGAGTCCAGGGATGCCGACCGGCGCTTGATGGAGCTTGCGCTGGCGCTCGGCCGGCGCGGGCAGGGAAGTACCTGGCCCAATCCCGCCGTCGGCGCCGTCATCGTCAAGGACGGCGTGATCGTCGGCCGCGGTTGGACCCAACCTGGCGGACGGCCGCATGGCGAGCCTGAAGCGCTGCGGCGCGCAGGCGAGGCCGCGCGAGGCGCCACGCTCTACGTCACGCTGGAGCCGTGCTCGCATTTCGGCAAGTCGCCACCGTGCGCGGACGCCGTGATCGCCGCCGGCATCAAACGCGTGGTGGCCGCGATCGAGGATCCCAATCCGGAAGTCGCCGGTCAGGGCCACGCACGCCTGCGCGCCGCCGGCATCATGGTGGATGTGGGTCTGTGCGCGCGCGAAGCCGCCTTCGATCACGCCGGGCATTTCCGTCGCATCAGGGATCGCCGCCCGCATGTGATCCTGAAGCTCGCGGTCTCGCCCGACGGCAAGATCGGCGCGGCCGGCGGCAAGCCGGTCGCGATCACCGGCGAGGCGGCGCGCAACCGGGTGCATCTCCTCCGCGCGCAAAGCGACGCCATCCTAGTCGGCATCGGCACCGTGCTGGCGGACGATCCGCAGCTCGACTGCCGCCTGCCGGGCATGGCGGTGCGCTCGCCGGTGCGGGTGGTGCTCGACCAGAATCTGCGTATTCCCGGCGCAAGCAGGCTCGTGGGCTCCGCGCGCGAGATTCCGCTATGGGTGGTGGGTTCTGAACTCGCGGAGGCCGCGGCCGCCACGCGGCTCGGTGCGGCCGGTGCGCAGGTGATCCGCGTGCCGCCCGGCAATGCCTCGGGACTCGATCTTGCGGCCGTGCTGCATGCATTGGCCGGCAAGGGCATCACGCGGCTGATGGTCGAGGGCGGCAGCCGCGTCGCGGCGTCCTTCGCCGCCGCGGACCTCGTTGACGAGATCTGGCTGTTCCACGGCGCGGAAGCGGTGGGCGCCGACGGGGTGGATGCGCTCGCTGCATTGCCCCTGTCGAAAATCACGCAGTCGCAGGCCTACAAGGTTCATGCTAGCGAGACCTTCGATCAGGATACTCTCACCATCTACGAGCGCGCGTGATGTTCACCGGCATTGTCACCGATATCGGCGAGATCGTCGGCTTCACGCCGACGGCGCAGGGCCAGTTGCACCGGCTGCGCATCGCCTGCCGCTACGAGCAGACCACCATTGCGGACGGCGCCTCGATCGCCTGCAACGGCGTCTGCCTGACGGTGGTTGCTTCCGGCGTCGAAGGCGGCAAGGACTCTGCTCAAAGGACCTGGTTCGACGTCGATGCCGCGGCCGAGACGTTGGCGCTGACGACCGCAAAGCATTGGAGGGTCGGCACCAGGCTCAATCTCGAGCGTGCGCTCAAGATCGGCGACGAGCTTGGCGGGCATATCGTCGCCGGCCATGCCGATGGCATCGCGACCCTCGTCAGCCGCGAGGACCTGCCCGACATGGCGCGGTTCGAGCTCTCCACGACGCGGGAGCTGGCGCGGTTCATCGCGACCAAGGGCTCGATCACGCTCGACGGCGTCTCGCTGACGGTTAATACGGTGAAGGACGTGACCTTTTCGGTGCTGATCATCCCGCACACCCTGACGGTCACGACGATCGGCGGCTGGAAGGCGGGAGATGAGGTCAATATCGAGGTCGATCTGATGGCCCGCTACGCGGCGCGGCTGACGGAAATGAAGTGACGGCGTCTTTAAACTTGGCTTACCCGCTGGTGGCGACTACATAGCGCCAACCCCTGTGGAACGGATTTGACGATGGCAGACGCGCGGCGCGCACCCCTGAAGGACCAGACCGACGTTTCCGGCGCACGCGCGCTGATCGTCGAGGCGCGGTTCTATGACGATCTCCAGGACGCGATGCTCGAAGGCGCGGTGGCCGAGCTGAAGGCGGCCGGTCTGACCCACGACGTCATCACGGTTCCCGGTGCACTGGAGATTCCTGCGGCGATCGCCATCGCGGTTGACGCCGCGGCGACCAATGGCAAGCCCTATGATGCCGCGATCGCGCTCGGCTGCGTGATCCGTGGCGACACCATCCATTTCGAGATCGTCTCGCAGGAATCCTCGCGCGCGCTGATGGACCTGGCGGTGGCGCGAAAGCTGCCGCTCGGCAACGGCATCCTCACCGTCAACACCGAGGCGCAGGCCTGGGCGCGGGCGCGCGCCAGCGAGCTGAACAAGGGCGGCGATGCCGCGCGGGCCGCGATTGCGATGCTGCGCATAAAGCGCCGGCTGGCGCGGGCTTGATCATGGCCGATAACAACAAGAAGCCGCCGGCCGGCACGGAGAAGAAGGCGAACCGGCGCGGTGCGGCGCGGCTCGCAGCCGTACAGGCGCTGTACCAGATGGATATCGGCGGTGCCGGCATCAACGACATTTTTGCGGAGTTCGAGAGCCACTGGCTCGGCAACGAGGTCGAGGGCGACACATATCTCCCGGCGGAAGCGGCGTTCTTCCGCGACGTCGTCTCCGGCGTCGTGCGCGACCAGAAGAAACTCGATCCGCTGATCGACGAGGCGCTGTCGAAGGGCTGGCCATTGAAGCGCATCGAAGCGATCCTGCGCGCGGTGCTGCGGGCAGGGGCCTACGAATTGGAACACCGCAAGGACGTGCCGGGCCGCGTCGTCGTGTCCGAATATGTCGACGTCGCCAATGCCTTCGTCGACCGCGAGGAGACCGGCATGGTCAACGCGGTGCTCGACCAGATCGGCCGCCAGTTTCGCGGTGACGAGTTCGGGCGGGGGTGAATTGAGGCGCAGGGCGGTGAATTGATGCGATGTGGCTGCCCCATATTCCGCCGTCATCACCCGCGAAGGCGGGTGATCCAGTACGCCGCGGCCTATCGATGTCACACGATCGTCTCTGGAATACTGGATCGCCCGGTCAAGCCCGGCGATGACAGCGAAGTGTGTGGCTGACGCTGATGACAAACCCGCACAATCCCTCCGCCGAAGACTCCCTCATCGCGCGCTATTTCAAGCCGCTGGCGACTGATCCCGGCGCCTTGGGGCTGGTGGACGATGCCGCCATCCTGCAGGCGCTCGGCAGCGACATCGTCGTCACCACCGACGCGGTGGTCGAGGGCGTGCATTATCTTGCCACCGATCCGCCCGATACCATCGCGCGCAAGGCGCTGCGGGTGAACCTGTCCGATCTCGCCGCCAAGGGGGCCGTGCCGGCCGGCTTCGTGCTGACATTGGCGCTGCGCAGCAAGGAAGACGCTTGGCTCAGGCCGTTCGCGGACGCGCTCGGCGAGGATGCGAAAACCTTCGTCTGTCCGCTGCTCGGCGGCGACACGGTGTCGACGCCGGGGCCGCAAATGATCTCGATTACCGCCTTTGGCCGCGTGCCGCAGGGGCGGATGGTCGGCCGCACCGGCGCCCAACCGGGCGACCGTATCCTGGTGACGGGGACGATCGGCGACGCCGCGCTTGGCCTTGACGTGCTCAAGGGCGGCGCGGTCGCGAATGCGCTGGCCTCCGATCCGCACGCGCGCGAGACGCTGATCTCGCGCTATCGCGTGCCGCAGCCGCGCAATGCTCTCGCGCAGTCCGTGCGTGACCATGCGACGGCTGCGATGGATGTCTCCGACGGCCTTGCTGGAGATCTGACCAAGCTCTGTGCGGCATCAGGCGTCTCGGCCACGATCGACGTGACGAGCGTGCCGCTCTCGGCCGCTGCCGCCGGCCTGATCGCAGGCAAGGTCGTTTCCGTCGAGACGCTGCTGGCCGGAGGGGACGATTACGAGGTGCTGTGCACCGCTCCGCCAGCGCAAGCCAACGCGCTGATTGCCTTGGGGCGTGCGGCAGGCCTTGCCGTCACGGCCATCGGCACGATCGTCGCGGGCCATGAGCGGCCGCGCTTCCTGGACGGGCAGGGCCAGGAGCTGGTCTTGAAGCGGCTCTCCTACAGCCACTTCTAGGAATTGCTCCAAACCGGCGTCCCGGCTGCCAAGACAGGCTAAATACCTGCCGAGATCGGCTTTTCGGCCTTATCTGGCGTTGCACCCTCAATTTGATTTTGGCAAGGTCGTGACCGACTAAGGCCGCGCCTTCGGGCAAGGAGCGGCCTTCTTCAAAATCAAGGCGCCGCACCGCACGACGGAAAACAAAAGGCGCCGGGGGTACGTTCATCAAGGATCTGAGGCAAAAAATCACATGACAGCATTATGGTTGATTGTGCTCTGCGGAGTGCTTTCCGTCGTCTACGCGATCTGGGCGACGTCTTCGGTGTTGAGCGCGGATGCGGGGTCTCCGCGCATGCAGGAAATCGCGGCAGCGGTGCGCGAAGGCGCCCAGGCCTACCTGCGGCGTCAATACACCACGATCGGGATGGTCGGCATCGTCATCTTCGTGCTGCTTGCCTATTTCCTGGGACTCTACGTCGCGATCGGTTTTGCCATCGGCGCGATCCTGTCGGGGGCGGCCGGCTTCATCGGCATGAACGTCTCGGTCCGCGCCAATGTGCGCACCGCCCAGGCGGCGACCACGTCGCTCGCAGGTGGTCTCGAGCTCGCCTTCAAGGCGGGCGCCATCACCGGCATGCTGGTGGCGGGTCTCGCGCTGCTTGGCGTGACCCTCTATTTCGGCTTCCTGGTCCATTCGCTGAAGCTTGCGCCTGACAGCCGCGTCGTCATCGACGCCATGGTGGCGCTCGGCTTCGGCGCCTCGCTGATCTCGATCTTCGCTCGTCTCGGCGGCGGCATCTTCACCAAGGGTGCGGACGTCGGCGGCGACCTCGTCGGCAAGGTCGAGGCCGGCATCCCCGAGGACGATCCGCGCAACCCGGCCACCATCGCCGACAACGTGGGCGACAATGTCGGCGACTGCGCCGGCATGGCCGCCGACCTGTTCGAAACCTATGCGGTGACCGCGGTCGCCACCATGGTCCTGGCGGCGATCTTCTTCGCCAAGACGCCGATCCTCGCCGACATGATGACGTTGCCGCTCGCCATCGGCGGCATCTGCATCATCACCTCGATTATCGGCACCTTCTTCGTGAAGCTCGGGCCGAGCCAGTCGATCATGGGCGCGCTTTACAAGGGTCTGATCGCAACCGGCGTCCTCTCGCTGGTCGGCATCGCCGGTGTGATCCATTACCTGATCGGCTTCGGCAAGCTCGCCGGCGTCGACTATACCGGCATGGCGCTGTTCGAGTGCGGCGTGGTCGGCCTTGCCGTCACCGCGCTGATCATCTGGATCACCGAATACTACACCGGCACCGACTATCGTCCGGTGAAGTCGATCGCCCAGGCCTCGGTGACCGGCCACGGCACCAACGTGATCCAGGGCCTCGCCATCTCGATGGAAGCGACCGCGCTGCCCGCGATCGTCATCATCGCCGGCATCCTGGTCACCCACAGCCTCGCCGGCCTGTTCGGCATCGCGATCGCGACCGCCACGATGCTGGCGCTCGCCGGCATGGTCGTCGCGCTCGACGCGTTCGGTCCGGTGACCGACAACGCCGGCGGTATTGCCGAGATGGCGGGCCTGCCGAAGGAGGTTCGCAAGTCGACCGACGCGCTCGATGCAGTCGGCAACACCACCAAGGCGGTGACCAAGGGCTACGCGATCGGCTCCGCCGGTCTCGGCGCCCTGGTGCTGTTCGCGGCCTACAACGAGGATCTCAAGTTCTTCATTGCGGACTCCGCGCACCACGCCTACTTCGCCGGCGTCAAACCGGACTTCTCGCTCAACAATCCCTACGTCGTGGTAGGCCTGTTGTTCGGCGGTCTCTTGCCGTATCTGTTCGGCGCGATGGGCATGACCGCCGTGGGCCGCGCGGCGAGCGCGATCGTCGAGGAGGTCCGCCGACAATTCCGCGAGAAGCCGGGCATTATGCAAGGCACCGACAAGCCGGATTACGGCAAGGCGGTCGACCTTCTGACCAAAGCGGCGATCAAGGAAATGATCATCCCCTCGCTGCTTCCGGTGCTGTCACCGATCTTCGTCTACTTCGTGATCTATGCGATCGCGGGGGGCGGGGCGGCCGGCAAGTCGGCGGCGTTCTCGGCGGTGGGCGCGATGCTGCTCGGCGTGATCGTGACGGGCCTGTTCGTCGCGATCTCGATGACCTCGGGCGGGGGCGCCTGGGACAACGCCAAGAAGTACATCGAAGACGGTCATTTCGGCGGCAAGGGCAGTGACGCCCACAAGGCGGCCGTGACCGGCGACACCGTCGGCGATCCCTACAAGGACACGGCCGGCCCGGCGGTGAACCCGATGATCAAGATCACCAACATCGTGGCGTTGCTGCTGCTGGCAGTCCTCGCGCACTGAGGTAGACGTTGCTGAACGAAGACCCCGCGGCGCAGGCCTGCGGGGTCTTTCTTTGCGTGTGTGCTGCCGGAGGCCGGCGCATCATCTGAACATGAAACCCGCCCGGCGGGACGCGGAACGCAACAATCCGGTCATCAGAGCGATCCATCGATGCCGAGGGCGTAAGCCGCCCGAAAATGTGCACCCTACGCGTGCGCACATTTAGGGTTGCTTAACCGGCCGAGTTCTAGAAATACGAGAGACTGTCAGCGGCATCTTAGGGAGCTCCGCAGCACGCGTGTGGTGCTCCGCGCGCGGCGCGCTCTCGACATGCTCAGGGGTTCGCTGCCCGCCGCGAGAGGGAGGTTCCGTTGCCTGCACGGCCTGTGAACGAGATTGAGCGGGCATTGATGGCGCATCCGGGCGTGGCGGATGCTTTCCTCAGCGCCGAGCCTGGCCACGGCGGTCAGTCCGAGGTCGCTTTCGTCGCAATTGACCCCGATCATCTGAGCGCCGGCAAGGCGAAGCATCTCCAGGCCGAGTCGGATCGCAGAGTTGCGCAATGGCGTCGCGCTTTCGATCAAGCATATCGCCATGACGCCGACGGTGTTGTGCCGTCATTCGTCGGTTGGACCAGCAACTTCACCAACAGGCCCATTCCCGAACCCGATATGGTCGATTGGCTCGATCATACGATCCTGCAAATTCGTGCTCTTGGCGCAAGGCGGTTGTTGGAGATCGGGTGCGGCGTCGGCTTGCTCGTCGAAAAGCTCGCGCCCGGCTGTGACGTATATTGCGGGACCGACCTCTCGCCGGTGGCCGTTCAGCGGCTGCGTGCGTTCGCGCAGTCGAAGCCCGAGCTTCGGCATGTCGAGTTTCTAGAGCGGGAAGCCGCCGATTTGAGCGGCTTGCCGCTGAATTCGTTCGATGCAGTGGTGCTAAATTCGGTCGTGCAATACTTTCCCGGCATCGAATACCTGCACTTAGTCTTGGAGCAAGCCGCAGGCCTGGTGGCTCCTGGGGGGCACATCTTCGTCGGCGACGTTCGTAACCTCGAGCTCCTGCCGGTCTTCCATCGCGAAGTTCAATCCGCGAAAGTTTCGGGAGCCACGGATGCCGCGCTCGCGCGAAAGATCTTCCTGTCGATCGCCCAGGAGCGCGAGTTGGTGATCGACCCCCGCTACTTTCAGGGTATTTCCGGATCCATCCGGCGGATATCGGGTGCGGAAATCCTGCTCAAGCGCGGATCAAGCTACGAACTGACCCGCTATCGCTACGACGTGGTGCTGCGTGTCGATCGCGAAGCTGCTTCAGCTGACAGCGAGAACAGCAGCCTCGTGCCGGACATGAAGCAAGGGGAAAGTGAGGGCAGGCCGCTGGCGACCGATCCGATGGCCGCCGCGTTCCTTCAGCATCTCGGCATGGAGCTCGGGGACGTGTTGCAGGCCCAGTTTCCGGACGCGAAATTGCCCGCGGCCGTGATCGCGCTCAACCAGCGAGATTTTGCCGAGATCGTGCAGGCCTCGTCGAACGCGCCGGGCAATCCCGGCGACAATGAATTGATCGAGGCGTCGGTATGACCGCCCATAATCTGGCGCTGCGTTTCGAAGAGACCGTTGCGTCCTCGCCGGACGCCGTCGCCCTGTTGTGCGAAGGCGACAGCTTTGCCTTTTCGGAGCTCAACCGATTGGCAAACCGGTTGGCGCGCTGGTTGACATCGCGTGGCGTCAACAAGGGCGCCGTCGTGTGCCTTGAATTGCCGAAAATCGCCGAGGCCTATGCGCTCGCGATCGCCTGCATCAAGATCGGAGCACCCTATGCCTTCCTCGATCCTGCGGCCCCCGAGGAACGTGCCCGGCTGATGCTGGAGCGATGCCGGCCCGCGCTGATCGTCAGCGTGCGCGAGGGAGCTGGGCCGCGGACATTGATCGGCGATGCAATTGCCCGGGCTGCCTTGCATCATGCCCTGTCGCAGCTTGAAGACGACAATCTGCCGCTGACATCCCTGATCACCGGGGCCGATCCGGCCTATGTCATGTTCACCTCGGGATCGACGGGCGAACCGAAGGGCGTGGTCATCCCCCATCAAGGGGTGCTTCACCTGATCGCCTGGGCGAAGAGCGATCTTGGAATTGGACCCGGTGACCGGCTGACGAATGTCAACCCGATCTATTTCGACAATTCGGTCTTCGACATCTATGCCGGCTTCCTGAACGGAGCGGCGGTTGTCGCGCTGGACGCGCAGAAGGGGCGGCCCCCCGCAGAGCTGGTGTCGGAGATCACCAAGCATCAGTGCACGTTCTTCTTCGCCGTGCCGACCCTCTTCATGTTCCTGGACTCCCTGCACCTTCTGAGCCCGGATTGGCTGCCGAGCGTCAGCCGATTCATGTTCGGCGGTGAGGGGTTTCCGCTGGCCCGGCTTCGTCGGTTCCACGACGCGTTTGCCGGCAAGGCGAAGCTGATCAATTGCTACGGCCCGACCGAGACGAGCTGCATTTGCAGCGGTTTCGAGATCGTCGAATCCGTTTTTGAGTCCAAGGACGGGTTGGCCCCGCTGGGGCGACTCAATCCCAATTTCAGCTACCGGATCCTGGACGAAGAGATGAAGCCGGCGCTTGCGGGCACTGCCGGCGAGTTGTGGCTGGGAGGCCCTGGGGTAGGGCTCGGCTACATCAACAACCCGGAAGAGACCGCCCGCCGTTTCTGTCAGGACCCTCTGATCGACGGCTATCGGTCGATCCTCTATCGGAGCGGCGACCTCGTGGAGGCCGACCTTGAAACCGGCGTCCTGCGTTTCCGCGGTCGCGCGGATAATCAGGTCAAGCTTCGGGGGTATCGGGTCGAGCTGGAGGAGATCGACCACGCGCTGATGGCGTGCAGGGGAATAACCCGTGCGCTCGCCGTGGTGCAGCACGACGCCAGTGGCGCCAGTCGGCTGCTGGCCGCGTATTCGGGTGCAAGAATGGCGGAAAGCGATCTGCGCCAGCACTGCACTGCGCACCTTCCCGCCTACATGGTGCCGGGCCGGTTCATCTGGATGGAAGACATTCCCGTCAATGCCAATGGCAAGGCGGACCGGCGCTCGGTAGCGTCACTGCTCGGCGAAGCTGTTGCAAGGGCCTCGTAGATGCAACAGCTCGTAGTGATCGCGCGCGTTGTCCGATGAGTGTTGAAAGCCAGCCCTACGGCTACGCGCCATCGGGTCCTCTTGCGAAGCCGTCGTGGCGGTTGATCCCCAAGATCGATCGGGACCCGAGGCTCGTGGCGGGGGTCCAGGACATCGGTGGCCGCGTGCTGCTCTGCTGCGCGGTCGGACTGCTCGCGGTTTTGTTTCGGCAGATAGGTATCGATTTTTCAGCGGCGGGACTCGCGCTGGTGTGCGCCTATGCCGGCCGGTACCGGCGCGTCCTGATCTTGCTCGCAACCTTGTTGCTGCTCTATCGCAGCGGCTTCCTGATCGACCGCGGTTTTCTCGAACGGCTGACGATCGACGAAGGCGTCGGCGACCGGATCCATCAGCCGCTGCTGGAAGCGGTCATGCTGGTCGTCGTGTTTGCGCTGTTCGCGGGCCTGCTGATCATGCAGGGGCCAGGGAAGGTGGTCTTCCGCCGCCCGACGCTCAGCCTGTTGCTGGCGTTCCTGGCACTCGTCGCGCTGACGCAGGCCACGATGATGGCCGGCCTGCCGCGTGTTCTGCTGTGGTCGTTTCTGATGACGTTCCAGCCCTATTTGTGGTTTCTTGCCTATGGTTTGGCCGATGCGGGCAGGAAGCGATCTCCGGTGTGGCGGCACCTGAGCGTTTTCCACCCCTTCTGGGGATCGTCGCTGACGCCGTTCGGGAAGGGGCTGTCTTATCTCGACCGCTTCGAGGCCAAGACACCCGAGGAGCTTGCAGTGACGCAGCTCAAGGGCGTCAAGCTTGCGGTCTGGATCCTTGTGCTCGCCATCGTCAGAGTCTGTCTCGTCGAGATCGTCCACGGACGTTTGCAGCTTCCAATGTTCGACGACAACCTGCTGCAATATCTCGCGCGCCATCCCTGGCCGCGTTTCGTCGGATGGGCGAGCCTCGTCAGCTTCTTCGTCGAGGACTTGCTGAGCATGACCGTGTTCGGCGGCGTCATCATCGCCACGGCGCGACTTGCCGGCTTTCGCCTGCTGCGCAACACCTACCGGCCTCTGGAGTCAACGACGCTGGCGGAATTCTGGAATCGCTACTATTTCTATTACAAAGAACTGCTCGTCGACCATTTCTTCTACCCCACCTTTGTTCGCTGCCTCCGCGGCCATCGCCGGCTTCGCATGTTCTTCGCCACCTTTGCCGCGGCCTGTGTCGGCAACCTGCTGTTTCACTTCATCCGCGATATTCATTTCGTCGGCGAAATGGGCCTTTGGCGGGCGGTGGTCGGTCAGCAATCGCACGCGTTCTACACGTTTGTCCTGGCCATCAGTGTCGGGCTCTCGCAGATGCGCCGCGCCCCGCAACTGGCGCCGCGAGGATGGCTGCGTGGCCGCTTGCTGCCTTGCCTGTGGGTGTCGAGCTTCTTTTGTCTCATTCACGTCTTCGATGCGCCGCTCGACCGCGAGCATTCGCTCGGGCAACGCGCCGAATTCCTGTTCTATCTCCTGGGAGTCTCGACATGACCACGAAAGCCGGCCCTGAAGTCAGATCGCAGATGCGACGCTACATCGTGCAGCGGCTGCTGATGAAGGGCGACAGCGCGCCGCTTGGTGACGATGATCTGCTGTTCACCAGCGGCCGCCTCGATTCGCTCGACGCGGTCGAGCTGATCATGAGCATTGAGACCGACCACGGGATCAACTTCTCCGACATCGGCTTCGATTTGACGCGCCTGGACTCGATTTCGGCGATTGCCGCTTTGGTGGGACAGCCGTCGGCCGAGCTTGCATAGCAACCGAGGGTCGCCACGCACTCAACGCGAAAGCGCGGCCCGGCGCTGCATGTTGGGCCGCGTCCGCGGATGCGAAAGCTACTGCACGTCCATCTGCAGCCCTTCCTTCTGGATGATGCCGGCGAACTTCTTCGTCTCGGCGTCCACGAAGGCGGCAAACTGGTCGGGCGTGCCGTAGTCGGCGCGGGCCCCCATGGCCAGGATGTTCTTCTTGATGTCGTCGCGCTCGAGCATCGCCTTCACTTGAAGGTTGAGCGCTTCGAGAACGGCGGGCTGCACACCCTTCGGCAGGAACACCGAGAACCACGACGAGACGTCGAAAGCCGCAAGCTCCGGCGCGCTCTCGCGCATGGTCGGCAGGTTCGGCGCGAGGTCGCTGCGCTCCGTCGTGGTGACGCAGAGGCCGGTGAGGGTGCCGTTCTGTACCTGCGGCAGGCTCGGATAGAGGTTGTCGAACAGGATCTGGATGTCGCCGGCGAGCGCCGCCTGGAGCGCGGGACCGGCGCCGCGGAACGGGATGTGCGTCATCTTCAGCCCGGTGAGCTGCAGGAACCAGGCGCCGGTGAGGTGAGGGCTCTGGCCGACGCCGGAGGAGGCGTAGCTGAGCTTGTCCGGATTGGCCTTGAGATAGGCGACCAGCTCGGCGATCGACTTGATGCCGGTCTTGGGATGCGCCGAGACGATGTTCGGGATCCGGATCATGTTGGAGACCGGCTGGAGCTGGTCCGGCTTGTAGGTGAGGTTCTTGAAAATGCTGTAGGCGATCGCGTTCGGGCCGGGATTGCCGATCAGGATGGTGTGGCCGTCCGGCTTGGCGCGGACCACCTCGGCCGTGCCGATCGTACCGCCGCCGCCGGACCGGTTTTCCACCACGGCCGATTGGCCCCAGGCGGCCTGCAGATGCGCCGCCAGAAGCCGACCCATCACGTCGGTCGAACCGCCGGCGGCAGCCGGCACGACGAGGCGGACGTTTTCGGTCGGCTTCCAGTCCGCCAGGCTCGATCGCGGCAGGATCGCTGCGGCCGAGATAGCGGCAGCGCCAGTGAGCACGCGACGGCGGGACAGCAATTGATTGGGCACGAATCCACTCCCTGCATCTTATTTTGCAGGAGCGTATGGAAGCGTATGCGCAACGGCAAGCCGCACGAAGCCGCAGGCTGAAGGCTCAGTTAAAGCTGAGCAGCTTGAAGATCGGCGTGAGGTAGCTCATCTCCTGGCCCGAGGTCGGCGTCGTCCGGCTGATGAAATCGAAGATCTTGCCGTCCTGGAGACCGTAATTCGCAAGCCGGCGCACACGCCGGTTCTTGTCGAAATAGACCGCGATGACGCGCTGGTCGACCACCCTCTGGTTCATGAAGGCGACAATGCGCTCGGAGCGCTGGGAGATGTAATAGAACACCTCGCCGTCGAGGGTTGCGACGGTGGAGGGGGTGCCCATCACGATCAGCACCTGGTCCTGGCTCGCACCGATCGGGATCTGCTCCAGTGCGCCGGGCGGCAGGATGTAACCCTTCTGGAACTGCTCGCCGGTGCAGCCCGCAAGCGCGGCGCCAACCAGGGCCGCGGCCGCGAAAAGGCGCAAGCCGCGCCAACGTGCATGAAGGCCGCGCGGCTTGTCTGCACGCAGGCTGGTCTGGTTCGTTATCGTCATAGCGGAACTGATTCCGTCCCCTTGCGTCGCGCGAGGCGCTGAAGTACCGGGCGGAGGCTCTGAATGCAACACGGGCGCGCCCGCTTGCGGAAACCACAATGCTTTGGCCGTTCAATCACTTCAGGAAACCCCGCCTAGCCTCGCCGGGCACCATTGAAGCCATCTATGGCATGATCGTGACGCAGGCGCGAGAACCCATGTTTTACCGCGACTTGGGCGTGCCGGATACCGTTAACGGGCGTTTCGATCTGTTGCTGCTGCACCTCTGGCTGCTGCTGCGCCGCCTGCGCACGGTCCAGAGCGCCACCGAGCTGTCGCAGGCGCTGTTCGACCGTTTCTGCGAGGACATGGACGACAATCTGCGCGAGATGGGGATAGGCGACCAGACCGTGCCGAAGCGGATGCGGGCCTTCGGCGAGGCGTTTTACGGCCGGGTCCAGGCCTACGATCAGGCCATGGAAGGCGGCGGCGAGGCGCTGGCATCCGCGATCTGCAAGAATATCTTGAATGGGGCCGGCATGGACCAGGCGCAGCAGCTCGCAGCCTATGCCAGGGCGGCCGAGGCCAACCTCGCCCAGACCGGCGAGGCCGCACTGCTGGGTGCGTCCTTCAAGTTTCCTCCAGCGCTTCCTGAGGATGTGACGCCATGACCCGACCGATACCAGCATCCGGGCCCGATCCCTGGCGGGTGCCCGTCATCGTTGCACAGATCCCGGATACCGGCCTGCATCGCAAGCTCGAGGCCTCGGCCGCCGAGCGGCAGGCCATGGCTGAGACGGCAGGCTTGCGCGAGGTTATCTCGGTCCAGGCCGATTTCGATGTCGTGCCGAAAAGCGGCAACCGGATCCAGGTCACGGGGCACGTTCGCGCCCGGATCGGCCAGACCTGTGTGGTCACGCTTGACCCGATGGAGAGCGACATCGACGAGGAGGTGGACCTGATATTCGCCCCCGAGGCCGAGGTCCGCCGCCTGGCCGACCTGATGGAGGAGGGGCACGACGATCGGGAGCAGGTCGCCGACCCGCCGGAGGCGATCGTCAATGGCATCATCGACCTTGGGAGGCTTGCCACCGATGCCCTGTTCCTGGCGGTCGATCCCTATCCGCGCAAGCCGGGGGTCGTGTTTGAGCCCGAGGTTATCGCCCCCGATCCGGAGGACCACCCCTTTGCGGTCCTGAAGGCACTTCAGGACGGGAAGAAAGACAAATAGGTGCCACCTTCTCCAGAGGACCGCTTCGGGACGGGGCGAGATGTTTGCGGCGGTGGTTTGAAAAGCTCGATTATCCGTTTGATTTTGATGTACTTCTTGTGAATTAGTCCGTCCGCAGCCCGATGCTCCCGAATGCAAAAGGCTGGGGGCAAGAGGTTGTTTCGGGATAACAAAACGCTATTGTCGCGCCCCGGTCCGGGTGCGGCGTGGCGCTTGACCGACCGCCATGTTCGTGGCGAACCCATTTGCGGCCCCGCTCGTTCAAGACCGCACCAGACCCAGGTTTCCAGGACTTTTATGCCAAGCAAGGTTCGCATCGCGCTTGACGCCATGGGGGGCGACGCCGGCGCCGCGGTGGTCATCCCAGGCGCCGCCATCTCGCTCCAAAGGCATCGCGAGATCGAATTCCTGCTGATCGGGGACCGCGCCAAGATCGAACCCGAGCTCGACCGCCACCCCGCGCTGAAGGCGGCCTCGAAGATCATCCACACCGATGTCGCGGTCAGCGGCGAGGAAAAGCCGAGCCAGGCGCTGCGGCGCGGCCGCAGGACCTCGTCCATGTGGCTTGCCATCGATGCGGTGAAAAAGGGCGAGGCGGATGTTGCGGTCTCCGCCGGGAATACCGGGGCGCTGATGGCGATGTCGCGCTTCCACCTGCGCACGCTGCCGGGCATCGACCGTCCGGCCATTGCCGGCATGTGGCCGACCAGGCGCGGCGATTCCGTCGTCCTCGACCTCGGCGCCAGCATCGGCGGCGATACGCATCATCTGGTGTCGCTCGCCATCATGGGCGCGGCGATGGCCAGCGTGTTGTTCAACAAAAAGCGTCCCACGGTCGGCCTGCTCAATATCGGGGTCGAGGAGATCAAGGGGCATGAGGAGATTCGCGAGGCCGGCGAAATCCTGCGCGCCAGGAACCTGCCCGAGCTCGACTATCTCGGGTTCGTGGAGGGCGACGGCATCGGCAAGGGGGTGGCGGATGTCATCGTCACCGAGGGCTACAGCGGCAACATCGCGCTGAAGGCCGCGGAGGGAACCGCGCGGCAGATGGCGGAATTGCTCCGGGACGAGATGAAGCGGGGCTGGCTGTCAAAGCTCGGCTATCTCTTTGCGCGCAAGGCCTTCCAGGCCCTGCGCAACAAGATGGATCCGAACAAATCCAACGGCGGCGTGTTGCTGGGGTTGAACGGGATCGTGGTCAAGAGCCATGGCGGAATCGCTGCCGAAGGCTTTGCCTATGCGATCGATGTTGGCTATGAGATGGTCAAATTCGATCTCCTCAACAAGATCAATCAGATGCTCAATCGCGAAGGTGGTGCACTCAGTTCCGTGCAGGCCGCGCAGGAGGCTGTTTCGTGACTCAAATTCGTTCGGTCGTGCTGGGCTGCGGCTCTTATTTGCCGGAGCAGGTGGTGACCAACGCCCAATTGGCGGCGCGCATTGACACGTCCGACGAGTGGATCGTGCAACGCACCGGCATTCGCGAGCGGCATATCGCGGCCGAGGGCGAGTTCACCTCGCATCTGGCGCTGAAGGCGGCGCAGGCTGCGCTCGCGGACGCCGGCGTGGACGCGCAGTCGATCGACCTGATCGTGCTCGCGACCTCGACGCCTGACAACACCTTCCCCGCGAGCGCGGTCGCCGTGCAGCACGGGCTCGGCATCAACCATGGCGCGGCCTTCGACCTTCAGGCGGTGTGCTCGGGCTTCGTGTTCGGGCTCGCCACCGCCGATAATTTCCTGCGCACCGGCGCCTTCAAGCGCGCGCTGGTGATCGGCGCGGAAACCTTCTCGCGCATCCTCGACTGGACCGATCGCGGCACCTGCGTGCTGTTCGGCGACGGTGCCGGTGCGGTGGTGCTGGAGGCGCAGGAGCAGCCGGGCAATGCCGCGACCGACCGCGGGATCGTGACCACGCATCTGCGCTCCGACGGCCGTCACAAGGCGAAGCTGTTCGTCGACGGCGGCCCGTCCTCGACCCAGACTGTCGGCCATCTTCGCATGGAGGGCCGCGAGGTCTTCAAGCACGCGGTCGGCATGATCACCGACGTGATCGTCGACGCCTTCAAGGCGACCGGGCTCAATGCCGACAGCATCGACTGGTTCGTGCCGCACCAGGCCAACAAGCGAATCATCGACGCGTCCGCGCACAAGCTCCATATCGCGCCGGAGAAGGTGGTGCTGACGGTGGACCTTCACGGCAACACCTCGGCGGCCTCGATCCCGCTGGCGCTGTCGGTGGCGCGCAAGGACGGCCGCATCAAGCGCGGCGACCTGGTTCTGCTCGAAGCCATGGGCGGCGGCTTCACCTGGGGCTCCGCGCTGGTGCGCTGGTAAGCCACACTCGGTAAAATTTTGCCCGAATCAGCGCGGATTATCGATGCGCCTGCATTGATGAGCGCTGTTGACCGCTGTATCGTAAGCTCATAATTTCAGACAACAATTGTTCGCCGTGATGTGGGGCAGGGCGATGACCGATCAAAGTAAAACCGTAACGCGTGTCGATCTGTGCGAAGCCGTCTACCAGAAGGTGGGGCTGTCGCGCACGGAATCGTCTGCCTTCGTGGAACTCGTGCTGAAGGAGATCACCGATTGCCTTGAGAAGGGCGAGACGGTGAAGCTGTCCTCGTTCGGCTCCTTCATGGTCCGCAAGAAGGGTCAGCGCATCGGTCGCAACCCGAAGACCGGCACCGAGGTGCCGATCTCGCCGCGCCGGGTCATGGTGTTCAAGCCGTCGGCGATCCTGAAGCAGCGGATCAACGCCCAGCACCGCACCAATGGCGACGCCAGCAAGGCGCAACCCGAGGCGTAATCCGCCCTCTGGATAAGGATTTGGCATTTGGACAAGGCGCCGGATGCGTTCCGAACCATCAGCGAAGTAGCGCAGGAACTCGACATTCCGCAGCACGTGCTGCGGTTCTGGGAGACCCGATTCTCCCAGATCAAGCCGATGAAGCGCAGCGGCGGCCGCCGCTATTACCGCCCCGACGACGTCGACCTGCTCAAGGGCATCCGCCGTCTGCTCTACGGGGAGGGCTACACCATCCGCGGGGTGCAGCGGATCCTGAAAGAGCACGGCGTCAAATCGGTGCAGGGCCTCGCCGACAGCGCGGCCGCGGTCTCGTTCGGCGCCATCGAGGACGCCGTCGGCGCCAGCCTGATGGAGCCCGAGGAGGAGACCGGCGTCCGCGGCGCCCGCGACAGCGACGATGACGACTACCAGGGCGAGGAGGAGGAGGGCATCGACTTCCGCTTCTCCGAGACCGATGACGAGGAAATCCTCACCACCTTCCGCAAGGGCGGCACCCCCGCCGCGCCCGCAGGCCCCAGCGCCATCCACCGGGAGCGCCTCGGACGGGTGCTCGCCGAGCTCATCGCCTGCCGCGAAATGCTGGATCAGGCATTGAAGGACGCCTGACGCCGGACTCCGTCGGCTTTGGGCCAGTTCCGAGGCCTTTCGGCGGAGACAGCAAAATGGTGTCACCTCGCCTTGCGCAAAGCGGCGATCCTAGCTAATGGAACGACGTTCGGAGCGTGGCGCAGCCCGGTTAGCGCACTAGTCTGGGAGACTAGGGGTCGGAGGTTCAAATCCTCTCGCTCCGACCAAAACTTAGCCGGATTTCAGGGCGTCCGGATTTTCTCAAGGGTAACGGATAGGGTAACGGGCTTATGTCGCCGGGATGTGAATAGCCCGGATAACCAACGACAGCTTGCCCGCGTGTACGTGGGGCGTACCACCATCGCGCGTTGATTCGCCCGGAGCCAGGCACATGGGCACCTCGGATCGTAGATCGCTGACCTTTGAACAAGCGAGGGTTTGGCACCTCTCCCGGCGCAGCTCGACCGCAAGGAACTTAGTCGAGAACTTCGGGCGAAGCTTTGGGCCTGCATTCATGCAAGGCTTGATCGAGCCTACACCGACATTCTCCATTATCGTGGAAACTGGTCCAGAATTCTGAAGGATCTGCATGTCGACCACCACCACGTTCGCATCGACAAATTCAATCCGAACGGGATCGTCACCAAGATCGGTGACTTGTTCGAAAAAGCCGAATGCCACAAGGTGTACGGTTGGCTTTAGGCTGTTCTTCGGCACCCAAATTGTCCGCCTGATCTCGGTCCAGCAGTTCAGTTGGTATTAGAGAACTGCCGCGCGGCTTACCGCATTGAAGACGGTGTGTTCTGGCCGACTGCCTCAACAGAGGAAGCCGACGCGCTTATCCAGGCGAACACAGCATTATCTGCTTCGCAATTCGGTGGCGCAAAAACTCACTTAAAAAATGCTGCTTCGAAACTCACCGAAGGAGATTACCCAGCAAGCGTTCGTGAAAGTATCAGCGCAGCGGAGTCAGTTGCGCGCGTGCTCGAACCTACTGGCGATCTTTCGAAGGCATTGTCGGGATTAGAACAGAGGATTGCTCTCCATCCGGCGCTTAAAAAGGCGTTCCTATCACTCTATGGATATACGAGCGATGAGAAGGGCATCCGACATGCGCTCTTAAGTGAGGCTGAAGCGGACGTTGATGAAGCTGACGCGATCTTCTTTATCGGAGCATGCGCATCGTTCCTCACCTATCTGATTTCCAAGTCGCACACCAGGCGGTAGGGCAATCGGAGTAATCGACGACGTCCGTAAGTGGCTAAACGACGTACCGCTATGGAAGGAACTCGGGACGATACCTGATCGGACGAAGGCGCTTGAGGAAAAGGTTGCCGCATTGGAGGCGGCCCTAAACGGCAAACGGCCAGGCGACGTATGCCCTTCTGCGGTGCGCAAGGCGGTTCCGATGGCGACGATTTACGCAACTCTGGAAGCCCTCGAAAAGAAGGGGTTCGAATCCATGAAAAAGTGCTGCAATTAGCGTAACGCAGCGTAACGGAGCACTAGTCAGCAGAACTAAGGCGCTGCAATCCAGCGCGCGAGGGCGCTGCGATTCGGTGCGAACGAGCGCGCGGATTAATGGACGGCTTCGAGGGCTTCGAGCGGATTGAAGAACGGCTTCGGTTGGCCGCAATACAATTCTTGCCTGCGCTTGAACTTAGCAGCACAATGAAGACACATTAGTACGGGCTTTGATCTGGGGATCATGCTGTCGGGAATGAGGGTATCAGATGGTCACGTATCGTCTATCGAAACCCGGAATTGTAAAGCAACCATCGGTAGGAACTGGCGACGACGAAGTTTCACTGCCCGTGTGTTGGGCTTGCGCCCTTAGCTCCTGGCTTGAAGCCACTCGCGGGGTCAGTTGGTCATATAGCTCAATCATCCAAATGTTTCAGATGTACTGCAATGGAAATGCGCTCGATCTTGCGTACTTTGGTGAGATTGCAAACAGCCTCTCGATCAACATGGATTACGAGGAAATCGACAGAGCCGACCTCACGTTCGACTATGTATACGAAAAGATGTTTCCTCTGGCGGGGACGTCCGGGAACCATCTCTACATAGTAATGGAAGGGAAAAACCCAGCTCATGTAGTCGTCGCTTATGGGATTCAGCGGGACAACACCGACTACATCGCGATTATGGATCCGCTTCGGGGTGTGCTCGCTGCTCCTACCCTTTCTACCTTCAGAAACAAGGCCACTGGCTTCTTGATAGGCTGGCCCAGGCGATAACGATTGTGAAGCCTACGTCGGGCGCAGCGATTTCTTTCTATTTGTTGCGTTGTAGCCCCGCCCTTACCATTTACCACCGTCGCCGTACCCCGGGCAGTTGGGCGCGGTCTCTCTTGTGCTCTATTTTCTCTCTCTTTTTCCTGTCTACACATTAGTGTCCTGTCCATTTCAATTCACTTCCAAGTTGACTCATGTCGTTGGTTCACTGGTTCACCTATAGGGATAACCAAAGTGAAATCAAAACGATTGGAGCCTTCAACCATAGAAGTCGCGCTGGAGCTTGAACGGATCGCTGCTGTGTTGCGGAATAGCCAAGCCATTGCGGACCAATCTCGGAAGCAAATAGCTGAGATGGGAAAGAGCGCTTCACCTTGGCAAAGGATCAAAGAAGACGGGTATCGAGGATTTGCCGATTCAGATTTGATCAATGCCTTCGAGAAGATATGTGTTGCGTCGCAGGCCATAGGTCTTCTGATCTTAAGGGAGGGAGAGCTAGAAGGCTTTTGCAGGAGCTTTTCCCGCAGAAACAAGGCCGAATGGTTAGCGTCAGTCTTACAGCTGGACCTTGACAAGACGAAAGACTGGTCGAGGCTCGAATCTTTGCGACTAGCATGCTGAGCGTCGTCGCTCGAGTAATTGATGGGCTCCCTCGACTCAAACCTGGATCAGCCACTCTGTAGTTTGATGCCGGGGCGAGGGCGGCGGGCGTGCCGGTCGAGCTGCATCTGCTCCGCGAACAGCCGCACAATTACGCGCTGATGCCGACGCCGGAGGGCGACGCGCGCGTGCGATCATTCTGCGAGCGGTGGCTTAAGGGGAAGGTGTGATCGTTGTCACAAGCGTGCCGCCGCAATGGGGCTGGCGCTGTCGATGCCCGCGCGGAAGGACGATGCGGCCTCCGGGGCGTTTCCTCGTTCGTCGTCTTGGTGTCGGTAGTTTTGCGGGGCCTTAGGCGTGGCCCTTGATCTCGTAGCGACCCGGAACGCATTTGTAGCGATCGAGCCGCCAGTTGGCGTGGTAGATCGGATGCTCGCCCATCCATTTCGCCAATGGAGCCTGTGCGCCGATCGCACACTGCATCATCGACATCTCGGGCGTCATGTTGCTGTCGGTCACGATTTCCTCGATGCAACTGCCTGAGCTGGCTGCACTCAGCCGGCAGAGCACGGCAACGACGGTCACGAACATTCCAGTCACCTCATCGGTAGTTTCTGACCACGAAGAGGATGCAAGCGGAGTGCCAGAGCCTGTGACGCAAACAACACGCTGGCCTGGCCGACTCGACCCAGCGTCCGGACTCCATTTAACGATTCGGATTGTAAAAAAATTGCCCCTGAACCGAAGCCGGGCAAGTACGGGGAACCGGGTCAGTAACAACCGCAGGGATGTCGAATGCTGGGAGCAGCGCCGCGTCGGTGGCGCTTCACAGGCCGCGCGCAGCCGGTAGGCTCGCAGCACCGTGGCCACTCGCCAAAAGAGCGGGGCCGCCACAAGGGATATGGAAACGCGAGGGCACACCATGAAGACACGACCGACCGGCGTAATCCCGCCGATGACGACGCCGTTCCGGAAGGATGGCGAAATCGACTACACCCTCGTAGCAGCCCAGGTCGACTGGATGATCGGCGCCGGCGCACACGGCGTCGCGGCCGGCGGCTCGACCGGCGAGGGGCATACGCTCGATCACGAGGAATATCGCGACCTGATGGAGGCGACGGTCGCCGCGGTGAAGGGGCGCATTCCCGTCATCGCCGGCATCATCGTCGACTCCACCCGCGATGCGATCCGCCGCGGCAAGCTGGTGCGCGACATGAATGTCGCGGCGCTCCAGGTCACGCCGGTGCATTATCTGTTCAAGCCGGACGACGAGGCGATGGTGGCGCATTTCCGCGCCATGGCGGACGAGACCGGCATGCCCATCATCATCTACAACGTGGTGCCGTGGTCGTACCTGTCGCCGGCGCTGCTGACGCGGATCATGACCGAGGTGCCGCTGGTGGTTGGCGTCAAGCAGAGCGCAGGCGACCTGAAACTGTTCGCGGACCTCATGATGATGGCGCCGGACAAGCTGATCTACAGTGCGGTCGATGCCCTGATGTATCCGTCCTACACATTGGGGGCCCATGGCTCGATCGCCGCGATCCTGACCGCCGCGCCGTATGCCTCCGTCGCGCTGTGGGATGCGGTGAAGGCGGGTGATCATCCGCGCGCGCTCGATCTGCACAAGAAGCTGCTGACGCTGTGGAACGCTGTCATCGCCGACAATCTGCCGGCCTGCACGCGCCATGCGCAGACGCTGCAGGGCCTGCCCATGACTTATCCGCGCGCGCCGATGCCGGAGGCCTCAAGCGCGCAGCAGGCGGCGATCCGCAAGGCGCTGGACGGCCTCGGCGCGTTGAACGGGCGGCGGGTCGAGGCGGCCGAATAGTCCGCGCCCCGAAATAACTGATGAGCACGGCAGCGCCGATCCGCTTTTACCTGCGGATGCGGCGCTGCTACATTTTGCGCGCGCTCCGATGCGTGGCGTAGCCATGAAGAAACATACCGACAAGGGAGGGGCCGAAAGTCCCATGAATGATTTTGCAGGAAAGATCGCCGTCATCACCGGCGGCGGTACGGGAATGGGACGCGAGCTCGCGCGGCAGCTCGTCGCCGAGGGCTGCAATGTCGCGATGTGCGACGTCTCGGAAGCCGCGATGGCCGAGACCAAGCGGCTGTGCGAGGTCGAGAAGCTGCCGCAGGGCTTGCGCGTCACGACGCATGTCGCCGACGTCTCGATCGAGGATCATCTCAAGCGATTCCGCGACGAGCTCGCCGAGCAGCAGAAGACCGACCGGATCCACCTTCTGTTCAACAACGCCGGCATCGGCGGCGGCGGCAGCCTGTTCACCAACACACGCGAGCAGTGGGAGCGCACCTTCAACATCTGCTGGGGCGGCGTCTATCTCGGCGTCCGCACCTTCCTGCCGATGCTGGTCGCGGCCGACGAGGCCCACATCGTCAACACCGCGAGCGTCAACGGCTTCTGGGCCTCCATCGGCATGAACCAGTCGCACACCGCCTACAGCGCGGCGAAGTTCGCCGTGAAGGGATTTACCGAAGCGCTCATCAACGACCTCCGCCTGCACGCGCCGCATGTCAAATGCTCGGTGGTGATGCCCGGCCATATCGGCACCTCGATCGTCTCCAATTCGCGCAAGGTGCAGAGCGCCGACGGCTCGGAGCGGCTCAACGCCGACGAGATCGCGCTGACCCGCAAGCGCATGGTCGCGGCCGGCGTGCCGGATGCCGACAAAATGTCGGACGAGGACATCCAGGCGGCGTTCGCCGAGCGCGCCCGCAGCTTCCTCGAGGATGCGCCGACGACGGCGGCTCAGGCCGCCAGGATCATCCTCGACGGGGTCAAGGCGGAGCAATGGCGCATTCTCGTGGGTGAGGATGCAAAGCGCCTTGACGAGCGCGTTCGTGCTACGCCGGAGCAGGCCTACGACCGCGCCTTCTACGAAAGTTTCACGCAGGAGGTCGGCTGGCGGCTCGGCTGACGCAGGCGACGAGCGCGCGCCGATATAGGTATGATGCGCATCATGGCAAGAGGCGCGCAGGCAATTTCACGTGCCACCTCTTGCCAGTTCGCTGCCGGCGTTTCTTGGCCGTGTCGGCCACTCCTGACGCATTGGAATGTCACGCATGCGACACATCCCTGCGTTCAAGCGATGGTGATCTCGAACGGCTCTCATTGGGCGCGCCGCAGCTTGGTCAGGGAACCAAAATAGTTTATTCAGTCACGTGTAAGGCGATGACCAGAGCGTAGCTCCCGATGATACCCGCATGCCTCTCCGACGACTGGATCCTTTGCCCGGAGCGAGAGGACATCTCCGCTGAGTTCACGCGGCTCCTCACCGCGGCCCAGGACGGCGGCGCCACGATCGCCGAATGCCTGATGATCGCGCGGCAGCTGAAGCGGGGCGACGACCAGTCCTGGCATCGCGAGTGGAAGAAGCTGGCGCAGGCCAATCGCCATCGTGCCGAGGCCGCGTTCGCGGAAGGTCACAGGGCGACCGCGCAGCGCAATTGGCTCCGCGCCATGAATTACTACAGCGCGGCCGCAATGCCGCTCGATCAGGCGGACGAGCGCCGCTGGGTCGCGGTCCTCGCGATGCAGGATTGCGCCCGCCGCTTCCTCGCCGCGCGCGACCCTGCCGGGGAAGTCGTGACGATACCCTGGCTCGACGGACATTCGTTGCAGGGCTATTTCCTGCCCGCGCACGCGCCGTTGGGACGCGTGCGAGCCCCGACCGTGATCTGCATCGGCGAGCCCGGCCATCGCAAGGAAGAGTTTCTGTTCAAGCTCGCGCCGCACGCGCGCGAGCGCGGCTTTTCGCTGCTGGCGCTGGACCTGTTCGGCGACCAGCGCGACGATTATCTCGACGCGCTGTTGCGGCGCCGGGATCTCGAGAGTGCGATTCCGTGCGTCATGGACTATCTGGAGACGTGCAGCGAGGTCGATTTCGAGCGCGTCGCGATCGTCGCCGATGGCTGGGGCTCTTCCTTCGTGGCGCGCGCGGTGCTGCAGGAGCCGCGGCTTGCCGCCGCCGTCTGCGATGGCGGCCTATGGGACCTGCACGAGCGGGCCTTCTTTGCCAGCCGATTCGCGATGAGCGACGTCAGCATCGTTCCGGTGCCGCATGCTCCGCTGATGGCCTCCAGCGCCGACTGTCCGGTGCTGATCACGCTCGGCGAGGACGGCTGGCTCAAGGCCGATCGGGCGCGTCAGATCGTCCAGACCTCCCGGCTCGGCAGTTCGGATGTCATGTTGAAGGTGTTCACCGCGGCCGAAACTGGCGCGGCGCAGGCCCATGCGGACAATCCGAGCCTTGCCAATGAATATATCTTCGATTGGCTGGAATCGCGGCTCGGCGCCGCGGGGCGCATCTGAGGACGTCGCCTCAGAAGTCGAGGGTCAGGCGGACGCAGGCCTTTTCGAGACGGGTCTTCAACATCGCGAGCTTGGTGGTGAATTCCGTCAGCTCTTTCTCGTCGAACTCCTGGAAGACGAATTCCTTGATCGTCTTGTACTGCTCGTTGAGGCTCGCCAGGTGCTTTTGCGTCTTCTCGGTCAGTGATAGTCGGACCACCCTTGCGTCGGTCGGCGAGGGGCGCCGGCGCAACAGGCCCTTCTTCTCGAGCAGCTTGGACTGGGTGGTGACGAACGACGGATCGACGTGGAGCAGTTTCGAGACGACGTTGACCGGAATGCCGTCGTCCTTGTCGAGGTCGGAGATCGCCATCAGGATCAGCCATTGCGGGCCGCTGATGCCGAGCGTTCTCGCCCAGAACTGACGCAGCTCCTCCAGATACATGTTGATCGACGATATCTCCCAGGTGAAGCGCCTGATGATATCCAGATTGCCGATGGTGCGGAGGCGCGCCCCTTCTTTCCTCGTCGCTGACACAGCGTCACTCCCGTGATCTGATTTGTATGCGGCCGGTGTCGTGCAAGCCATAGTCCACGCAAGCCTGCTCTGACGCAAGTGCAGAGCAGGGTAATTTTGTCAGTAAAACTACAAAGATGATCAGCTCACGGAATCGGTTCGCAATGGTGTTGCGAACGGGGCACAGGTTTAGCAAAACCAACAAAGCTGACTAAATAAGGTATTTTGATTACCGAAAGGCGCAGGCATATTGCTTCGTGGCGGTGGGGGGTACTCGATCGTCCCGTTGCAGGTGGTTTGCTCACGTCCCTCGCGTCGAAAGAGGGTGTGTCCGAAGCGCAAAGCGGCCGAGCGGATTTCAAAGACGGGGATCTTGGGGGGCCTCACGGTCCGGTCTTCGTAAAATGAGCAACTTGGAGGTTTTAATATGAAAGTGGTGAAGAGCCTTTTGCTCGGCACTGCGGCGGGTCTGATCGCCGTCGGTGGAGCTCAGGCGGCTGATCTTCCGGTCAAGGCCAAGGCGGTCGAGTATGTGAAGGTCTGCTCGCTCTACGGCGCGGGTTTCTATTACATCCCGGGCAGCGACACCTGCATCAAGCTGGGCGGCTATCTGCGTGCCGAAGTGGCGCTCAATGCCGGCGGCAATTACAGCGCCCAGTACAACAACGTCTTCGCGGCCAACAACCGCCTGACCAACTATTACTCGATGCGCGCTCGTGAAGATCTCAACATCGACACCCGCACCGCAACCGAGTACGGCGTGGTCCGCACCTATTTCGATGCGGTCTTCACCTGGACGACCGGCAACTATGTCGGCGCCGGTTCGGGAACGGGTGCGACCCAGTACAGCGGTACGCTCGGCCTCAACGCCGCAGGCACGAGCCTGATCGGCTCCAGCGGCGGCGCCGTCAACGGCACCGACGGCACGATCTCGGGCGGCGCGCTCGGCGTCTACTACGCCTTCATCCAGTTCGCCGGCTTCACCATGGGTAAGGCCGTGTCGCAGTTCGACGCGCCCTGGACCAACTATCCCGGCAACAACTTCGACCAGCTCGTCGGCGGCAGCGGCACCACCAACGGTGTTGCCCAGTTCACCTACACTGCCGATCTCGGCCAGGGCGTGACGGCGATCGTCTCGGCCCAGGACCAGACGCAGGTGTTCCAGACCGCGCTCTGGAATACGGCCGGCATGTCCACCGCCGGCGTCCTCGGCGGTGCCTACGGCTCCAACGATCTCGGCGGCACCCGCTCCCCCGATCTCGTCGGCACGCTCCGTGTCGACCAGGCCTGGGGCCTGTTCCAGGCCTCGGTCGCTGCGCACGACAACCACGTCGGCTATTACGGCGCGAGCGAAGTAACCGGTCATCCTGAAGACAAGTGGGGCTGGGCCGTCCAGCTGGCGCTGTCGATCAAGAACATCCCGACCGGTGCAGGCGACGTGATCAACATCTCGGGCGTCTACACCGACGGCGCGAGCCGCTACAACTTCCAGGAGCTGGCAGCGACCAGCTACTCGATGTTCGGCGGTTCGGGCGGCGCGTATCAGAGCATCGGCTTCGCCGGCGTGTCTGACGCGGTGTTCGCACCCGGCAGCGGCCTCGAGCTGACTAAGACCTACGGCTTCCGTGGTGCCTACACTCACAACTGGAGCCCGTACTGGAATTCGGCGCTTTATGGTGCGTGGGCTGCCGTCAACTACAGCGGCACCGCCAAGGGCATGATCTGCGGCAGCGCCGCGTTCGCGACCCTGACCGGCACCTGCAACCCGGACTTCAACATCGGCCAGATCGGTGTCATCACCCGCTGGACCCCGATCAAGAACCTGACCTTCTCGGCTGACTTCACCTACAGCCATCTTGACCAGAAGTACTCGGGCGTGATCACCACGCCGGCGCTCACCAGCGTTGCCAAGCCCGCGGCGACCTATGAGCTGAAGGACCAGGACACCTACAGCCTGTTGGTTCGCGCCCAGCGCAACTGGTAAGCTCAAGACCTTCGGATAGGACGCAGCCCCGGCGGGACACCGCCGGGGCTTTTTTATGAGGTGGGCTTCTTTGCGAGCGGGCGTTCGGAAATCCGGCGGCACGTGCGGGCGACGAAGACGAGCCATGCGAATCGATCGGCCCAACTTTATTTACTTACCTGAGCTACTAAGCTATATAGCTCCCAGCCGATGACGAAAGTTGCGGCTCTGACTTGATGCTAAACCTCCAGAAACCTCCGGCAATGCCCTGCCGGAGGTTTTTCGTTTTGGGCATGGCTCCAGGACTCGCCTCCAGGACTTGGCTCTAGCCGCGCATGACGCGCGCGCGGGAATTCGGCCGGTAGGCGAGGCGGCTGTGGCCGGCGCAATAGGACTGGCCGTCGGGTGCGGAGTTGCCGCAGAAGCAGAAATCGTCCGCGCCAGGCGTCGAGATCGGCCAGCGGCAGCGGTTCTCGGCAAGCTCGAGTAGCGAGCAGCGATTGGCATCGTCGATCGGACCGGTGACCATCGGCGCACCGGTCTCGCCGTAGATCGTGGCGAGCATCTCATATTGCAGCCGCGGCACGGTCCGCGGCGCGCGCGCCGGCGCCAGGCCCCTGTCGTGAACCTTGCGATCGTCGATGGTTCGGCCGCGCGTGAGATTGAGGCGAGACAGCTTGCCGATCACGGCGTTGCGGCTGACGCCAATGTCGGCGGCGATCTCGCGGCAGGAGAGCCCGGCCTCGAAATGCTGCCTCAGAAGTTCGATGCGTTCGTCGGTCCAGGTGGGTGAGAGAACAGGCATGTGTAACGGTCCCAGGTTGCAGATGTCGGCCATCCGCCTCTCGAGATCCGTCCGCCTCACGTTCGGCGCGCGCTCACGTCCTGCCATTGTCGCGAATCGACAAAAGCCCGTCCTTGATGGCGAGACGGATGCCTTCCTCGATCAAGGTACGTGCGACGCCGGGAACGCTGGTGCCGTGGGTGCCCTGTCTCACCAGCTTCTCCAGATAGGTGATGGTCGAGAGCGCCAAGGTTACAGGAATGCGGTCAGTCTCGGCTTTTTCGGTGGCCATGGCCGAACGCTAGCCTCTTACTCAGGTACATAAAAGTTACGATTAAGACTCTATTTAGGTTTGGAGGCAGAAGTCAAATGCAGGCTGCGGCGCCTGGTCAGCCCGTTGGAATCGCGAGGGAAATTTAGGCATGACAAGGCACGCCGCGCGGCAGGCCGGCGGCGGCGTGGCTTCGACCGGTCAGGAGTGGGCTGGTCGGCTCAGCCGTGCACGATCGTCTTTTCGATCATGCAATGGATGCCCTTGGAGCCGTTGACGGTCTGGGTCACCCGCAGATCGGCCGCCAGGCTGCACAGCGTATAGGCGTCCTCGCGCGACAAATTGCGCCTCTCGCCGAGCAGCACGATCATGTCGCGCAGCGCCCGCACCACGCACTGGTCCAGATCGGGGTCCATCGCCATGGTCATGTAATGCGTCGCCGTCTCGCCACGGGGATAATCGAGCCTGAGGTCCTTGCGCAGCGTCAGGCGAAAGCGGCCCTGAAGCGCGGTCTCGATCGCGGTGACGCAAACCTCGCCGTCGCCCTGCACGCCATGGCCGTCACCGCAGGAGAACAGCGCGCCCGGGACGAACACCGGCAGATACAGCGTCGCCCCGGCGCCAAGCTCCTTGTTGTCGAGATTGCCGCCCATGGCGCGAGGAACGAGCGAGGAGATGCGGCCCCAGGCCGGCGGCGGCGAAACGCCCATCACGCCGAAGAACGGCTTGAGCGGCAGGTCCAGCCCCCACGGCATGCGGGCGACCATCCGGGAACGGTCGAGCGGGATGTTCAGAATGCGCGTCTCGTGGAAATCGTCGGGCAGGGTGCCGGACAGCGGCTTGATCATGTTCCAGCCCCAATCCTGCCGGAGCTGGACGTCGAGGATCTCGACCGCGAGCACGTCGCCGGGCTCGGCGCCCTCGAGCGCGATCGGGCCGGTGAGGATGTGGCCGGGCAGCATGCGCTCGTTCTGGGCATGAACCTCGTGCATCTCGGGCGGAATGTGAAATTTGCTGCGGTCGGGCAGCATGTCCGGACCGCCACTGATGGTGTCGACCGTGACCTCGTCACCGCTCGCGATGGTGAGGACGGGCTTGAGCGCAGCCTCGAAGAACCCCCAATGGCAGGTCTCGGGGCTGGAATGCAGGTGGTGATGGGTCATGTGGCGTCCGTCCGTTTCACAGGCCCGGGCTTGACCAGGCAATCGATCCTCTTCCAAGAAGCTTTCTGAAGATCGACGGGCGGGTCAAGCCCGCGCGCAACAGGCACGATCATTCCAGCGAGGCTCCCCTGCTTTTTGTCCTGTCCAAGACCCTCGGCGCAGCGGTGCTGCCGATCAACTTGATGATCGAGCTCGGAATCGTCTCGGTCGTCCTGATGGCGACGCGCTTTGCCGCCTTCGGCCGCAAGCTCGCCGCGGCCACGCTGATCCTGCTGGCGCTCGCCGCGTTTTCGCCGCTCGGCAACCTCTTGCTCTATCCGCTGGAGTCGCGTTTTCCGCCGTGGGATCCGTCGCGCGGTGCGCCCGATGGCATCATCGTGCTCGGCGGCTCGATCGACACCGATCTGTCGGCGGCGCACCGCACGCCGGTCGTCGCGCACGCGGCCGATCGCCTGTTTGCGCCGGCCGAGCTCGCGCGCCGCTAT
The DNA here is from genome assembly GCF_023073015.1 of Bradyrhizobium sp. 87. NCBI lineage: Bacteria > Pseudomonadati > Pseudomonadota > Alphaproteobacteria > Hyphomicrobiales > Nitrobacteraceae > Bradyrhizobium > Bradyrhizobium sp. 87. The sequence continues at coordinate 64,949 of NZ_JADPIQ010000107.1, forward strand.
CCGAACACGCGCATTGTCTTCACCGGGGGCACCGCGAACCTGGTTTCGACGGACTCCCGGGAGGCCGACTACTCCGCGCCCATCCTGGAGAATCTGGGCATCGCGAAGCAGCGCCTGATCCTCGAGCGGGACTCCCGCAACACCTACGAGAATGCCATCTTCACCAAACAATTGGTGGCGCCCAAGGCGGGCGAACGCTGGCTCCTGGTCACGTCGGCCTTTCACATGCCGCGTTCGATGGGGATCTTTCGCAAGGCGGGATTTGACGTCGAAGCCTATCCGGTTGACTGGCGAATGGGCGGGCGTGACGATCTCTTCTCTTTCACCAATGTCGGCACGGACGGGCTCGGCCGAACCGAGGTCGCCGTGCGCGAATGGATCGGGCTCGTCGCCTACCGCCTGATGGGCCGGACTGGCGAGTTGCTCCCGGGACCGGCGAAGGACTAGAACCGTTCAAGAAGCAATAACAGCCGGCGCGCCACTGCCGGCCGGGAGGACGCCATGCAACAGCAGAGTGCAGACAGCATCGATCTTGCCGGCCTCGTCGCCGATCTCAACAGCCTGTTGCGACTGAAGACCACGGTGATCGGCATGAAGCTGTTCGCGCGGACCGCGGACATGGAGGCAATCCCGAAAGTCCGGCGGCCGAACGCGGTCCACACCACCGACCAGATCGTCAGCATGGCCGCGCGTCTGGGCTGGACCGTGGGCATCACGGCCGATGATCTCGTCGGCGCGCAATGCCGCGCGGTGATCGGCCTTGCACCGCAGGACGAAAAATGGCTCGCCGGCGAAAACTATGTCGGGGTCTGGCACGGCACGGCGGAGGACGCACGCAAGCGCCAGGAGGCGCTGGACGTGGTTCCGTTCGGGCAATATCAGGCGCTCGCGGTCAGTCCGCTGGCGAGCGGCCGGCTCGATCCGCCGGACATTTGTCTCGTCTATGCCACGCCGGGGCAGATGATCATCCTAATCAACGGGCTGCAATACACCGGCTACAAGAAGTTCGAATGGGGCGTGGTCGGCGAGACCGCTTGCGCCGATTCCTGGGGCAGGGCGCTCAAGAGCGGTGAGCCCAGCCTGTCCTTGCCATGCTACGCCGAACGGCGCTATGGCGGCGTGCCGGACGAGGAGATGCTGATGGCCCTGAAGCCGGAACATCTCGCCAAGGCGGTTGTGGGCATGAAGGCGCTGGCCAAGAACGGCCTGCGTTATCCGATCCCGCCCTATGGTATTCAAAGCGACGTCCGTGCCGGCATGGGCGTGAGCTACGCGAAGAAGTAAAGCAAAGGCGGATCATGAGCTCTGCGAAATTCGACATCGTCGTTTATGGCGCGACCGGTTTTACCGGCCAGCTCGTCGCCGAATACCTGACCCAGCGTTACAAGAGCGACCACGCGCTCAAATGGGCGATGGCAGGCCGCAGCCTCGGCAAGCTGAAATCGGTCCGCGATGCGATCGGCGCGCCCGGGAATACGGCGTTGATTGTCGCGGATGCGTCGGATGCGGCTTCGCTGAAGGCGATGGCGGAGCAGACCATGTCGGTGATCACCACCGTCGGCCCGTATCAGCTCTACGGCGAGGAGTTGCTCGCGGCCTGCGTGGCCACGGGCACGGATTATTTCGATCTCTGCGGCGAGCCGATCTGGATGCGCCAGATGATCGACAAGTACGAGGCGGCTGCAAAAGAGAGCGGCGCGCGGATCGTGTTGTCGTGCGGCTACGATTCCGTGCCGTTCGAGCTCGGTACATTCTTCGTCCAGGAAGAGGCTAAACGTGTCTTCGGCGCGCCGGCCCCGCGGGTGAAAGGGCGTGTGCGCGACATGCGGGGCACGCTCTCGGGCGGCACCGCCGCCAGCGCTAAGGCGACCTTCGATGCGGTGGCCAAGGATCTCAGCCTTGTCGCCATTCTCAACGATCATTTTGCGCTGACGCCCGGCTTCACCGGCCCGAAGCAGCCGAAAGGCAACAGGGCCGCCTTCGAGGAGGATCTGCAATCCTGGGCCGCGCCGTTCACGATGGCGCTGATCAACACGCGCAACGTTCACCGCTCCAACATGCTGATGGGATTCCCCTACGGCCAGGACTTCGTCTACGACGAGATGGTCCTGACCGGTCCCGGCGAGAAGGGCGAGGCCAACGCCAAGCTCGTGATGGCTGCCAATGCGGGCAAGACCGGCCCCGACGCACCGAAGCCGGGCGAGGGGCCGTCGAAGGAAGAGCGTGAAAACGGTCTGTTCGATCTGCTCTATGTCGCGATCGCACCCGATGGCCGCATGGTTCGCGCCGGCGTCACCGGCGACCGCGATCCCGGCTACGGCTCGACCTCGAAGATGATCTCCGAATGCGCCATCTGCATGCTGCGGGACACGACCGACGTCGCAGCCGGCTTCTGGACGCCGGGCGCGGCGATGCAGCACAAGCTGATCAAGCGGCTTCAGGAGAATGCAGGGCTGACGTTCGCTGTGGAGAAGTAGAGGCGCTCACTTGCCGCAATCACGGTGTCATCGTCCGGCTCGAGCGGACGATCCAGTATTCCAGAGACGGCTCTGATCGAATCGAGAGGCCGCGGCGTACTGGACGCCCACCCCAGTGCGCAAGTGCGCATAAGGCGGGCATGACAGCGTTCGTGCCACTACACCGCCCGCGCGTCGTAGGCGTACATGAACTCCATGCTTTTCGCGCCCAGCGGCAGCAGCCACTTCATCATCTGATTGCGGATCCACGCGCCGGTGGCGCTGAACTCGCGCTTGTTGTTGCCGTTGCGGCGGGCCATGGCGACGATCTTTTCCGTGCGCGGGCGCCGTTCGGCCTCGAAGGCCTGGAAGGTGGCGCCGAGCTCCCGGCCTTGCTGCATCAACCGGGCGAGGCGCATCGCATCCTCCAGCGCGAGCGAGGCGCCCTGGCCGGCATGGGGGCTGGTCGCATGGGCGGCATCGCCGATCAGCAACGAGCGCTTGCGCGACCAGGTCGGCAGGGTGGCGACGTCGAGCGTGTCGGTGACCACGATGTTCTCGGCTGCCTCGATGATGCCAGGGATCGGATCGTGCCAGCCGCGGTGGAAGCCGCGCAGGTGCTGCTTCAGCGTTGCATGGTCGAGCGCGCGAAACATCGCCGCGTCCATGCCGTGCGCGGGTTGCGTGCTCCACCACATCACGCCGTCGTTCGGATCGGGGCTGCAATAGCCGTAGCCGAAGAAGCCGCTCTGTCCGAACGTGGTTTCGACGTGCCGGCCGATCGGCCGGCCATCGAGGACGGCGTGCGGTACGAAGCCGCCGAAGCCGATCAGTCCGGTATCGAACGGCTGCGGCCCGTCCGGGACGACTTGGCGCCGCGTCACCGAGTGCACGCCGTCGGCGCCGATCACGAAGTCGCCTTCGGCCGTGGTACCGTCGGCGAAGTAGGCGATGATCGGCTGGTCGGCGCGATCCTCGATCTTGATCAGGCGCTTCTCGAAATAGAGCGAAACGCATGCGCACCAGGCCTTGTCGATCAGCATCTCGTTCAGCGTGGCGCGGCAGACATTGACCGCGGGCTGGCCGAAGCGCCGCGCCATGTCGCGATTGATCGAGCCGAGCCTCTCTCCGGCTTGCGAATAGAAGTCGAACGATTCCGCGATCGAGCCGCGGCTGATCAGCTCATTGGAAAGGCCAATCTCGTCCATGACTTGCATGCCGTTCGGCGCGATCTGAAGGCCGCCGCCGATGCCTTTCGAATAGGGCCAGCCTTCGTAGATCGCGGACTCGATGCCGGCGCGGCGCAGCAGGACCGCCGCGACGGGGCCGGCGATGCCGGCGCCGATGATCAGGGCCTTGCGAGGACGATAGGACATGGCTTGCTCCCGACGTTTCCGTGGTGCTAGGAGAATTACAGTCGCTAAATCTCTTAGTGACTAAGATATATATCGACTAAGATACGAGGTTTGCCTTGTCAAGGACGAAGGCGCGCGCCGCGCTGCTGCAGGAGCTCGAGGAGGCGATGCGCAGGTCGTCCGCGCAGGGCGTGCTTTATGGCCAGACCGTTGCGAACGTTGCCGGAATCGCCAATTCCGACCTCGAATGCATGGACATCCTGTACCTCGAAGGCCGCGTCACCGCCGGCCGGCTCGCCGAAGTCACGGGGCTCACGACCGGCGCCATCACCGGCGTGGTCGACCGGCTCGAAAAGGCGGGCCTGGTCCGTCGTGAGCGCGACGATGCCGATCGTCGCAAGGTCTTCATTGCCGTCGTGCCGGAGGCGATCGAAAGGCTCGGCCAGTTCTACGTGCCGATGCAGCAGGCGATGGAGAAGGTTTTTGGCGGCTATTCCGACCAGGAATTGCGCCTGCTGCTGCGCTTCGCCAATGAGGGCTACAAGGGCGTGCTCGCGGCGACCGCGGCGCTGAAGGGCCTGCTCGACACGCCGCCGGAGAAACGCCCCGATCTCAAGCTGAAGAAGCTTCGTCGCCAGACCTAGCCTTGTAGATCTGTGCAGCCGCGATCATGCCCCACATCGCGCCCAGCATCATCCAGAAGTGCCGCCAGTGGTCGGTGTCGATCACGAAGCTTTCGCCGACGGTGCCGACGAAGGCGGAGAACACCGCCAGATAAGCGCGCTGCCAGGGCACGGGCACGAAGATGTGCCTGACACCCATGATGACGGTCGTGAAGACCAGCGCGGGATAGCAGATGCCTGACAGCCAGCCGCCGGACATGAAGGCGTTGAGATAGGAGTTGTGGGTGTCCTCGGGGAAGAAGCGGTGGAATTGCAGAGGGCCGATGCCGAACGGCAGGTCGAGCGCCATCTCCGCTCCCAGGATGTGCCGCCCGAACCGGCCGAAGCGGCCTTCGTCATAGCTCTGATCGAAGCTCGCGCGCTGCTTGAACATCTCGGCGGTGGAATCGAACGACATCAACACCGCGATCAGCGCAAGGCCCAGCACCGCGGCCAGGATCGCCATGACGATGATACGCGAGCGTTGCGCGTTGGTGCGGCTGGTCAGCACCATCAGCGCCAGCATGAAGGCGGATGTCAGCACCAGCCCGCCCCAGGCGGCGCGGGAGAAAGCGAGCAGGATCGCCGGCGACATGATGCCGAAGGCGATGACGTTGCGAAACGCCTTGCCGAACTTGTCGGAGACGACGCTCTGCAGCGAGAACAGTGCCGGCAGGATCAGGAAGGCGCCGAGCACGTTCGGATCCTTGAAGGTGCCGCGCGCGCGTCCGTACAGCGTGAGGAGGTCGTCGCCGCCGGGAACCAGGTGGAAGTAGCCGGCGACCGCCGACAGCGAGGCGACCATCGCGCCGATCACGAGCCCGCGGCGGAGCATATCGAGCCGGGCGGCGGTGTCCTCCGACGTGACCATGGCGAAGAACACGACTGTGACCGCCATGTACCAGGAGGTCGCAATCCAGCTCACCACCTCGGACTGCTCGAACAGCGGGATCGCGCTGATCGTATAGCCGATATTGAGCAGGACCAGCATCAGCACCAGCGGCATCAAAGCGAGCCGCAGACGCAGTCCGGTGGCGAAGAAGGTGACGGTGGCCAGCAGCGTCACGATCTCGTAGGGGCTCGGCTCGATGAACACGATCGCGCCGGAGGCGCCGACCAGCCATACCAGCGCGCGCTGGAGCGCCAACACGCCGGGCGCAGCCCGAACCGCTGCATTCATCTCCCCGGCTGTTGCCGCATACGCCATCACACGCTCATACGTTTACGCAACTGGTACGCCACAAATACCGCTGTCATCGCCCGGCTTGACCGGGCGATCCAGTACTCCGCGGCGTCTATTGCGGAAGCGGCCGGCGCCGCGGAGTACCGGATGCCCCGCCCCAGTGCGCAACAGCGCACAAGGAGGGGCATGACGGAAAAATTCAACTCAATACGCGTTCTCGTTCTTGGTCAGCAGCGAGATCGGCGTCTTCAGCAGAATGACGAGATCGAACAGCACCGACCAGTTCTCGATGTAATAGAGGTCGAACTCGACGCGCTTCTGGATCTTCTCTTCGTTGTCGATCTCACCGCGCCAGCCGTTGATCTGGGCCCAGCCGGTGATGCCGGGCTTGACCCGGTGGCGGGCGAAATAGCCGTCGACGGCTTCGTCGAACAGGCGGCTCTGCAGCTTGCCCTGCACCGCATGCGGACGCGGGCCGACCAAAGAGAGATCGCCGGAGAAGACCACGTTGAAGAGCTGCGGCAGCTCGTCGAGGCTGGTCTTGCGGATGAAGCGGCCGACGCGGGTGACGCGCGAGTCGTTCTTGGTCACGACCTTCGAGGCCGTCGGATCGGCCTGATGATGGTACATTGAGCGGAACTTGTAGACGTCGATGCGCTCGTTGTTGAAGCCGAAGCGCTTTTGGCGGAACAGCACGGGTCCGGGGCTGTCGAGCTTCACGGCCAGCGCCACCAATCCCATCACCGGCAAGGCCACGAGCAGCGCGAGGGTGCCGACCACGCGGTCGAACAGCCATTTCATCACCAGGTCCCAGTCGGTGATCGGCGCCTCGAACACGTCCAGCGTCGGCACCTCGCCGATATAGGAATAGGAGCGGGGGCGGAAGCGCAGCTTGTTGGTGTGTGCGGAGAGGCGGATGTCCACCGGCAGCACCCAGAGCTTCTTCAGCATCTCCAGGATGCGCGTCTCGGCGGAGATCGGCAGCGCGAACAGCACGAGATCGACGCGGGTGCGGCGGGCGAATTCGACGATGTCGTCGACCTTGCCGAGCTTGCGCGCGCCGGCACAGGTGTCGAGCGCGCGGCTGTCGTTGCGGTCGTCGAACACGCCGAGCACATGGATGTCGGAATCCTCCTGCTGCTTCAGCGCCTCGACCAATTGTTCGCCGTTGCGGTCGGAGCCGACGATGATGGTGCGGCGGTCGAGCCGGCCCTCGCGCCCCCAGGCGCGCACCAGCGAGCGCAGCACCAGACGCTCGCAGAGGAGCGCGGCGAGCCCGAGGACGTAAAAGGCGGCAAGCCAGAGCCGCGATATTTCGCTGCCGAACTTGGCGAAGAAGGAGATGCCGATGAACAACAGGAAGACGAACGACCAGGACGAGATCATCCGCGTCATCTGCCGGAGCTGACCGCGGAACAACTGCACCTGATAGATGTCGGCGGCTTGGAAGCAGACCACGGCGGAGACCGCGACGGCGATGATCTGCGCGGGATAGATCCAGCTGAACGAGCCGGCGTGCGGCATGACATAGCCGAGATAGAGTACAATGCCGACGAGGCTCAGCAGCGCGAAATCGGCGAGGCGCACGAAGCCGGTGATCACGATCGGCGAATAGGCGCGGGCGACCTTCTGGTTGACGACGTCGAGCGCGGCGGCCGAGAGCCGTTGACGCCGCTCCACAAAGGGCCGGTCAGCCGGCTTCGCCGCGGCGCTGGTCGCGGCATCGAGCATCGAGCGTGCGTTGAGCGGTTCCACGGGCGTCCACGTCCATTCCAAAAACCCGCGGGCCACGTCCTTGCGTCCCGGGCGAGCATCCCCTGGCGCTTGGGTTATCGGACAAATCGGAAGATTCTCTAAAGCGGGTCTTAAGAATGGTTAGTGATTGGTAAATGCGTCGCGATAGCCCGCGAGCACGCCCTCGACCATCGCCTGCTGCGAGAAATGCGCGGAGATGCGCTCGCGAAGCGACAAGGCGCGCTGCGCTGTTCCCAGCGGATTGTCGAGCGCGGCCGCGATCGCCTCCGCCATGGCTTCCGCGTTGCTCGGCGCAAACAGAGCCGGGTTCTCCGCGCCGAAAATCTCGGGAATGCCGCCGATCTTGGACGCAATCATCGGTATCCCGGCGGCACCGGCCTCGATCACGACATAGGGCATGGAATCGCCACGCGAGGGAACGACCAGCAGCCGCCCCTTGGAAAAGCCGTAGCGTGCCTTGACGTGACCGATGAAGCGGATGGCGCTGGAGAGGCCGAGCCTCTCGACTTGCGCTTTGAGCGCCGCGGTCTCCTCGCCGTCACCGCCGAGCGTCAGCGTGACCTTCTTACCGCCCTCGTGCAGGCGCGCCACCGCGTCGACCAGCAGATCGGCGCCCTTGATGTGCCTGAACTCACCGACATAAGCGAGGTCGGTGGCGTCGTCGGCCATGACGACAGGTTCGAATTCCTCCGGCGTCACGCCGTTGAAGACGCAATGCACCACGCCCTTCGGCTTGCCGACGATGCGCTGATAGGTGTCGCGGGCAAACGCGCTTTCGAACAGGAACAGGTCGGTCGCGTCCATCAGCGCACGCTCGAGCCGCGCGTAAAACTCGCCCTTGAGGGTGTTGAGGGGATAATGCAGCGAGCCGCCATGCGGGGTGTAGATGCGGATGGTGTCGTCGGATCGCCGCCGCATGCGGATGAAAGCGCCGGCCTTGGCGCCGTGGCCATGCATGACGTCGGGCTTGAGCGTGGCGATCAGGCGCCGCAAGCGGAACCAGACCAGCACATCGTCGGGCGACGGTTCGCGGCGGATCGCCATCCGGTGCACGCCGAGCTTCAGCCGCGGTGCGAGCTCGGCAAGGGCCTTGTCGGCGCGCTCACCGCCGGTGAGACTGTCGGCGAGGATGCCGACATGATGGCCACGATCGACCTGGCCGTTGGCGACGTCGAGGATGTGGCGGAAGATGCCGCCGACCGGAGCGCGCACGGCGTGCAGGATGCGAAGCGGCTGGTCGGGAGAGGGGGGCATGATCAAAACCAGCGCTCGACGGCGAATGCTCGAACAATCTGACGAAATATCGAGACGGATTAAGAGGCCTCGTGGTTAACAAACGGTGACGGACGCACCTGCGCGAGCCGCCCGACGCTGCGATTAACCCAGCGGCAACCTTAATGGAGTGTAATCGCCCTGGTTGAGGTAGGTTCGTGGCGTTGCGCCTGCGGGAGTGTTCGATGCGTTTAGCGTTCTGGCGTGCCGGCAAGGACAAGGCGGTGGTCAAGCGGGCTGTCTCGAAGGCAGCAGCCAAGCGGGCTGAACTCGAGTCCAGCTTTGAAGCAAAGCCTGCGCCCGTTGCTCCGCGGCCGGCGCCAGTCGAATCCGGCGACATCGACCTGCACGCGCTCGGCGCGGCATTGGCGCGCAAGCGCGGCTGGATCATCGTTCCGACGGTGCTGGCGCTCGTCGCATCCATCGCAATCGTCAATCTCATCACGCCGCGCTACAAGTCTGAATCCCGTATCCTGATCGACGGCCGTGAGAACGTGTTTCTGCGGCCCAATAGCGATCGCGCCGAGGAACGGCAGGCGCTCGACGCCGAAGCCGTCACCAGCCAGGTGCAGCTCGTGCTGTCGCGCGATCTCGCGCGCGAGATCATCAAGAAGAACAAGCTTGCGGAGCGGCCCGAGTTCGATCCGGTGCTGCAAGGCGTTTCGCCGCTGAAGTCTCTTGCGGCGCTGGTCGGCATCGGCCGCGATCCGTTCTCGATGACGCCGGAAGAGCGGGTGCTGGACGCCTATTACGAGCGCCTCCAGGCCTACGCTGTCGACAAGTCACGCGTCATCGTGATCGAATTCCAGTCTGCCGATCCCGATCTCGCCGTGCGCGTCGCCAATTCGATCGCCGACGGCTATCTCGTGCTCCAGCAGGATGCGCGCCAGGACCAGGCCCGAAACGCCAGCCAGTGGTATGCCGGCAGGATCGACGAGCTGCGACGGAATGTCTCCGAGGCCGAAGCGAAGGCCGAGGACTTCCGCTCCAAGTCGAGCCTGTTCGTCGGCACCAACAACACGACGCTATCGAACCAGCAGATGGGCGAGGTCAACACCCAGCTCAACAATGCGCGCGCGCTCAAGGCCGATGCCGAGTCCAAGGCGCGCCTGATCCGCGAGATGATCCAGAGCGGCAAACCGATCGAATCGTCGGAAATCTTGAACTCGGAATCGATGCGCACGCCTTCGCAGCAGCGCGTGGCGTTGCGGGCCCAGCTGGCCGAGCAATCGTCGACGTTGCTCGGCAACCATCCGCGCATCAAGGAGTTGAAGGCGCAGCTCGCCGACCTCGACACCCAGATCCGCGACGAGGCCGCCAAGCTCGCCCGCACGCTCGAAAACGATGCGCGCGCCGCCAGCGGGCGCGTTCAGGAATTGTCGGCGAGCCTCGAGCAGCTCAAGAAGCAGGCGACGGCCACCAACGGCCAGGACGTGCAGCTCCGCGCCCTCGAGCGTGAGGCCAAGGCGCAGCGCGACCTGCTCGAAACCTATCTCGCGAAGTACCGTGAGGCCAACACCCGCGAGACCATCGACACCGCGCCGACGGATGGCCGCATCATCTCGCGCGCCGTCGTCTCGAACACGCCGGCCTATCCGAAGAAGCTGCCGATCGTGCTGATCGCGACGATCGCGACACTGCTGCTCTCGTCCGGCGTCGTCGTCACCGGAGAGTTGTTGCGCCAGACCGCGCCCCGTGCGGTGGCGGTGTTCACGCCAGCCCTGACGCGGGCGTCGGCTCGCCAGGAACAAATCGTCCAACCGGAGGTCGTCGAGCCCTTCGCCGATCCGGTCGTCGATCCCGTCATGGCAGAACCCGCGCCGCTGCAGCCGGAGATGACGGCCGATGCCGATGTCGCCGAATTCGCGGAGATCGAGCATCTGGCCGACAGCCTGCGCGCCGCCGGAGCCATGGCGAAGAAGGTCACGGTGCTCGGCACTGCGAGCGGCGAAGCCATCACGCTGTCGACCCTGACATTGGCCCGGCACCTGGCGCGCGATGCGCGGGTCGTCGTGGTCGATCTCGCCGCGTCCTCGCCGACCATGGCCGCCGTGTCCGTCGATGCCTCGGCACGCGGCCTCGCCGAACTGATGCAGGGCGAGGCGTCGTTCGCGCAGATCATCACCCGGGACAAGCTCTCGCGGCTGCATCTGGTCATGGCAGGCCGCCCCGGCTTCGATCGCAGCCTGTTGCAGTCGCCCCGCGTGACGCTCGCGATCGACGCGCTGCTGCGCGCCTACGACCACGTGCTGCTCGATGCCGGCAGTGCCTCCGACCTTCCTGCGGAGCTCCTGACGGCGAATGCCCGCGCCGTCGTCGTGCCCGACGCGTCGATGGCGCCGGATGCGCGCGCACTCATGTGCGAGCAGCTCAGCGCCGTCGGATTCAATGAAGTGACGATGCTGAGCAGGTCCGTGCAGCCGTCGGATGCGAGGGACGCGCCGCGCGTCGTGGCGGCGTAGGCGTTTCTTACCCTCTCCCCCTGTGGGAGAGGGTGGCTCGCCGCGATAGCGGCGAGACGGGTGAGGGGTCTCTCTCCGCGCGTGCCTCTCGCATTTTGACTTGCTGATACAACCCCTCATCCGGCGCTTCGCGCCACCTTCTCCCACAAGGGGAGAAGGTGGGCAGTCGTGCAATGGCGAGAGCTACCCGAACGCTCGCCGCAGCCGCTGCGCCAGGTCGAACAACATCTGGTTCTGTTTCACCAGCCGCTTGCCGTGGCTCAGCGAGGACATCGCCATGGCCGCGAGCTTTCCGCGTGACGTCAGCGGAACGAAACTGTCGAAGATGTCCTGGTCGTCCTTGCAGAACATCCGCTTGTACTCGTCCGAGCCGATGCCGAGGTCGAGCGAGCGGTAGCCGCGCTCGGCGCAGCGGTCGATGATGTAGCGCATCAGGATCAGCCCGGGGCTGTAGCGGGCGTGCTCGGACATCGTGTAGGTGTTGAACATCATCGAGAAGCGCTGGCCGTCGGCGACGCCAGCGAAGATTGCGATCACCTCGTCGTCGCATTCGAGCGCGTGGATGTCGATGACGCGGCCGTCGCCGCGTGGTGCAAGGCAGGCGCTGCGGACGAATTGCTCGACGCCGGGCTCTGCGAAGACGTTGGGCAGCTTCTGTTCGGCCATCCGAGCCGGCTTGATACGGAAGAACCAGTCGAGCAGGCGGGTGATGTCCGCATCGGTGGTCGCCAAATGATAGCGATGGCCGGCGAGCGCCTGGAGCTTCTTCTCCTTGCTCTTGAGGCGGCGGCGGAAGGAGTTGCTGATCCGCGATGCCGGCGGACCGCCCGGTTCCATCGTGAGCAGCGGGCAGCCGTTGATCGCGCTTTGGCGTGGCAAATGCGCGAACGGGTTCTGCTGGTCGTTCCAGTGCAGCGGCTGCTGCGTCAGTGCGAGCACGTCGGCATGTTCGTTGAGCGGCGCAAGCAGCGCGTCGAGATCACCGCTGGCGACCTGCGCTGCAAATTCGGCGTTCCACAAGCCCATGTTGAAGGTCGTATGCTTGCCGCCCATGAAGCAGGCGGTGCGCACGCCGTGGCTTTGGCGCAGCGAGAGCGGCAGCAGGAGCAGCGGCCGATGCTCGGAGTCGCGGGCAATGACGATAAAGGGGCGGGCGCGTTCCTGCTCGCCGACCAGACGCTGCCAGGGACTGAGCAGATCAAATCGCTGATAGGGCGTGAAGAGATGACCGGGCTGCTCGAAGGCGCGCCAGACGGCCTCGGCCGCGCCGAGATCGGTCACGATATCGACATGCGCGATGCGGCCCGCTTTCGACTGCGCTGGCAATTCTGCCGTCCGGCTTTGCATCGCCGCAGCCATGGTCATTCGCGAACCTGTCGAGAAATCAAAAATATGCGTAATTCGGCCTGTGGCCGACCTTTGCAAAGAAATGTCAACAAAGGGTAATGACTACAAGAGGGGACCGGCCGCCGACGGGCGCGAGGTGGGACATTGGCATCCGACGACAGATGGCTGGAACGGCTGCGACTTGAGCTGACCTGGTTCACGGGCCAGGCTGCGCTGCGCAGTCGTGGAGCCGGCGCCATCCTGCGCTTTGCGCATGTGCGGTCGCGCCGGCGCGGCGGGTTTCAGCCGCTGCGCGAGAACGAGATCACGCCGCATTTCCTCGATCGCGCCATTCGCGCGCTGAAGCGGTGGAACTATGATTTCGTCGGCATGGACGAGGTCTGCCGGCGCGCGGTGACGCTGTCGGAACAGCGGCGCTTCGTGGCACTCACCTTCGACGGCGCCGGCAAGGATCTGATCGACTTTGCCTATCCGGTGCTGGCGCGCCACGCCGTGCCCTTCACGATCTATGTGCCCACGGCGTTTCCCGACGGCGTCGGTGAGGCCTGGTGGCTCGGACTCGAACAGGTGATCGCGCGCGAGAGCCGTGTCAGTCTCTTGATGGGCGAGAAGGAGCAGCGCTTCACTGTGACTGGCAACGCGGAGAAGCAGGCGCTGTTTTCGTTCCTCGAGGCCTGGCTGCGCTCGCTGCCGCCGGCGGATGTGTCGGCTGCGATCGCAGACCTCTGCACGCGCTACCGGGTCGACCTTGCCGCGCTCTCACGCGAGGCATCGATGAATTGGGAGGATCTGGCAAGGCTTTCGGCCGATCCGCTGGTGACAATCGGCAGTGCGACCGTGAACTATCCCGTTCTCGCCAACATGAAGGATGCGGCCGCACTGCGCGAGATGACGATGGGCAAGGCGGTGGCGGAGGCGGCCTTCGATCGCGACATCCGGCATCTCGCCTTTCCGTTCGGTGATCGCGCCTCGTTCCGGCGCAGCCATGTCATCATGGCGGAGGAGGCGGGCTTTGCCAGCGCGGTGACGACGATCCCGGGCGTGGTGGACGCGGAGGGACGCACCAATCTGCGCGCGCTGCCGCGCATTTCCTGGGACGGCCGGGTGCGCTCGCTGCGCATGATGCGGGTGCTGGTGTCGGGGGTCGCTTTTGCGCCGGTGAAGCCGACTGGCACTGCTGGGACCTAGAAGCGCTACGAACTGGAAGCGCTACGAACTCGACTTGGCCCGGTCCGGCCGCTGCATCCAGCTCACGATCGGCATCGCCGGCAGCACCCAGCCCATGCCGACCACCACGTAGTAGATCGCCTGCCGCCAGCCGGATTCGGCGATCCACGGCATCTGCGCCAGCGCCATGCCGAGCAGTGCCCAGACGGTGGCGAGCACCAGGAGCAGGATGGTGCCGAGGAACTTGCGAGTGCGGATCGTCATGACGGAATATCGCGGCTTTCGCGTAACTTGCGCTGCGGGAGCGGGGGACTATAAGGGGCACGCAGTCCGGTTCAAGCTCTGGTTTTGCCTCGAATGACGACGAATTCCGCCCCGTCCGAGCCGTATCGCGCCGTGCGCTGGTGGCTGATCTCAGTGGCTGCGCTGATCGCGCTGATGGTGCTGGTCGGAGGCGCAACGCGGCTGACGGAATCCGGGCTCTCGATCGTCGAGTGGAAGCCGGTCACGGGCAGCGTGCCGCCACTTTCGGAAGCGCAGTGGACGGCGGCCTTCGAGGCCTACAAGACGATCCCGCAATATCGCGAACTCAACGCCGGCATGAGCCTGTCCGAGTTCAAGGAGATCTTCTGGTGGGAATGGAGCCATCGGCTGCTCGGCCGTTTCATCGGCGTCGCCTATCTGTTGCCGTTCCTGTTCTTCCTCTGGCGCGGCGGCCTGTCCGGTGAGTTGAAGCGGCGGCTGTGGCTATTGTTTGGGCTCGGCGGCCTCCAGGGCGCGGTCGGCTGGTGGATGGTGGCCTCGGGGCTGTCCGAACGCGTCGAGGTGTCGCAATATCGGCTGGCGACACATCTTATGCTCGCGCTCGTGATCTTCGCCGGCATCGTCTGGACGGTGCGGCGGCTCGCCGGGCGTCCGCAGATCGCAGCATCGTCGCGGCTGCGCTTTACCAGCGCCTTGCTCCTCGCGGTGACCTTTATCCAGATCTATTTTGGTGCTCTGGTTGCGGGCCTGCGCGCCGGCCGCGCCTACAACACCTGGCCGCAGATCGACGGCGCGTTCATTCCCTCAGGGGAGCGGCTGTGGTTCGAGACGCCGTGGTGGCGCAACATGTTCGACAATGTGCTGACGGTGCAGTTCGAGCACCGGATGACGGCCTATGCGCTGTTCGCGCTGGCGGCGTTGCACGCGTTCGACGCCGTGCGTTCACGCGCGGGTTCGGCGGCAAGCGGCGCGCTTTTGCTGCTGGGCGCGGTCAGCCTGCAAGCATTGCTCGGCATCCTCACGCTGCTCAACCAGGTGCCGATCGATCTCGCGCTCGCGCATCAGGCAGTCGCCATCGTGGTGCTGACGCTTGCGGTGATGCAGACAGAGCGGCTCGCGACGCGTGGCGCAACCGAAGCGCAGCCGCGCGCCGTTCCCGTCGGTCAGGCCGGCTGATCGGATCTGCTCTTCAGCAATAGCCGTAGATGCCGCACGAGTAGGGCAGGCGCCAGAAATAATCGACCTGCTTCCCGCCGTAATACGCGCCCTGGTAATCGTAGTCCCAGGGGCGGCCGTAATAGCCCGGCAGCGTGTGCGAGCCCGGCAGCAGTGGCGTACCCGGTAAATTGCGGATGTAGCTGCCGATGCCGTAGGCCGGCGAGATCAGCGCATCCGGATCGGTCTCGACATAGACCTGCGGCAGTTCCTGCGGCGGAGCGGCGGCCCGCCGCCTCGGCGTCGCCGGCAGATCGGCGGCGAACGCAGCTGAGACTGTCAACATCGCCGCAAGGGCAGGCACCATCCAGCGCAGCATCGTCGGCTCCGAATCAAAGGGGGCGATCCAGTGACGATGTATGCGGCAGATATGGTTAATGACTGTTAACTGGAGCCGGACTCCCGGGGCACATCAAAGCGCCCCGGAATGTCCAGGACAGCTACGTGCCCAGTGCCTGTTCCAGATCGGCGATCAAATCTTCCTTGTCCTCGATGCCGATCGAGAGCCGCACCACGTCGGGGCCGGCGCCGGACTTGACCTTGGCGGCGTCGTCGAGCTGGCTGTGCGTGGTCGAGGCCGGATGGATGACCAGCGAGCGGGTGTCGCCGACATTGGCCAGATGCGAGAACAGCTGCAACTTCGACACCAGGCTGACGCCGGCATCGTAGCCGCCCTTCAGGCTGAAGGTGAACACGGCGCCGGCACCCTTCGGCGCGTATTTGCGCGCGAGCTGGTTGTACTTGTCGCTTGCAAGGCCCGCATAGTTCACCGCGGCCACCGCCGGATGGCCGGCGAGGAATTCGGCGACCGCTTTCGCGTTGTCGCAGTGCTTCTGCATACGCAGCGGCAATGTCTCGATGCCGGTGAGGATCATGAAGGCGTTGAATGGCGACAGCGCGGGTCCGAGGTCGCGCAGGCCGAGCACGCGGCAGGCGATCGCGAAGGCGAAATTGCCAAACGTCTCCTGCAGCCGGATGCCGTGATATTCGGGCCGCGGCTCCGATAACATCGGATATTTGCCGCCGGTCGACCAGTCGAAAGTGCCGGCATCGACGATGATGCCGCCGATCGAATTGCCGTGGCCGCCGAGAAATTTCGTCAGCGAGTGCACGACGATGTCGGCGCCGTGGTCGATCGGGCGGATCAGATAGGGTGAGGCCAGCGTATTGTCGACGATGAGCGGTACGCCCGCCTTGCGCCCCACCGTCGAGATCGCCTCGATGTCGGTGATGCTGCCGGCGGGATTGGCGATGGACTCGATGAAGATCGCTTTCGTGCGCGGCGTGACCGCGCGTTCGAAGCTCGCGATGTCGTCGGGATCGGCCCACACCACGTTCCAGCCGAAGCTCTTGAACGCGTGGGTGAACTGGTTGATCGAGCCGCCATAAAGCTTTCGCGCGGCGATGAACTCGTCGCCGGGCTGGAGCAATTGCTGCAACACCACGACCTGCGCGGCATGGCCCGAGGCCACCGCCAGCGCGGCCGTGCCGCCTTCGAGCGCCGCGACGCGCTCTTCCAGCACGGCGTTGGTGGGATTGCCGATGCGGGTATAGATGTTGCCGAAGGCCTGCAGGCCGAACAGAGAGGCGGCGTGGTCGGCGTCGTTGAAGACGAACGACGTCGTTTGATAGATCGGAGTCGCGCACGCACCAGTGGTGGGATCGGGCTGTGCACCGGCATGCACGGCGAGGGTCGAAAATCCCGGAAGGCGATCGCTCATTGAGGGCGTCCTGTTCTCGTGGTCTGAAATCGCGCGGCATGCTGATTGGCGCCGCGGCTGCCGTCAAGGCGCGGCTTCACATCGAAACGATCGTGCTACGCATTGTCGCGTTCGCGAAATGAAACCTTCGCAATTGCGTCAGCTTTGCTCGGTCTTGTTTTTGGCGGCGCGGTCCGATGCCGCAGTGTCGCCGCCGCCGACACTCATCCGATTGAGGGATAGCCGCATGCCCTGCGTCGGCACCGGAGCGCGTTTCGAGCTCAGCGTGCGTGAATTGACGCCCATCCACGAGATCTCCGACGACAGGCGGCCATATTCGATCTTGGGGCAGCGGTTCATCACCACCTTGATACCGACCGATTCCGCCTTCAGCGCCGCCGCATCGTCGCGCGCCCCCAACTGCATCCAGATCACCATCGGCAGCGGATCGAGCGTGAGGGCTTCCTCGACCACGGGCATGATGTGGCTGGACTTGCGGAAAATGTCGATCATGTCGACGGGACGGCCGATGTCGGACAGCGAGGCGACGAAGGGTTTTCCGAGCAGCTCCTTGCCGACATGGCCGGGATTGACTGGGATCATGTCGTAGCCACGCTGGGCCAGATATTTGAACGCGAAATAGCTCGGCCGCACGTTGGCCGGCGAGGCGCCGACCATCGCGATCGATTTCACGTTGTTGAGGATGCCCCGGATGTAATTGTCGGGATAGGCGTCGTGGTTCATTGGCTCATCTTTTCGGGCTCACGCCGTCATTGCGAGGAGCGAAGCGACGAAGCAATCCAGTCTGTCTCCGCGGAGGGATTCTGGATTGCTTCGCTTCGCTCGCAATGACGAATTACTCATCCCGCCATGTCGGCGTGCGCTTCTCGATGAAGGCGCCGATGCCTTCCTCGGCGTCGCGCGCCATCATGTTCTCGGTCATCACCTCTGCCGCATAGCGATAGGCATCTGCAAGGTTCATCTCGGCCTGGCGGTAGAACGCCTCCTTGCCGAGCTTGACGGTATAGGCGGATTTCAGCGCGACCTGTTCGGCGAGCGCAATGGCGGCATGGCGCTCGTTGCCGGCGGCGACGACACGATTGACGAGCCCGATCTCGCGGGCGCGTGCGGCCGGGATCGGCTCGCCTGTCAGCAACATCTCCATCGCCTGCTTGCGCGGCACATTGCGCGACAGCGCCACCATTGGCGTCGAGCAGAACAGGCCGATGTCGACGCCGGGAGTGGCGAAGTGTGCTGCTTCCGAGGCGATCGCGAGATCGCAGCTTGCCACGAGTTGGCAGCCGGCCGCGGTCGCGATGCCCTGGACGGATGCGACCACGGGCTTGGGCAGGTGCACGATCGCCTGCATCATCGCGCTGCAGGCGGTCATCATCTCGGCGAAGAAGGCACGGCCCCGATCCGGATCGGCGCGACGCGCGGTCAGCTCCTTCATGTCGTGGCCGGCGGAGAAGGCGGGACCGTTGGCCGCGATCACGACGCCGCGGACGGTCTTGTCGTCGCGGATCTCGTTGAGCTCGGCGTGCAGGCTTGCGATCATCGCCGCCGACAGGCTGTTGCGGGCGGTCGGGCGGTTGAGGGTCAGGACCGCGATAGGGCCGACGGTCTCGCGCAGCAGGATCGGCAGTTGCGGGGAGGGGGCGCGGGCGGCCTGGACGGACATCAAAGCGTTTCCGGTTGGATTTTTGCGATTGGATGACGCAGATAACTTAATGTAACAGGGGACGTGAAGCGAGGGTGAGGGGCAGCATGGCGTTAGCGAAAATGAGCGTGGCGGAGCTCGAGCAGTTCCTCCGCAACGAGTTTCCCCAGGCCTTCAGCGGCGACGACATCACGATCGAGAGCGCGGACGGTCAGGCCTGCCTTTTGCGTCAGCGCTATAGCGAAAAGATGCTGCGGCCGGGTGGAACCGTGTCCGGCCCGACCCTGATGGCGCTCGCCGATTTCGCGATGTACGTGGTGCTGTTGTCCGCGATCGGGCCGATCGGGCTCGCGGTGACCACCAATCTCAACATTAACTTCCTGCGCAAGGGCCAGCCCGGGCAGGACGTGCTGGCGGAGGCGCGGCTGCTCAAGCTCGGCAAGCGCCTCGCAGTCGGTGAGGTGAAGCTATTGTCCGGCACCTCGCCCGACCCGATTGCGCATGTCACCTCGACCTATTCCATTCCAAACGTTTGAACTTTTTACGGGTATCTTAATACCATATTTCTAAGTCGTTGATATTGAACAAGTAAATTCCGCCTTTGGGCATTGACCGCGGCGCCTCTGTTCTCTAGAAAACCGCCAGTCCGGTGCGGTGTTCGCGCCGATGCTCCCCGTTCACGGAAACTCTGACATGAAAACCTTTTCGGCAAAGCCGGCTGAGGTGACGAAGAAGTGGGTACTGATCGACGCCAAGGGTCTGGTCGTCGGCCGTCTCGCCACCATCGTCGCCATGCGCCTGCGCGGCAAGCACCTCCCGACCTACACCCCGCACGTTGATTGCGGCGACAACATCATCATCATCAACGCGCAGCATGCGGTTCTCACCGGCCGCAAGCGCGAGCAGAAGACCTATTACAAGCACACCGGCTATGTCGGCCACGTCAAGGAGCGCACCGCGCGCCAGATCCTGGAGGGCAAGCATCCCGAGCGCGTGCTCGAGAAGGCCGTCGAGCGCATGATCCCGCGTGGCCCGCTCGGTCGCGTCCAGATGGGCAACCTCCGCGTCTATGGCGGCGCCGATCATCCGCACGAGGCCCAGACGCCCGAGAAGATCGACATCGCCAAGTTGAACCGCAAGAACACGAGGGCCGCATAACATGGCCGAATCCATCCAGTCGCTCGACCAGCTCTCGCAGCTCAAGACGGCGGCCGCGCCCGACGCGCCCAAGCACGAGAAGAAAGTCGACAAGTTCAACCGCGCCTATGCAACCGGCAAGCGCAAGGACGCGGTCGCCCGCGTCTGGATTAAGCCAGGCGCCGGCAAGGTCACGGTCAACGCGCGCGAGGTCGAGGTCTATTTCGCCCGTCCCGTGCTGCGCATGATGATCGAGCAGCCGTTCTCCGTGGCCGCGCGGTCCGGCCAGTATGACGTGATCTGCACCGTCGCCGGCGGTGGTCTGTCCGGCCAGGCCGGTGCCGTCCGTCACGGCATCTCCAAGGCACTGACCTATTTCGAGCCGGAGCTGCGCACCGTGCTCAAAAAGGGCGGCTTCCTCACCCGCGACTCCCGCGTGGTCGAGCGCAAGAAGTACGGCAAGGCCAAGGCCCGCCGGTCCTTCCAGTTCTCGAAGCGTTAATCGCATCGGTCGCATTCGTCGCGAAAGCGGCTTCAATGAAATGCAAAAGGGCGCTGATTTCAGCGCCCTTTTTGCTGTTCGTTTGTATGCAAATTGATGACGTGTTTCCTGAAAACTTGGGCTCGCATGAAAACCTGAATGGAACCCGCGGGACATAGCGTCGCTTTTGGAAGGGCGCGCAAATCGGTTGATCCGATCGCGTAACTGCTATGTCTAGAAGGGGGCCGACATGATGTCGCTCGATAGCATCACGCTCTATTTGGTCGCCACCATGGTCGCCGCACTGCTCGGCGCCATGATGGTGTTTTTCGGAAGGCAGGAGAATAGCGCTGCGCTGAAATGGTGGGGCACCGCCTATCTCCTCGGCGCCGCATCGGTCGCGCTCTGGACGGCGGCGGGCGACAGATTGGGGCCGCATCTTTACCTTGCGCTGAACGCGGTCGGCTTCGTCGCGTGCGGCATGGTGTGGAATGCGGCGCGCGTCTTCCACGGCCGCAAGCCGAATTGGCCGGGTCTCCTGGTCGGCGCGCTCGCCTGGGTCGCTGCCGCCACGTTGCTCGATCCCGCCGCGTCCATGCTGCGCATGATCGTCGGCGCCGGCATCGTGTCGGTCTATGCGGCGTTGACCGCCAGCGAGCTCTGGGTCGAGCGACGCAAGAGCCTGCAACGGCGCTGGCCGGCCTTCGTGGTGCCGGTGATGCACGGCTGCGTCTTGATGCTGCCGATCGTGCTCGGCAGCTTCCTGCGTCCGCACGATGCGGGTTTCGCCAGCAGCATCTGGGTCACCGTGTTCGCGGTCGAGCTCGTGCTTTATGCCGTCGGCACCGTGTTCGTGATCTTCATGCTGGTGTCCGAGCGCACCGTCACCGCGCACCGGACCGCCGCCTCCACCGATCCGCTGACCGGCATGCTCAACCGCCGCGGCTTCTCGGAAGCCTGCGGGCGCGTGATCGAGCGCGAGGCAAAGGCCGGACGTCCCGTGACCGTGATGATCTTCGATATCGATCATTTCAAGTCGATCAACGACCGGTTCGGCCATCCCGCCGGCGACGAGATGCTGAAACTGTTCTCGACCGTCGTCGTCAGCAATCTGCGCATCAGCGACATGTCGGGTCGCATCGGCGGCGAGGAGTTCGCCGCCCTCCTGCCGTGTTCGCTCGAGGAGGGCGTGCTGGTCGCTGAGCGCGTGCGCGAGGCCTTCGAGACCTCCGGCGTCGTCGTCGACGAGGGCCCGGTCGACACCACCGTCAGCATCGGCGTCGCCGGCGGTCCGGCCGGCACCGAGCTCGAAGTGCTGCTGGCCTCGGCCGACACCGCGCTCTACCAGGCCAAGCGCGGCGGCCGAAACCGCGTCGAGTCGGCGGAGGAGCTGCCACTGTCGCTGGAGAACTGGCGCCGCCAGAGCGCCGCGCGGATCGGCGTGCCCAACACGCAGTCCAAAGCGCAGCCGGCGACCGCCTAGGCAAAGGAGGCCTCGCGGTAATCCCCTGTTTACCATTCGATCCCTACCATTGCGGTCATGGAATCGATCCGTCGACAGAACCCGCAGACCGCCTTGATGTCGCTCGAAGCCGCGGCGACTTCGGCACGCGGCGGCTTCGCGTGCCTGTTCTCGACCGCGGACGAATACGAGAGCGCGCTGATCACCGAGCGCCGCGCCCAGGGGCGCTACACGCAAGGCCGCAATTACTGGCCGCTCGCGCTGTTCGCCGGTTGTGCGCTGATGGTGGTGGGCACCGTTCTGCTGCTCGCCTGAGTGATCTGCATTCTTGGACCGGGCAGGGCGCCGTTTCGGCGCCTTTTTCTTTGTCGCGGGCTGCGGTAGACACGCCCATCGAACAAAATGGGTGGAAACAGATGATCACCGAGATCGCGCAAATCGACGTCAAGCCGGGCAGCGAGAAGGATTTTGAGGCCGCCGTTGCCAAGGCGAAGGCCGCTTTCGGCCGCTCCAAGGGTTTTCACGGTTTCGAGCTGCACAAGTCGATCGAGAAGCCGCAGCGCTATCGTCTGATGGTGAAGTGGGAGACGCTCGAGAACCACACCGTCGATTTTCGCGGCTCCGAGAATTTCACCGAATGGCGCGGCCTCGTCGGCCAGTATTTTGCGGCACCGCCTGAGGTGGAGCACACCGAAACCGTGCTCATCACCTGAGGCGGCTCAGGCCGCCTCCGCCAGAGGCGGCGCTTCATACGTCTTGAAATGGTCGATCACGACTTTGGCGATGGCGACCAGTGGCAGCGCCAGCGCCAGGCCCCAGATCCCGAACACGACGCCGAGCAGGATCTGGAACGCGAACAGCGTGGCCGGCGGAATGTCCAGTGCCTGCCGCTGCAGCAGGGGCGTCAGCACGTAGCTCTCCATGGCGTGGACGCCCATGAAGAGGAGAAACGCCGACAGCGCCGGAATCCATCCTGAGGCGAGGCTCGCCAGCACGACCACGACGCCGGCTATGATGGCGCCGACGGTCGGAATGAAGCCGAGCAGTCCCGCCTGAATCCCGAGAATGAAGGAGCCCGGGATGCCGATGATGAGAAGCCCGATCCAGGTTACCGCGCCGACCGCGAGCATCACGATCATCTGTGCGATCAGCCATCGTTCAAGTGTCTCGCTGACGCGGTCGATGATGACGGCCGTGCGCGCGCGATGTTTTGCAGGCGCGATGAACAGCAATCCCTCGCGATAGACGCTGGGTTGGGCGGCGAAGGCGACTCCCAGAAACAGCACGATGAAGATGTTTCCCACGCCGTGGATGGTGCCAAGCAGCAGCTTGAACGTCTGGCTCACGATCGCCCCGCCGCTGGAGGCAAGGGCGCCTGCGCCGGGTATTGCCCCGCGCGACGCCGTGCCGGCCGACGGCGTCGGCTCCGGTTGCGCGTCGGGAGACGAACCGGGTCCGGAGCTCCCGAAATCGAAGAAGCTGGTGTCGATGCCGTGATTGTCCAGGAATGATTTGACGTTGCCGATCTGGGATTTGATGGTTTTGCTGAGTCCCGCCGCCTGATCGGCGATGGTGGCGCCGCCGAGATATGCGATGCCCGCGAGCATCAGCGCGAGGGCCAAGCAGACGATCGCGAGCCGCAGCGTATGCGGAAGACGCGCGTGCCGGCCAAGCGCGTTGGTCAGCGCGTTGAGCCCAAGGCCCAGCAGCACCCCGGCGAAGATCAGGAGCAGGGTGGTGGCGAAGTACCAGGAGAACGCGAGCAGCACGGCGAACAGCACCACACCGATGCCGCCGACCGAAATGCCCCAAGCCAGATCAAAACGGGTCGGGGGTCGTTCATTCGGGAATGTGATCACGCAATGTCCTTTAGGTGGACCGGGGGGCACTCTTTCGACAAACACGCTTTTGATCAAGACCGCGTCAACGCGCTGGTTTGACGCTGCCGTATGAACGGTGCAGACCGACGAGGAGAGAACAGGTGGGGCGCGCTTGAGTTTCATCAGCAAATGGGTGGGTCTGCTCGGGCTTCTGGCCGTGCTCGTGATTGGCGACCAGATCCGGATCAATCGGCCCGGTCACAAATATCGCCTCGCGGTCGAGGTGACGACGCCTGACGGGATCAAGACCGGGTCGGGCATTCTGTCCGTCGTGCCCGATCGCGGCTATAGCCGGGGCGGCCGCACCACGATGCGCGGCGAGGCCGTGTTCGTCGACCTCGGCCGGGGAAAGAATGTGGTGGCATTGCTCGCGCATCAGCAGGGCGCGAAGCTCGATCTCGACGACATCAACTATGTCGCGCTCCGCGCTTATGGCGCTGCGCGAGGCAACCGCGTCTCGTTCAACGAGCTCAACCGGCAGACCGGCGTCGTCGCGGTGCAGGGCGACCTAATGCCCGTGCTGGTGAGCTTTGGCGATCCCCTGGACCCTACGACCGCGCGCCTTGTCGCCGGCGACCATGTGGAGGCGGTGCTGGGCGACGGTTACGCACTCCGTGGCCTTACCGCCGAAACAGTGCCCAACGGGCTTTGGCCGATCGATTTCGGTGGCGCGCTCGGGGAGCCCGTGACGCGCGGAATCGAGACGAAACTGCCCTGGTTGGCTGCGCCGGGCGACCCGGCGGCGACCGCGCTGAAGATCGCCGGCCTGCCCCTTGGCGGCGCGATCGTGGCCCGGGAGGCATTTGCGCGAAAATAGCATTGCCGTCCCGCGTACCCTTCTGTTGAATTTGTTCCACCCCAGGGGCATGTTTGGAGAATCGTCTTCGGCGAGAGGTCTGAACGGGAGATGAGAAAGCCGGTCGTCGGCGTGATCGGGAACGCCCATCGCGTTGAGAATCGATTTCAGGTCCAGATGGTCGGCGAGCGTAATCTGCGCGCCGTGGCCGAGGTTTCCGGCGGTCTGCCGGTGATGTTCGCGGGCTCGCCCGACATCACCGATATCGGCGCGCTGCTCGATACCGTCGACGGAATCGTGCTCACCGGCGCCCGCGCCAACGTCCATCCGACCCGTTTCAACGTCGATCCGTGTGAGGCGCACGAGCCCTACGACATCCACCGCGACGAGGTGG
This sequence comes from Bradyrhizobium sp. 87, assembly GCF_023073015.1. Taxonomy (NCBI): domain Bacteria; kingdom Pseudomonadati; phylum Pseudomonadota; class Alphaproteobacteria; order Hyphomicrobiales; family Nitrobacteraceae; genus Bradyrhizobium; species Bradyrhizobium sp. 87. Next base: position 89,597 of record NZ_JADPIQ010000107.1, read on the forward strand.
CGCTGGCGCTCTCGGTCGCCTGCGTTGCCCGCGGTATCCCGCTGTTCGGCATCTGCAGGGGCCTCCAGGAGATGAACGTCGCCTTCGGCGGCTCGCTGCATCCCGAGATCCGCGAAATCCCGGGCCGCATGAACCATCGCATGCCAAGGCTTGAGAACGGTGAGATCCATCCCGACCCGACAGTGGTGTTCGCCGATCGTCACGACGTCGATCTGACACCGGGCGGCGCGTTCGCGGAATTGCTCGGCTGTGACAAGATCAGGGTCAATTCGCTGCACGGCCAGGGCATCCTCGATCCCGGCAAGCGCGTGCTGATCGAGGGCATTGCCGAGGACGGCACCATCGAGGCGATCCGCATCGCGGAAGCCAAGACCTTTGCGCTCGGCGTGCAATGGCACGCCGAATACGACCCGCAGCACAATCCGATCAACCGAAAACTGTTCGAGGCGTTCGGTCAGGCCATGGTGGCGAAGCAGCGCGCGGCGGCGTAGCTGCGGGGCTGCGCCGAGGCCTATAAGGCTATCGATCGTTGCGACCGGCGGCGGAGGATTGGCGATTTTCGCAAACAGGCACGAGAACTAGTCTCCAGGATGGATTTCGCGGCGCTGAATGCATCCTGCGAATTACCAACAGCGCTCGCGATCTCTCGGGCGCAATAAACCAGATATCAAGAATTGATGCGCGCCAGTTTTCTCGATTCCGATTCGTTCTTTGAGAACGAAATGGAGTCAGACGCAGAACGAAACTCGATGACCACAAAAAAGGCGCCCCGAGGGGCGCCTTTCGTGCGTCGTGGTCGTTCGGGCCACCTAGCCCGAATAGTACATCTCGAACTCGACCGGGTGCGGGGTCATTTCGAAGCGGGCGACTTCGGTCATCTTCAGCTCGATATAGGCGTCGATGAAATCGTCGTCGAACACGCCGCCGTTCTTCAGGAAGCCGCGGTCCTTGTCGAGGTTTTCGAGCGCCTCGCGCAAGCTGCCGCACACCGTCGGGATCTGCTTCAGCTCTTCCTTCGGCAGATCGTAGAGGTCCTTGTCCATCGCCGGACCCGGATCGATCTTGTTCTTGATGCCGTCGAGGCCAGCCATCAGCATCGCGGCGAAACCGAGATAGGGATTGGCGAGCGGATCGGGGAAGCGCACCTCGACACGCTTGGCCTTCGGCGAAGCAGTGTAGGGGATCCGGCAGGAGGCCGAGCGGTTGCGCGCGGAATAGGCGAGCAGCACGGGAGCCTCATAGCCCGGGACCAGACGCTTGTAGGAGTTGGTCGACGGATTGGTGAAGGCGTTGATCGCCTTGGCGTGCTTGATGATGCCGCCGATGTAGTGGAGGCAGGTCTCCGACAGGTCGGCGTATTTGTTGCCGGCGAACACCGGCTTGCCGTCCTTCCAGATCGACTGGTGCACGTGCATGCCCGAGCCGTTGTCGCCGAAGACCGGCTTCGGCATGAAGGTGGCGGTCTTGCCGTAGATGTGCGCGACCTGGTGGATGCAGTATTTGTAGATCTGCATGTGGTCGGCCATCAGCGTCAGCGTGTCGAACTTCATGCCGAGCTCGTGCTGGGCGGAGGCGACTTCGTGATGGTGCTTCTCGACCTTCACACCCATCTTGGCCATGGCGCCGAGCATCTCCGAGCGCATGTCCTGCACGGAATCCTGCGGCGGCACCGGGAAGTAGCCGCCCTTGGTGCGGACACGATGGCCGAGATTGCCGCCTTCATATTCGGTGTCGGAGTTGGTCGGCAGCTCCGAGGAGTCGAGGCGGAAGCCGGTGCTGTAGGGATTGGCGGAGAAGCGCACGTCGTCGAACACGAAGAATTCGGCTTCGGGGCCGACGAAGACGGTGTCGCCAACGCCCATCGACTTCACCATCGCCTCGGCCTTCTTGGCGATGCCGCGGGGATCGCGGTTGTAGGGCTCGCCGGTGGTCGGCTCGAGCACGTCGCAGGTGATGACCATGGTGGTCTCGGCGAAGAACGGATCGATCGTCGCGGTCACCGGATCGGGCATCAGGCACATGTCGGACTCGTTGATCGCCTTCCAGCCGGCGATCGATGAGCCGTCGAACATCGTGCCTTCGGCGAAAATGTCCTCATCGATCATGCTGATGTCGAAGGTGACGTGCTGCCACTTGCCGCGCGGATCGGTGAAGCGCAGGTCGACGTATTTGACGTCGTTGTCCTTGATCGATTTCAGGACGTCTTTGGCGGTCTTCATGCATACCCCTTTTGGCTCTGCGGGTCGGTTTCCAAACTTCGAGCGACCGTGTTCACGCTTCTTGAGGCGCGCGAGGCACAAACAAAACGAGGCCGCCGAAGCAGCCTATTTCTTGTCAGAATGTCGCAAAATGCGGGATAGCACCCGGCTCAGATAGCGTCCAGCCCGGATTCGCCGGTTCGGATGCGGATCGCCTCTTCGATGTTGGAGACGAAAATCTTGCCGTCGCCGATGCGCCCGGTTTGCGCGGCGCGGCGGATTGCGTCGATGGCGCGCTCGACCAGATCGTCGCCGATCACGATCTCGATCTTCACCTTGGGCAGGAAGTCGACGATGTATTCTGCGCCGCGGTACAGCTCGGCGTGACCCTTCTGCCGGCCGAAGCCCTTGGCTTCGGTGACGGTGATGCCCTGAAGGCCGACTTCCTGAAGCGCTTCCTTCACCTCGTCGAGCTTGAATGGCTTGATGATGGCTTCGATTTTCTTCACTGCGCGCCTCCCGGCCTTTCGAACAAATAGCAACGTCTTCGTCAGGATGCGCTTTCTTAACGCACGATCTTGTCTTCGCTATGCCGGGATCCCTGACCAGTCCGGCAACAACGGCCGGCCACACCCTGATAAATGCCAGTGAGCACGACGAACCGAAGCGACTTCCGCGAAAGCAGGGTCTATGCCAAGTTGCAAATGCCCTGATTATTGGAGCGTTATCAGCCTTTTAACGTGCAGCTCTGATAGGTGGCGCCGACCCGCACAAAATACCGCAGACTACGAAATAGGCAAACGGTTCAATACTTGTGCAGATCGTTGTTCCGCCGGATAGCCCGGTGCGGAACGTGCCTGTTGAAAAGGCTTTTGGACAGGGAAGTGGCATGGAAGTTCTGACCAACGCCGAAATGCAGCGCGCCGACCAGCTCAGCATTGCAGCAGGCACCCCCGGATTCAAGCTGATGCTCAGCGCCGGCCAGGCGGTCGCCGAGGCCGCGAACGCACTGGTGGAGCAGGGGCCGATCCTGATCGTGGCCGGCCCGGGCAACAACGGCGGGGACGGTTTTGTCGCAGCCGCCGAGCTCGCCGCGCAAGGCCGCGAGGTCTCGGTGATCCTGATGTGCGAGCGGGACCAGCTCCAGGGCGACGCGGCCTCGGCGGCGCGGGGTTGGAAACACCCGGTGCTCCCGTTCAACCCGCAGGCGATCGGGCGACCGGCGCTGATCATCGATGCGCTGTTCGGCGCGGGCCTCAGCCGTCCCGTCGAGGGCGAGGCGCGTGAGATGATCGAGGCGATCAACGCCAATGGTGCGCCGGTGCTCGCGGTCGACCTGCCGAGCGGCATCAACGGCACCAGCGCGGCCGTGCTGGGCGTGGCCGTGAACGCCGCCGAGACCGTCACCTTCTTCCGCAAGAAGCCGGCGCATCTGCTGCTGCCGGGGCGCATGCATTGCGGTCACGTCCGCGTCGCCGACATCGGCATCGAGGCGCAGGTGCTGGACGAGATCGCGCCGCGGATTTTTGAGAACGATCCGGACTTCTGGGGCTCGGCCTTTCCGGTGCCGCGCATCGACGGCCATAAATACGCGCGAGGTCATGTGCTGGCGGTCTCGGGCGATGCGGCGGCGACCGGTGCGGCGCGGCTCGCCGCGCGCGGGGCGCTGCGCGCCGGCGCGGGCCTGGTGACTCTGGCCACGCCGCGTGATGCGCTGGCGATCAATGCGGCTGCGCTCACCGCGGTGATGGTTCACCCCGTCGATACCGCCATCGAGTTCGGCGAGCTGCTCGGCGACAAGCGCTACAACACCTGCATCATCGGCCCTGGCGCGGGCGTCGGCGAGCGCACCTGCGATCTCGTCCACACGGCGCTTACCTCCCAGCGGCGCCTGGTGCTCGACGCGGATGCGCTGACGAGCTTTGCCGCCAATCCCGAGCGCCTGTTCGAATCGATCAAGACGTCGCAGGACAAGGCGGTGGTGCTGACGCCGCACGAGGGCGAGTTCCCGCGGCTGTTCTCCGACCTCAGCAATAAACATCCGGGGCGCTCGAAGATCGAGCGCGTGCGCGCCGCCGCCGAGCGCTCCGGCGCGGTCGTGCTGCTGAAGGGCGCCGACACCACGATTGCCGCGCCCGACGGCCGCGCCACTATCGCCGCCAACGCTCCGCCCTGGCTCGCCACCGCGGGTGCCGGCGACGTCCTCGCCGGCATCATCGCAGGCCTCCTTGCGCAGGGCGTCCCGGCGTTCGAAGCCGCCAGCATCGCGGTGTGGATGCATGGCGAAGCGGCGAGCGAGGCCGGGCCGGGCCTGATCGCGGAGGATCTCACCGAGACGCTGCCCGCCGTGCACCGACGGATCTATCATGCGCTGGGGATCGAGTACTAATGCTCAGGCCGCTCGCGCTCACCGATATGGGCGCGGCGGCGCAGGTTCACCGGGCTGCATTCGACCATGCGCTGCCCTGGCTTTGCTGGGCTGCATACGCCGGATGAGGACCGCTGGTTCTACCGCGAGCATGTCTTGGCGACGTGCCGCGTGTGGGGACGCTTCGATGCCGATGTACTGAGCGGAATCATCGCTGTCCGTGACGGCTGGGTCGAGCAGCTTTACGTGCTTCCTGCTGTTCAAGGGCGCAGCGTCGGCACCGAACTCCTCGATATCGCCAAGCGGGCCAGCGAACAGCTGGAGCTCTGGACCTTCCAGCGCAACGCGTTGGCGGGCCGCTTCTATGAAGCGCGCGGGTTCACGCTGATCGAGCAGACCAACGGGACCCGAAACGAGGAGAAAGAACCGGACGCTCGCTATCTTTGGACGCGTGGCCGATAGCTCACTCCACCCCGTACCAGCGCACCAGCCGCGGCGCGGCCCAGTCGGTGACGACGGATTCGATCAGCCACCGCCCGGGAGAGGCCGCAGCGAATGCGATGCGCTGGGTCTGGCCGGGTTCGATCGCGAGCGTGTCGAGCCAATAGGGCTTCCAGCCGTCGTCGAGCTTGTCGAGCAGGCGGAAATGGTGGCCGTGGAGATGGAAGACGGTTGCGACGGAGGCGGGGTTCTTGAGGGCCAACACGACGGTGCGGCCGGCCTTGGTGCGAAAGGCGGGGGCGGAGGACGTCGAGAAATTTGCGGCCCGTACCCACCCGGCGTCGGCTGCCCCGAGAGCGACATCGAATCGCAGGGCGCCCCTCAGATCGAGCCGGTCGGGCAGGTCATTCGGAGGGAGTGGCAAGAGCGGCAACGGCGGCGCGCGCCGGTCAAGCTTGCCGGAGACCGTCAGGCGGCCGACCTGGCGCGCCTCCTTGCCGTCATGCAGCAGGAATGGGGCCGATGTGGCCGCATCCACGAAGGCGTCGGCGCGTGCGCCGGGAGCCAGCACCAGCGCGCCGTTGCGAGCCGGGAACGGCTCAGCCGGCTGTCCGTCCAGGGCCACCACGTGGACCTCGTGACTTTCCAATTTGATCGCCAGAACAGAACGTTGCGAGCCGTTGATAAAGCGCAGCCGCAGCCGCTCATTTGCTGAAGCTGAGAGTTCGAATGAAGTCGTTCCGTTGATTGTATAGAGCGGGGATGTGTCCTTCGGGTCCCGGCCCGGGGCAAGTGCGGTCCCATCCGGCCGCAGCCGCCACTCCTCGATCAAGAGGACCACGTCGCGATCGGCGGCGACCGTGTTGGTCTCGGTGGCGATGATCGGAAGCGGGCGCGCGGGCTGCTTCAGGCCGTCCTCGAACAGCCGGAAGTCGGCCAACAGGGTTCCCGCGGTTGGCACTGAAATGATTGATGTTTCCGTCGCGTCCGGGGCCGTCGGTGCGCGACCCCGAAGCGGGTCGGCCGCGGCCGGGCCATTGAGGCCGTACCAAACTGGTGCAAGCGGCACAGGCAGGTCGTTGCGGAAGACCACCTCGCAGCGGTCGCCACGTTTGAGGCGGACATCCCCGAGATGGCTGACGGCGGCCAGCTCCCAGATGGGTATAGCCGGCTGCCCCGACCTCAGAGCCAGCGTTGCCGGCCTTGCCTGAAGCGCGAGTTGGGCGGTCACGGCCGGGACTGCGCCGCCCGCCGTCAGCCCGGCCGCAGAGGCGCCAAATCCGGCCAAAACCTCGCGCCTCGTCAGGTCGAAGATCCGCGTTTTCATGGGCCGATCCGGACCACGCCGTGCTGGATAAGTCCAGCCGTCGTGCCTAGGTGAAGCCTGCCTCTATCGGGCCATTTTTTTGCTGCGAACAGGCGGGCACATGCTATAAGCCCGCCGCCCGCGGCATCGCGGCCGGTCTTGATGCAAATTTACGCGGGCGTGGCGGAACTGGTAGACGCGCTGGATTTAGGTTCCAGTGACGAAAGTTGTGGGGGTTCGAGTCCCTCCGCCCGCACCAAGCGCTTTCAGCGTTTGCACGGATTACGCGATCTGCTCCCGCGCGGATGTTTGTCCGCCGGAAGTCGGTCCGATGAACCACCGGCGTTGAGGCGTTCGCCTCGCGCCGGATCGATTAATGACAGCGTCCCGACGCATGCGCGCCGGGACCGAACGAGAAGAAGATTGGACACCATGCAGGTCACAGAAACCCTCTCGGAAGGTTTGAAGCGCGAGTTCAAGATCAGCGTTCCCGCGTCTGATCTCGACGCCAAGGCCGGTGCCAAGCTCGTCGACCTCAAGGACAAGGTTCGCATCAACGGCTTCCGTCCCGGCAAGGTGCCGGTCACGCACCTCAAGAAGGTCTATGGCCGCTCGGTGATGGCCGAGACCATCGACCAGACCATCCGCGACACCAACACTCAGCTGTTCTCCGAGCGCGGCTTCCGCCTGGCGACCGAACCGAAGATCACCATGCCGACCGAGCAGGCCGAGGTCGAGGAGCTGCTCAACGGCAAAACCGATCTGACCTACACGGTTGCGATCGAGGTGGTGCCGTCGATTGCGCTCGCCGACTTCAAGACCTTCGAGGTCGAAAAGCCTGTGGCCGAAGTCACCGACGCCGACGTCGACGAGGCGATCAAGCGCATCGCCGATTCGAACCGTGGCTATGCCGCGAAGGGCGAGGGCGCCAAGGCCGAATCGGGTGATCGCGTCACCGTCGCCTTTAAGGGCACCATCAACGGCGAAGCCTTCGAAGGCGGCGCCGGCGAGGGCATCCAGGTGGTGATCGGATCCAACACCTTCATCCCCGGCTTCGAAGAGCAGCTCATCGGCATCGCCGCCAACGAGACCCGCACGCTGAAGGTGGCGTTCCCCAAGAACTACATGAACGACAAGCTCGCCGGCCAGCCGGCCGAGTTCGAGACCACCGCGACGCTGATCGAGGCGCCGCAGGATCTCGCGATCGACGACGAGTTCGCGAAGACGCTCGGCCTGGAATCGCTGGACAAGCTGAAGGAAGCGGCGCGCGAGCGGCTGGTGGCCGAGTTCGCGACCGCGACCCGCCAGCGCGTCAAGCGCGCGCTGCTCGACCGCCTCGACGAGGCCCATCGCTTCGAGGCTCCGCCCTCGCTGGTCGACGAGGAGTTCAATCTGATGTGGAACTCGGTGAAGGCCGAGATGGAGTCCGCCGGCAAGACCTTCGCCGACGAAGACACCACTGAAGACGCCGCCAAGGAAGAGTACCGCAAGATCGCCGATCGTCGCGTGCGGCTCGGCCTCGTGCTCTCGGAGATCGGCGAGAAGAACAAGATCTCCGTGACCGATGACGAGGTCGGCCGCGCCGTGATCGAGCGGGCGCGCTCGATGCCGGGCCGCGAGAAGGAGGTCTGGGACTATTACCGCAGCAACGCCCAAGCCTTGGCCCAGCTTCGTGCACCGATCTATGAGGACAAGGTCGTCGACTTCATCCTCGAGCTTGCCAAGGTGACCGAGAAGAAGGTCTCGCGCGACGATCTCTACAAGGACGACGAGGCGGAAAAGACCGCGGCCTGAGGGCTCCAGAAGAGCCTTTAGGAGAGCCTCCAGGATAGCCTTGCATTAAGGATGATCAGCGAAGAGGTCGAGCTAGCCAGGTGGCCGGCTGGGCCTCTTTGTACGAATCAGCTTCAACTGCCTCACGGATTAAGCCTTAATTCGCTCCGCACTTGTCAGGCGCGAATTGGGCTATATCTGTCGCTACGCCCTCTGCTTCTGCCAAGTGCCTCTACCAAGTTCTTCTGCCAAGTTCCTGCATCACGGGACGTCCATCGGCCTTCCGGCAGATCCAGCCCCGACTGGCAGCCGGGCCTGGCGATGTCCGCCTCTTCAAAACCCTAGGTGACTCATGCGCGATCCGGTTGAAACCTACATGAACCTCGTGCCCATGGTGGTCGAGCAGACCAACCGTGGCGAGCGCGCCTACGACATTTTCTCGCGCCTTCTGAAAGAGCGAATCATCTTCCTGACCGGGCCGGTCGAGGACGGCATGTCGACGCTGATCGTCGCGCAGCTGTTGTTCCTTGAGGCGGAAAATCCGAAGAAGGAAATCTCGATGTACATCAACTCGCCGGGCGGCGTGGTGACGTCGGGCCTCGCGATCTACGACACCATGCAGTTCATTCGTCCGCCGGTCTCGACGCTGTGCACCGGACAGGCCGCCTCGATGGGCTCGCTGCTGCTCTGCGCCGGCGAGAAGGACATGCGCTTCTCGCTGCCGAACGCGCGCATCATGGTGCATCAGCCCTCCGGCGGCTTCCAGGGCCAGGCCACCGACATCATGCTGCACGCCCAGGAAATCCTGAACCTGAAGAAGCGGCTCAACGAGATCTACGTGAAGCACACCGGCCAGACCTACAAGGCGATCGAGGACGCGCTGGAACGCGACAAGTTCCTGACCGCGAGCGACGCCAAGGAGTTCGGCCTGGTCGACAGGGTGATCGACAAGCGCGCCGAGGAAACCGCGTCGCCGAAGACCCCGTAGCACTACTGTGCCGGCAATCCCTCTGGGACCGCGGGCACCATCAGGGAGCGTTCACGTTAAGGACACGTGCGCGCGTCGCAAAACGCACTTTTGCGCCCTGCGACAGGCAGAAAGTTCCGCTTTCGTGCTTGTTTTTCGTGGCAATCCAGCAACGCCGGGGTGATTTCGATCACTTCGCCCGTGCCAAGACCGGAAATCACGGTATTGTCACGGGTAGCCGGCGACCCCCGATTAGCGAATTCTTGATAGTCGGGTGCCAGCATGGTTCGCTATGACTGATCGGCTATGATCGCGGGGAATCGAATGACCGCGATTCGCACGGCATGTAACGCGTAGGGTCTTTTTTGGTACGGAATTTGCTCTATTTGAAGGACTGTACCGGCTGTCGTGCCGGAATAGGGCGATCGAGCGGACGGGATCGAACCGCGGACGGAGACATGAATGAGTAAGGTCGGCACGAGCGACTCCAAGAACACGCTGTATTGCTCGTTCTGCGGCAAGAGCCAGCACGAAGTGCGCAAACTGATCGCGGGTCCCACGGTCTTCATTTGCGACGAGTGCGTTGAGCTCTGCATGGACATCATTCGCGAGGAGAACAAATCCTCGCTGGTGAAGTCGCGCGACGGGATTCCGACGCCGAAGGAAATCTGCAAGGTGCTGGACGATTACGTGATCGGCCAGAACCATGCGAAGAAGGTCCTCTCGGTCGCGGTGCACAATCACTACAAGCGCCTCAACCACCAGACCAAGCACAACGACGTCGAGCTTGCGAAGTCGAACATCCTGCTGATCGGTCCGACCGGCTCGGGCAAGACGCTGCTCGCGCAGACGCTCGCCCGCATCCTGGACGTGCCGTTCACGATGGCGGATGCGACGACGCTGACCGAAGCCGGCTATGTCGGCGAGGACGTCGAGAACATCATCCTGAAGCTGCTCCAGGCCGCCGACTACAATGTCGAGCGTGCCCAGCGCGGCATCGTCTACATCGACGAAATCGACAAGATCAGCCGCAAGTCCGACAATCCCTCGATCACGCGCGACGTGTCGGGTGAGGGCGTGCAGCAGGCGCTGCTCAAGATCATGGAAGGCACGGTGGCTTCGGTCCCGCCGCAGGGCGGCCGCAAGCATCCGCAGCAGGAGTTCCTGCAGGTGGACACCACCAATATCCTGTTCATCTGCGGTGGTGCGTTCTCGGGCCTCGAAAAGATCATCTCGGCACGCGGACGTTCGACCTCGATCGGTTTCGCCGCTCAGGTGCTCGCACCGGAAGACCGCCGCACCGGCGAAATCTTCCGTCATGTCGAGCCTGAGGATCTCCTGAAGTACGGCCTGATCCCGGAATTCGTCGGCCGTCTGCCCGTCGTGGCGACGCTGGAGGATCTGGACGAGGCTTCGCTCAAGAAGATCCTGGTCGAGCCGAAGAACGCGCTGGTGAAGCAGTACCAGCGGCTGTTCGAGATGGAGAACATCGAGCTGACCTTCGCCGACGAGGCGCTTGGCGCGGTTGCCCGCAGGGCGATCGAGCGCAAGACCGGTGCGCGGGGGCTGCGTTCAATCCTCGAGGCGATCCTGCTCGAGACCATGTTCGACCTGCCGGGCCTCGAAGGTGTGGAAGAAGTCGTGATTTCCCGCGAAGTCGTGGAAGGAACGGCGCGTCCGCTCTACATCTACGCCGATCGGTCCGATCGCGCCGTCGAGAACGCCAGCGCCTGATTTCGGCGCTGGAACGCTCCAATCGTCTCCTCAAGCAGGGGCTGCGGAAAGTATCTCCGCAGCCGGTGTTGCGTCGCTTATTTGCGTGCGTAAGCGCCTGATGGCGCGCGTCTTTCAATGACTTGACACCCCCCGGGTCGATAGCCACCTAATGTCGGCGGCGAGTAAAAATTCTCTTCAAGATTCGCCTCAGTTCCGATTCGGCAAGCCGGTCCAACCTCAAAAGGACCGATCGGTATTGCGGGTCACCTCGGCACCTTGTGGCGGTTGCGCATGAGCATGGCGGGCTGCGTGCAAGGGGGCAAAGCAAAAGGAAAAGGCCATGACCAATCCAAAACCCAGGCCAACCATCGTCCATGGCGAAACGCACGCCTATCCCGTGCTGCCCCTGCGCGACATCGTCGTCTTCCCGCACATGATCGTTCCGCTCTTCGTCGGCCGCGAGAAGTCGATCCGCGCGCTCGAAGAGGTGATGAAGAACGACGCGCTGATCATGCTCGCGACCCAGAAGAACGCGTCCGACGATGATCCGGCACCCGATTCCATTTACGAGACCGGTACGCTTGCCAGCGTGCTCCAGCTCTTGAAGCTTCCCGACGGCACTGTGAAGGTGCTGGTCGAAGGGCTCGAGCGGGCGCGCGTGCAGAAGTACACCGATCGCGCCGACTATTACGAAGCGACCGCGATTGCGCTCGCCGATACCGATGCGAAGTCGGTCGAGGCGGAGGCCATGGCGCGCTCCGTCGTGTCCGACTTCGAGAGCTACGTGAAGCTCAACAAGAAGATCTCGGCCGAGGTCGTCGGCGTCGTGCAGGCGATCACCGATTTTGCCAAGCTCGCCGACACCGTCGCCTCGCATCTCGCCGTCAAGATCGCGGATCGCCAGGGCATCCTGGAGACGCTGTCGGTCACGCAGCGCCTGGAGAAGGTGCTGGGCCTGATGGAGAGCGAGATCTCGGTGCTCCAGGTCGAGAAGCGCATCCGCTCGCGCGTCAAGCGCCAGATGGAGAAGACCCAGCGCGAGTACTATCTCAACGAGCAGATGAAGGCGATCCAGAAGGAGCTCGGCGACGACGACGGTCGCGACGAGCTCGCCGATCTCGAAGAGAAGATCTCCAAGACCAAGCTCTCCAAGGAAGCGCGCGAGAAGGCGCAGCATGAATTGAAGAAGCTGCGCCAGATGTCGCCGATGTCCGCGGAAGCGACCGTCGTGCGCAACTATCTGGATTGGCTGCTGTCGATTCCGTGGAACAAGAAGTCCAAGGTGAAGAAGGATCTGGAAGCCGCGCAGGCGGTTCTGGATGCGGATCACTACGGGCTGGAGAAGGTCAAGGACCGCATCGTCGAGTATCTCGCCGTACAGTCGCGCGCCAACAAGCTGACGGGCCCGATCCTGTGCCTCGTCGGCCCTCCCGGCGTCGGCAAGACCTCGCTCGGCAAGTCGATCGCGAAGGCGACGGGGCGTGAATTCGTGCGCGTCTCGCTCGGTGGCGTGCGCGACGAGGCCGAGATCCGCGGGCACCGCCGCACCTATATCGGCTCGATGCCCGGCAAGATCATCCAGTCGATGCGGAAGGCGAAGTCGTCCAATCCGCTGTTCCTGCTGGACGAGATCGACAAGATGGGCGCCGATTTCCGCGGCGATCCGTCCTCGGCGCTGCTCGAGGTCCTCGACCCCGAGCAGAACGCGACCTTCAACGACCACTATCTCGAGGTCGACTACGATCTGTCCAACGTGATGTTCATCACGACCGCGAATACGCTCAATATTCCGGGACCACTGATGGACCGCATGGAGATCATCCGGATCGCGGGCTACACCGAGAACGAGAAGGTCGAGATCGCGCGCAAGCACTTGATCCCGACCGCGGTGTCCAAGCACGGCCTGGACTCCAAGGAGTTCTCGATCGACGACGACGCGCTGCTGCTTCTGATCCGCCGCTACACCCGCGAAGCGGGCGTGCGCAATTTGGAGCGTGAGCTCTCCACACTCGCCCGCAAGGCGGTGAAGGAGCTGATGATCTCCAAGAAGAAGTCGGTCAAGATCACCGAGAAGACTCTCGAAGAGCTTCTGGGCGTGCCGAAGTACCGCTACGGTGAGATCGAGAGCGAGCCGCAGGTCGGCATCGTCACCGGCCTTGCCTGGACCGATGTCGGCGGCGAGTTGCTGACGATCGAAGGCGTCATGATGCCCGGCAAGGGCAAGATGACGGTCACGGGCAATCTGCGTGACGTGATGAAGGAATCGATCTCGGCGGCGGCGTCCTATGTCCGCTCGCGCGCGATCGTCTACGGCATCGAGCCGCCGCTGTTCGACCGGCGCGACATCCACGTGCACGTGCCGGAAGGCGCGACGCCGAAGGACGGTCCGTCGGCGGGCGTGGCGATGGCCACCGCGATCATCTCGGTCATGACCGGCATCCCGGTCCGCCACGATGTCGCGATGACCGGCGAAATCACGCTGCGCGGCCGCGTGCTGCCGATCGGCGGCCTGAAGGAGAAGCTGCTGGCTGCTGCCCGCGGCGGCATCAAGACGGTGCTGATTCCTGAGGACAACGCCAAGGATCTCACGGAGATTTCCGATGCGATCAAGGGCGGCATGGAGATCATCCCGGTCTCGCGCCTCGACGACGTCGTCGCCAAGGCGCTGGTCAAGAAGCCAGTGCCGATCGTCTGGGAAGAGGACACCAAGGTGACGGTGAAGCCGGACGGCGACGAAGCCGCCGGCGGCCTGACCGCTCACTGAGATCGCAGCTCGAAAAAGATGATAAAACGGCGCCTTCGGGCGCCGTTTTTTTGTGGGGCATTTTGTTTTGGGCAGCGGATGACGACAATGCACATCGACGGGCAATGCCATTGCGGCGAGATTACCTTTGAAGCCGAGATCGACCCGGAGACGGTGTCGGTCTGCCACTGCACCGATTGCCAGACACTGACCGGCTCGCCCTTCCGGGTGACGGCCGTCTGTTCGGGCGCCGAAGTCCGCCTGACTGCCGGCACGCCCAGGATCTACGGCAAGCGCGGCGACAACGGCCGGATGCGCTTCCAGCACTTTTGCGCCGACTGCGGTTCCCCGCTGTTCACGAGCGGCGACGGCGACCAGGAGGACGATTGGGGCATCCGCTGGGGCAGCATCCGCCAGCGCGACAAATTGCGGCCCGTCAGGCAGATCTGGTGCCAGTCGGCGGCGGTGTGGATCGACGCGGTGCCGCTGCTGCCGGGCCGGCCACAGGATTGAGGCCCTGGAATTGGCGTTCCGCGCTTGCCCGTTCGGGGCCGGTAGGGATAAAGAAGCGGCGAGGGGCGGTTAGCTCAGCTGGTTAGAGCATCTCGTTTACACCGAGAGGGTCGGGAGTTCGAATCTCTCACCGCCCACCATATTTCAAGCACTTAGCAGGTTAGAATTTCGCAGCGGATCAGTTTCGGCACAGTATCATACCTCAGACGCTCCAGATTGGAAGTCGGGATGATGCTTCCCATAGGTGTTTTCCAGCACCTTCACCGACATTCCGAGGTGGCCAGCCGCTTCCCATAGGTCGATCCCGGCCTGCATCAGCCAGGTCGCGCGGGTGTGGCGCATTGTGTGCGGGCTCGCGTCTTCCAGCTTGGCGGCCTCGCAGGCCAGCGCCCATGACTTCTTGAGCGATTTGACCGGCTTCCCGTCGAAGTGGATGACGTGCTGGATCTTGCCGTCCTTGACCTTCCAGCGGCGCAGCAGGCGCACTACGGACTTGCCGAGCCGGACGGGTGGCTTCCGCTTGTTGGCGGCCTCAGTCTCGCCTGTGGCCATCCTGTCCATGACGCCGCTGCGCAGGTTGATCTGCGACCACTTCAGGCTCAGCAGCACGCCAGACCGTGAACCGGTCTTCAGGCCAAGGATCACGAAGCGGTACAGGTGCGGCCACTTCATCGCGGCCTTGCGCAGCCGGTGAGCCTCTTCCTCGGTCAACCAGCGCTCGCGCGGCCCCGACTTCTCCGGCAGGATCACAAGCGGAGCCTTGGCGAGCTGAGCCTTGTGCTCGTGCCAGTAATAGAGCGCCGCCCGCAATACTTCGAGGTCGCGCCGAGCCGCAGCTTGGGGCCGGGTCTTCGCGTATTCCTCGCAGGTGCTAGCGTTCACGTTGTCGGCTCGCTTGGTTGCCCAGAACGGGGTCAGGTTCGAAATGTTGTGCGCCGCCTTCTCTGCGGCCCGCGTCTTCGGCAACTTCTCCTTGGCGTAGACCAAGAGCACATCGGCAATCAGCGGCGACGGGACAGCCGCCGGCTCATACTTCTCAGCTATGTAGTCCGCGAGCCGCTTTTCAGCGCCCTCGTTGTCTGCCTCAACGCAGCCAGTGCGGATGAAGCTCGTTCCGTCTCTGATAACCCAGTGCCCGCGTTCCTTGTCGAGCCAGAGGCGGGCACCTTTCGATTTCCGGGGCATGTGTGCTTCATCTCTCGGACGCTACGAAGCGTCGTAAACCATTTGCGGCCGACCTTGAAGATCTGAAGGTGGCCGCGATCTGCCATCAGACGCAAGGTCGAAACCTCGATCGTCCCCCGATAGACGATATCGACGGCTTCCTGCAACGTGACCGGATCATCATCGTTCGGGCTCATGGTGCCTCGTGTTTCGACGTCACTGAGTATGTGGTCATGCGCGGCCCTTGCTGTTCATCACCTCGGCAACCGCCTGTTGGTTGCCCATCTCGATATTGTGGATGATGATTTCCAGCCCACGCTCGCGGGTCATGGTCCGCTGATCCTGGTAGGCGAGCAGCTTGCCGAGCATGTTGGCGCCGATAGCCAGCATCTCCTCAGAGGTCATCTTCGCGGCGTGACGGCTGAGCAACTTAGCCAATTCCTGATAGAGAACTTCATGCTCGGGTTTCGCGGTGAGCGTGCTCATGTGCCCACCTTCGGCCCTTCGGTGCCGTCCATCTCGTACCAAGTGAACTGGCCGTTCTCGCCGACCGGGAAGTGGCTGCGGCAGGTTGAGCAGAACGTGCCGTCGTAGAACTCCGGGTCGCGTGCATAGGTCGCTGCGATGTCGCGGCTCATTGTGGTGATCGCGCCGCACTTCGCATGCCGGTAGGCGTCACGGAAGGGGCGGACGTATCCCTTGGACCGCTCAGCCTCGCTCAAGACGACGTAGCCCTTTTGCTGGCCGGTCGCAGGGTTGATCTCGCGATGGTCGTCGGTAAGGGCTCCTCCGCCTGACAACTGCCGCGCGGATCGGTCAACCGGGATGGTTGCGGCGAGATACTGCTTCGCAATATCCAACTGCTTCTTTGTCTCCAATACCGCCTTCCTTGCGGCGAGCGCGCCTTGCTCAGCCGCATGTTGATGTTGGACGGCAATGTCGTATGCGGTCTGGGCCTGTTCGAGTTCGGTCATTTCACATGCTCACTTGTTTGAGGACAATGCCGGGGAGGCCGCGACGATTTGCAGAATGCGCCCGATCGGACGATGAAATCCGTCTGCGCAGCGTCCGTACCATTGGCAATAGTCTGTGCCGTCAAACCGGCTCAGATGAATATGATCCATCTTGCGCCACGGCTTCCCGGCATCGCGTTCGGAAATAGCAAGCGGATGCTTCGATAGTTCCTGGATCAGCTCGCCTTGTCCGCTCGACCCACCTGAACTATGGGTTGCTCGCATGGCTTCAGCCTGATTTGGCAGTGTGAGGACGTGGCTCATGAGCGATCCTCTGAAGGGACTCGCGGTGCAGCGGCGCGGATGCGCTCCCAATCCGCAAAGCAAAGCCAGCAGTAGCCCGAGTAGTCGTGCCGCTCAGGGATGTAGTCGTAATAGAATTCAGCGCCGCACTGGATGCAGACGGGGCCGGTGTGGCCGCTCGTGCGCGTAGGCACCTGCTTCGGTTGCCATGGCCACAGCTTCATGACTGGCCCCCAGCAGATCCCACACGATCGAGGTAGTCACGGAGCTCCGCAACGTCGCGCGCTGTCAATTCGTGGCGCCTGATCGTCCTGCCTGTACCGTCGTACTTCGGCCCGCAAATGCGATAGCCGCCGTTCTCGTCGTTGATTGCAAGCTGGATCAGACCGTCTGACCGCTCGTCGATCGAGAAGAATATTTTTGGCTTCTTAACCATTGCTATCCCCCGCTGCGGACACATCTGCGGTGATGATGCCGGCGGTCCATTCGGCGATGCCGGGTTGCGCCTTGAGTGGCCCGATAGCGTCCGTGCACGATCTGCAACGGTTCGCCTCGTGATCCGGGCATGGCGGATGGCCAGAATATCGCATCGCGTAGGAGCTGCCGACCTCGCTTCGCATGAAGCGCCCGCAGTGATCGCACTTCGGCATCATGTTGAATTGGCTCATGGCTGGTCCTGCGAAGCCAACGCAAGAGACACCAACCGAGTCTTGAAGCCATGCTTTTCAGACGTGGCGTTGAACTTGTCGCGGATAGCGTGCTCAAGATTGATACCGGCGGCTGAGGCAATCAGGTCAGCGCAGATCACAACGTCCGCCAGTTCCTGGGCCAAATGCTCGACCGTATCGCGGGAGCCTTTAATGCCCATCTGCTCGCGGTCTAGCTTCTTGATGACGTTGCAAGCTTCGCCGACTTCGCCGGCTAGTTCGTTGCCACGATACGACAACGAGAGTTGATTGCCTTCATCCCACTCGATTTGGCGGGCCACGTTCGCGGAGCGCAGGCTTGAATAATAGGTCATTTGTCAGTTTCCATGTGGGCGCGACAGCGCGAGTATGGCGTCAGCCTTCGTCATGAATTCAGGGAACGCGGGATGGCAGGCGATACAGCCATCTTCCGTGTCGCTCAGGATGCAGCCGCCCGAGCAGCAAACAATGCGAGCGATATCTTCCCGCGTCGGCAATGTCTGCGGTGCTGGGCGCGTCACTGGTGGAGTACAGCACCAATGGTTGCCATTTTCGTCCCGCCACATCTTGAAGCACTTGCAGATCATGCCGGCCGGGAGCTTCGCATAACCATCCGGCACTTTGACTTGCTGCGGTACTGCTCTGAGGCGCTCGATCTGAGCTTCAAGCTCGTCGATGTATTTATCTCGGTCATCAAACCCAAGGGTGTCTGGCCACTTGGTCATGTTTCTCGGCGGTACATCGGGGGTGTGTTTTGTGTTTCTCACATACTTGTCGTAGGCGCCCTTCCATGTTGCCAAAGCGCAGTTCTGGGTGATCATGCCGTGCGCCGGGTCTTCTTGGTTGTCGGCCCACCAGACATAGAATTCTTGCTGAACGTCTTGAACCGAAAGCGGTGGTTCACCATTGCCGGCAGAGCGGTGGGCAGCCTCTGCGGCCTCGACTGCATCAAGCTGTTTGTTTGCCCGACCGCAGTCCAGCGCGCCGCTTAGCCGGGTAATCTCGCGATAGCAGCGGTTCAAGCAATCCTGCACCAGTGCGGCCGGCGATGGTTGGGAGGTGCGGTCGAGGGCAGTCGCCACACGCCGCATGACCATCTTCAGCTCCTGCGGCCCATCATGGTCGGCTGACTGCCTGAGGCGAAAAGCTAGACGATCTAGGTCGTCCGCCATCGCAGATGGTTGGGCAGGAGCGCCAGAGAGGATAGCCGCCTCAATTGCCGTCAGCTTGCCCTTGATGCTCGCAGCTATCGTAGACGCGCAGCTCGCGTCGGCTATCACCCGACCGATCAGGTAGTCTACATCGGCTTGCAGCTCATGCAGAGGCACGCGGATTTCATCAACCAACTCGGGCATGTCTATTCCCCCAATTGCCGACGAATTTGGTGGACGCGATCCATCAGACGGTCGCCCTCGACCGTGTTCAGTTCGCGAATGGACATCTTGTCGAGCTTATTGGCGATGTCGCGCCATTCCTCGACTAGGTTGAAGCGCTTCAATCCGGTGCAGGTCATGGTTTTCCTCTTGAAACAAAGGCTGAGATGCCGGCGAAGGTGAGCACGACTAACCCGATTGCCGCGAAGACGCCCCAGCGCGGATAGAGCGTGTTTCCAATCCAAATGAGGTCGGTCACGCCACACCCTCACTGCCAGCGGAGAATCGGGGATCTGAATTGGTCATGGCTTCACCTGCTTGACACTGATGCTGCGCTTCAGGCGCTCGGCATACATTTCGATCTCGCCGTTCTCGCCATAGGCCATCCAGCAATCGGATTTTGACGGGTCGCGCATGAGGTGCTTCGCGGCACGGCCGGCTAGCACGATGTTTTCTTCGTCACATCTAAAGATGAATTTGCCGAACATCACTGGCGTTCCTGTTGAGTGAGCTGTTACGCGGCTTCGGATTGCTCGGACTCAACTGGCTTCGCCGCGCCGTTGATGGCAGCGATCAGCCGCTCGACCAGATCGGCGTCATCCGTGAAAACGGTGATCTCGGCCTGATTGAACTGCTGGAAGTCCTCGTCAGCGCCGCCATGCAGCGTCAGCTTGAGCGCGCCGCCGCCATGGGTGCTGGCCTCGATCGCCTTAACCCAGTGGTAGTGAGCGCCCGTCGAGATCATCAGTGCGGTCATTTCAAATTCTCCTGTTAAAAGTCAGACTTTTACTGCGGCGATGACAGTGCAAGTGTGATCACGCGCGGCCCCGGCTGTTCATCACCTCAGCAATGGCTTGCTGATTGCCAAGCTCGATGTTCTGGATGATGATCTCCAGCCCACGTTCGCGCGTCATGGTGCGCTGATCCTGGTAAGCGAGAAGCTTCCCGAGCATGTTGGCGCCGATGGCCAGCATCTCCTCTGCCGTCACCTTGTCGCCATGCCGGCCAAGCATCTTAGCCAAGTCCTGATAGAGAACTTCATGCTCTGGCTTTGCGGTGCGGGTGCTCATGTTCCCACCTTCGGCCCTTCGGTACCGTCCATCTCGTACCAAGTGAATTCGCCCTTTTCTCCGACCGGAAAATGGCTGCGGCAGGTTGAGCAGAACGTGCCATCGTAGAACTCCGGATCGCGCGCATAGGTCGCTGCGATGTCGCGGCTCATTGTGGTGATCGCGCCGCACTTCGCATGCCGGTACGCGTCGCGAAACGGGCGAACGTATCCCTTTGACCGCTCAGCCTCGCTCAAGACGATATAGCCCTTTTGCTGGCCCGTTGCCGGGTTGATCTCGCGGTGGTCGCCAGTCACGGGGCCGCCGCCGGACAGTTGGCGGGCCGATCGGTCTACGGGGATGGACTCGGCAGCCTTACGCTTCGCCGCGTCGAGACGGTCGCGCGCTGCAAAGACCTTTTTCGCCGCGTCGTTGACGATCTTGTCGGCGTTGGCTCGCTCAGAAACAGCGGCGTCATAATCGGCTTGCGCTTGTTCTAGGTCGTTCATTCTCATCCTCACCGTCTAAAATTGGTCCGCACTTTCACTGTCGTAGCGACAATGCTGATCACTCGACCCATCGGGCCGGGATCGGCGTGCCGTCGAATTTCCTGCCTGGTATCGTGCGGCGGCGGTGCTTCACGCCAATGTGCCGAGCTCGCACGCGCGCAACTTTCGCCTTCAGCTTCACGTCGAGCCGGGTCTTGGCCTTGTGGCATGGCACGCAGAGAAGCTGGATATTGCTCTCGCGGTTCTCGCCGCCCAGGATCAGTGAAATAGCGTGGTCGTATTGGCCGGTCGAAGCCTCGACGCCGCACTTTGCACAGCAGCCCTCGGCCTTTGCGTGGACGCGGAGCTTCACCCGAACAGGGATCGCGCTGTCGTCCGTTTTGCCGCGCCATTCTTCGACCGTGCGGCTCATACCGGCTCCATTTCCTCTTGGTCGTGGAAGGTGATGCCGTTCTCCGCGCCCCAGGCCGCGATCCATTCCATCAGCTCGGACATCTCATGCACCGAGAGATCGGAGGACGAGCGGCCGCAAGGGATCATGCCAGCGCGGTTGAGTGCGGGAAGGTGCCTGATCTCAAGGCCACGTTCCTCCGCATAGGCGGTCATGAACATGATCTTCCAGTCTTCCGTATTGAAGCGGCGATCGTTGACGCGGCCCTGCACCGCGACGTCGGTAAGCATTGCCCAAAACCGCGAGTTCTGGTCGACCGACCTTGCCGGCCCCTTGAACTCGACGCGGCTCCCGGTCGGCGCCTTGCGCACCCACTGGATGGCTTGCTCACGCTCGGACGCACTTTGAAGGATGAGCATTGCCCGGCTCATGCTGCCATCGCCTCGCCGCGGCGCCTGATCTGCGCTACAACGTCGTCGAGCTCGGCGTTGAAGCGGTCGATCTCCGTTGCGAGCTTCTGGATATAGATCTCGTCACGGTGAACGCGCTTCACGAAAAGCGGCATCTTCGGCCAATAGATGGCGATATCCCACCACTGCCTTTTCGCGAGCCAAAGCGTGCCCTGGACCTGTGCCTTATGCTCAGGCGGGAATTCATCCTTCAGGATCACTTCGGCCAGCAAGTGCGGGAGCTTGGTCTTGATCTCGGCGCCGCCGTCATCACCGATCAGGCTGTCCGGCGAACAACCGGCCCGGCCATTCTTGATGAAAGCGACGCGGTGAAGCTGCGCGCCGGTCTGGAAAGAATACAGGTCGCGCGCCTCGGCTTCCATTGCATGCCCGCGCTCCGTGTGATCGTTCGAAAAGCTCTCCATCGGCTCGCCAGTGATGATCTCGCCGGCCAGTTTGAGCATGTACGTTCGGCGCGTCTTGCCTTCGCCCTTCGCAAGCACGGTCGAAAACTGAGAAGCTGTCGGGATTCCGGCGCGGGCGCGCAACCACGCCTCGGAGTTCTGCTCGATGTCCGTAATGATTTCCACGATCTGCCCCTCAGTAGGTGATTGAAACGTGCGGGATGCGGCCGGCGGCGATTGCCTCGATCAATGCCGCGGCCTCGTCGGCATTGCCGGTCAAGACTTCCGACAGCGCCAAGGTGATCTCCCGGTGAACCTTCGCGCGGTGGCGCTTGTTCTCTTGGCGCTTGCGCTCGGCAGCTTCCTCGTTGGCTTTGTCAGCCGCTACGCGGGCGGCCTCGGCCTCCTGGCGCTTGCGCTCCGTCTCGATCGCAGCGGCAACGGCGGCGGCTTTGTCGCGCTCAGCCTTCTCGGCGCGCTCTTTCTCCCGACGTTCCTCATATGCCTTACGCTCCGCGGCTTGCTGCGCAGCGATGCGCTCGGAATCCGCCTTCCGGTCAGCCTCTTCGCGCTCAGCTTTCAGGCGGCGCAACTCGGCGAGCTCGGCGGCGTCACGCTCTGCCTGTTCGGCGGCGGCAAGCGCCTGATTAAGCGTCGCCATGGCCTCGGGAACGGCAGCGTCGGCGCGTTCCTTGAATTCCTGCCAATCGCGGTCGGCATAGCCCGCAACGATCTCGATCAGTTCGCGGATCAGACTGGCCGGCTTACCCGTGGCCTGTCGCGCGGCCTCGATCACGGCGACAATCGCGCCCTCGTGGCCGCTGATGCGGTTTGCCTCGGCCTCTTCCCATTGAGTGAGTGGGCCGCGAACCTCTTCCTTGAGTGCGTCCAGCCGGTCGCGGGCAAGCTTGCGGTCGGCATCGATAGCGCCGGCCTGCTTCTTGATGTCGGCGACCAGCTCCTTGCCCATGTCGTCGAGGGCGGTTTTCGACCGCGCGACCTTGTAGGCGAGGGACTTCACGGCGTCGCGGCCTTCCGGGGTCGATATATCCCGGTCGATCGCGCGAACCTCGGCCTCGAGCTTGGCGATGATGCCTTCCATCCCGCCGGGCGCAAACACGGAGGCTGGGGTGAGGGTGGCGACATCGATGGAAACGAGCGCGTTCATGGCTCAGACCTTCTGGAATTTGTTGATGGCTGCGATGCAGGCGTCGTAATAATCGGCCGGGATGCTCTCGATCCGGTCCCGCTTGGCCCATTGCAGGAACGCCTTGACGCTCGCGCCCTTTGCTTCAAGGGCGTCCCTGATGTTGTCGGCCTGCTCCTGAGTGATCGAACCGGGGGGAGGCGTGTAAACTTCGGGCTCTGCCGTGCGCTCACTGATACGCCCGTCATCATCCTGAGAGGCGGCAAGGCCAAGAGCAGCCTTGAGCGTGTAGCGCTGCAAATAGGTGATCGTGGAACCGATCTGCTGGATCGCGTTGCGGCCCGGCCCGTCGTCCTTACCGGAGGTCAGGGTGGTTTCCTCAAAGTGGCCGGCGCGGTGCGACACAATGCATGTCACGCGAACCGGCTGGTTGATTTCGGAGGAAACCTTGAAGCGGTAGGAAAGGCCGTGCTCGCCTAAAATTGGATCGATCGTGCGGGCGATCTCGGCCAGATCCTCAAAGCGGTATTTCGGGCCTTGCCTGCCGTTCTTCTCGCCGGCATCAACCTCGCGGTTCTTCCTGATCGTCGGGATCGCCGCCTTAGCGTCGGCCATCGCGTTATCGAATGCTTTCCGAGCAGCGAAAGCGTCCATTTCCTTCGCGAGAGCAACCGCCTCGCGGTACATCTCGACATTGCCGGTCGCCAGCGCGGCGCGAACGATATCCATCGGCGCGGCGACGGTAGGCAGATGCGACACTGGGCCAAGCTCTCTCAGATTCTCAGCGGGAAGGGACATCACACAAACTCCGGGTTAGCCATCTCAATAGAGACGAGTGAAAGCTGCTCTTCGAATTCCATATCGGCCCTGATTTCATCAATCCGCTTGATCCGTTCGGAGGCGGGCAGGGGCCAGAGCAGTTGCCAGTGCCGGAGAAGTTCATCGCCGAACTGCTGGCTGGTCATGTCAGGCCCCAAGCAAGAGAAGCAAAGCAGCAGAGACCGAAGCCGATGCAGCAGAGCAGCATTTCGATGCGGTTCTCGGTCATGCCGCTTTCCCCTCTTTGGTCTTGAGCCGGAGGATCGCCTGCACGGCCTCGTCGGAAGCGCCATAGAGCTTCGCGACTTGAGCAGCGGATTCCGCAGTCTTGTTCTGGATGGTGACGGCGAGGTCATTGAGGAGCGCGTCAACATCTTTTAGGGCGAGGGCCATTACTCAGCCGCCTCAAGCCGGAGGTCGTTCGCACGGTTGATCAGCTCGTCCTTCACGTCGGAGACGTGGTGGCTGCCGTTCATGAACGTGATTTCATGAGCGAAGGCGATTTCCCGACCGTCGCCGATGATCTCGCGGACCTTCTCGACGGCGCCGCGGAACGTCATCTCGGGGTCGACAACCCCCTCGCAGCCATTGCGGCCGTAATCGATGCAAATGACGAAGTAGCTGATGTTCGTGATTGCCATGTCGTTTCCCCGTCTGATGGGAATGAGTAAAGCATGGCTTTAGTTCAAGGTCAAGTGTCGCTTTACATGTAAATCAAAAAAATACCCAGGCTCTTGCGCGCCCGGGATCTCACGCCGCTGAAAAAAGCCCGCCGAGGGGGCGGGCTATTCCAAATTGTCAGCCGACCTTCAGCAATTGGGCGGGCTCTTCCCGGGTGGGCTCCGGGATTGGTCTACCCATCTCGTGGGCCGCCTCAATCCAGGAAACGATCGCATCTTGAGCGTTCGCTAGTGCTTCTTGGGGCGTTTCGCCGTCCGAGGTGCATCCGGGCAGGTCAAGAACGTAGGCCATGAACCCACCGCCATCTGCCGCTGGCAACGCCTGGATCGTAACCGCGTAATCAGTCGTTCTCATTTAAGACTCCTGACCACTTCGAGGAACCTGACTAGCCTGCGTATATATACAGGTTTTATAGGCCTTTTAAAGGGAACCGTTTGAATGTGGTCAATGCGGGAATGGTACACCTTGTAGTGACTTCCGCCTCCGGTCGGAGGTTTGCAAGACACGCCATATTGAGCGCAAACAGTCTCCACGTCCTTAATGGTCCAGTCCCCTTGAGGGTTCCGTCTCATCTGCTCCAGCAGGTCCGCGGTCATCAAAGGTCCAAAAGAGTTCTAACGACCCGTCCAACGACCATGTTCTCGGGATTTCCTTTGACGTACACCGGCTCGTGAACGGGATTGGTAGAGTAGGGCTGAAGCCTGGCGGGGTCGGGGCGCCAGAGCTTAAATGTAGCCTTTCCGCGGTGGGAGAAGACGTATGGCTTCCCCGAGACCAGCGTTGTATCGGCCTTGTTGACCAGAATAATAGATCCGTCCGGCGAGATACGGTCCATCGAGTCTCCCTCGACGGTGAGCGCGATATAGTCGCCGCGGCCGAGATCTGCAAAAATCATCAGCGGAAGCTGCTCTAGGGCCGCTTGGGACATTGGAGCAGCTAGCTTGCCTGCCGGCACGCTGTCCATGAGGCGGACGTACGACAGACCCAGACGGTCCTCCTTTTTCGGGGCTCCGAAACCTGAAGCCTCGCCGTCCAGCAGCCATCCCGTCGGAACTTGCAGGAAATTGGCTATGCTCGATATCTTCTCGGTCTCCGGAGTAGCCTCGCCGCGCTCCCAGCCGGATACGGCTTGGGGCGTCACGCCTAAAAAATTCGCCAGTTGGGCCTGGGTAACGGGTTTGCCGCCCCCCGCTTTACGGGCCTCCGCGATTCGTTTTCCGAGTATTTTTGCATCCATATCAGCATGATAAAGCATCGCTTTAGCCTGTAAACAAAGCAGGGCTTGACCTTGAACTCAAGCTATGCTTTACATCGGTCCCATGGCGAAGCGACATGACACCGGACTGAGTTTGGCCCTCAAGGCGATGGGGACGGCCGAGAAGCTTGCGACTGAGCTGCGGATAACCCCGCAAGCCGTGTCGCAGTGGGAGAAGGTGCCGCTCACTCGTGTTTTCGACGTCGAGAGAGCGACAGGTATTTCCCGCCATCAGCTCCGGCCGGATTTTTTCGGTGAGCGTCCGGAGGCGATGGCATGAGTAGCACTCGACTGAACAACATACTTCAGTTTGGCAGCAGGCATCCTCAAGCGGATAACCGGGACTTTCTTCTTCTTCAACTTCCGGAAACCGACGCAGCTGAATACTCCATCGACGATGCGATGGTCCGAAAATCCATCGACAAAGATGTCTTCCACTTCTGCGCACATAGTTTTTTCCCCGGACTTTTTGTTGGTCTGATTGGCACCATCGGCGCGAAGGGAAAAACTGGCACACGATTAACCTATGATGCAAGTGAACTCTCGCCATCTCCGACTAAGTGTGGGGATTTGTACGCGCAGGTTGATTCAACATTTTCGCGAGTTGTTCCGGACCACGGGACATTGCCCGCATTCGATCCATGCAATGCGGCAACTTCGCAATTGACGAGCCAGCGGGACGTCGGACGGGGGCGTTTTGACCGTCCCGCTGGCTCTCGCGGTGCGAAGAAGCAATACAATCACCGCACCGAAATCGTTCGCTTACCCTCCGGATCGATTGCGCAGATACCGAGCTTCGAATCTCTCGATCTGTCGCAAGCCCGTTTCCACCGCGCGCTCGTGTTCGCGCTGCCTGTCAGTTTGCTTCTCTGGAGCCTTATCGGTCTTTCCGTTTGGCTCATCCTCTGTGCAATTCGCTAGGACCCGTGCGGCGGCCAGGCCAATCGGGGACCACGTATCGTTGTCTTGTTCAAGTTCGTCCTTCGTCATGTCCGCAACATGAACGAAGGGGTTTCTAAAGTGCTGTCAAAGTTTGCGAGGAAAAAAGCAATGAGTGCCGCCGCGTTAACGTCCATCACCCGCAGCGCCCTTGGCGCCTTGGTTGAACGCGAGGAGCGCCGCACTGGCTCCCGCATGGTGGCTTATGAGGTCGTCGCACAAACGATCGGCGCATCATCTGCCTGGGTGCGCGCCTTCCTCGGCAAATCGGAAGGGGTCAAAGAACCCCGTATAACGTTGTTCCAAAATATCAGGGCCAGTTACGAAAATCTTTGTAGCCGCGTCGAACAAGAAAACCGAGCTGATGAGTTGAGACTGAAACTCATCAAGGGAGAAATCGATGCGGTTACTCAAGGCTTTGGCGAAGAAGATCATCGTCAAAATTAAGATAATTTTGGCAAGGAGGAGATGATGGGGGCAATCTATCGGCGTCCGCTCACATGGAGCAACCAGGACGATGCTATCGCCGCACATTGGCGCGCGGGCATGAACACATACGAGATCGCATGCGAGCTTAGTGTCCATGAATCCGTCGTAGCCAATCGGCTAATGTCTCTTCGCGAGGAGGCTCGCCATGGCTAACCCGGGCTCGCAAATTTTAACGAAAGGGCAGCTTGTCTGCACTGATTGCCGGCGCTGCAATCTTCCATTCCGATATATCTGCAAGGGTGGTCGGCGACGCATGTTCTGCGAGCCCTGCCGGGAGCTTGAGCTGCAAGACAGCAACGCGCTCTTCAATGCGATTGCAAGGGAGCGCCGTGCCGAGCAGAGGCGATTGGCCCATTCGATACATACCGAGGCGCAACATGAAGCTTCGTGACCTCCTGAGGCTCCGCAAGGAGGCGCTGCGCAAGGCGACACCGCGGTCTCGCGATCGGCTCCGGCATCGCGTGCATGTTCTGGAGAGGGTGGCTCAGATTAAGCGCGAGGTGCGTGCAGCATGATTGCCAAACTCGCATATCTGACCTCGCCGGCCCCAGGCCGCTATCTCCTCAACATCCAGCCCTTCGGTTCGGATGATCTTCTGCGTTTCGAAATCGCGCAGTGCCACCTTGCAAATATCGTGATTACCGGCACTTCGCTTGCCCTTAGTGAGTCAAACCGCGTTCCCGTTACCCCAACCAAGGAGAACGCACATGGCAGCGATCGGCGACAACAGCCAGCTTAAAGCAATTGTAGAGCGTATTGAGCACGTCGAGGTCGAGATCAAGGATCTTCAGACCGGGCGGAATGAAATCTACGCAGAGGCCAAATCCCACGGCTACGACGTGAAGGCGTTGCGGACCGCCGTCAGCCGGCGCAAGGCAGACGCGAACAAGCGAGCCGAGCACGAGGCCCAGGTTGACCTCTACATGGAAGCGCTGGCCTCGCTGGTCCGCCCATGAGGGAATACTATGACGGCCTAGATGCGGACGGCTACCCCGTCAACGATGGGGTATGGCGCAAACCCTATGTTCGTGGCGACGAAAGCGACGTGGGAGAGTTCAACCCCGTTTCGATCGGGCAGGGGCTCGTCTCCATGGTGGAGCGCGCCGGCCGCTTCCGTGAGATAGGCGCCAACTGTGACAGCCCGATCGAGGAAGAAATTGGCGCCGCGATCCTGATGAAGTTTGAGCATGCGGGCCAGCCACTGAGGCTCTGCCTGGTGCAGGATCTTAAAGAGCCGGTTGACGGGCTTCTGCTGGTCCCTCAGTTCGCGTGGGGATACTACCGCTCAGATTGGGCCATCCTTAATCCCAAGCGCACCGGTGCCCTTCTAATCGAATGTGACGGCAAAGAGTTTCATTCCTCTGCTGAGCAGAGGGCGCACGATACGAAGAAGGATGCCGCCGCACTCGGTCGCGGTTTCCTCACCATGCGATTCACGGGCTCGCAGATCCACCGCGACCCGGATGGATGCGCCCAGAAGATTTTTGATGCGGTGACAGGTTGAGCGCAACAGGTGAACTCATAGCCGCGCTGATAGCGGGTGGCATGGACGCTGCGGAAGCGGCCAGCCTAGTCGCGCGTGCTGCCGTCGAGATGACCGGTGCGCTGACCAAGAAATCGGCTGGAGCGGCCCGTCAACAGCGGTACCGGGAGCGTAACAAAGCGTCACAAAGCGTAACGCAGGATCAGCATCCAAGCGTAACGAACCGTAACGAAAGCGTCACTCCGTTACGGACTGATGAGGCGTCACAAAACGTCACAAACCGTAACGAAGGCGTAACGAGTGACGGCCCCTCTCTCTCTAAGGAAGAAAAGAAAGAAGTAATTAAGGAAAAGAGAGAGAGCCGAGCAGCGCAATTGCCCGATGGCTGGACCCCGCTTCCGAAACATTGGGATGAGGCGGTTTCAATCCTCGGGAGCTCGGAGCGGGCTGATCTGGAATTTAGAAAGTTCAAGTTGCACGCAGCCGACAAAGGGCGAGTAGCCAAAAATTGGAACGCGGCGTGGGTGAAATGGGCGATCCAGGCGATCGAATACGGGGCCAGAAATGGGAACGGAACTAGCAACCATCGAGCCGATCCAGCCGCCGGACGTGCGACGGCCCGCGAAGCTCAGCATGTTGCCGCCATGGGTGGAGCAGCGCTGCGCTATTTGCAGGAAGGAAAGTCAGCCGGATCAGTCCGGGAGGCATCGTCCGATACCGGTTCTGCCGAGGTCTTTGATTTTGGGAAAAGAGCAGAAAATGCTCGTTGAGCGCCACATTCAGGAACTGACGGAAGTTCTTGCGATGACGCCTTACGAGGATCAGCGCCATGGCGAATTGACCATGACGATTGTCACGAAGATGACGCTCGTTTTGCCGAGCCGGGAATCTGGTGATCTAGCGGGAGAGGCCCGCGGCGAAGCCTACATGGCTGCACTGGAAGACGTCCCGAGCTGGGCAGTGCAAGAGGCCATGCGCCGATGGTATCGCGCCGAATGCGGGCCAAAGCACGATTACAAATGGCAGCCGGCGCCCGCCACGTTGCGGGAATTAGCGTTGATCGAGGTTTATCGGGTCATGGGAACGCGCCGGAAGCTCAACGATCTGCTCATTGCGGAGCCTCTGATCGAGTTCACGCCAGAGCAAGAAGCCTCAATGAGGAATCGTGTCGCGGCCTATTTGACCATGAGGGCGCAGTAATACCACGCGAAGAAGGAAACCGAACATGCAGACGGGGGCAGCAATGAACAATCGGCCGGTGACGTACAAGATCGGGCAGGTGGTTGAGTTCGTCGACCT
Organism: Bradyrhizobium sp. 87; assembly: GCF_023073015.1. Classification (NCBI taxonomy): domain Bacteria; kingdom Pseudomonadati; phylum Pseudomonadota; class Alphaproteobacteria; order Hyphomicrobiales; family Nitrobacteraceae; genus Bradyrhizobium; species Bradyrhizobium sp. 87. The sequence goes on from NZ_JADPIQ010000107.1 coordinate 119,015, forward strand.
GATCGAGCGTGAGAGAGCAGAGGATCAATTCCAGATCACTCCGACGTCCAGATGGTACGTTGCTGTGACCAACCCGAATTGCCAGGCCCGCGCAGCTCTGGGGCTGCACGAGCTCGGCTATCGGAGTTTCTATCCGAAGATCCGCCGCTGGGTGTCCCATGCTCGCGTTAAGACGGCCAAGGAGAAGCCTTTGCTCGGCCGGTACATCTTCGTCGAGGTCGACCAGCCGCGGCAGTCCTTCGGCGCCGCTCGCGCGGTAAACGGCATTGAGGGATTTGTGAGTAACCCTGATCCCGTGCGCATCCCGAACAAGTTCGTCCAGCACATGCGCGAGCGATATGTCTACGGCGAGTGGGATTTTGTTCGGCAGGAACCGTGCCCGTTCTACGAATGGAACGCCGTGACAGGTCAGATGGAACTTCAGACCCGCAAGAATGCGCCCATCCCGATAGGGGCTCGCATCAAGATCGTGGAGGGGGAGTTCAACGATATGCTGGCAATCGTCACAGCCAGGAAAGGCCGCCGGCTCGATTTCAAGATTGCCGGCGAGAACCGCTATGGGCGGATGAACGAATGCTCGGTGAGGGCGGCATGAGTAAATTTGACGAAGAGACGCTGGAGGCCGCAGCCCAGTTGCTAGAGCGATCGGCAGGAAATACCCTTTATGAAGCAGCTTGGCGTGCGGGGGCGAAGAGAATCCGTGCCCTGAAAAAATCAAAGGGAAACGACGAGATTTTAAAAGACGGCTGCGCGCAAATCAGTAATCCATAGTCTCGGCCGGTAGCAGGTTTCACCCGCCGGGTGGCTTGTGTCCGCGCTTTCTTGGTGAATCCTCCCAACGACCCCTTAGCCCCGGCCTGCTAACCCCCATAGCGCGAAGGCCGGGGCTTTTTCATTCAGTTCGGGGCGCCACCGTTCAACCTGCCGCTTCTGTGGGTTTGTGAGCAATCGGTGAGACGCCCCGTTCAATTCGCAAGGTGAGATCATGAGCAAGCAAACGCTGGAACTGATCGCCTCCCTCATCTCCAAGGGCCAAGCCCGCGTCATCCGCAAGGGCGGAAAGCTGATGGTTACGAGCCGGCTGTGAACTTCGAAATCTCCCCGGCGTTCTCCTATGCCGATCTCATCTGGCCCACAGTGATGTTCATCGCCTCTTTCGCCCTCGGCTATATCGTCGGCGGCTGCGCTCAGCGCGGGTGAGTTGAGGTTATGGCTGCTCGAGTAAACAAAATCCGCCACGACGAAGAAACCCGGGCGAAAATCCAGACAAGTCAGCTCATAAATCGCCTTACGGATCATGCGCTTGGCGATCTGAAGCTGGAGCCGACCCAAGTCCGCGCGATCGAGGTTCTTCTGAAGAAGACATTGCCCGATCTTTCGGCCTCATCGGTCGAAATGAGCGGCAGTCTGACACTATCGCACGAGGACGCGTTGAATGAGCTCGATGACGGACCGGGAACGGACGATCAGGCGTAGGCTCCGGGACGACTTCTCGCACTATGCCTCGCGTTGCCTGAGGATCCGAACAAAGGCCGGCAAGATCGAGCCGCTGGAGCTGAACCAGGCTCAAATATATCTGCACGGTCGACTTGAGGCACAGCGACAGAGAACCGGAAAGGTTCGCGCGCTGGTGCTGAAGGGCCGGCAACAAGGCATCTCGACCTATATCGGCGGCCGCTACTATTGGCGAGCGTCACACAGCCGAGGCGTCCGGGTTTTTATCCTGACTCATGAGCAGGACGCGACGAACAACCTGTTCGGGATGGTGGAGCGCTATCATTCTCATTGCCCTGATCTGGTTAAGCCGGCGACTGGTGCGGCGAACGCGAAGGAACTGAGTTTCGAGGGCCTGGAAAGCGGCTACGCGGTCGGCACAGCGGGCGCCAAGGCAGTCGGGCGGTCACAGACGGTCCAACTCTTCCACGGCTCTGAAGTGGCTTTCTGGCCCAATGCCAAGACGCACTTCGCAGGCGTGGTGCAGGCCATCCCGGACTTGCCCGGCACAGAGATCGTTCTGGAGTCGACGGCCAACGGTGTAGGCGGCGAGTTTCACGAGCGCTGGCAGCAGGCGGAAGCCGGCATCGGCGACTATGAGGCCATCTTTATCCCTTGGTTCTGGGATCCTGGATATCAGCGGCCCGTTCCGCAGGACTTCAAGCTTGACGAAGAGGAACAGGCCTACGCCGACGCGCACAAGCTCAGTGTCGGGCAAATGGCGTGGCGTCGAGCCAAGATCGCGGAGCTAAAGGATGTCCTCCTTTTCAAGCAGGAATATCCGGCGACGGCTGAAGAGGCGTTCCAGCTTACTGGACATGATAGTTTCATCAAGTCCGAACGAGTTCTTGCAGCTCGTAAGCAGAGTTGCGAAGGGATCGGACCCCTCGTCCTTGGTGTCGATCCAGCACGCTTTGGAGACGATCGCTTCGCCATCGCATGGCGCCGAGGCCGACAAGTCAGCAAGATAGAGAGCCGCGGCAAGATCGATACGGTCGCCGGCGCCAATTGGGTCAAGCAGGTGATCGATGCTGACAACCCGGCTCGCGTATTTGTGGACGTCGGCGGTGTTGGCGGTGGTGTTGTCGATATTCTTCATTCGTGGGGTGGCGTTTATCTTGAGAAGGTTGTTCCGATCAACTTCGGTTCAGAGCCGCAAGAGCCAAACGTAATCCTGCCTGACGGAACGAAATCGGCAGGTCCGCGCAATCGGCGCGCTGAAATGTGGTCGCGGTCGCGTGACTGGCTCGATGAGCCGGGCGGGGCCGACATCCCGGATGCTGACAGCCTTCAGGCCGATGCCTGCGGGCCAGGTTATAACTACGACGTCAATCAACGGCTCCTGCTCGAGAGCAAGGAGCATATGCGAGCTCGCGGCGTGCGCTCGCCAGACGAATGGGATGCCATTGCTTTGACCTTCGCTGAACCCGTCCATGAAGTCGTTGAGCGCCCCCGAGAGCGCCGGCGCGTAGCGTCATGGCAGGGCGCCTGATGGCTGATTACGACGACGACCAGGACAAGGACGAGTCCATGTCCGATTGGGAAGAGGTCCACGAAGAGGCGCTGCTCGAGTATGACCGCGACTATGCGCGCGAGCAGGGCAACATCGATGAGGCTTACCAGGATATGAGGTTCCGCCGCGGTCGCAAGGAAGACCAGTGGGATGCGCTGGCTCTGGAAGCCCGCGTCGGCCGTCCCTGCCTCGTCATCAACAAGCTGCCTCAGTTCGTGCGCCAGGTTACGGGCGACATGCGGCAGTCGCGGCCGGCGATCAAGGTTGTCCCGGTCGACAGCGGGGCTGACATCAAGACGGCGGAAGTCCGCGGCGGCATGATCCGCTACGTCGAGAACCGGAGCAAGGCGAAGCACGTTTACACCACCGGCGCCGATAGCCAGGTGACTTGCGGAATCGGCCATTGGGCTGTGACGACGGAATATGCCCACGCTGGCACGTTCAACCAGGAAATCCGGGTGATCGGCATCGAGGACGGCGTTTCCGTCCTCTGGGACGCTGACTCGTTCCTGCCGACGAAATCTGACGCTGATCACGTCTTCGTTCCGACCGACATGACCCGGGCGAAGTTCAAGAAGAAATGGCCTAACGCGAAGGCTGATGGCTTCGATACATCGCTCTACGGTTTGGGCGGCACAAGCTGGTTCTCGAGCTGGGCGAACGACGATTATATCCGCGTCGTCGAGTATTGGAAGAAAAAGCCGATCAAGCGCACGCTGGCGCTGTTGCCGGATGGATCGGTTGAGGATCTGACCGATCAGCTCAAGGACGTTCCTCCAGAGCAGGCCAAGGCCGGTCTTCAATGGCTGGCGCAGCAGAAGCAGGCGCGCATCGAGGAGCGCGACAGCTACAAGATCTGCCGCTACATGATCACGATGGCCGAGGTCTTGGAAGAGTCCGATTGGCCGGGGATGCACATTCCGATCGTCCCCGTCATCGGCGAGGAAGTCCGGATCGGCCGTGAGGTCTATCGGCATGGCGTTGTTCGCTATGCCCGGGATCCTCAGCGCATGGAAAACTACTACGCCTCGGCAGAAACTGAGGTGATCGCGCTTCAGCCGAAGGCTCCGTGGCTCGGGACCAAGAAGCAGTTCGAACAGCATTACGACCTGTGGGAGACCGCCAACACCGAGGCGCATCCGTTCCTCGAGTACACGCCTGATCCGGCCTCGCCGGGCCCGCCGCAGCGCATTCAGCCTCCGGTTGGATCAAGTGCCATCTCGGAGGCCAAGCTTCGCAACTCCGACGACATGAAAGCCGTCATCGGCATTTATGACGCGAGCCTGGGCGCGAAGTCGAATGAGACCTCAGGCATCGCCATCGCCCGCCGCGACGCGCAGGGCGATACCGGAACCTACGTCTACCACGACAATTTCGCGCTTGCGATCGAGCGCACCGGCGAGATCATCAACGAGCTCTTCCCCAAGATCTACGACACCCAGCGCACGGTCCAGATCCTCGGCGACGACGGCAAGCCCGATATGGTCGAGATCAACAAGCCGCAGATGGTCGACGGGGTTTCAAAGGTGCTGCATGACATGACGTCGGGCAGCTACGACGTCGTGATGGAGCAGGGCCCGTCGTTTGCGACCAAGCGAGAGTTCGCCCAAGCTGCCATGACCGAGTTCATCCGCGCATTCCCGCCGGCGGCGCCTGTCATGGGCGACATCTACGCCCGCAACATGGATTGGCCTCAGGCCGAGGAGATCGGCGAACGGCTCGAGGAGCTTCTGCCGCCGCCGATCAAGGCCAAGCTTCAGGCCGACCGCGAGAAGCGTGAGCAGGCCGCAGGGAAGGGCCCGTCGCCCGAGCAGCAGAAGGAAGATGCCGATCAGGAGGCCGTCAAGCAGAAGGCTCAGGCGGCCGAGCAGATGCAGTTTGCGGAGCTTCAAGCCAAGGTCAAGGAAGCCGAGGCCAAGGCAGCCAAAGCCGAAGCTGACGTGCGAAAGGCCGTTGCGGACGCAGACCGAGCCGAGAGCGAGGCGAAGAAGGCCAAGGCTGACCTCGCCAACACGCACATGGATCATCTGCGCACGATCGAAAGCCACGACCACGATATGGCAAGGGGCGAGATCGAGCACAGCCGATCACACGCGCACGCGATGGACCGCCACGGCGCCGACATGACGCTGCTCGGCATTGACACCCGCCGCGCCGGCGAGAAGCACGATTTGACGATGGAGCAGATGGCTCAACCGGAAGAGCCGGCGACGGTGCAGTGATGCCAGATTTCAGCACATTGCTTGGAACGAGGCCGTCACCGGAACAGATTTATCAGCGCAACCAGCCGTATGTGAAGGAGGGCGCCAGCGGGTTCAATACGCAACTTCCGCTGGCCGATGAAATGGCTTTCCGGGGGTGGCTGCAACAGAACAAAGTGCCGTTCGATCCTGAGGCAAAAGTTTCCGACTACGATATGCGCGGGTTCTACCGAGCCCTGCAAGGCGGCGATCCGGCCGCGCAATCGGCGGTCAATCAATACGACAACCAACTCCACTATCCCGACAAGTGGAAGACGCCATACCACGAGAGCTTTTCCAATGAGAGCCAGTGGGCAAACGAGAATGCCCCGCGATGGGGCGATGGCGATGTTTTGGCGAATAGCAGCGGCAAAGTGATCTACCAGCCGAAGTAACAAGTCCGGCGCAGCCGCGCTGGGCAGTCCACGGCCGCTCCTCTGGGGCGGCTTTTTTCATGAGTGAACCATGAGCGACGAACAGACGGCGGAAACGCTGGCTTCTGAGACCACCACCACGACTCCCGCGGCGCCGGTCAATGACGGCATTATCGACCTTGATGCTCCTGAGGAGGTCACGGAAGAGGCTGCGGAAGGCGAAGAAGGCCAATCGGAAGAGGCCAAAACCGCGGCGGCGAAAGCTGCTGAGGAAACGGCCGAAACCGAAAAGAAGAAATTGAGCGGCGCGCAGCGGGCCAAAATCCGCGAGCAGCGTCTCTTGCAAGAGAATTCCGACCTGCAACGCAGGCTGGAAGAGGCAACCCGCAAGACGCCGGCGGCAGACGCCAGCGACGCGGAGAAAGCGCCACGTGAGGAAGACTACAATGGCGATTGGTTCGCCTGGCAACGCGCGCTGACGGCCCATGAGGCTGGCAAAGCGGCGCGGGGCGCCATCCAGGACGAATTCAAGACCCGTGAGCAGTCTCAGCACGAGGCGAAACAGGCCGAAGTCGCTCAGGCGCGCCGCGATGCGCACCTCGAGCGAGTCGAAGCAGCACGCGAGGTAATCGCTGACTTCGATCAGGTCATGAAAGCAATGGATGGGGTTCAGGTCCGAACGGACGTGATCGACGAGATCATGTCGTCCGAGAAGTCTGATCTCATCTCCTACCACCTCGCGAAGAATCCGAACGAGCTCGACGCACTTAACGCGATGAATTCTCGCGAGCTGGCCCGCGCAATGGGACGGCTGGAGGCCACGCTGAAGCTGCCGGAAGCGAAAAAGCAAACCTCCGCTCCCCCTCCGTTGTCCCGCTCGAAAGGCGGCGCCGCTCCAAGCAGCCAGGAGGCTGACTTGCAGGCGTTTTTCAAGAAGACATACGGCGACAGGGCCCGTTAAAGGCGGGCCTGCGGGAGCCATTCCGACAAGGAACAGGCTTCAATGGCAAATACCACTCTCTCGGCCAGCATCATCGCGAAAGCGGCTGTTGGCATCCTCGAAAACGAACTCGTCATGGCAAACGCGGTGTTCCGCGGCTACGAAGGCGAGTTCGACAAGAAGATCAACGGTTATACGGTCGGTGACACCATCACCATCCGCAAGCCGACCGACTTCACCGTCCGTTCCACGATCACTGCCTCCGCGCAGGACGTCACCGAGGCCAAGACCTCGATCGTCGTCAACCAGATCGCCGGCGTCGACTTCGCGTTCACCTCCCAGCAACTGACCCTGAACATCGGCGAGCTCTCCGAGCGCGTCATTCGGCCGGCGATGATCCAGATCGCCAACCAGATCGACGTCTCGGTGATGTCCCTCTACAAGGACATTCCGCAGTATGTCGGCACGCCCGGCACGCTGATCCAGTCGTTTGCGGGCTTCGCCAAGGGTGCGCAGAACATGGACCAGCGTTCGGTGCCCCAGGGTGGCCGCACGGCCATTCTGGCTCCTGCCGACTTCTGGGCCCTGGCCGGCTCGCAGACCGCTCTCTTCTCCCAGGCGATCAACAACAAATCGTATCGGGAAGGCGAGATCGGCAAGATCGGCGGCATCGACACCTACATGTCGCAGAACGCGCCGACCTTCACCACCGGTCCGTTCGGCGGTACTCCGCTGGTCAACGGCGCCTCCCAGAACACCACCTACGACACCACCGGCGCCAACACACAGACGCTCATCACGGACGGCTGGACGGCGGCGGCGGCGGCTCGCGTGGTTGCTGGCGACGTCTTCACCATCGCCGGCGTGTTCGACGTCAACCCGATCACCAAGGCGACCCTGCCGATCCTGAAGCAGTTCGTCGTGAAGGCGGCCGGCTCCTCGGACGGTTCGGGCAACCTGACCATGACGATCGCGCCCCAGATCATCACCTCGGGCGCGTTCCAGACGGTTTCGGCGGTTCCGGCCGACAATGCCGCGCTGACCTTCGTCGGCACGGCGAATACGAACTACACGAACAACCTGTTCTTCGATCGCAACGCCTTCGCGCTGGTCACAGTGCCGATGGCGAAGCCGCCGGGCGCGGTTGATGTGTCTCGTCAGAGCAAGAACGGCATCTCGGTTCGTGTCATTCCGTTCTACGACGGCACCAACGACAAGAGCACCTGGCGTCTCGACGTGCTGTACGGCACGAAGACGATCGATCCGCGCCTCGCGGTTCGCGTCGCCGGCACCTAACGGAACGGCGTAAGCCTTCAAGCGTTGAGCAGCGGCATTCGTGCCGCTGTTTCCCTTTGGGGCAGCATCAACAGGAGAATGTCCCATGTCGAAATTGCATGACGACCTGATCAACGAAGTCGAGTCGAGTGAGAGCGTTTCGGAAGGCGTGGACTCTCTGATGCGCGCCATCGCGGATCGCATCGAGGGCTGCAACGGCAACCATGTGAAGCTTTCGGACCTCTGCACGATCCTCCGTGAGGATCCGGCCAAGGTTTCCGACGCTCTGGTGGCAAATACCGACGTCGCCAAGGTCAACAAGACCCGCACGACCGGCTATGATGCGCCGTCGTCCGTGTTCGACAGGCCCCGCGAGGGTGTCCGGATGGGCATGCCACTGTCCTCGAACGACCATCGGGACCAGCAATTTCCGGAGAACGAGAACACGGAAGCCGAGCGCGAGCAGATCCGCCGTGAACAGGCGCTCCGCGACCGTGGCGGTATCCTGACGGCGCAGACGGACCTCCCTGATGTGCCCGAGGCCGACCGCGAGGCTGATGAGGCTGCCAAGCGTGCCGATGACGAGCGCAAGGCACGCGAAGAGAACCGCTTGCCAGCCTAACGCTCCCGCATACCCGAGAAACGAGGCCGCTTTCGAGCGGCCTTTTTCGTGTGAGGTGACATGCCGACCGAGAAACAGATCGATGCGGCCACGGACGCCTATCTCAAGGCGCGCGGCTGGTCCGATGACACGATCAAGGCCAACTTCCTGACCCGGGCGGAAGTCCGCGGACGGATGGGCGTGGCTTTGAAGGCGGCGGAAGAGGCGGCCGATGTCCAAAACGCGGGCTGAACTGATCAACCAGTGCCTGACGAACCTGGGCGTCATTGCCTCGGGCCAGTCGATTGACGCTGATCTCGTGCTGAAGATGGACGGGTTTATCGATCCGGCTGCCGCTCTGCTTGCGCGGCTCGATATCTACTATGTGCAGGACGTGGGAAGCGCAGGCCCGATTGACGGCGCGATTGAGGATGAGGCATTCCTGCCGCTTGCCGACTGGATCGCCAACAAGGCCTGCTCTGGCTTCAACCTGCCGGCCGATCAGAAAATGCAGGCCCTCGCCATGTTGGCGGAGGACACCTTGCGGACCCTAGCGGCGCCGGCGCGCACGCTGCGCACGCTTCGGATCGATCCCGCCTTGACCACGCCGCGCCGCGGAATCTATCGGGGCGGCTTCTGGTGAAGAGGCCTATCCCGTTTCCGGTTCAGACCGCTCCCGGCGCCAAGTCGCAGGAGTCGGGTGGCCGGATCGTCAACGGCTACGTCGAAGAGCTCGGGGACCAGGCGCCGAACAAGACTGTCATTCGACGCGGGCCCGGGCTGTTGAATTTCGGGACGTCGGCGCGCACGGGATACCGCGGCGCCATCGTCGTCAACAGCGTGCTTTATGTCGGGTACAGCGGCAAGCTCGAGAAGTGGACCAGCGCCGGCGGGGCCTCGGTCAACGTCGGCAATCTGAACGGCACCAAGCGCGGGTTTTTCGCTGCGAATAACAACACGACGCCGGATAAGGTGTTCGTGGATCCTGACGGCAATATCGCGACATTCACGCCCACGGCGGTCACAAACTCCTACCCTGACGCCGATCTTCCTTCGGTCAACTCGGTTGACTTCCTCGACGGGTATCTGGTGTTCACCACCGGCGATGGCAGGGCCTTCGCGACGGATCTGAACTCGACCGCTGTCAATGCCCTGTCATTCGGTAAGGCCGAGGCAAAGCCGGACGGGTTGCAGCGGGTGGTGTCCTGGGGCGGCCGGCTCCTGTTCTTCGGCAACCAATCTACTGAGGTGTGGACCGACGCAGGAACGACGCCATTCCCGTTCGCGCGCTCAACGGTCATTCCTCGCGGTTTGGCCGGGCCTTACTGCGTCTCTGGATATGAGGACGGGTTCAGCCGCGGGCCTATCTTTGTCGGTGACGATAACGTTGTCTACAAGCTCGACGGCTACACGCCGACGAAGGTCTCATCGCCTGATCTCGAGGGCTTGATCGAGTCGGTTTCGGACAAGACGACGCTCGAGGCGACCGCCTATATCTCTCGCGGGCACGCCTTCTGGCAGTTGTCCTGCCCAGCTTGGACTTGGATCCTCGACATCTCGACGTCGCAATGGTTTCAGCGCGACAGCTACGGGCTCACTCGTTCGCGCATCTCGGGTGCAATCAATGCATTCAGCCAATGGCTGGCCGGGGATACGCAAACGGGAAATCTTCAGGCTGTACAGACCGCGGCAAACGATGAAGTCGGAAGCCCGCTGCGGCTCCGCATCGAGAGTGGTCCGGTGATGGACTTCCCGGGTGGGTCGACAGTTGGGCGAGCCGACTTCTTTTTCACGACGGGCGTCGGCATCGCGTCAGGACATGACCCCGATCAGACGGATCCAGATGTCGAGATTTCATGGTCGGACGACGGCGGCTTTACCTGGAGCAATCCGATCCTGCGAAAGCTTGGCCGGCAATCCATGCCGAAACAACTGATCTCGCTCGTGGCCTGCACGGGCCGCACGACATGGCAAGGGCGGCGCTGGCGGCTTGATATCTCGAGCGGCGTCTATGGAGGCTTCATGTTCGCGACCATGAGCGACGACCCGAGGGCAGTCTGATGAAGGTCCGCATCCCTCCGCAGGACGTCCCGGCGATCGACCTAGCAACGGGGCTCTTCACGATTGATTGGTACGACGCAATCAAGGCGCTCGAAAAGCTTGGGCTGCTCGATCTGGCTGACGTTTCAACGACCGCACCGAGCAACGGGCAGGTGCTCATTTACTCTTCTGCGAACAAGAATTTCGCGCCTGGAGCCAACTGATGGGCAATTTGTTCACGGACCTTTTCTCGACCAAGCCAGCCGAAGAGGCGGCAAAGGCGAAGGCTGCGGGCTACACGGCCGGCAACACTTCAGCTCAAGACGCGCTCACGCAGGGTCAGACGAGCGCCGATGCGCTGTATGGGCAGGCCTATGCACCATATACCAGCCTGATTGACTCGACCGGACGCGGCGCTACCGCTTACGGGGATGCGACAGGCGCAAACGGCGCGACAGGACTCGCGACTGCAAAGGACCTGTTCACGGCGACGCCGGGCTACCAATCCGGTTTCGATCTCCTGACCGATGCAAACGACCGCCGGGCGGCGTCGCGGGGAATTCTCGCAAGCGGCAACACCATTGCCGACACGGCCAAACTCGCGACGACCTACGCCGATCAGAACTACGGCAACTATGTCAGTCGGCTGGCTCCATATCTGAGCGCCAACAACAGCGCCATCAGCGGCGGCGCGGCGGTGAAGGGCGCCCAGGCTGGTGCTGACCTTGGCGTCGCCGGTCAGAGGGCTCAATACGGCTACAACTCGGCGACAGGCGTTGGCAATGCCAATGCAGATGCAGCTCTTGCGCCCTATAGCGCATCGTCGAACTTCTGGGGTGCTCTTACGGGCGTGGGTAGCCTCGCCCTGAAGGCCTCTGGTATCGGCGGCTTCGCTCCTACTCCGGCCAAGGCATAATCGATGGCGAACGGGTTTCAGGGGCCTCCGGCTGTTGACTTCTATAGCCAGTTGTCTGGGCTGGGCGATACGTTGCAGGCGAATGCAGCCCTGCGGCAAAAACAGCAGATCAACGCCGTGCGGCAGGCCGCGTTTTCTGACTTCACCGCACTGGATCCGAGCTCGCCGGACTACGGCAAGCAGGCTTTGACCGTGGCCCAGAAGCTCGGTTCGGCTGGCGACCAGGACGGCGCGCTGAAATTCCTCACGCTGGCCCAGACCGCGGCCGATAAGGCGCAGGCTACTGCTCGGGACAGCCGCGATTTCAGCTTCCGCCAGACCGAAGCGCAGCGCGCGCAGAGCAACGCGGATCGCGCCTTCAACAAGGACAAGTACACGATCAAAGAGATCGAGGACGGGAGCGGCAACAAAACGCTGGTCCGCGTGAACACAGATGGTGCAGAAGGCCCGATCAACACGGGAACTCCGACTGCGACGCCTAACAACCCGTTCAGCCCCGGTAAATTTAACGCGGACCAGGGCAAGGCCGCGGGCTTCACCGATCGTATGTTGCAGTCCGAAGGCATCCTTCGCGGTGTCAACGGGGCGCCGGGCGTACAGGATGAGGGCAAAAGCTGGGTCGACACTCAGGCAAGCAACGCCAAGGAACTGCCGATCGTCGGCAGGGTCGCCAACTATTTCGTACCCGAGGCGCGCCAGAAATACGACCAAGCCAAGGCCGACTTCATCAACGCTCAGCTCCGACGAGAGTCCGGCGCGGCGATCGCGGCGTCGGAGTTTTCCAATGCCGACAAGCAGTATTTCCCGGTTCCTGGCGATACGCCAGACGTCATTAAGCAGAAGGCCGCTAATCGGCGCGCCGCGGTCGAGGCGATGGGTCGTGAAGGCGGGCAGTCCTATCGGCCAAAACTCACGTTCACGCAGGATGGCTCGCTCGTTCCACATGAACCGAAGGCAACCGGCCAAGCCAAGGCTGTAGCGGCGCCGGCCGTCGCCGTTGCAGCACTGAAGAAGGATCCGCGCTTGGCTGCTCAGTTCGATGCAAAATATGGGGCCGGGGCTGCAAAGGCTGCTCTCGGCGGCGGTGAGGAATAGTGGCGAACTTCTTCGACCAGTTCGATAGCTCAGAACCGGCATCAGCGCCGGCGCCTGCGCGGTCGCGCTATGCCGACGCCATATCGACGGTCGAGAGCGGCGGAAACTATCGCGAGATCGGGCCGCACACCGGCAGCATGGGCCGGGCACTCGGCAAATATCAGGTCATGAGCGCGAACGTCGGTCCGTGGTCTAAGGAAGTCCTTGGCCGTGAGGTGTCGCCGCAGGAGTTCATCAACGACCCGAAGCTTCAGGACGCCATTTTTGACGGGAAATTCGGCCAATACGTCGAGAAATACGGTCCGGACGGCGCTGCTCGAGCATGGTTCGCCGGCGAGAAGGGCATGAAAAACCCGAACGCCAAGGATGTGCTCGGGACATCTGTTGCCGAATACAGCCGCCGTTTTAATAAGGCTCTCGGGCCGCAGGATGCACGAGCGGCGGTCGACCAGTTTTCCCCCGATCAGCCCGAGCCGATGGCGTTTGCGGCGACGGACAAGCCCAATGTCAGCCCGGCCAAGCCGGAAGCGCGCAACTTCTTTGACCAGTTCGATGAGGCACCGGCGGCAAAGCCCACGCGGCCCACTGACCGCCTTTATGTCTCGCCGGCTTCGGATGCGCCCTCGCGCGCGACCGCTGATGAGGCCAAGAAGCCGGACCGCGGCGCGCTCGATGCCGCGGCTCGCGGTGCTGCGCAGGGCTTCACGGCCAATTTCGGCGATGAAATTCGCGGTCTTGTCGAGGCATCCGGAGCCAATCCGGACGATCCGGCCAGCCTCGGCAAGCTGATCCACGGCGCGCTGAAATACTGGTCCGGCGATGCCGAGGCCAAAAAGCGCTATGACGAAGCGGTCAAGCGCGAGCGCGAGATCAACAAGACGGCCGAGGAGCAGCATCCCATTGCTTCGACGGTCGGCAATATCGGTGGCGCCGTCGTCCTGCCGGTCGGAGCGGGCGCCGGCGCGGCCAACCTCGGCACCCGCATGGCGATCGGTGCCGGAACGGGTGCGGCTCTGGGCGGCGCTGCCGGGGCAGGCGAGGGGCAAGGGTTCGTTGACAGCGCTTCCCGCGCGGCAGTGGGTGCCGGCGTCGGCGGCGCGCTGGGCGGGGCTGCGCCGGCCGTTATCGAGGGTGTTGTTCGCGGGGCTCGGGCGGTTGCTCAGCCGGTCGCCAACGCAGTCCGCGGCATCCGCAACGTGGACGACGAAGCCGCGCGCCGGGTAGTGACGGCGCTCGAGCGTGACCGGGCCATTGATCCCCATGCGACCGGCCGACTCACGCCGAACGAATTCGCGGCCAGTGTCCAGAGTGGCGGGCCCGCAACCATTATGGACATCGGAGGGGAGACGACCCGCGCCCTGACGCGATCGGCCGCCAATACCTCGCCGGAGGGCAGGGCGGTTCTTAACCGCGCCATTAACGATCGATACGAAGGCCAAGGCAACCGCGTGACCAACTGGTTGCGGCAGACATTCCATTATCCGGACGCCGCAGCCCAGCAAGACGCGCTGGGGCAGGTGCAACGCACGGTCAACAATGCCAACTATCGCCGGGCCATGGAGCACGGGGACCGTCCGATCATGTCCCCGGAGCTCGACCGCCTTATGGGCAGCCCGGCTGTCGTGGAAGCGATGCGCAAAGCGTCGACCAGCGGCAAGGACAGGGCAATCACACAGGGCCTTGGCGCGATGCGGCAGGGCGTGACCGTCGAAAATGGTGTCGTCCGGTTCACGCCTGGCCGGAATGGCGCCCCGACCTATCCCAACCTAGCATTCTGGGATGCGACTAAGCGAGAACTTGATGCTGCTGCCAATATGGCGCAGCGAAGCGGGGACACATCCAGCTCGGCGGCCCAACTGGCTCGGATGCTTCGTGACGAACTCGATCGGCACGTTTCGTCCTATCAGGCAGCTCGCGCCGGCGCCGCTCGCTTCTTTGATGCCGAGAACGCCATCGAGGCCGGCCAGAACTTCGTGGGCAAGAACATGAGCGCCAATGAGGCGCGCCGGGCTTTGGCCCAGATGACGCCTCAGGAGCGGCAGCTATTCCAGGACGGGTTCGTTTCCCGCTTCGTCGAAACGCTCAACCAGGTCGGCGACCGCCGCAATATCCTGAACCAGATTGCGAGCTCGCCAGCGGCCCGGGAAAAGCTGAACGTCGCGCTTGGACCGCATCGCGCGGCCGAGCTCGAAGCCGGGCTTCGTGTCGAAGGCATCATGGATCTTGCTCGCAACGCCGTGCAGGGCAATTCAACGACGGCGCGGCAGTTGGCCGAACTTGGGTTGGCTGGGGGCGCTTACGGACTGACCGGGGGCGGTATCAATCCATTCAGCGACCCCGGCGCCGTAGTCAACGCCGCTATCGTCTATGGTGCTGCTCGCGGGCGAAACGCCATCAACGAACGGTTGTCTCGGCGTGTCGCTGAAATGCTCGTATCCCAAGACCCTCGCATAATCTTGCAGGGGGTAAGGACCATCGCCCGCAATCAAACTCTCTTCAATGGTCTGCGCTCGGCCGACCGCGGCTTGGCTCGGGTCGGCGGCGAGGAAGCTCCGGTAGGACCCGCCTTGCAGGCGGTAGGCGTAGGCCGCGCCCAAGACGACCAGCCACAGATTCCACGGCCACCAGGCCAGTAGAAAAATACCAACAGACCAGATCAACAGCACCCATTGAGGCGCTTTTTTCTTGGGGTTTCCTACACTCATGGATTCCGTTTCTTGGCCTACGGTGTAGGATAGCGCCATGGCTGATTTGGTTCAAATGATTGGTAAAACGTTCGCCCGTCTTACGGTTACCGACAAGGCTCCGCTCTACGTTGATGGCTCTGGCCGCAAACGGCTGAAGTATCGATGTTCCTGCGTTTGTGGCAATAGTCTAGAGGTTCTAGGAGAAAATCTGCGCTCTGGTCACACGACAAGCTGCGGTTGCCAACAGGACGATAACCGAAGAAAACGAGCCAAGGATGCTACTGGCCTTCGTTTTGGCCGGCTGACTGTCACTGGCGAGGCTGGGAAGTATGTTTCTCCCGGAGGCAAAATGCTGCGCATGGTAGCTATTCTGTGCGATTGCGGAAATGAAAGCACAGCAACTCTAAATTCCCTTAAGTGCGGCTTTGCTGCAAGCTGTGGGTGCTATCGAACGGAATTGGCTATCGCTGCCGTGAAGCATGGCGATGCGCGAAAGGCCAAGCCTACACGAGAATACAAGACGTGGGTCAACATGATCGGTCGCTGCGAAAACCCGAATGTTGAGCGCTATCCTTCTTATGGCGGCAGAGGGATCAGCATCTGTAAGGAATGGCGGGAAAGCTTCGAAGCTTTCTTGCGGGACATGGGGCGTAAACCGTCTCCCGAGCATTCCATCGACCGCAAGGACGTGAACGGAAATTACGAGCCCGGAAACTGCCGCTGGGCGACTGCCGAAGTGCAGGCAAACAACAAGCGTAACTCTCGCGCGGCTTAACTAGGACCTAAAAAATGTTCAAACGTCTCTGCCTCGCTTTTGCGGGGCTTTTTGTGTTGGCTTCAAGTGCGATTGCTGCGGGGACGATCCCCGGCATCAGCATGACGCAGCAACTCGATCAGTTCGCGCATCCGCTGAGCGGAGGGCAACTCTACTTCATCCAGGCGGGCACGACCAGCACGCCGCAGTCTTGCTATCAGGACACGGCGCTAACGCTCGCATGGCCGAACCCGATTACGCTTGATGCAAGTGGGCGGGTGCCGCAGGTATTCTGCGCTGACGGAAATATCAAGATCCGTCTAACTGATCGGAATGGTGTCCAGCAGATCGTTCAGGACAATCTTCTGGTTGTAGGGCCTTCTGGAGGAGGCGGCGGTGGCGGCACGGTCGACCCGACGACCATTCTTGCCACTGGCGATTTCAAGCTTGTCTACAACACGGGCGTCGTCACTGGCTTCGTGCGCTGCAATGGTAGGACCATCGGGTCCGCAACATCAGGCGCTACCGAGCGGGCAAATGCCGATACGTCGGCGCTGTTTTCCTTCCTATGGGGCGCCGACGCTAACCTTGCGGTGAGCGGGGGGCGGGGCGCTTCGGCGGCTGCGGATTGGGCTGCGAACAAGACAATTGCGTTGCCAGACACGCGCAACAGCGTCCTCGCAGGCCTTGGCGACATGGGCAATAGCGACCGCGCGCTGTTCTCTGGTGTTACGTTCACAAGTGGAAACTCAACGACCCTGGGCAGTTCGCTAGGTGGGGCAAGGAGCACGTTGGTCACAGCCAACCTGCCGCCCTATACGCCGACCGGGACGATTGTCACAACAATCAACAATCCTGCTCCGGCGATTCTTCAATTCCCAGCGCAGACCTCTAATACCGTTGGTGTTGGCGGCAGCTTCACCGGAGGAAGCTTCGTGCAGCCACCAAGCCTTTCCTCCAGTTTCACGGGCACCGCGCAGGGCGGCACGAGTACGCCGGTTGCGGTTGTGCAACCCACGATCCTCACCACGATCTATATTAAGCTCTGAAAATGGCATACGTCACAAACTTCGACCAGTCCAACAAGGCCGATTGGGTCACCGAAATTTCAGCGACCGACGCTGATACGGGTGACGCGATCGACTTCACGGGCGCGAGCGTGGCCTTTCAGGTCAACGATGATCAGGGTTGTCAAAGGCTTTTGGCGACGACCGCCAACGGGAAGATCACGCTTCCCGATGTCAATACGTTGCAGGTGTCCTTCACGGATGAAGAAATGAAGACGCTCTGCTCCGGCTCTTATGCTTGTGGGGCTGTCTATTCGTTGAACGGCGAGACCAATCAACTTCTTGTTGGCACCGTTTCAATCTATAACGGAGTTGCATCCCTGTGACCGTCACCTCCCTCAAGGTCAGAGTCCAGCGGAAGGCTAACCTCAAGACGAAGGTTATTCCGCGGTTTCCTTCCAATGTGGAGGTGCAGTCTCCCATCCTTCTCGACAGGACAGGAGGCGCCTACACTTTCAGCCTGGATGAGGACCAACTCCGCACCGACGTCGGAGCTCCGAGTATTGCCGATATCGTGGCCTATTCTGCGGCTTCTCAAGCGTCATCTGCGGCTTCTCAAGCCTCAGCTACCGCTTCGGCAGCCTCCGCCGCTGCGGCGGCTGCTTCCACCTCCTTTCTAGCTTCCAGTCTCCCAACATATCCGACAAGGGCTGTTGCTGCCGCAGCGACAATCTCGACTGGATACACTGCAATCCAGATCATTCGCCACACGACCGGCCTTCCATCTGCTCCCGCCGTCTACATACCTGGAACTGTGGCCGGACCTATGGCCTTCCAAGAAGCTGGAGGGCACTATTGGGAGCTCGATCTAACTGGAAAACAGGTTTTGTTGCCGTGGTTCGGCGCGAAGGGTGATGGATCGACCATCGACACGACGGCGGTTCAAGCGGCTGTCACCGCATCAAGCGGGAGGCGCCTCGACGGTATGGGGCTGTCCTACAAGATTACGACCACCATTACCGGCGTTGATAATGTCGAAATCGTAAACGCGCAATTTGTCCAATCGGGGCAATCCGCGTATCCGTTGTTCAGTTTCGCGAGCAAGACCAACTGGCAGTTCCGCCGTGTGCGCTTTACTGGCGACGGAGACCCGACGCTGAACTATGCTTCCGGGTGGAACAGCGCGCTCCTTTTCACCAACACGGGTTCTACCGATTTCTTCGGCATCGCGGTCGAGGAGTGCATTTTCGAAAACTTTGCGGGTAACTACATCGTCAATGCGTCGATCACCGGGACAGGCGGAATCAAGAACGCCCGTTTCAGGCGTAACCGTGTGCTCTCTGATCTTGGAGCGAACTACGTCGATCAGACACGCATCTGGCTTTCGCTGTTTGCGTCAGGAGCGAGCGCGGCAACGACCGGGCGCTATTTCGACACGGATATCTGCGAAAACTACATCGACGCGAACAGCCTAACGATTCCAATCGCGCCTTGGACCGGTCACACGCGCATCAGCATCAAGAACAATTTCATCCTGAACCCAGGCGCTCGGTCGCTGTTCAATAGCGCGGTCGGAACGCACAACTGCTACGGCATGATCGGCGGGTACGATACTGTTGGCGCGATCGGCAACACGACGACTTGCGGGCAAGACGGTGAAATTTCTGGCAACACCATCGTTAACGCCCCGTCGGCTGGCATCTATTTTGCGACAGCGATGAACTACAACATCCACGATAACACGATATCGGGGCAGTCTCGGACGGATGAAGCAACGCTGCCCAGGGCTGGGATCGTCGGAAACGATCTTCGCAAGTCCAAGATCCACCACAACCGTCTCATCAACTGTTGGGGTGGCGTGGCAGTCGTTACCAACACTGGCGGCTCTGACGTAACCGAGATCGCGGACAACGAAATATATGGAAATTCCGCCAGCGACTCTTTTGGCGTGCGTATTGGTGCCCCTGTCGGGACGGCGACGACCAATGTTTTGGCTGTTCGCCGCAACACTATTCGGCTCACGGGTTCCGCCAGCATCGGCTTAAAAAGTGTTTCAACCTCGACGGTGAAGTATGGAAGTCTGGTTATCGAGGAAAACGATATCCTGTCGCCCTACAAGGGCGTAGATATCTCATCGTCCTTTCTCGTCGGCAATGCTGTAATCAAAGGGAACAAATACGCCGGAGTTCTATCCAGCATAGCCCTCAGCATAAATGCCGTCTCAGGTGCGGTGATCGTGCAGAACGAGACCTTTGATCTCTCTTCCGCGACCGGTTTTGGCGTGAACGCAGATGCCTCCGTCATTGAAATGAGTTCTCTGCAGTTTCACGGAAAGACCTCTGGCTCGGCATGCGTTACGGCCAGCGGGACGCAAGGCTGCATCCAAGGTGTTCAGTTTCGCGGCGTTACAGCTACGCTGCGCGTGCTGGCGGGATCGCTGGGTTATTCAGTCCCGGCATACACCGGGACCCCGGGCGATTATGTCCAAAACCTGAATCCCGATCTAACGGGCACAAGTGTTACGTATGGCGGCTGGTACTTCAAGACTGGCACGTCTTGGATCACCGGGCCATGAGGTCTAGGTGGAGCGGTAAGCCTGCCCGCGCTGTTCTGTCCTGGCGCGCGACAGCCGGATCATACCATCGATCTCTTCAAGCCAGTCGCGCAGTTTTCTCGTCTTGAGGATAACGAAGCAGAACTGGTTGCCCTGACGTGGGAATATCCACGCTAGAACTTGCGCGAGTGGCGAGATGAACTTCAGGACCATGCGCCGGACTGGCCGGTTGACCCGCTCAAATCGCAATGTCGGAATGCGCAGACCATAGAAATATCGAATGTCCTCGACGTGCGCCGGATCGAAACTGCGGATTGTCTTTTCGACCTCACGTTCAGTCCAACGATAGATAAAATTTGGAATAGGACCATTGGCTACGCCGCCGCTTTCGTAGCCTTCGCTACTGACGGCTTCAAGCTCGAAGTCCGGTGTAAAACCGGCCCGGTTGGCAAGCCTGATACTCACGCTATCACGGGCTTCGAAGACGACGACCGCCCTGCGTGCAACACGGTACATTTCCAGCAGCGCCCGATGCGGCGAGTGGCAGTGATGCAGGCCGGCATGGACGATTGCTACATCGAACTCGTCGTCCGAATAGGTTGTGGTTTCAGCTTCCTGCCGGTCCCAGCGCATCGCGTTGGTCTTGTCCGCGTAGGATTCGTCAACGTTAGTGATCGTCACATCGCTAAAGCCCAACGAGCCGAGGACCTCTGCGTCGTAATACCCGCCGCAGAACACGACTACCCTATCGGACAAATTCACCGTTCCGTCGCGTAGCAGCTGGGCGAGCGTCTCACGATAGAACATTTTGATGGTTCCCTTCCGTGCGATTCATTGAAGGCGGCGACCCTACTTAACAACCCCAAATAGAGCAATCGCCTCTGGCGAGGAGAACCTATGGTAGACCTCACCGCCCTTACTCGGGCGAACGCAGATCGCTGGTCAAAAGCCAAGCTGACGCGCGAAGCCGAATTCAGCCGCCCGGCCAAGGTGGCTGTCGCCAATAAGGGTCGTTACCTCGCCATCGCGAGACAGGCCGGCATGCCTGACATCGCGTGGGTGTTCATCGCGGTCAGCCATTATCGCGAGTCGTCTCAAGACTTTAGCAAGAGCTTGGCCCAGGGCGATCCGTGGAATGGGGTCTCCATCCATGTTCCGGAGGGCAGGGGCCCGTTCAAGTCGTTCGAGGAAGCCGCCGTTGACGCGCTGGTGAGGTGTTCGCCGTTCGCGGCCAAGCTGAAGGACTGGAGCATCGGCGGGATGCTCACGAACCTGGAGCGGTTCAACGGCATCGGTTACGCAAACAGAGGCTTGCCGTCAGCCTACGTCTGGAGCGGGACCGATCAATACAAAAAGGGCAAGTTCGTCGCTGACGGCGTTTTCGATCCGAACAAGGTTGACGCTCAGCTCGGCTGCGCCGGCCTGATCCTGGCCATGATGGAGCTCGACCCGTCAATCAAGTTCGACGGCTCGGCGCCTCAGTTCCAGCCCAAGCCCGTCAGCGCCTCGCCCAGCGCACAGCCCGTCCGGGATGGCATCTGGCTTCAGAACAGTCTCAACAGGCTGGGAGCGAGTCCCAAGCTCGTTCTCGACGGGATCGTGGGGCCAGCGACCAGGAATGCGGTCCGGGCGTTCCAGTTGGCCGCAGGGATCGGCGTGGACGGCCTCACAGGGCCGGAAACATTCAAGGCGATCGATGATGCACTCGCGGCCGGAAAGCCCGTCGCGACGCTCCCTGTGCCGCCTGACATCATCCTGCCGCCTCCCGGCACACAAGCGCACGCCGATCTTGCCCCGACGTTCTGGGGTCGGGTGCTGGATCTTTTTAAACCGAAGGCAAACCGATGAACACTTTAAACGACTGGGGCCGGGTTCTCGTTTCTACGATTGTGGTCTTTGGGTTCATTGGCGTGACCGTCCTCTACATGACCCGCAAGCTCGACGGCGCCGCTGTTCCTGAAATCCTATCCATCCTGTTGGGGGCGCTTGCGACCAATTTTACCGCAGTCGTCGGATATTGGATCGGATCTTCGTCCGGTTCTGCGCAGAAAGACAACGCAATCCAAACGCTGGCGAACAAGTCATGATCGCGGGCATCGTTGCACTCCTTGGAGCCTTGGCCGGGTTTGCCCCGGCCATTGTTCAACTCCTCACGCTCAAGGCGAACAATGCTCAGCAACTGGCAATGGCCCAACTCCAGCTCCAAGCTACTGTTCAAGGCAAAGCTTTGGAGGTTGATGTCGCGCGTGCTGAGTCTGACGTGCGACAAGCAGACAGGATTTATGATTTTGCTAATCAGCCTTCTGGGAATCGTCTTATCGACGCGCTGGTTATACTTGTGCGCCCCCTCATCACCTTTTGCGTCTTCGGTATGTGGTTGGTCCTTACCGGGGGCCTTTTCGTTTATGCGGTGAACAGCGGCTATGATCTTGGACAGATTTACAAGCTGCTTTGGGACGAACAGACGCAGGGCATTTTCGCTGCGATCATCGGTTTTTGGTTTGGGAACCGGATGATGGTTCGGGGGCAACAGGCGATGGCAGCGACCATCGCTGTCACTCAGAATGTCAAGAGCTAGATATGCTTCCAGTTTCGCCGATGCCAAATAGCATGGATCGCCTCCGGGCCAACGCCATAGAGCCTCCCGAGCTCTGGGGCAGAGACGCCGATGCGCGCTCGAATTTCCAGAACTTCAGCCTCAGTAAGCTTGGCTCTGCCGTGGGAAGTCCCAAGCAAGCGGTGCTGGCGGCTCTTGGACACCTTATCCGACACGTTGTCGGCATTTGTTCCAAGGAACAGGTGAGCAGGATTTATGCAGAGCTTGTTATCGCAACGATGACAGACATGCAGATCGTGCGGGATGGGGCCGTGAAATACCTCAAACGCGACGCGATGGGCGCGCTGAGGCTTAGGGCCTACCATTATCTGACCGTACCCCTTGGACGTGCTGGCAAGCCAATTCCAGCACTCGTCCGCACCTCCGGTCGCGGCCTTTGCCAGCAACCGATCCTTCAAAGTCGTCTTCATCCATCTGGGCATGAAAGGAATCTACCATGACGTTTCTCGTAATTCTAGGAAACATCGGCTGCTTCCTCGCGGGGGCTGCTCTAATTTGGTTTGGCCGCAACACCATCGAAAAGATGGTGATCGGCGCCAATGCGCTTTCGCGCAAGCTCCACGCCAAGGCTGACGAAATCGCGGCGGCAACAAAGCGCTAAATGATGGCGGCCCGCCGCGGCGACGGCAATCGTCGCGACGGACCTAACCCGCGAGGGGACGGTATCCCTTCACGAGCTGGGGAAATCCTAGCGGGCAAAAGTAGCTAGGAGCTTAATCGGAATGGTTGAATGGACCTTCAAGCCGGGCGACTTCTTCACGTTGGTAAGCGCGCTCATTGTTGCTGCCGCGTTCCTGTATCGCAGAGGCGGCAAGGAAGCTGGCGATAGCATGTCGCTAAAATCCCTTGCGAAGGAACTCGCTGAAATGAAAACCGAGTTCAAGACGTTCAGCGAAACACTTCAGAAAATCGCTGTCCAGGAGACCAAGATCGAGCTTCTAATGAAGTGGTACGACGAGCTGCGCCACGGAGACGGCTTCGTTCAAGGGCCGCGGCGCGCAAACGTCGATGGCCAATATAAGCGCGATTAGATGCCTCATTTGAAGCGCCGCGCCAACTTGTTCCTCATCCTTACCGCAATAGGCCTCTTTGCGCTGATCCTATTGCTGACGATCCCAGCGTGGGCCTCGACTACGCCAGACACCGGCCTTCCTGCCGGCATCACCTGCGAAATGGTCCGCGAGAAAGTGGCCGAGCACGGTAAGGCCGTGGCTTTGGCCTGGGCCCTAAAGCAGGGCTATTCGTTCGCTCAAATCCGCGCTGCAAGGCGCTGCGTCAAGTAACCACCCTTCACAACTGGAGACTACCAATGCTTCGCAAAACTCTTGCGGCGGCACTTTTCTTGCTGTCTGCCACCAGCGCTCAGGCCGCCTCTAGGGTCTGGATCTCGGAATTCGCGGTCCTCACGGCGACCGCAAGCGGCGGCTCGCCGGGACAGATGGCGGCGCTTCCCAGCCTCACCGATCAGGCTACGCTCGACATCAGCGGCGGCGTGCAGACCTCGGCGGCATTCGGCTCCCAGGTCAAATACATCCGGATCACATGTGAGGTCCAATGTGCGGTGAAGGTTGGGGGCACGGCCACGACCTCGAGCCTGCCGATCGGCGCCATGTCGCCGGAATACTTCGGCGTGCAGCCTGGCGCGACCGTCTCAGTCATTGCCAACCCGTAAGGCCTGAACAATGGCGCTTGGAAAACTCGGCCGCCGCGGCGGATTTGGCTCCCTCGGTGCCCTTGGGACAGTGGGGTACATCCCGCAAAGCCAGACGATCTTTGCCGCGATGTCGCCGGCTCCGTCAGCGTCGCGCAAATACGTTATCGATCAGACTGTTCGGAGGCTCGTTAACGCCGGGATTTGGACGAAGCTATCAGCGTTGTGGGTTCTCGCTGCCCATGCGTCTGCGCCGTCGCTCATCAATTGGGTGGCTCCAGGAACGAACAATCTGACGGCGGTGAACTCTCCAGCATTCACGGCTGACCTTGGCTACAAGGGCAATGGTAGCTCGTCGTATCTAAATCCGGGCTTCACGGCGGCGCCGGCTCCTTATTCGCAGGATAGCGCGTGCGAGTTCGCGTGGATTTACCAGCCTTCGCCTGCTACCTACGCAGGCGAATATTATTTCGGCTCCTTCCGCTCATTCATTCGTCAAGGCTCATCCGGTGGGGGCGGCGTTGACTTCGCCCTGACCGGCGGCGCATCAGATCAAACCTATGGCAATGCGTCCTACCTATATCCGTTCGTCGCATTTTCGCGCGTCTCCTCTGCGGGCATCTCTGGCTACGGCTCAAACACGGATGGAAGCTGGGGGAAGCAGTCAACTGTTGCGAACGTTTCAGCGGGAACGACGCCATCTGACTTTAAGGTTTTGGCTCAAGGCCAGACTGCTGGCGCTGTAGGAGGCTATTCGACGGCAGGTCTCAGCATAGTTGGCTTTGGTGGCGGTCTAACAGATGCGGACGCGGCAAATCTTCAGCAAGCAATGCTCTACTATATGCAGAACGTTGCCGAGGTGCCCGTTTCTTCGATTGCCGCATGGGGTGATAGCCTCACCTCCGGAACGGGCGCGAGCGTCAACAACGACTATCTTTCTCAGCTTTCAGGCCTGATCTCGGGTGGGCGCACGCTCTACAACGGTGGCGTCTCGGGCAACACCAGCACGCAGATCAAGGCGCGATTTCTTGTCGATACCATCCATAAGGGATGGATCACGCTTATTTGGGCTGGTCGAAACAACTATACGTCACCGACGACGGTCAAGGCTGACATCGCGCAAATGGTCGCGAGCCTGCCGTCCGGCGCTCGGTATCTTGTTCTTAGTGTCATTAATGGAGACTATGCAAACGAGTATGTCGGTCAGACCGACTACAACACGCTGGTTCAGCTTAATGCCGATCTGGCTACTCTTTACGGAGCCCGCTTTGTTGACGTCCGGACGCCTCTAGTCGCGGCGGGTGCTCCAGGCGGGTCATCGCCCAGCGCAACTGATTACGCTCACGATGTTCCCCCGACTGGGATAAGATTTGATCAAATTCATCTGCTCGACGCCGGGTATGCGATCGTAGCCGCCCAAGTTTATGCCAAGATTGCAGCGAACGGCTGGTAGTCCAGTCCCTTCAAGGGACTACCGCCATCACTCAGGGAAAGCGGGGAAGTGATCAGGTCACAAGGCCCCATGACTTGCAATTCGGCGCGTGCAGAGCCCCGCCATAGCAGCACCTTGGCGGCGGCTCTACAATCTGGCCATTGTCGTCGATCTCGACGCTTTCAAACCGCCCGTGGACATATCGGAGCGCCCTTAGCTGGTTCGGCTTCGGCAGAGGGCCGGCGATCTCGGCAATCATCTTGTCCACCAGGCCGGTCAGGATATTGGCCGCGTCATCTTCGGTCATGTCACTTTCGCTCCTTGCCCATTGGGTCGCCCTCTGGGTAATAGGTCCAAGACCTGTTCAGCAATCTGAAGTTGGTGCGCCTGCCGCGAATAATTGACCATAGTTGTTTCAAAGTCACTTCAGCGCTCCTTGCCCAATAGCACGGATGCGATCAATCGCCCTTATTTCGGCCAACATGATAGCTCCCCTGCGCACTCGGGCTGCTCGGTATGTCATGCCTTCGTTGGCGATTTCATCGGCAACTTTGTTGATGTCGTCTTCCGCCTTCTGGATTCGTTCAATCAATTTCGGGCTCATGTTCGCACTTTCAATGATCGCTTACCAACGCCGACGCAGAACTTTGTTCAGCTCAAGCTCAAAGTCCCCGCGCTTTGGTGCGGTTGCTTTGGTTTCGATGAGCCAGTCTATGATATCCATAGGCCAATCATCCGGCGTGTCGGGATGCAGGTTCAGCATGGCGGCCATCCTGCGCTGGTCGTCTGTGGGCTCGCTCATCGGGACTTCCTGCTCAAGAGCGCGGACGTGGGGCTAACAGGCATTCAAGATCAGCGGCGGTATCGAGTCCTTCCTCGCAGGCCATCCGTTGGAATACATCCAACTGGCCCCATGTGGTGACGACGCCATGGGTTTCGCACTTCACTTCGTCCGTATCTTTCGGGTGATATGGCTTCTTGCACCCTTCCAATCTTACGGTCATTGTTCGTCCTCTCGCAATTCGTACTCGCAGCCGCAGGGCGTGCTGAGGAGATCATAAGAGCTTTCAGGGTTCGGGGCCTTGTGGACCTCAACGCCGACGCCATCCGGCTGCTCGGTATCGACGTATTCGAACTTTCCCGTCATACAGGAGTCGCAAATATGCTTTCGCAGCTCTGTAACGGCCTCTGCCTCAGTGGCGAAGCTCTTCGACCATTCTTCGTTGGCGGGGCAGTGCTCCAAAGTCCACGGCATGTTCTCATCCTCAATGATCGGTCAGGAACGCTGGGACGCGCTAACCTCGCGTAGGGCGTCCGCTACGCAAGGATAGTGCTCCATCAGACTAGCTGCGTGATCGACCAAATCCTTGGTGACTATCACATAGCCGGCAGCGTTGAGGTATCCAATCACGGCGTCCGCTGTCTGATTGCACCGGCCCACGTTGGTATTTTCGATCAGGCACGATTCAATAACTTCTGATGCACTCGGCATGACAGTCTCCTACTGGTCGTGGCTGTAGTGCTGGATAAGTCGGTCGAGTATCTTCTCGACTTGCTCTGCCTCCGGCATGGTTTCGTCGCCCACAATCTGAATGATGTCGCCAAGACACGTCTCGGCCTGTTCGCGACCGGCCTTATAGTGTCTCGCGAGGGCTTCCTTGAAAGCTATATGCTGTTCGCTCACTGGCGCTCTCCATTCGAGAACGGGGGTGCGCCGCCAGCTACATCCCAGCCCTGCGTGAATGCCGCCCACAGCGACCCCTCAACTGCCTGCACCTTCATCTGGCGCGTCCAGGGATTGGCTCCCGAGTTTCGAATGCGCTCGATCTCCTCGGGATCATCTTCGGGAATGTAGCGGGTCGCCCAGCCGTAGCTGTTCGCGTAGTCCTCGGTTGCCTTGTATGCCTCCCATGCCTTCATCAGCGCGGAATCCGGCGGGCATGGTGCTTGTGCGTTCATGTTCGTGCTCCTCATTGTCCTTGCCTGACTGCAGGTGTCTTCTCGACGATCATCTCAATCAAAGCGACGGCGACCGGCATTGTGACCACGCGCCTTTCGATGAGACCGAGAACCTGCTCGGCAGCAGCGTCCCGAGGAATGCCCTCGCTGCTTGCGACTCGCATCGTTAAATCGGTCCAGGCAATACGATTCCGGTTGACTGCATCGTGCAGACGATCTGCTGCTGTCTCGCTCATGGATGCTCTCCCGGTCACTGTGAGGTGGTGCGCGGAACTTCGACACCGACAATCTGGGTGAGTTCGAATGTCCCATCTTCGTTGTACCCGCCATTGCGGACGCGCTGCGCGACCTCTGGCGCCTCGACCTCGATTATCTCGTGATCGGTAATGATCGGTCCATCGACATGGAAACGGCGTTCGGTCTTGAGAATGATGCGGATCTTCATCGTTGCCCCCTGCGAAGTGAAAACTGTGCCGGTCACTGAATGACGCCCTTCTTCAGATCCTCGAGCCGGGCCAGTTCCCGGTTGATGTTCGCCTTGAGTTGGACGCGCTGGTCGAAGTCCTGGGTCTTCGAATAGTTCTCCGTCATCTCAAGCAGGTTGTGGCAGGCCCGGCCGATAGCGGTCTCGGCGCCATGGGCCATCGCCAGCTTCTTCAGCATCGATCGGGTCTCGGTGAAGTCGGTCATGAGGTCAGTTCCTTTATGATTTTGCGGCGCTCGTGTTCCTGCCGGGCTCGCAGCTTAATCGCGTCCATCAACCGATCGGACCGCGAGAACCATTCTCCCTGTAGGCGCTGTTCCGCGAATTGGACGTGCCACAACTGCTCCTGATCGAGGTCGCCCGGAACTGAAGCGAGCAGCACGACCCCATAGGGCAGGGCGACCTTCAGCGCCCGAATCCTAGCCGCGACATCCGATGTAATCCCGATCTTGATGGGAAAGTCCGGGTGGTCACAGGTGACGAAATAGATGGTATCCGGCGAGGTGAAGTGACCGGGCTCGCCACGGTCGGCCTTGAAGCGACCGCCCACGCAGTAGGCGTCGAACACCTCCTCGGCCGCCGAGCGGTCGCCCTCCGCAAAGCCCGTGCTGTGCATCCGCGTTCCGTGGCGGATGAACCACATGGCTCTGCGGCCCGCGCCCTTCTTGAGGTACAATCTTGGTCCCCTTGCGATTTGGCCCATGGTCTCCTCTGGATCAGGCTTGGCACAGAAATAGAGCGATGTTCGGCACTCGTTCACGGAAAGTCCACTCATGAAGCCATTGTTAAGTCATTGGAATCTATGTAGACACACTCGTTTACACCGAGAGGGTCGGGAGTTCGAATCTCTCACCGCCCACCAGCCTTTGCTCGCTTCGCGAGCTTCGGCTCGGCGAGCCAGCCTCACACGTTATTGGCGCGAAGCGAACGAAGGCTGCCGCGCCGAAGCCGATAGGCGCAGGCGGGCGATACCGAGCCACAGAGGCCCTGATGCAACAACCAAGCGGACACGAGCAGAACGCCGATCAGATCGCCTACTGGAATGGCCCCAGCGGGCAGCGCTGGGCCGATCGCCATGCGGCGCAGGAGAGCCTGCTGGGACCCATTGCCGACGTGCTGATCGCCCGCGCCAGGCCGAAGCCGGGCGAGCGCGTCCTCGACATCGGCTGTGGCTCCGGTGCGACGACGTTCGCGTTCGCGAAGGCTGTCGCGCCTGATGGCTTTGCGCTCGGGCTCGACGTCTCCGAGCCGATGCTGTCGCAGGCGCGCGCGTTTGCGCCAAAAGGCCTGCCGCTCGATTTCGTGCTGGCCGATGCGACGGTGCATCCGTTCGAGCCGGCGAGCTTTGACCTGCTGGCCTCGCGGTTCGGCGTGATGTTCTTCGCCGATCCCATCGCGTCTTTCACCAATCTCCGCCGCGCGCTGAAGCCGACGGGACGGTTGGCGTTTGCCTGCTGGCGCGAGCCGAAGGAAAATCCGTGGATGATGGCGCCGCTTATGGCGGTCTACAAGCACGTTCCCAAGATGCCGCCGGTCGGGCCGGAGGAGCCGGGCCCGTTCGCCTTCGCCTCCGAAGAGCGCGTGACGCGCATCCTGAAAGGCGCGGGCTTCGTCGACGTCGCGATGGAGCCGCACAATCTCGCGATGGACGTCGCGATTGGCGGCGGGCTCGATGCCGCGGTCGAAGGCTCGCTCCAGATCGGCCCGGCGAGCCGCGCGCTGCAAGGGCATCCGCCGGAGACCTATGCCGCGGCAAAAGCCTCGATCCGCGAGACGCTCGCGCCGTTCCTGAAGGGTCAGAGCGTGGCGCTCCAGGGCGCGATCTGGATCGTGACGGCGAAGGCGGCGTAGGCGTCGCTCTGTCCTCATCATTGCGAGCGCAGCGAAGCAATCCAGACCGTTCTCCGCGGAGGCAGTCTGGATTGCTTCGTCGCTTCGCTCCTCGCAATGACGATGGGGACGCAGCAACGCAACTACCTCACACCACGTCATCCGGCGCCAGCGCGCAGCCATTGTCCGGATGCGTCTCGATCTGAAGCGTGGTGTGGCCGATGCGGTGGGAGCGCTTCAGCATCTGCGCCGTCTCCATCAGGAAGGCATCGCCGGCGCCGGTGGGCATGACGAGGTGGCAGGTCAGCGCCGTCTCGGTGGTCGAGATCGGCCAGACGTGGAGATCGTGGATCGCAGTGACGCCGGGCCGCTCCAGCAGAAGGATCTTGATCGCGGCAATGTCGGTGCCCCTGGGCGCCGCCGCCATCGACATGTCGATGGAGCCACGGAGCAGGCTGGTGGTGCTCCAGAGGATGGTGGCGCAGATGACGAGGCTGGTGACGGGATCGAGCCAGAGCCAGCCGGTCCAGATGATCAGCGCCGCCGAGATGACGACGCCGAGCGAGACCGCGGCGTCGGCCGCCATGTGCAGATAGGCGCCTTCGATGTTGATGTCGTCCTTGCGACCGCGCGCGAACAACATGGCGGTAAAACCGTTGATGAGGATGCCGATGCCGGCGACCACCATCACGGTGATGCCGGCGACCGGCTCCGGCTCGCGCAGGCGCAAAATCGCTTCCCAGCCGATCGCGCCGGTTGCGACCAGCAGGAACACCGCGTTCGCCAGCGCCGCCAGGATGGTGGAGGCGCGCAGGCCATAGGTGAAGCGGCCGCTGGGCGCGCGCCGCGCCGCGATCGACGCGCACCAGGCCACGACCAAGCCGAGCACGTCGGAAAGATTATGGCCGGCGTCCGCAAGCAGAGCCGTGGAGTTGCCGATATAGCCGTAGACGGCCTCCGCCAAGACCAGCGCGGTGTTGAGCGAGATGCCGATCGCGAATGCCTTGCCGAAACTGGCGGGCGCATGGGCATGGGCGTGGCCACCATGATCGTGATCGTGGCTATGATCATCGTGATGATGGCCGTGATGGCCGTGATGGTCGTGGCTGCCCACCTCTACCGCTCCCCGGACGCTGCCAAATCAGGCGCTATTGTAGGCGTTTCGGCAGCCCCGTCACGGCGGAACAGCACGTAGAGCGCCGGCAGCACCAGCAGCGTCAGCACGGTCGAGGAGATGATACCGCCGATCACCACGGTCGCAAGCGGCCGCTGCACCTCGGCACCGGCCCCGGTGGCAAGGGCCATCGGCACGAAGCCGAGGGACGCGACGAGGGCCGTCATCAGCACCGGACGCAGGCGTGTCAGCGCGCCCTCGCGCACCGCGTCGGCAACGGGGTGGCCCTCGCTGCGCAGCCGCTCGATGAAGGCGATGATGACGAGCCCGTTGAGGACGGCGACGCCCGACAGTGCGATGAAGCCGACGCCGGCGCTGATCGACAGCGGAATACCGCGCAGCAGCAGCGCCATGACGCCGCCGGTCAGTGCCAGCGGCACGCCGGAGAACACGAGGGCCGCATCAGCCGCCGATCCCATGCCCATGAACAGCAGCAGGAAGACCAGCAGCAACGCCAACGGCACCACGAGCGTCAGCCGCTTGGTGGCGGAGACCAGCTGCTCGAACTGTCCGCCCCAGCCGATCCAGTAGCCCGGCGGCAGCTTGACCTTCTCCGCGACGGCCGCCTCCGCCTCGGTGACGAAGGAGCCGAGATCGCGCGCGCGGACATTGGCGGTGACCACGATGCGCCGCTTGCCGTTCTCGCGGCTGATCTGGTTGGGGCCGGGCGTCGCATCGACGGTGGCAACCGACGACAGCGGCACATAGCGCATCTGGGCGAGGGGGGAGCCGGGCAGTGCCGTCCGGATCGGCGCACCGATTGTCGCATCCTCACCCGGCGGCAGCGGGATCGGGATTGCCCTGATGGCTTCGAGATTGCCGCGCAGATGTTCCGGCAGGCGCACGACGATGTCGAAGCGGCGGTCGCCCTCGAACAGCTTGCCGGCCGACTTGCCGCCGACCGCGATCTCGACGATGCCCTGCACCTCGCTGATGCTGAGCCCATACCGGGCGAGCGCCTGGCGGTCGAGGCGGACGGTGAGGATCGGCAGGCCCGAGACCTGCTCGATCTTGACGTCGCTGGCGCCGCGGATGCCGCGGATCGCGGCTTCGACCTGTTTTGCCGCGCCTTGCAGGATGTCGAGGTCGTCGCCGAAGATCTTGACGCCGACGTCGCTTCGCACGCCGGAGATCAACTCGTTGACGCGGAACTGGATCGGCTGGGAGATTTCATAGGCGCTGCCGGGGATGTCGTCGGCGGCACGGGCGATGGCCTCGATCACCTCGGCCTTGGAGCTGCCAGGGTCGGGCCATTCGGCGCGCGGCTTCAGCATGATGTAGCCGTCGGTCTGTGCCGGCGACATCGGGTCGGTTGCGATCTCGGCGGTGCCGATGCGGGTGAAGAACTCCTTCACCTCCGGAATCTGCTTGACGCGCTTTTCCAGCGCCTTTTGCAGGTCCAGCGACTGGGTCAGGCTGGTGCCGGGAATCCGGATCGAGGCCAGCGCGACGTCGCCTTCGTCCAGGCTCGGGATGAACTCGCCGCCCATGCGCGCGGCGGCAACGCAGCTTGCGACCACGATGATGGCGGCCATGATTGCGACGCCAAGGCGATGGTCGATCGCCAGCCGGAGCACGGGGAGATAGGCGCGCTTCGCCAGCCGCATGAACAGGTTTTCGTGTTCGGACACCTTGCCGGTGACGAAGATGGCAACCGCCGCCGGCACGAAGGTGATGGAGAACAGCACCGCGGCACCCAGCGCCATCAGCACCGTCAGGGCCATCGGCGTGAACATCTTGCCCTCGACGCCGGTCAGCGTCAGCACCGGCAGGTAGACCACTGCGATGATCAGCGTTCCGAACAGGCTCGGCTTGATCACCTCGCTCGACCCACTCCGGATCGCGCGCAGCCGTTCGGAGATCGTGAGCAGGCCGCCTTTCTCGCGCTGGACCTCGGCCAGCATGCGCAGGCAGTTCTCGACGATGATCACGGCGCCGTCGACGATGATGCCGAAATCGATTGCACCCAGGCTCATCAGGTTCGCGCTGACCTTGGTCTCGACCATGCCGGTGACCGTCATGGCCATGGACAGCGGAATGACGCAAGCCACCACCAGCGCGGCGCGGATGTTGCCGAGGATCAGGAACAGCACGGCCACGACCAGGGCCGCGCCTTCCAGCAGATTGCTCTCGACGGTGCGGATGGTGGCTTCGACCAGATCGGTGCGGTCGTAGACGGTCCGCGTCACGACGCCGTCGGGCAGCGATTTGGCGATATCCTCCAGCCGGGCCGCGACACGGCGCGCCACGGTGCGGCTGTTCTCGCCGATCAAAAGCATGGCGGTGCCGAGCACGGTTTCCTCGCCATCGCGCGTTGCGGCTCCCGTGCGCAAATCGCGGCCTTCGGTGACGGTCGCGATATCCCTGATCCTGACGGGATTGCCGCCGCGCGAGCCGATGACGATGTCCCTGATTTCGCCGACATTGCCGACCTGGCCCGGCGAGCGAACCAGATATTGCTCGCCGTTGCGCTCGATATAGCCGGCGCCGACATCGGCATTGTTGGCGGCGAGCGCCGTCATGACGTCGCGAAAGCCGAGCCGGTAGGCCATCAGCTTGCCGGGATCGGGGAGCACATGGAATTGCCGCTCGAAGCCGCCGATGGTGTTGACCTCGATCACCCCCGGCACGTTGCGAAGCTGCGGCTTGATGATCCAGTCCTGCACGGTGCGCAAGTCGGTCAGCGAATAGTCGTGGCCGCCTTGCGTCTTCGCGCCCGCCTTGGCCTCGACGGTGTACATGAAGATTTCGCCGAGCCCGGTCGAGACCGGTCCCATCGCGACCTCGACGCCGGCCGGAAGCTGGTCCTTCACCTGCTGGATCCGTTCGCCGACGAGCTGGCGGGCAAAATAGATGTCGGTGCCGTCCTTGAAGACGACGGTCACCTGACTCAGGCCGTAGCGCGACAGCGAGCGCGTGTAGTCGAGCTTGGGCAGCCCGCCCATCGCGGTCTCGACCGGGAAGGTGATGCGCTGCTCGGTTTCCAGCGGCGAATAGCCGGGGGCGCGGGTGTTGATCTGGACCTGGACGTTGGTGATGTCAGGCACGGCGTCGATCGGAAGGCGTTGGAAATTCCACGCTCCGAAAGCGACGGCGCCGAGCGCGAGCAGCAGGACCAGCCAGCGCTGCTGCAGCGAGACCGCGATGAGACGCTCAATCATGCTCGGCCGCGCCCTTGCCCATCTCCGCCTTCACGACGAAGCTGTTTTCCGCGACGTAATGCTCGCCGGCCGATAGACCGGCCTTGATCTCGACATGGCGCGGGTCGGAATCGCCAAGCTCCACCGGGCGCGCCTCGATCTTGTCGCCGTCCTCACGAACGAACACGATAGTCCTGTTCTCCAGCGTCTGGATCGCGCTTTTGCGCACCGCGACCGCGACGTTGCGGGCGGCGAGGATCAGCCGTGCCGTGACAAACAGGCCGGGACGCAAGCGCCCGTCCCGATTTGGCAGCACCACGCGCGCCAGCGCCGTCTGGGTCTCGCTCGAGCCGATCGGGGCCATGTAGGCGATCGTGCCCTTGATCTCGCCGCGGCCGTCGTCGGGATCGATCAGCACCTCGTCGTTGAGACGAACGCGCCGCAGATCCTGGCGATAGATCGACAGATCGACCCAGATAGTGGAGAGGTCGGCGACGACGAAGGCGGGCTTCTGCTCGGAGGCGTATTCGCCGAGCGAAATCTGCCGCTCGATGACGGTGCCGGCAAGCGGCGCCTTGAGCTCGTAGACGGTGAGACTCTGGTTGCTCTCGATCGCGGCGAGCAGATCGTCCTTGCCGACCTCGTCGCCGATGCGCTTCTGGATCGATTTGGCAACGCCGGGAAAGCGCGGCGTCACCTGCACCACGGCTTCCTGGTTGGCGCGCAGGATGCCGTTGAAGGCGAGCGTGTCGGTCAGCGTGACGCTCCCGGCTTCCGCCAGCGTCACGCCGGCGGCGGCAAGCTTGACGTCGGAGATGCGGATCCGGTCGGCACCGTGCTCGTCCTGCTCGACATGGTCGTTCGGCTTCTCCGGCTTCTTGTCCGCGGCGTGTTCGGCATGCTCGACCCTGGCCGGGCCGAGCAGGGAATAGCCGTAAGCGCCAAGTGCGACGCCAAGTGCGGCGGCAACGAATGCGACGAGGATGGTGGAGGACGTCTTCATCGTGCGCTCTCCCGCGCCAGCGTAAAGGGATTGCCGACGAGCCCTTCGATGGTCGCCACCCCCGCGTGGAAATTCTGCAGCGCCTCCTGCTCGCGCAGCCGCGCCTGGGTGACGCTGGCCTGGGCATCGAGCACTTCGAGCAGGCTGAAGCGGCCCTGGCCGTAGCCTTGCGCGATGGCGTCCGAGGCTTCGGTGGCCTTGGGAATGGCGCTCTCGCGCAGCACCGCGAGCTCGCGCAGCGAGCCCTGCAGCGAGTCGTAGGCGCGGCCGGCGACCACGATCAGCGTGTTGCGGTTGGCCTCGCGCTCGGCCTTGGTCTTGGCGAGGCTTTCCTGGGCCGAAAGGATATTGCCCTGGTTCTGGTCGAACACGGGGATCGGCACGGAGACGGTGAGGCGCGCCGCGTCGTCATTGGTCTCGTTGAAATGGCGCCAGCCGGCGGCGATCCGCACGTCGGGATAGGGCCTTAGCCGCGCCAGCAACAGCTCGGCGTTGCGCTGGGCATAGATCGCGGTCCAGCGCACCAGCTGCGGATTGGCATCGATCGCGGCGACGACCGACTGGAACGTCGGCGGCCGGCCCATGGTGTCGAGCCGTCCGGAGACCTCGCCGAATTTCGGTGCCGCGTCGCCCATCAAGACCGCAAGCTCGCGCCGGGCGCTGGCCAGCGTCGCCTTGAAGCGCTCGCGGTCGGCCTTCACCAGTGCGGACGCCACCTCCGCACGGCCGGTCTCGGCCGGCGAGGAGGCGCCGGCCTCGACGCGTCGGCGCAAAAGCGGCGTCAGCCGGTCGATGGCGGTGATCTGCTCGTCGAGGATCTGGATGCGCCGCTGTGCGCCGAGCACGCTGAGGAAGGCGATCGCGGTCTCCGACAGCACCTCCAGCCTGACGGCTTTGCGCTGGATCGCGGCGACCTCGATGCCGGCGACGCCAGCTGCAATCCGCGCGTCGCGCTTGCCGAACAGCTCGAAGGCCTGGCTGATCTGGAGCGTGGTCTCGGCCGATCGTGTGCCGCGATAGATGCCGGACCCGAACGAATTGTCCTGTTCGTAGGTCAGTTCCGGATTGAGAAGCGCACCTGCCTGGATGCGCTGGCCCGTGGCGATGCCGACATCGCGCTCCGCCGCGGTCAGCCGCGGGCTCGCGGCCAGCGCGCGCGAAAGCGCGCTCCGCATCGTCAGAGTCTGGGCGTGAGATGGCGCAAGCGCCGATCCGGCAATCAGACACGCTGCCGCGCACGCCAGGCGCGCGGCCATTCCCCTGAAAAACATGAAACCGACCTGTGAGGATGAACCGAATGGACGCTCGTGGCGCCCGACCAATCCGTTCAGGCCATATGTTTGGGAGGCGGGGAGTCGGTGTCGGGAACAATGCCGGCGAGCCGGGGTGCGCGTTGCGGGCGCGATGCGGACACGAGCCCGATCGATCCGGCCGGTGGCGTCGGCTGCGCCACCGTCACCGAGAAGCAGCCATGGCAATGATGCCCGCCGATGGCCTTGTGGTCGTTGTGATCCGCCGAGCCGTCAAGCACCGCGCTGATCTCCGAGCCGCCACCGGGCGTGGTGACGTCGATGTCGTGCAGGCCATGCAGCGCTCCCGCGAGCAGGTAGACGACCGCGATCAGCACAGACAGCAGCCCGCGCCAGTTGCGCGGCCGGCATGATCCTGAGGGCTGGCGGTTCGCGAGCACGACGTCACTCTGGTTGCGGTCTGCGCCCGGCCTAGCATGGCGTTGGGAACAGTGTCGACCCGCAACATTGTTACGTTCCGGGAACAATTGCCGCAGCGCTCGCGAAGACCGCAGCTCTTCTCATTGGCGTGTGATCAAGCTCAGCCGAGCATCGGCTGCCGCTCCGCGTGCAACGTTCGGCATATCGCCGCCTTCGACCGTGACGACGGCGCGGCAGCCCGCTTCCATGGCCCGTTCCAGCCATTTGATGGCTTCATCGATCCACTGGTCGTGGTGCTCGGGATCGGCGATCGCCTTTTCCCGGAATGCATCTGCCTGATGAAGGCACGGGGTTCTGCGATCCACGCGGCTCTCCCGATCCGGAGGTTCCCGCCCCGAGCGCATCCTTGATGATCCGAGAGCCGGCGTCGTTAACATAGGACAGGAACCGGCGCACAAAAAGAAAGCCCCAGCCGGGACTTACCGGCTGAGGCTTTCGTGCTCACAAACTTCATCCTTGGGACTTGGACAGATAATCCGCATCGCGCGGGTTCGTTCCCGCTGGCTCGGTCCAATTTGGAACGTTCCTTGTTCATTGTGATTAGCGACGAGGAGAAATTGAGGAGGACGGACCATGGACGGATTGATTTATCTCATCGGCTTGATCGTGGTGGTCATGGCGATCTTGTCGTTCTTCGGCTTGCGCTGAGAGAGCGGCGATGACCATGGAAACTCTCATACGGGAAGACATCGTGGAAGGCGGCGGCGTCGCTGCCGATGAAAGGCGCATCATCCAGTGGAGCTCGGTGATCGCAGGCGCTTTGGCTGCCGGCGCAATGTCGTTCATCCTGGTCGGCTTTGGAGTCGCCGTCGGCCTGGGCGTCAGTTCAGCCTCGCCGACATGGCGGGATGCATCGGCGGCGCTGGCTTTGCTGTCGGGGCTGTATCTGATCATCCAGGCGATTATCAGCTTCGGCTTCGGCGGCTATATCGCCGGCCGGACGACGCGACCAGCCCCGGCGGTCACAACCATCGAAGACGAGGGCGAACGGCGGGACGGGCTGCATGGCCTGATGTCCTGGGCGCTCGCCGTGCTGCTTGGTGCCGCTCTGCTCGCGATGCTCGGCGCAGCTGCGATTGACCGCTCGCCGATGCGCAGTTCGGCGAGCAGTACCTCCGCCGCCGAGCCTCTGTTGAGCTACGAGCTGGATAAGCTGTTTCGCGCAGCGCGGCGGCCCCCCAACACCGACCTCAGGGAACCTCGTGCCGAAGCGGGACGCATCCTGATGACGTCGTCGAGCCACAGCGGCGTCAGCACCGATGACCGGGCCTACCTCGTGCAGCAGGTGGCCGCGTTGACGGGACTTGCAGCACCCGACTCGGAGCGACGGGTCGACACGCTGATCGCGGATTCAAGGACGGCCATCAATCGGGCGCGGCGTAACTCCATCATCGTCGCCTTCTCCGTTGCGGCAGCAACCCTGATCGGCGCTGCGGTGGCCTGGGCTGCGGCTGTTGCCGGTGGCCGGCATCGCGACGGCGCGCCGCTCCCGAACTGGATGGCGAGCTCCAACCGCTTCCATCGCTCTCCGCGTGCGATGCGGGTGCCGTAACGTGCAGGACGATGGCCGGGAGCGATCCCGGCCATATTGCCTTTTGACGAGAGGCCTAAGCCTTCTCCTCCCAGATCATGGCGAGATGGACGATCGTCTGCACCGCCTTCTCCATGTCCTGCCGGCTGACCCATTCGAGCCGGGAGTGAAATGCGTGCTCGCCGGCGAAGATGTTGGGGCAGGGCAGTCCCATGAAGGACAGGCGGGAGCCGTCGGTGCCGCCGCGGATCGCGGTGCGCATCGGGCGCAGGCCGGCGCGGCGGATCGCTTCGATGGCGTATTCAAGAATGTGCGGGTGGCGATCGATCACCTGCTTCATGTTGCGGTACTGCTCCCGCACCTCGAATGTGTAAGTCGAGCGCGGAAAATCCTTCATCACGTCCTTGACGATGTTCTCGAGCAGGATCTCCTTCTCCTTCAGCCCTTCCTCGGTGAAGTCGCGCACAATGAAGGAGAGCGTAGCCTGCTCCAGCGCACCCTCGATCCCGATCGGATGCAGAAAACCCTGCTTGCCTGATGTCGTCTCGGGCGAGCAGCCTTCCCGGGGCAGGCGCTCGACGATGGCGGCGGCGATCTTGATGGCGTGCTCCATCTTGCCCTTGGCATAGCCGGGATGGGCGCTGACGCCGTTGATGGTGATGGTGGCGCCGTCCGCCGAGAAGGTCTCGTCCTCGACGCTACCCGCGCTCTCGCCGTCCATGGTGTAGCCGAAATCAGCGCCGAGCTTCTTGATGTCGACATTGTCGACGCCGCGGCCGATCTCCTCGTCCGGCGTGAACAGGATCTTGATGGTGCCGTGCTTCACTTGCGGGTTGTTGATGAAGAAATGCGCGGCATCCATGATCTCAGCCACGCCGGCCTTGTTGTCGGCACCGAGCAGCGTGGTGCCGTCGGTGGTGATGATGTCGTTGCCGATCTGGTTCTTCAGCGCCGGATGCTCGGCGAAGCGGATCACCTGGCTGGTATCGCCCGGCAGCGTGATGTCGCCGCCGCGATAGTTCTTCACCATCTGCGGCTTGACGTTCTTGCCGGTGACGTCGGGCGAAGTGTCCATGTGCGAGCAGAAGCAGATCACCGGTACCTTCTTAGGTGTGTTGCCCGGAATCGTTCCATAGACGTAGCCGAAGTCGTCGAGATGCGCGTCCTCGACGCCCATGGCCTTCAGTTCGGCGGCGAGCACGCGGCCGAGGTCCTTCTGCTTCTCCGTCGAGGGCGAGCTCGGGGATTCCGGATCGGACTGGGTGTCGATGGTGACGTAGCGCAGGAAGCGCTCGGTCACGGTATGCGAAAAGGTGAGGGAGGACATTTCTGGTCAAACCGCCGGGTCAGGGGAGAGAGGCGGTATACCAGAAAAGCAGGGTGCGGTGAGGCCGGAGGAGGCTGATCAGGCTTAACGAAACGTGAGTGGTCAGATCGCCTCTTTTAGTTCCTTGACGGGGCGGAAGGCGACCTTCTTGGTGGCTTTGATGTGGATCGGCTCGCCCGTGGCGGGATTGCGGCCGGTGCGGGCGGCGCGCTTGCGGACCTGGAGGATGCCAAGGCCGACGATGCGGACGCGGTCGCCCTTCTTCAGGTGCTTGGTGATGAGTTCGACCATGTCGGTCAGAACGGCCTCGGCGCGCTTCTTCGACAGGTCCTGGCTCTCCGCAATGTCGGCGGCGAGGTGCTTGAGCGTGATGGTGGCGGGCGCGGCAGCCTTCTTCGTGGAATCCTTCTTAGCCATATCTGGCCTCCTCAATCACAGGGGCCCCGGAAAAGGCGGTAAAGGGTGGGGATCCCTCCAAGTCCTGCAAGGCCTAGACGATTCGGGCTTCGGCTGACTATGGCGCAAGTTCTCGACGGATGCCGGCAATCGCCGTCACAGCCGCGAAAGGCGTGTAGAAGTTTGCTCTAAGGCTATGAAGGAATTGCCAAAATGGCGCGAGAGACGGGGCTCGAACCCGCGACCTCCGGCGTGACAGGCCGGCGCTCTAACCAACTGAGCTACTCCCGCGTGGTTCGCTGACAGCGCGCGGAACGAGGGGGACTTAAAGGCGGGGCTGGGTGAAGTCAAGGATGTTGCGCTTCGTCGGCACATCCCGGCTAAGCATTGCTCTGGAAAACGAAAAAGGCCGCCAGGCGGCGGCGTCTGTCAGCCCCGAGCGGGGCGGTGTCAGCGGATCTCCGACGTCCCTGCGCTCGTCACCACCACCGGCTTCCCGGCCTTGATCACATGGGCGGACTGGGCGGTCTGGCTGTAATCGGCATTGGTGCGGGCTGCGATCCCGAAGCCGGCCACTGCAATTCCGGCCACCAGCGCCACCACCACGATCTTCAGGTGGGTCGCACGATCAGCAGAGTGGATAGAGTGGTTCATCTGAGCCTCCCGACGGGCTTTGCCGCCGTCTATGGCTCGTCTTGTAAAGACCGTCTGTTTCCGGATGGTTTCGCGGGTTCCGCAAAATGGTTTCATTAATGCGCTCGGTTGGTTTCGCTGGGCTTGCGGCCTGTACCGGCGTCAGGCGGCCGCCCGGCCGATATCGTCCCGGATCGAGCGCGCCGCCCAGACGAACAGGAGTGCCCCCAGCGTGGTCGTGACCGCCGCCGAGAGCAGGGAATAGCGCACCGCGTCGGCGCCGTAAGCGCCCTTCAGGGCATCGTTGACCACGCCCACGGCGAGCGGGCCGAGGCCCTGGCCGAAGCAGGTGGCAGTGAGCGCGATCAGGGCGGAGGCCAGCGCCCGCATGCTCGGCTTGGCGACCGTCTGCGCGATCGCGAAGATCGGTCCGAGATGGAAGCCGACCAGGAACGAGGTCAGCGCCAGCGTGGCCACCATCAGCGCAAAGTCCTGCGTCAGCATGCACAGCGCGAACACCGGGCCGGCAAGGCCCGAGGTGATGGCGGGCGCCCACAGCTTCCAGCGGTCGTCGCAGCGGCTGATCTGCGCCACCACGAAGCCGCCGAGCAGGGTGCCGGCCATGCCGGCGAGACCCTTGAAGGTGCCGGCATAGGTGCCGATCTCCGCGCTCGACAGATGGTGCACACGCGCCAGGAACGGCGGGATC
Source organism: Bradyrhizobium sp. 87 (assembly GCF_023073015.1). NCBI lineage: Bacteria > Pseudomonadati > Pseudomonadota > Alphaproteobacteria > Hyphomicrobiales > Nitrobacteraceae > Bradyrhizobium > Bradyrhizobium sp. 87. Next base: position 160,121 of record NZ_JADPIQ010000107.1, read on the forward strand.
CACGCCGCGGTCGCATAGTTCGTGTAAGTGGTGAGACAGAAGCCGATCAGCACGATGATGAAGCTTCGCTGCGAGGCCAGGAAGCACAGCGTCGGCCCGAGCGGCTCGGGCACGAAATTCTCCTGCATGGCGCCGCGCTTCGGCTCGGAGATCGTCAGCCACAGGACAATAGCAAGCAGGATGCCGGGCAGGCCCGCAACGTAGAACGCCATCCGCCAGCCATAGTGCTGGTTGACGTACCCGCCCACGAAATAGCCGAGGAATACGCCGAGATAGGTGCCGACGGCGTAGATGCCGAGCGCGCGCGGACGCTCGTTCTTGGCGAAGAGGTCGGCCACGATCGATTGCGAGGCGGGCGAGCCTGCGGATTCGCCGATGCCGACGCCGATCCTCGCCAGCGCCAACGAGGTGACGCTCGAAGCGGCGCCGCACAACGCCGTCATCGCGCTCCAGAACGCGAAGGCGGCGGCGACGATGTTGCGCCGGTTGAGCCGGTCGGCGACGCGCGCGATGGGGATGCCGAGCAGGGAGTAGAACAGCGCGAATCCGAAGCCCGCGAGCAGGCCCATCATGGTATCGCTGAGCTGAAACTCCTTCTTGATCGGCTCGATCAGCACGTTGAAGATCGTGCGGTCGAGGAAGTTCAGCGCGTAGATGATCGTGAGCAGGCCTAGCACGTAATAGCGCCGCGCCGAGGGCTTTGCCGTCGCGGCCGTTTGCACCGACATTTGTGACGTCACATCGACCATCGCTTCCCCCAATTAGTCTTTGTTATCGTTGTCGGTCCAGCCCTGATTGGGGCTGGCAGGTCAGCCTTCGCGGATGTAATTCCCCGCTTCGAATTCGACGGGAGGCGCGCTTGCTGATGTTCTTCCTCGGTCATGTCCCACCAGAATTTGCCGTTGAATTTCGAGCGCATGCGACCGATGTCGCCGGCGTTCTTGACGCGGCCGGCGACGTAGATGCGGAACGAGGTGTCGTCGATCGGCAGCGTCCAGCCGATCGACTCGACGCGGGCGAATTGCGCCACGCGCGGGTTTGGCACAACGCGCAAGGTGGGGAGCGCCGCCTCGGTGACGCGGTAAAACACCTTGCCGTCATCCTGCTTGCGGATCGAGCGCACGGCGATCCCGCGCGGCGTCTTGTCGAACGTCACCTCCGGCATCGATGCCATCATGTTGGTGAATTGCGGACCCGAGAACGAGCCGTGCAGCACCGGCACGTGGTAGGGATCGACCACGTTCTCGAAATGCTGGAGCCAGTTGCAGGGGATGATCGCGGGACCACCGCCGCCGATCGAGGAATCGTCGGCGTCGACGAACTCGCCGTCGTCCATGGTCTCCAGGCACTCATAGGCCGGCAGCACCGGGCGTTTCTCGGCGGGGCCCAGATAGGCGAAGATGAGCCCGTAGCGCTCCTCGACCGGATACCAGGGCTGGCGCACCTTGTCCTTGAACTGGCCGCCATCGGGCTCGCAGGGCTGCTCCAGGCAATGGCCCTCCGTGTCGAACTTCCAGCCGTGATAACAGCAGCGGATGCCGTCCTCCTCGACCTTGCCATAATAGAGCGTGGTGCCGCGGTGGCAGCAGCGGGCGTGCAGCAGGCCGGCGCGGCCGTGCTTGTCGCGGAACAGCACCAGATCCTCGCCGAGCGCGCGGACCTTCTTCGGAGTGTCGGTTGCGTCTCTGATGAGCCCGACCGGATGCCAGTAGCGGCGGAGCAGTTCGCCCATCGGCGTGCCGCGCATGACCGAGGTGAGCTCGGTGCGGGTGTGCGCCGGCTTCATCGCATAGGCCGTTCCGAGATCGCGATCCCGCTGCGTGATGGTCATGCTGGTCCTCCCGCAATCGGCCGTACCGGCCGGGCTTTTTTGATGCCTTGTACCAAGTGAAGATTAGATCGATGACAATGTCAACGATTTCCAAATGCCTCTTAATCGCATTCGGATCAGGCTGGGGAGGTCGCGCTACCAAGACTTGGCACGCCGCGGCTTTCTTGGCAGAGGTGGACCATGAGCCAGACATCAGGCAGGGACGGGCGCACATCGTCCGATGCGGACGAAAGTCAGTCGCTGGCGCCGATCACCGTCATGCTGTCGTCGCGGCTGATGGTGCTGGCCAATTTGCTCAAGCGCGGCGCCATCCTGCGCTACAAGCGTCTCGCCGGATTGTCATCGGTCGAGTTCGGCCTGGTCGCCTCGCTTGGCCGGCGGCCGCCGATGAGCGTGGCGCGGCTCGCGGAAGCCGTCGGCCAGGACAAGGGGCAGATCAGCCGCGCGCTTGCGGAACTCGTGTCGCGCAAGCTGATCGCGAAATCGGCGAACCCGAAGGATAGCCGCGAGGTGCTGGTCTCGCTGACCGCAACGGGCCTCGCGGCGCACGATGCGATCGTCGCCGGTGCGCAGGAGCGCAATCGGCGTTTGCGCGAACATCTGAGCGAAGCCGAGTTCGAGACGCTGCTGCAGCAGGTCGATCAATTGACGGCAATCGCCGCCGAGATGCTTGAGAGCGAGAAGATTTCGCGCTGACGTTTCGGCAATCCGGGAACATGTTGGATCGCTTCCAAGACCGTTTTTAAGACTCCTTCTAAGAGGCTTTCAATTAGGGAATTCGCGCGCGCTGCCCTAAGCGTCACCGCAAGCGCATGCCGTCATGGGCCGACAGCATGTGCCATCAGAACACGCAGTTTTGGGGTTGCGCGTGAACAGTCTTGGAATGCTGCGGTCGGCCATGTTGGCGACCGCATCCGCTTGGGTTTTGCTGCCGCAGGCATCGCTTGCACAATCTCCTGCGCAGATTGGCGCGCAGAACATTCCGTCGGTGACCGTCACCGCGCCGGAAGCGCGCCGACGAGCCATCTCCGTGCAGCGCCGTGCGCCGCGATCGTCCCAGCAGACCGCCAACCGAAACAGGCCGCAGCCGCCGCGCAATGTCGGTTTCGTCGAGACCCCGCTCGGCCCGGTGCACGGCTACGTCGCCGGCCGCAGCTCGTCCGGCACCAAGACCAACACGCCGATCATGGAGACGCCGCAGGCGGTGTCGGTGATCGGCGCGGAGCAGATTCGCGACCAGAAGGCGAACAAGCTCGACGAGGTCCTGCGCTATACTGGTGGAGTCCGCGCCGGGACCTTCGGCGCGGACACGCGCAACGACTGGTGGCTGATCCGCGGCTTTAAGTCCGACGACGTCGGACTGTTTCTCGACGGCATGCAGCTGTTCTACACCTCCTATGCGAGCTGGAAGCTCCAGACGCCCAACATGGAGCGCGTCGAGGTGCTGCGCGGTCCATCGGCCGTGCTCTATGGCGGATCGAGCCCGAGCGGCATCGTCAACGTCATCAGCAAGATGCCGCCGGCGGAGCCCGTCCGTTTCATCGAGACCGGCGTCAACAATTTCGGCAACGCCTATGTCGGCTTCGATGTTGCCGGTCCGGCCAACGAGCCACGAGAACGGCAAGCTGTTCTACCGCGTCGTCGGTCAGGTCCAGAACGGCCCCACGCAGGTCAATTTCACGCCGGACAACAACTACTTCATCGCGCCGTCGGTGACCTGGAAGCCGGACGCCGACACGAGGTTCACGGTACTGGCTTCAGCTTCCCGGCAGGAAACCCGTGGCATCAACTTCCTGCCCTATGAGGGCACGGTGACCAACGCTCGGTTCGGCAAGATCCCGACCAGCTTTTTCGCTGGCGATCCCAGCGTCGATAAGTTCACGCGCGAGCAGGAGATGCTTGGCTATCAGTTCGAGCGCAATCTCACCGACGATTTGACGTTCCGGCAGAATGCGCGCTTTGCCCATGTCGATGTGACCTATCGCGGCTATGTCGGCAATAATTGGGCTGACATCAACACGGCCAGTCTCGGTCGCTATAATTGGTATGCGAAGAACACCGCCAACCAGGCCAATCTCGACAATCAGCTGGAGTACCGCTTCAACACCGGCGCTGTGCGGCATACGATGCTGTTCGGGGTCGATTTGAAGGGCTACCAGATCGACGATTATCAGGCTTTCAACTTCGGCACCGTCCCTTCGATCAACGTCTTCAATCCCGCCTACGGGTTTGACATTCCGTTGACGGGCGCACCGTTCCGCAACTTCCAGATCACGCAGAAGCAGGCCGGCACCTATCTTCAGGACCAGATGAAGCTCGGCAACTTCACGCTGGTGCTGAGCGGCCGCAACGATTGGGTCGAGACGACGCAGGCTGCCCGTGATACCGGCGCCACGCTTGTCAGCCGCGACGACAGCAGGTTCAGCGGGCGCGCCGGGCTGATCTACAATTTCGACAACGGCATCGCGCCCTATGTGTCCTACGCCACGAGCTACAATCCGATCATCGGCCTCAACGCGCAAAACCAGCTGTTCCTGCCGGAGACCGGCCAGCAGACGGAAATCGGCGTGAAGGTCGCGCCGCGGGGATTTGACGGCTACTTCACCGCTTCGGTGTTCGACTTGAAACGTCAGCATGTGGCAACGACCGATCCTGTCGTCACGACCTTGCAGAACCAGACCGGCGAGGTGACCTCGCGCGGCATCGAGCTCGAAGCGGTGGCGAACGCCACGCGTGAGCTGAAGCTGATCGGCTCGTTCACGGCCTACCATTTGTTCAACAGCAGGGATCTGGACCCGTCTTTGGTCGGCAAGACCCCGACCAACACGCCTGAGCTCCTGGTGTCCGGCTGGGCGGACTACACCTTCAAGGACGGGCCACTCGCGGGGTTCGGCTTCGGCGGCGGTCTCCGCTATATCGGTTCGTCGTGGGCGGATACCGCCAATACCCTCGAGGTTCCCGCGGTCGTGCTCGGCGATCTCGCGTTCCACTATGAATGGCAGAACTGGCGCACCGCGCTGAACGTGATCAACCTGACCGACAAGATCTACGTCGCGAGCTGCGCGGCGGCGTCATCCTGCTTCTACGGCGACCGTCGGCGCGTCACCGCCAGCGTCTCCTACAAATGGTGAGGCAAATGACGAGAACAGGCGAGGGAAGGCCATCGTGAGAGCCTGACCGGCCCGTCGCCGGCTTCCACCACGAGATCGATGAGCTCGCGGGCCATGCCCCCCGGCCCGAAGCTCATGCGAGTGCGGCGCGCGACGACCCAGCCATGTCGCCGCCGCGCTCGCCACCCATTTTCCGCTGCGGCGAAGTGGGCGCCTCCTGCCCGACACATTCGCCAGACGAGCCCAGGTCCGATCGTGATGCATGGCTCCCGGATCGCTCGCCCGATAATGGGCACGCTTGGCCTCGTTATAATCTGGACTTTGCAGCGTCGCGGCCTAGATAAAGTGAGCCTTCCCAACCACGGACGTCACGGCCCAGCGCGTGTGGACTGATCGGGGCGCCCTTGCTGGGGCTGTCGATCTGCTCCATACCAGCCGCGGGGTGATTCCGGGATTTCCACCGTTCTGAGGGCGACAAAGGGCCTAAAAAGAGCGTGTCTTGCGCCCATTGGTGCACTGCGCTAAGGCTCAGAACAATTCCAAACTGGACGAATCCGTGGCTGTCCCGAGGCTGCGGGAAAAAGGGCTCGTCAATGAGCGGCATTCTGCAGAACTATCTTCCACTCGTCGTCTTCATAGGGGTAGCGGGCCTCATTGGCCTGGTGCTGCTGATCGCGCCGTTCATCGTGGCGTTCCAGCAGCCGGACCCGGAAAAGCTGTCGGCGTATGAGTGCGGTTTCAACGCCTTCGACGACGCCCGCATGAAGTTCGACGTCCGCTTCTATCTCGTTGCCATCCTCTTCATCATCTTCGACCTCGAGGTGGCGTTCCTGTTTCCCTGGGCGGTGGCGTTCGGCAAGCTTGGCGCGACCGGCTTCTGGTCCATGGTGGTGTTCCTCGCCGTGCTGACGGTCGGGTTCGCCTATGAATGGAAGAAAGGCGCACTGGAATGGGATTGACCCCTACGTCGTCCGCCGGTCCGGTTCTCGCGCCGGCCCCCAAGGGCATCCTGGACCCGTCGACCGGCAAGCCGGTCGGGGCCAATGATCCGTTCTTCCTCGAGGTCAATTCGGAACTGTCCGACAAGGGCTTCTTCGTGGCCGCGACCGACGACCTCATCACCTGGGCGCGCACCGGCTCGCTGATGTGGATGACCTTCGGTCTCGCCTGCTGCGCGGTCGAGATGATGCAGGTCTCGATGCCGCGCTACGACGTCGAGCGCTTCGGCTTCGCGCCGCGCGCTTCACCGCGTCAGTCGGACGTGATGATCGTCGCGGGGACCCTGACCAACAAGATGGCGCCTGCGTTGCGCAAGGTCTACGACCAGATGCCCGAGCCGCGCTACGTCATCTCGATGGGCTCCTGCGCCAACGGCGGCGGCTATTATCACTATTCCTACTCGGTCGTGCGCGGTTGTGACCGCATCGTGCCGATCGACATCTATGTGCCGGGCTGCCCGCCCACGGCGGAAGCGCTGCTCTACGGCGTGCTGCTGCTGCAGAAGAAGATCCGCCGCACCGGCACAATCGAACGCTAAGGTTTTACGTCATGGACGACGCCAAGCTCGACGCCCTGGGGCAGACGATCGTTAGCGCGCTTCCGGGCGCCGCCATCGGTCATTCGGTGGCCTTCAACCAACTCACGGTGGATGTCGAGGTCAGCAAAATCGTCGAGGTGGTCAAGTACCTCCGCGATGACCCGAACTGCCGCTTCATCAACTTCACCGACATCACGGCCGCGGATTATCCGTCGCGCGAAAAACGCTTCGACGTGATCTATCACTTCCTGTCACCGACCCTGAACGCGCGGATCCGGCTCAAGGCGCAGGCCAACGAGACCACGCAGGTGCCCTCGCTGATCGAGGTGTTTCCCGGCGCCGACTGGTTCGAGCGCGAGGCCTATGACCTCTATGGCGTGATCTTCGTCGGTCATCCCGACATGCGCCGCCTCCTGACCGATTACGGCTTCGAGGGTCATCCGCTGCGCAAGGACTTCCCGACCACCGGCTTCCTCGAGGTCCGCTACGACGACCAGGAGAAGCGGGTGGTGTACGAGCCGGTCAGGCTCAACCAGGAATTCCGCAAGTTCGACTTTTTGTCCCCGTGGGAGGGCGCCGACTATCCGGTCCTTCCAGGGGATGAAAAAGCAGGGCCGAAGGTCTGATCATGAACGAGCAACCCGAAGTCCTTCGCAACTTCACCATCAACTTCGGTCCGCAGCATCCGGCGGCGCACGGCGTGCTGCGCCTGGTGCTGGAGCTTGACGGCGAAGTCGTCGCCCGCGTCGACCCGCATATCGGCCTGCTTCACCGCGGCACCGAAAAGCTGATCGAGCAGAAGACCTATCTGCAGGCGATCCCTTATTTCGACCGCCTCGACTACGTCGCGCCGATGAACCAGGAGCACGCCTTCTGCATGGCTGCAGAAAAGCTGCTCGGCATCGAGGTGCCGCGCCGCGCGCAGCTAATCCGCGTGCTCTATTGCGAGATCGGTCGCATCCTGTCGCATCTGCTCAACGTCACCACGCAGGCGATGGACGTCGGCGCACTGACCCCGCCGCTGTGGGGTTTCGAAGAGCGCGAAAAGCTGATGGTGTTCTACGAGCGCGCCTCCGGCAGTCGCATGCACGCAGCCTACTTCCGCGTCGGCGGCGTGCATCAGGACCTGCCGCAGAAGCTAGTCGACGACATCGACGCCTGGTGCGATCCGTTCCTGAAAGTGGTCGAAGATCTCGACCGGCTGCTCACCGCCAACCGCATCTTCAAGCAGCGCAACGTCGACATCGGCGTCGTGTCGCTGAAGGAAGCTTGGGAGTGGGGCTTCTCGGGCGTGATGGTGCGCGGCTCGGGCGCGGCGTGGGATCTGCGCAAGTCGCAGCCCTATGAATGCTACGCCGAGATGGATTTCGATATCCCGATCGGCAAGAACGGCGACTGCTATGACCGCTATCTGATCCGCATGGAAGAGATGCGCCAGTCCGTGCGCATCATGAAGCAGTGCATCCAGAAGCTGAACGCGGCCGACGGGAAGGGTCCCGTCGTCGTCGAGGACAACAAGGTCGCGCCGCCGCGCCGTGGCGAGATGAAGCGCTCGATGGAAGCGCTGATCCACCACTTCAAGCTCTACACCGAAGGCGTCCACGTGCCCGCCGGCGAGGTCTACGCCGCGGTCGAGGCGCCGAAGGGCGAGTTCGGCGTCTTTCTGATCTCGGACGGCACCAACAAGCCCTACAAGTGCAAGATCCGCGCGCCCGGCTTTGCGCATCTGCAGGCGATGGACCACATCTGCCGCGGTCATCTGCTCGCCGACGTCTCGGCGATCCTCGGCTCGCTCGACATCGTGTTCGGAGAGGTCGATCGGTGATGGCGCAGGCGCCGATCCAGTTTGACCGTGCCTCGGGGGCCCTTGAAGGGGCCAACCTGTGGGAGCGGACGGCTGCCTTGGCGCTGGTGACGGGATCGAAGATCTCGTCGCACTTCTCGCATATGGGCTACATCGCCTGCGCCAATCTGCTGCGCAAGACGCTGCCCGAGCGCAATATCGCGATCAAGCTCAACCCCGACGCCGTGTTCGAATTTCCCTACGGCGACGGCTATTGGAGCAAGCTGCTCAACCGCTCCTACAATTACGAGGACGAGCTGGAGCTGTTGTTCGCCGATTCCATCGACGTCGACTACACGCTGCTCGATTGCGGCGCGAATTACGGCTATTGGTCGGTGCTGGTGTCGAGCAAGCCGTTCGGCTCGCACAAGGCGATCGCGATCGAGCCGTCGGGGCAGAACTATCCGAAGCTTGACAACAACGCCCGCATTAACGCCAGCCGCTTCGAGACCATGAAATGCGCGATCGGCGCGGCCCGTGGCACCGCGCGTCTGTCAGGCACCAAGCACGAGGCCTTCAGCATCGCCGGCGATGCGTCGGCGGGCGGCGAGGATGTGCCGGTCATTGCGCTGGATAATCTGATCGACGACGGCAAGATCGCAGGCACCGGCAAGTACCTGATCAAGCTCGACGTCGAGGGCGTCGAGATCGAGGCGATCAAGGGCGGCGCCCGGCTGCTCCAGGCCGACAGCGTCATCATGTGCGAGGAGCACGGCAGCGACCGTTCGCACGCGGTCTCGCGCTACATCCTCGAACACACCCCGCTGAAGCTGATCGTCTACGATCCCAGCACCCGACGTATGGAAACGGTGACCGAGCTGTCGATCCTCGACCGCATCAAGGTCTCCACCCACGTCGGCTACAATGTTTTCGGCACCGCAAGCGCATTCTGGCAGGACAGGATCAATGCCCTGAATGCGAAAACAGCGCGCCGCGTGCAGTGAGAGATTGAAGAGATGTCCGTTCGCCGATTAGCACCGAAGGAAGTCCAGCCCGCGAGCTTTGCGTTCACGGAGGAAAACCTCGCGTTCGCCAAGCAGCAGATCGCGAAATATCCGGCCGGACGCCAGGCTTCGGCCGTCATCGCCATCCTCTGGCGGGCGCAGGAGCAGCACGACGGCTGGGTCTCGGAAGCCGCGATCCGCGTCATCGCCGACATGCTCGACATGCCCTATATCCGCGTGCTCGAGGTCGCCACCTTCTACACGATGTTCCAGCTCGCCCCGGTCGGCAAGAAGGCCCACGTCCAGGTCTGCGGCACCACGCCGTGCCGCCTGCGCGGCGCCGAGGATCTGATCCACGTCTGCGAGCACCGCATTCATCACGAGCCCTTCCATCTCTCCAAGGACGGCAATTTCAGCTGGGAGGAGGTGGAGTGCCTCGGTGCCTGCGTGAATGCGCCGATGGTGCTGATCGGCAAGGACACCTATGAGGATCTGACCAAGGAAAGCTTCGGCAAAGTGCTCGATGGCTTTGCCTCGGGCAACCCGCCCAAGCCCGGTCCGCAGAACGGCCGCCAGTTCTCGGCGCCGACCGGTGGGCCGACCACGCTGAAGGAAATCACCTGATGCGTGATCTCTCACCGCCAGTTGAAGGGAGCAGTGTTGTGAAGAAGTGGGGCTTCGTCGCAATGCATTCCGCCGTGGCGGCCACCTTCATTTTCCTGCTTCAGCGCTTCGCCCTGAACGCGTCGCTGGAATCCAGTCTGCTCTGGGCGCTGACCTTCGCCGTCTGCGCCGCCGGGCTTGCCTACAAGCAAGCCAACCGTTGATCGGAAAGCACTGACATGCTCGAGGACAAGGACCGCATCTTCAAGAACCTCTACGGCCTCCACGATTGGGGCCTCGAGGGCGCGCGGCGCCGCGGCGCCTGGGATGGTACGAAGAACATCATCGACAAGGGCCGTGACTGGATCATCAACGAGATGAAGGCGTCGGGGCTGCGCGGCCGCGGTGGCGCCGGCTTCCCGACCGGCCTGAAATGGTCGTTCATGCCCAAGGAATCGACCGACGGCCGGCCGAGCTATCTCGTCGTCAACGCCGACGAATCCGAGCCCGGGACCTGCAAGGATCGCGAGATCATGCGGCACGATCCGCATCTCCTGATCGAGGGCTGCCTGATCGCGAGCTGCGCGATGAACGCGCATGCCTGCTACATCTATGTCCGCGGCGAGTTCATCCGCGAGCGCGAGCATCTCCAGGCGGCGATCGACCAGGCCTATGAGGCCAAGCTGGTCGGCAAGGACAACGTCAACGGCTGGCCGTTCGACATCTACGTCGCCCACGGCGCCGGCGCCTATATCTGCGGCGAGGAAACCGCGCTGCTCGAGAGCCTCGAAGGCAAGAAAGGCCAGCCGCGCCTGAAGCCGCCGTTCCCGGCCAATGTCGGCCTGTACGGCTGCCCGACCACCGTCAACAATGTCGAGTCGATCGCGGTTGCGCCCGACATCCTGCGCCGTGGCGCGGCATGGTTCGCCGGCATCGGTCGTCCGAACAATGTCGGCACCAAGCTGTTCTGCATCTCCGGCCATGTCGAGCGGCCCTGCAACGTCGAAGAGGCCATGGGCATTCCGTTCCGTGAGCTGATCGAGAAGCATTGCGGCGGCATCCGCGGTGGTTGGGACAACCTCAAGGCCGTGATCCCCGGCGGCTCCTCCGTGCGCATGGTGCCGGCCGAGCAGATCATCGACACGCCGATGGATTTCGACAGCTTGAGCAAGCTGCGCTCGGGTCTCGGCACCGCGGCCGTGATCGTGATGGACAAGTCAACCGATTTGATCCGCGCCATCGCCCGCATCTCCTATTTCTACAAGCATGAGAGCTGCGGCCAGTGCACGCCGTGCCGCGAAGGCACCGGCTGGATGTGGCGCGTCTTGACCCGCATGGCCGAAGGCCGCGCCCACAAGCGCGAGATCGACATGCTGCTGGAAGTCACCAAGCAGGTCGAAGGCCACACCATCTGCGCGCTTGGCGACGCGGCGGCGTGGCCGATCCAGGGCCTGATAGCGCATTTCCGTCACGAGATCGAAGCGCGCATCGACCAATATTCGCACAAGTCCGACATCGACGATATCGGCGTCCGCGATCCCGTGAACATGGTCGCGGCGGAGTAGAGAGAATGACCAAGCTCATCATCGACGGTAAAGAGATCGATGTCCCCGCCGAATACACGCTGCTCCAGGCGTGCGAAGCGGCCGGCGCCGAGATTCCGCGCTTCTGCTATCATGAGCGGCTGTCGATCGCCGGCAATTGCCGGATGTGCCTCGTCGAGGTGAAGGGCGGCCCGAAGCCGGTCGCGAGCTGCGCCTGGGGCGTGCGCGATTGCCGTCCAGGCCCCAAGGGCGAGCCGCCGGAAATCTCCACCCGTTCGCCGATGGTGAAGAAGGCGCGCGAAGGCGTGATGGAATTCCTTCTGATCAACCATCCGCTGGATTGCCCGATCTGCGATCAGGGCGGCGAGTGCGACCTCCAGGACCAGGCGATGGGCTACGGTGTCGACACCAGCCGCTTCGCCGAGAACAAGCGCGCGGTCGAGGACAAATATCTCGGCGCGCTGGTCAAGACCTCGATGAACCGCTGCATCCAGTGCACCCGCTGCGTCCGCTTCTCGGCGGAAGTGGCCGGCGCCCCCGAAATGGGTGCGACCGGCCGCGGCGAGGACATGGAGATCACGACCTATCTCGAGCACGCGCTGACCTCGGAATTGCAAGGCAATCTCGTCGACATCTGCCCGGTCGGCGCGCTGACCTCGAAGCCCTATGCTTTCGCCGCGCGCCCGTGGGAGCTCGGCAAGACCCAGTCGATCGACGTGATGGACGGCGTGGGATCCGCGATCCGCGTCGACACCCGCGGCCGCGAAGTGATGCGTATCCTGCCGCGCATCAACGAGGCCGTGAACGAGGAGTGGATCTCCGACAAGACCCGTCACGTCGTCGACGGCCTGCGCACCCAGCGCCTCGACCGGCCCTATATCCGCGAAGCCGGCAAGCTGCGCGCGGCGAGCTGGCCCGAGGCCTTTGCCGCGATCGCCGCGAAAGCGGCCCGCACCGACGGCAAGCGCATCGGCGCGATCGCGGGCGACCTCGCCGGCGTCGAAGAGATGTTCGCGCTGAAGGACTTGCTGGCCAAATACGGCTCGGCCAATCTGGCGGTGCAGGGCGGCGACGCCTTCGATCCCGCGCTCGGCCGCGGCTCCTACATCTTCAATCCGGCGCTCGCTGGCGTGGAGCAGGCCGATGCGCTGCTCATCATCGGCGCCAATCCGCGGAAAGAAGCGGCCGTGTTCAACGCCCGCATCCGCAAGCGCTGGCGCGCCGGCGGCTTCAAGGTCGGCGTGATCGGCGCCAAGGCCGACCTCACCTACGATTATGACCATCTCGGCGCAGGCACCGACACGCTGGGCGAGCTCGCGGCCGGCAAGCACTCCTTCATGGATGTGCTGAAGAACGCCAAGAACCCGATCATCCTGGTCGGTGCGGGCGCCGCCTCGCGCCACGACGGCGCCGCCATTCTCGCCGCCGCGGCTAAGCTCGCGCTCGATGTCGGCGCGCTCAAGGACGGCTGGAACGGCTTTGGCGTGCTGCATGAGAGCGCCTCGCGCGTCGGGGCGCTCGACATCGGCTTTGTCGCCGGTCAGGGCGGACTGAACGCGGCGCAGATGACGACGTTCGGGACGCTCGATCTGCTGTTCCTGCTCGGCGCCGACGAGATCAAGCCGTCGGACCGCACCTTCGTCGTCTATATCGGCACCCACGGCGACCGCGGCGCCCATCGCGCCGACGTGATCCTGCCGGCCGCCGCCTATACCGAGAAGTCCGCGATCTACGTCAACACCGAAGGCCGCGTGCAAATGACCGGACGGGCCGCATTCCCGCCGGGCGAGGCCCGCGAGGACTGGGCGATTATCCGCGCGCTGTCGGAGGCGCTCGGCAAGAAGCTCGGCTATGACTCGCTTTCGGCCCTGCGCCAGGCGATCTTCAAGGCGGTGCCGCATCTGATCCGTCTCGACCAGACCGAGCCCGGCTCGGCCGACCAGATCAGGAAGCTCGCGGGGAAGGGCGGCACGACGGAGAAGGCCCCGTTCAAGCCGCTTGTCGAGGACTTCTATTTGACCAACCCAATCGCGCGTGCGTCCGCCGTGATGGCGGAATGTTCGCGGCTTGCCTCCGGGCAGATGCTGACCGCAGCGGAGTGAGCCGATGGAATTCTTCGAAAGCGCATTCTGGACCGGGTTCCTCTGGCCGCTGATCATCATGATCGCGCAGAGCGTCCTGGTGCTGGTCGTTCTGCTGGTGGCGATCGCCTACATCCTGCTCGCCGACCGCAAGATCTGGGCGGCGGTGCAGATCCGCCGCGGCCCGAACGTGGTTGGTCCCTGGGGCCTGCTGCAATCCTTCGCCGACCTCCTGAAGTTCGTGCTGAAGGAGCCGATCATCCCGTCCGGCGCCAACAAGGGCGTGTTTCTTCTTGCTCCCTTGGTCTCGTGCGTGCTCGCGCTCGCGGCCTGGGCGGTGATCCCTACCAATCTCGGCTGGGTGATCTCCGACATCAACGTCGGCGTTCTCTTCATCTTCGCGATCTCGTCGCTGTCGATCTACGGCATCATCATGGCCGGCTGGTCGTCGAACTCGAAATATCCGTTCCTCGCGGCGCTGCGCTCGGCGGCGCAGATGGTGTCCTACGAGGTCTCGATCGGCTTCGTCATCATCACGGTGCTGCTCTGCGCCGGCACGCTGAACCTCTCGGCCGTGGTCGAGGCGCAGCATGTCCGCGGCCTCGCCAGCCTGATCGGGCTGCCGCAGCTCACCATCCTGAACTGGTACGTCTGGCCGCTGTTCCCGATGTTCGTGATCTTCTACGTCTCGGCGCTGGCTGAAACCAACCGCCCGCCGTTCGACCTCGTCGAAGCAGAATCCGAGCTCGTCGCCGGCTTCATGGTCGAGTACGGCTCGACGCCGTATCTTCTGTTCATGCTCGGCGAGTATGTCGCGATTGCCACGATGTGCGCGATGGCAACGATCCTGTTCCTCGGAGGCTGGCTGCCGCCGGTGGACCTGCCGCCCTTCAACTGGGTGCCGGGGATCATCTGGTTCTCGCTGAAACTGTTCTTCATGTTCTTCCTGTTCGCGATGGCCAAGGCGATCGTGCCGCGCTACCGCTACGATCAACTGATGCGCCTCGGCTGGAAAGTGTTCCTGCCGTTGTCGCTAGCGATGGTGATCGTGGTGGCCGGTGTGCTGCACTTCGCCGACATCGCGCCGAAGTGAGGGCCGTCATGGGTATCAACATCAACGCCACTGCACGCTCGCTCCTGCTGTCGGAATTCGTCTCGGCGTTCTTCCTCGCCATGCGCTATTTCTTCCAGCCGAAGCCGACGCTGAACTATCCCTTCGAGAAGGGCCCGATCTCGCCGCGCTTCCGCGGCGAGCATGCGCTGCGCCGCTATCCGAACGGCGAAGAGCGATGCATCGCCTGCAAGCTGTGCGAAGCGGTCTGCCCGGCGCAGGCCATCACCATCGAAGCCGGCCCGCGCCGCAACGACGGCACCCGCCGCACCGTGCGCTACGACATCGACATGGTGAAGTGCATCTATTGCGGCCTCTGCCAGGAAGCCTGTCCGGTCGATGCCATCGTCGAAGGTCCGAACTTCGAGTTCGCGACCGAGACCCGCGAGGAACTGTTCTATGACAAGGCCAAGCTGCTCGCCAATGGCGACCGCTGGGAACGCGAGATCGCGAAAGCGATCGAACTCGACGCGCCGTACCGGTGAGATGAGAGCATGATCCTTCCCGCGCTGTTCTTCTATCTGTTCGCCGGCGTCTGTGTCGCCTCGGCGGTGATGGTGATTGTCTCGCGCAATCCCGTGCACTCGGTGCTGTACCTGATCCTGGCCTTCGTCAACGCCTCCGGTCTGTTCGTGTTGATGGGCGCCGAATTCCTCGCGATGATCCTGATCGTCGTCTATGTCGGTGCGGTCGCGGTCCTGTTCCTGTTCGTGATCATGATGCTCGACGTCGACTTCCTCGAGCTGCGCGAGGGCTTCATCGAATACCTGCCGGTCGGCCTCGTGATCGGCGGCATCTTCCTGTTCGAGCTGCTGCTCACGGTCGGCTTCTGGGTCATCAACCCCGGCGTCGCCAAGACGATCACGGCGGCGATCCCGACCAACGTCTCCAATACCGAGGCGCTCGGCCTGGTGCTCTATACCAAGTACATCCACTACTTCCAGCTCTCGGGCATGGTGCTGCTGGTCGCGATGATCGGCGCCATCGTGCTGACGCTGCGGCACAAGGCGAGCGTCAAGCGGCAGGACATCAACATTCAGAACGCGCGCACGCCCGAAATAGCGATGGCGATACGCAAGGTGGCGCCGGGGCAGGGGCTCCAGGACTCTGACGCGGCGGAGTGGGTGAAATGACGATCGGGCTCGGACACTATCTTGCGGTCGGCGCGATCCTGTTCACGCTCGGGATCCTCGGCATCTTCCTGAACCGCAAGAACATCATCGTCATCCTGATGTCGATCGAGCTGATCCTGCTCGCGGTCAACGTCAACCTCGTGGCGTTCTCGACCTTCCTCGGCGACATCGTCGGGCAGGTCTTCGCGCTCCTGGTGCTCACCGTCGCGGCCGCTGAAGCCGCGATCGGTCTCGCCATCCTGGTGGTCTATTTCCGCAACCGCGGCTCGATCGCGGTTGAGGACGTCAATCTGATGAAGGGCTGATCGCATGATCCGGAAAAGTGGACACCGGTTTTCCGACCAGATCATGCGGAAAGAGTAAATCATGGTCCAGGCAATCGTCTTCCTGCCTCTGCTGGGCGCCATTCTGGCTGGCCTGATCGCGCTGTTCGGCGCGCATGCCCGCAACCCCTCGGGCGACACGGTCGAGCATCACGATGATCACGGTCATGGCGCGCACGCCCATGCGTCGGACACGATCAACGAGGATGCGTCGGTCGTCCACGAGACTCATCACGAACCCGGAGATGGCCACGACGACCACCACGTCTCCGAGCCGCCCGCGGCGGGCTCGCGCGCTGCCGAGCTGATCACCACGGCGTTGCTGTTCGTGTCGGCGGCGCTGTCCTGGATGACGCTGGTCGATGTCGGCTTCATGCACCACGACATGCGCATTCCGCTGCTGCCGTGGATCCTCTCCGGCGATCTCCAGGTCTACTGGACGCTGCGGGTCGACACGCTCACCGCCGTGATGCTGGTGGTCGTGACCACCGTGTCCTCGCTGGTGCACCTCTATTCCATCGGCTACATGGACGAGGATCCGAACCGGCCGCGCTTCTTCGGCTATCTCTCGCTGTTCACCTTCGCCATGCTGATGCTGGTGACCGCCGACAACCTCGTGCAGCTGTTCTTCGGCTGGGAAGGCGTGGGTCTGGCAAGCTACCTCCTGATCGGTTTCTGGTACCAGAAGCCGTCGGCGAACGCCGCCGCCATCAAGGCCTTCGTGGTCAACCGTGTCGGCGATTTCGGCTTCGCGCTCGGCATCTTCGCGATCTTCCTGCTGGCCGGCTCGACCGATTTCGAGACCATCTTCCACGCTGCGCCCGGGTTGACCGGCAAGACCATCGACTTCCTCGGCTGGCACGCCGACGCGCTGACCCTGACCTGCCTGCTGCTGTTCATGGGCGCGATGGGCAAATCGGCGCAGTTCCTGCTGCACACCTGGCTGCCGGACGCGATGGAAGGCCCGACCCCGGTGTCGGCGCTGATCCACGCCGCGACCATGGTCACCGCCGGCGTCTTCATGGTGGCGCGCCTGTCGCCGCTGTTCGAACTCGCGCCGAACGCGCAGGCCGTCGTGATGTTCTTCGGCGCCACTACGGCGTTCTTCGCGGCGACCATTGGCCTGGTCCAGAACGACATCAAGCGCATCGTCGCTTACTCGACCTGTTCGCAGCTCGGCTACATGTTCGTGGCGATGGGAGCAGGGGCCTATTCGGTAGGCATGTTCCATTTGTTCACGCACGCCTTCTTCAAGGCGCTGTTGTTCTTGGGCTCCGGCTCGGTGATCTACGCGATGCATCACGAGCAGGACATCCGCAACATGGGCGGCCTGTGGCGCAAGATCCCCTACACCTACGCGGTGATGGTGGTCGGCACGCTCGCGCTCACGGGATTCCCGCTGACCGCGGGCTATTTCTCCAAGGACGCGATCATCGAGTCCGCCTACGCCTCGCACAATCCGTTCGCGATGTACGGCTTCCTGATGACGGTCGTCGCGGCCGGCCTGACCTCGTTCTACTCGTGGCGCCTCATCTTCAAGACCTTCCACGGCGAGCCGCATGACGAGCACCACTACGAGGCCGCGCATGAAGCGCCGATCTGGATGCTGATCCCGATCGGTGTGCTTGCGGTCGGCTCCATCCTGGCCGGCTTCCCGTTCAAGGAGCTGTTCGCCGGTCACGGCATCGAGGAGTTCTTCCGCGAGTCCGTGAAGATGAACCCGCATATCATCGAGGAGATGCACCACATTCCCGAGACCATCGCCTTCCTGCCGACGGTGATGATGGTGCTGGGCTTCCTGGTGTCATACCTGTTCTACATCCGCCGGCCTTATCTGCCGGTCGAGCTCGCGAACACGCAGCCAATGCTGTACAAGTTCCTGCTCAACAAATGGTACTTCGACGAGCTCTACGACATCATCTTCGTCCGTCCGGCGAAGTGGATTGGCTATCAGCTCTGGAAGAAGGGTGACGGCTTCATCATCGACGGTCTCGGCCCCGATGGCGTCTCAGCCCGCGTGCTGGACGTCACCCGCAACGTCGTGAAAATCCAGACCGGCTATCTCTACCACTACGCGTTCGCCATGCTGATCGGTGCCGCCGGCCTGATCACCTGGTTCATGTTCGGCTTTGGAGGCCAGTAAATGACGACCTGGCCAATTCTATCCGTCACGACGTTCCTGCCGCTGGTCGGCGCGCTGATCGTCTATCTCAGCCGTGGCGACGACGAGGCGGCCCGGCGCAACTCGCGCTGGATCGCGCTGTGGACCACGCTGATCACCTTCGCTGTGTCGGTGATCCTGGTCATGCGGTTCGATGCGTCGAGCGCCGACTTCCAGTTCGTCGAGAAGGCGAACTGGCTTGCCACCGGCATCACCTACCACATGGGCGTGGACGGCATCTCGTTGCCGCTGGTGATCCTGACCACCGCCATCATGCCGTTTTGCATCATCGCGAGCTGGAAGGCGATTACCAACCGCGTCCGCGAATACATGATGGCGTTCCTGATCCTGGAAACGCTGATGATCGGCACCTTCTCGGCGCTCGATCTCGTGCTGTTCTACCTGTTCTTCGAAGGCGGCCTGATCCCGATGTTCCTGATCATCGGCGTCTGGGGCGGTCCGCGCCGGGTCTATGCATCTTTCAAGTTCTTCCTCTACACGCTGCTCGGCTCGGTGCTGATGCTGCTCGCGATCATGGCGCTGTACTGGAACGGCGGCACCACCGACATCCCGACCCTGATGCACACCGCCGTGCCGCGCTCGCTGCAGACCTGGGCGTGGCTCGCCTTCTTCGCCTCGTTCGCGGTGAAGATGCCGATGTGGCCGGTGCACACCTGGCTCCCCGACGCCCACGTCGAGGCGCCGACCGCAGGCTCGGTGGTCCTGGCCGCGATCCTTCTGAAGATGGGCGGCTACGGCTTCCTGCGCTTCTCGCTGCCGATGTTCCCGCTGGCTTCGCACGACTTCGCGCCGCTGGTCTTCACGCTTTCGGCCATCGCCATCATCTACACCTCGTTGGTGGCGCTGATGCAGGAGGACATGAAGAAGCTGATTGCGTACTCCTCGGTGGCGCATATGGGCTTCGTCACCATGGGCATTTTCGCCGGTACCATGCAGGGTGTCGCCGGCGGCGTGTTCCAGATGATCTCGCACGGCATCGTCTCCGGCGCGCTGTTCCTCTGCGTCGGCATCGTCTACGACCGCATGCACACCCGTGAGATCGCGGCCTATGGCGGCCTCGTCAACCGGATGCCGCTCTACGCGCTGACCTTCATGGTCTTCACCATGGCCAATGTCGGCCTGCCCGGCACCTCTGGCTTCGTCGGCGAGTTCATGACGCTGCTCGGTACCTTCAAGGTCTCGATCCCGACCGCGTTCTTCGCCACCTTCGGCGTGATCCTGTCGGCCTGCTACGCGCTGTGGCTCTACCGCAAGGTCGTGTTCGGGGCGCTGGTCAAGCCGTCGCTGGCGAGCATGAAGGATCTCACCTTCCGGGAGGGCTTGACGCTGTTCCCGCTGATCGCGCTGACGATCCTGTTCGGCATCTATCCGAAGCCGGTGCTCGACATGTCGGCGGCCTCGGTCCAGCAACTCGTCAACAATTACAACACCGCTGTGACGGCCGTGAAGGCCGCCGCACTGCTCCAGTGAGCGGGCAGGTCAGGATATCGCCATGAGCTTTGAGACTGCAGGTTATCAACTGGCGCCGGTGCTGCCCGAGCTCGTGCTCGCGGTCGGGGCGATGGCACTCCTGATGCTCGGCGCCTATCGCGGGCAGGAGACCACCAAGACGGTCACGACGCTTGCGGTGCTGCTCCTGATCGTTGTCGGCGTGCTCGAATACATGCTGCCCGCGGGCAAGCACGTGACCTTCGGCGGCAGCTTCATCGTCGATGATTTTGCCCGCTTCATGAAGATCCTGGCCCTGATCGGCTCGGCGGTGACGCTGGTGCTGTCGACCGAGTTCCTGTCGGATCCGTCGCGCCGCATCTTCGAATATGCGATCCTGGTGCTGCTCTCGACGCTCGGCATGATGGTGCTGATCTCGGCCGGCGATCTGATCTCGCTTTATCTCGGCCTCGAATTGATGTCGCTGGCGCTCTACGTTGTCGCGGCCTCGAACCGCGACAACGCCAAGTCGACCGAAGCCGGCCTGAAGTACTTCGTGCTCGGCGCGCTGTCCTCGGGCATGCTGCTCTACGGCTCCTCGCTGATCTACGGCTTCACGGGCACGGTGGCCTTCACCGGCATCGCGGCGGCCGCGACGATCTCGAATGTCGGCCTGTTGTTCGGCCTGGTGTTCCTGCTCGCCGGCCTCTGCTTCAAGGTCTCGGCGGTGCCGTTCCACATGTGGACACCCGACGTCTACGAGGGCGCACCGACGCCTGTGACAGCCTTCTTCGCCTCGGCCCCGAAAGTGGCCGCGCTCGCGGTCTTCACCCGCGTCACGCTGACCGCATTCCCGGGCATCGTCTCGCAGTGGCAGCAGATCCTGGTGTTCGTGTCGATCGCCTCGATGGCGCTGGGCTCGTTCGCCGCGATCGGCCAGAGCAACATCAAGCGCCTGATGGCCTATTCCTCGATCGGCCATATGGGCTTTGCCCTGGTCGGACTTGCCGCAGGCACGGTCGAGGGCGCGCAGGGCGTCTTGATGTACATCGTGATCTATGTCGCGATGACGCTGGGCTCCTTCGCCATCATCCTGGCGATGAAGCGGAACGGCCAGCCGGTGGAGCAGATCAGCGATTTCGCAGGTCTCTCTCGGACCAATCCGCTGCTCGCCTTCATGTTCGCGATGCTGCTGTTCTCGCTCGCCGGCATCCCGCCGCTCGCCGGCTTCTTCGCCAAATGGTACGTCTTCGTCGCCGCCATCAAGGCGAACCTGTTCACGCTCGCCGTGATCGGCGTGCTCTCCAGCGTGGTCGGCGCCTACTACTATCTCAGCATCGTCAAGACGATGTATTTCGACGAGCCGGCCGGGCAGGTCGATCCGGTGCGCGTCGAAGTCAAGACGGTGCTGGCGGTCGCGGGCCTGTTCAACATTCTGTTCGCCCTGTTCGCGGGCCCGGTGGTGAGCGTCGCCTCCGCCGCCGCCAAGTCGCTGTTCTAGGATGGCATTCGCGCTCGGTCCTCGTGCGGCGTCGGCGGGCTACAAGCTCGCAGCTTTCGAACGGACCGGCTCGACCAATACCGAGGCGATCGAGCACGCGAGGCGCGGCGAACGCGGCCCGATGTGGTTCGTGACGTCGGAGCAGACCGCCGGCCGCGGCCGCCGCCAGCGCCCCTGGATCGCACCAAAGGGCAACCTTGCAGCCAGCGTCCTCGAAGTCCTGGACGTTGCCCCTTCCGTCGCCGCGACGATCGGCTTTGCGGCCGGGCTGGCCGAGGAGGCCGCCCTGGAGAAGGTCAGCCTGGAGGCTGCACTGCGCCTCGGCGAGGGCCGTCCCCGCTACGCCCTGAAATGGCCGAACGACGTGCTGGCCGGCGGCAAGAAGCTGGTCGGCATCGGCCTGGAGGCCGAAGCCATCGGCGACCGTCTTGCCATCGTCGTCGGCATCGGCACCAACGTCGTCGCCGCGCCCGAGGGTACGCCGACGCCTGCGGTGTCGCTGGCCGCGCTCGGCGTCCAGATCAGTGCGGAGGAGTTGTTCTCGGCGCTCTCCGATGCCTGGGTGGAATTCCGCGGTATCTGGGACAATGGCCGTGGCTTTGCCGAAATTCGCAAATTGTGGCTGGAGCGCGCCGCCGGCCTCGGCGAGCGGGTCGCGATCCACACGGGAGTGATGACGCTGGACGGCATTTTTGACACGATCGACGACACCGGCTGCCTGATCGTCCGCACCGCGGAGGGCCGGCGCGTGCCGGTCGCCGCGGGCGAGGTGTTCTTCGGCACGGCCGCCTCCGTGGGAGCTGCGTGATGGCGAAGCCGGAAGAACTGGTATTTGCACCGCTCGGCGGGGTCGGCGAGATCGGCATGAATTTGTCGATCTACGGCCTCGGCAACCGCCAGCAGCGCGCCTGGCTGGCGATCGATCTCGGCGTCTCCTTCGGCGACGAGGAGCATCTGCCGGGCATCGACCTGATCATGCCCGACGTCAGCTTCCTGGAGAAGGAACGCAAGAATCTGATGGGGCTGGTGCTGACCCACGCCCATGAGGATCATTTCGGCGCCATCATCGACCTTTGGCCGAAGCTGAAATGTCCGATCTACGCGACGCAGTTCAGCGCCGCGCTGTTCGAGGCCAAGTGCGCCGCCGAGCGCAATGCGCCCAAGATCCCGGTGACGGTGGTGCCGTCAGGCGGGCGCGTCGATATCGGCCCGTTCAACGTCGAGTTCATCCCGGTCGCCCATTCGATTCCGGAGTCGCATGCGCTCGCGATTCACACCGAAGTCGGCACGGTGCTGCACACCGGCGACTGGAAGATCGATCCGACCCCGATCATCGGCCGCCCGACCGACGAAAAGCGGCTGCGGGAGCTCGGCGATGCGGGCCTGCTCGCCCTGATCGGTGATTCCACCAACGCCGTGCGCGACGGCCGCTCACCCTCGGAAGCCGAGGTTGCGAGCTCCATCACCGAGCTCGTCAAGGCCGCCAAGGGCCGCGTCGCGGTCACGACCTTTGCCTCCAATGTCGCGCGCCTCAAGGCCGTCGCCATCGCTGCGAAGGCCGCCGACCGTGAGGTCGTCGTGGTCGGCCGCGCCATGGAACGCGTGGTGCAGGTCGCGCGCGAGACCGGCTATCTCGACGGCGTGCAGAGTTTCCGCTCCGCCGAGGTCTACGGTCATCTGCCGCAGGACAAGGTGCTGGCGCTCTGCACCGGCAGCCAGGGCGAGCCGCGTGCCGCGCTGGCGCGCATCGCCAATGACGACCATCCCGAGATCACGCTCAACCGTGGCGACAGCGTCATCTTCTCCTCGCGCACCATTCCCGGCAACGAGAAGGCGGTCGGGGCCATCATCAATGGCCTGGTCTTGCAGGGCGTGGAGGTCATCACCGACCGCGACCAGCTGGTCCATGTCTCCGGTCATCCCCGCCGCGACGAATTGCGCGACATGATCGCCTGGACCAGGCCGCAGCTCCTGATCCCCGTCCATGGCGAGGCCCTGCACCTGAATGAGCACGCCAAGCTCGCGCGTGCCGCCGGCGTGCCGCGCGTGCTGGTCTGCCGCAACGGCGATCTCGTCAAGCTCGGCCCCGGCGATCCCGGCATCATTGGGCAAGTGCCTGCGGGCCGTCTCTACAAGGACGGCACGATTCTGGAGGACTCCAAGTCCCGCGCGGTGGGCGAGCGGCGCCGCATGGCCTTCTCCGGCTGCGCCTTTGTCGCCATCGCCATGACGGAGCAGGGCGAGCTTGCCGACGATCCCGCGGTCGAACTCGTCGGTATCCCCGAGAAGAACAAAGCGGGCGAGCCCTTCGACGACCTCGTCTTCGACGCCGTGGTCTCCACCGTCGAGGGCCTGCCGAAGGCGCGCCGTCGCGACCCGGATGCGCTGGCGGAGTCGGTGCGACGCGCTGTCCGCTCCGTGATCAACGAACATTGGGGCAAAAAGCCCCCCTGTCTGGTACATGTGCTGACAGTGTAACGGGAGAGAAACATGCTGGGCCGGCTCAACCATGTCGCGATCGCGACCAAGGACGCCGTCAAGGCCGCCAAAATCTATGGCACCGCATTCGGGGCCCAGATCTCGGAGGCCGTCGCGCTGCCCGAGCATGGCGTCACCACGGTGTTCGCGACGCTGCCCAACACCAAGATCGAGTTCATCGAGCCGCTCGGCGAGGCCTCGCCGATCGCAAAGTTCCTGGACCGCAACGCCGACGGCGGCATCCACCACGTCTGCTACGAGGTGGTCGACATCATCGCCTCGCGCGACACGCTGGTGAAGGAGGGGGCAAGGGTGCTCGGCGACGGCGTGCCGAAGATCGGCGCCCACGGCAAGCCGGTGCTGTTCCTGCACCCGAAGGATTTTTCCGGCGCGCTGGTCGAAATCGAGCAGGCATAGGCCGAAGCCATGGCCATCCAGATATCAACCGCGATCGCGATCTACTTCGTCATCTGGTGGGTCGCGCTGTTCCTGACGCTGCCGTTTGGCGTGCGCAGCCAGCACGAGGACGGCGTCGGAGTGCCGGGCAGCGACCCCGGCGCGCCGATCCTGACGCGGATGGGGGGCAAGCTGATCTGGACCACCATCATCTCGGCGGTCATCTACGGGATCGCCATGGTCGCCTATCACGCCGGCTATTTGTCGATCGAGCGCCTGTCGAAATTGATGGGCATGCCGTTTTAATTTCGTGGTTGGCTTGGTTGGGGGAAGAATGACTTTTCAGAGGATCGTCGTCGCGCTTCTAGTGCTGATCGTCGCCGGTCTCGGCGCCATCGGCTATTTCGAGTGGAAGATGGCCGTGCAGGTGCGCACCCTGAAGGCGTTCGTCGAGGGCTATGTCTTCAACGAGGCCGTGATCGCCTGCGAGCAGGCCAAGAGCTCGACCCCATTCAAATGGAACGGCGGCAAGAGCACCGCGGTGATCGGCCTGAACTCGGTCAAAACAGACAAATACACCGTCAGCGCCAGCTACACGCTGGTGGCGGACAGCGTCTATTGTGATTACGATCCGATCAAAAGAAAGGCCGAGATCGGCTCGAGCTTCCTGGAGCGGGAGTAACGATTCGGCCATGCCAAGCATGGGATGGGATCGTCATGGCGCAGGGGCAGGGGGACTACCGGATTTTGCATGAGGCGGCGTTGCGGGACTATCTCGCGGGCGTTGCGGATCTCGCCGCGACCCTCGGCGGCGAGCCGGCCTCCTGGTCGATCACCGAAGTCGGCGACGGCAATCTCAATCTCGTTTTCATCGTCAAGGGCGGCCGCGGCGGCATCGCCGTGAAGCAGGCGCTGCCCTATGTCCGCCTCGTCGGCGAGAGCTGGCCGCTGCCGTTGTCCCGGGCTCATTACGAATATCTCGCTTTGTCGCGGCAGGCCGAGCTCGCGCCCGGCCTCGTGCCGGCGCTGCTGCATCACAACGAGGCCCTGGCGCTGACGGTGATGGAGCTGCTCGAGCCCCACATCATCATGCGCAAGGGGATGGTTGCGGGCTCGCAGTATCCGCGCTTTGTCGATGACATCACCACCTTCATGGCGCGGACATTGTTCTTCACCTCCGACCTCGCGGTGTCGGCGGCCGAGAAGAAGCAGGGCATCGCAGCTTTCGCCGGCAACCATGCGCTGTGCAAGATCACCGAGGATCTGATCTTCACCGATCCTTACCGCGTCGCCGAGCAGAACCGCTGGACTGCGCCGTATCTCGATGCGCTCGCCGCAGAGCTTCGCGAGGATATGGACCTCCACGTCGCGATCTCCCGGTTGAAGCTGAAGTTCATGGCGAGCCCCGAGGCGCTGCTCCACGGCGACCTGCACACCGGCTCGATCATGGTCACGGGCGGCGAGACGCGGGTGATCGACCCCGAATTCGCGTTCTACGGCCCGATGGGTTTCGATGTCGGCGCCGTGCTGGCCAACCTCCTGATGGCCTATTTTGCCTCCGCCGGGCATGAGCGCACGCCGGGCGAACGGCGTGCTTTCGAGGCCTGGGTGCTGGAGACGGTGGAAACGGTCTGGAACGATTTTACGCGAAAGTTCCTCGAGCTCTGGCGCGCTGGCGCCGCAGGCGATGCCTATCCCGCCTCACTGTTCGCCGGCGAGACAGGCGCGGCACGGCTGGAAGCCGAGCGGCAGGCCTACATGCAGCGGCTGTTCGCGGACACGGTCGGCTTCGCCGCGGCAAAAACCATCCGCCGCATCTTCGGCCTCGCCCACAATATCGACTTCGAGCTGATCGAGGATCCGCGCCGGCGCGCGATCAGCGAAGCACGCGCCGTCAGGCTGGCAAGGGCGATGATGCTCGAGGTGGGGGCGTTTCCGACCATCGCGGATGTCACCGCTGCAGCGCGAAAATTGCGCGACTGGCAGCCGGAGTTCTAGCGGGCTTCTGCGCAAATCGGTGGGGCCCGCGCGCGACGCTCGCATACGTCAACCCCTTCAAGACGCTTGCGCTCGACGTGCCGTGGATGGTCAACTCTCGGACCAGAGCACGCTGCGTTGTCGGAGGGACCATGATGTTCAGGATAGTGGCGATCATCGCGGGTTTGGGGCTGGCACTGGTGGCCTCGGCGGAGGCCCAGACGCCGCGCAAGGGCGGAACCATCCGCATGACCGCGCCTTATGGCTCGAGCTTCACCAGCCTGGACATTCTTACCACGCAGCGCGCCCAGGACGAGATCTACGCCAAGGCGCTGCACCGGTCGCTCTACATCTGGAATTCCACGGAAGGCAAGCCGGTTCTGGAGCTTGCCAAGGAGGACGTCGTCTCGGGCGGAGGCCTCGTTCATACCTTCAAGCTGCGCGACGACGCCTATTTCCACAACGGCCGCAAGATGACGGCCGACGACATCATCTGGACCTACAACCGCATCATGGACGGCACCAAGGCTTATCCCGGTGCGCGCTATGTCCGCGTGATCGAGGGCGCGGCGGCGGTCGAGAAGGGCCAGGCCAAGGAGATCTCCGGCCTGAAGAAAATCGACGACTTTACCTTCGAGATGAAGCTGACCGAGAAGGTCGATCCAGGTTTCTACTTCTGGAACGCGATCACGTCGATCTATCCCGCCGACGAGGCCGCCAAGGAGAGCTTTCTCCAGAAGCCGATCGGTCTTGGACCCTTCAAATTCGTCGAGCACGTGCCGGGGTCGCGCATCGTTCTGGAGCGCTGGGATCGGTTCTACAAGCCCGGCAAGCCCTACGCTGACAAGATCATCGTGTCGGTCATGGGGGAGGCCGCGGCACGCGATGTCGCCTTCCGCAACAAGGAGATCGACACCTCGGTGCTGGGACCGGCGCAATATGTCGCCTATCAGAACGACGCCGACCTCAAGGGCACGGTCGTGGAAGTCGCCGAGGTCTTCACCCGCTACATGGGGATGAATCCCGCGTTCAAGCCGTTCGCCGACAAGCGGGTCCGGCAGGCGATCAACTACGCGATCGACACCGACCTGATCATCAACAAGCTGGTCAAGGGCAAGGCCTACCGGGCCACCAGCTGGCTGCCGCTCACCTCTACCGCCTACGACAAGGCCATGAAGCCCTACGCCTTCGATCCCGCCAAGGCCAAGCAGCTGCTCGCCGACGCCGGCTATCCCTCAGGCTTCGAATTCGAATGGACCACCAGCCAGAACGAGAGCTGGGGTCTGCCGATCGTCTCGGCCGTGATCCCGATGCTGGACAGGGTGGGCATCAAGGCCAAGGTCAAGCAGGTCGAGACCGCGGTGCTGGCGGAGGTGGTTCGCAGCGGCGACTACCAGGCCTTTGTCTATTCGCAGGCGACCGGACCCGATCCGCAGGCCGCCCTCAAATGCTTCCACTCATCGACACCGCAGTCGGCCTGCAACTACATGAACTTCAAGAATGCCGAGTTCGACAAGCTGATCGACGAGGCGGGGCAGTCCGATGACGCTGCAAAGCGTACCCAGCTGCTGCAGAAGCCCAATGCTGTTCTCTACGAAGAGGCGCCGGTCTGGTTCTTCAACTACAACAAGGCGGTCATGGCCGTGCAGCCGTGGCTCAAGGGGGTTCAGCTGAATGCGACCGAACTGACCCATCAGAACGTCGAAGACCTCTGGGTCGACGAGACCTCGCCCGCGAAGTGACACGCGCTCTCGCGCTCCCTCCGTCGCCATGAACGACGGAGGGAGAGAGGAAAAGTGCCGATGCTCTCCTTCCTGTTCCGCCGCCTGCTGCAGACCATTCCGACCGTGCTCGCAGTGGTGGCTCTGGTGTTCGTGCTGTTCAGCGTCGTTCCCGGCAGCATCGTCTCGTCGATGAGCGACGATGCCGATCCGCAGGTCGAGCTGCGCATGAAGAAGCAGCTCGGGCTCGACGATCCCGTCTATGTCCGCTTCGGCGCCTACATCGCCAAGCTTGCGACCGGTGATTTCGGAACGTCGTTCCGGACGCGCGAGCCTGTGACGTTCATGATCGCCAAGCGGATATGGCCGACGCTCCAGCTCATCTTCACCGCCATGGCGTTTTCCGTCGTGATCGGTGTTCCCCTGGGTTTCATCGCCGCGCTGAAGCCGGGGGGTATCGTCGACACGCTGGCCATGGTCGTGGCGGTATCAGGCCTTTCGATCGCCAAATTCTGGCTCGGACTGGTGCTGATGTACTTGTTCGCGTTGAAGCTCGGCTGGCTGCCGAGTTTCGGCTATGGCGATGGCGGACTGAAATATCTGATCCTCCCGGCCGTGACGCTCGGCGTCTCGCCGATGGCGCTGTTCGCGCGGACGACACGCGCCGCGGTCCTCGAGATCATGACCGCGGATTTCGTCCGCACCGCGCGCTCCAAGGGCATGAGCGAGACCCGAGTCGTGAAGTGGCATGTGATGCGCAACGCGCTTGTCATCATTCTCACCACCGTCGGCCTGCAGTTCGGCGGGCTGATGGGGCAGGCGGTCGTGGTCGAGAAACTGTACTCCTGGCCGGGCATCGGCTCGCTGCTGGTCGACAGTGTCCTGCAGCGCGACATTCCGGCCGTCCAGGGCTCCATTCTTGTCGTGGTGCTGTCCTTTCTCGCTATCAATCTGCTGATCGACGTGCTCTACGGCGTGATCGATCCCAGGATCAGATACGCATGAAGCTCCGCGCCAATCTCATCATCGGTGGCGCGCTGTTCGCGCTTGCGATCCTGGTCGGCCTGCTCGCGCCATGGCTGGCGCATACCGATCCTGTCCTGGACGCCAATCTGCTCAACGCGGAAGAGCCTCCGAGCTGGACTTGGTGGTTCGGCACCGACGACCAAGGCCGCGACATCTATTCCCGCGTCGTCTATGGCGCGCGGGTTTCGCTGACGGTCGGCATCGTCTCGCAGCTCATCAATAGCGTCATCGGCGTCGCGTTGGGCCTGAGCGCCGGCTATTGGGGCGGCTGGTGGGACGATGTCGTCAACGGCCTGACCAATCTCATGCTCGCGATCCCCTCGCTGATCTTCGCGTTGGCCATCATGGCGGTGCTCGGTCCCGGCCTGACCAGCCTGCTGATCGCACTCGGCTTGACCAACTGGTCCTTCACGTGCCGGATCGCGCGGGCCTCGGCGCTGTCGCTGAGGAGCCAGGGCTATGTGCAGGCCGCGACCGTGCTCGGCTACGGCGATCTCCGCATCATGATCACGCAGCTGCTGCCGAACATGCTAGGGCCGATCGTCGTCATCGGCACGCTCGGCATGGGCAGCGCGGTCTTGTCCGAAGCCGCGTTGTCGTTCCTCGGCCTCGGCGTCCGCCCGCCGTTTCCGAGCTGGGGCAGCATGTTGTCGGATGCCCGCGATCAGATCACGACCGCGCCGTGGCTCTCGGTGTTTCCCGGCCTTGCGATCTTCCTGACGGTGCTCGGCCTCAATCTGCTCGGTGACGGCCTGCGCGACATTCTCGATCCGCAATCGCGGAGCCGGCGCACATGACCCGCACGCCGCTGATCGAAGTCGAGGATTTGCGTATCGATCTCGACGATGGATCGCGGCGCGTTGCGGCGGCCGAGGGCATTTCATTCCGCATCGATCGCGGCGAGACGTTCGGCCTTGTCGGCGAATCCGGCTGCGGCAAAAGCATCACGGCGCTGGCCTTGATCGGCCTGTTGCGGCAGCCGTTGTCGATCGGCGGCGGTGTCATCCGGTTTGAGGGACGGGAGATCCAGCACCTTTCAGCCGCCAGGCAACGGGATCTGCGCGGCAATCGCATCGCCATGATCTTCCAGGAGCCGATGACGGCGCTCAACCCGGTCTCGCCGGTGGGCCGGCAGATCGCCGAGATGTTCGTGCTGCACAAGGGCAAGAGCTGGCGGGAAGCCGATAGACTGGCGGTCGAGGCGCTGGCGAGCGTGCGCGTTCCCGCCCCGGAGCGGCGCGTGAAGGATTACCCGCACCAGCTGTCCGGCGGCATGCGCCAGCGCGTGATGATCGCCATCGCGCTCGCTTGCGGTCCGGATCTCCTGATCGCCGACGAGCCGACCACGGCGCTCGACGTGACCGTGCAAGCCGAAATCATCGAGCTGATGCGGAATCTGTGTGCCGAGCGGGGAACCGCAATCCTGATGATCAGCCACGATCTGGGGCTGGTCGCCAATGTCTGCCGCCGCGTGGCCGTGATGTATGCCGGCCGCATCGTCGAGGAGCGCGGCTCGGCCGATATTTTCCGGGCACCCTCGCACCCCTATACGCGAGGCCTGGTTGCCTCGCTGCCGCGGCTCGGCAGTCGCGCAGCGCTTGGCCGCACCCGCCTGACGGAGATCGCGGGTGTGGTCCCGGCCATCACGAATTTCCCCAACGGCTGCCGGTTCAATCCGCGTTGCGCCCAGGCGACCGATATTTGCCGGACCACCCCGCCGGAAGCGGATTTGCTGGACGCCGGCGGCCTGGTCAGGTGTCACCACCATGCATGAGCCGCAAGCTAGTTTGGTTGAAACACGGCCGGACGACGATGTCATTCTCAGCGTCAGAGATCTCGCGGTCCATTTTCCGCTCGGAGGCGGCCTGCTCGGGCGCGGCCGGCGGCTGCTCCGTGCCGTTGACGGCGTCGATCTCACCCTGAAGCGGGGCGAATGCCTCGGCCTCGTCGGCGAGTCCGGCTCCGGCAAGTCGACGGTCGCATTGTCGATCCTTGGCCTCGTGACCCCGACGCGCGGCCGCATCGTGCTGGACGGACAGGACGTGACCAACCGACCATCCGGCGATCGGAAGGCGCTGGCCCGCATCGTGCAGATCGTGTTTCAGGATCCCTACGCCTCGCTCAATCCGCGCCAGACCGTTCGCCGCACGCTGGAAGATCCCCTGCGCGTGCATGGCGTCACGGCCAAGAGCGAGATCGAGGACCGCGTCGCGAAGATGCTGCGGCATGTGGGCCTGCGGCCGGAGCAGGCCGACCGCTACCCGCATGAATTCTCAGGCGGCCAGCGCCAGCGCATCGGCATTGCGCGTGCGCTGATCCTCAATCCGAAGATCGTCATCTGCGATGAACCGGTCTCGGCGCTCGACGTCTCGATCCGCGCCCAGATCATCAATCTGCTGCTGGAATTGAAGGAAACGCTCGGCCTCTCCTACATCATGATCAGCCACGATCTCGGCGTCGTCGAACACATGAGCGACAAGGTCGCCGTGATGTATCTCGGCCGCATCGTCGAGAACGGCCACTGGCGCGAGATCTTCGAACGGCCCGCGCACCCCTATACGCAAGCCCTGATCGCCGCCATCCCCGATCCCTTGCGCCATGCGCCGCTGGCGACGACAGGGGGCGACCTTCCCAACCCGCTCAATCCGCCGAACGGATGCGCATTCAGCCCGCGATGCCGGTATGCGGAGGCTGTGTGTCGGCGCGAGCCGGGGCCTGTGCTTGAAACGCGGGCGGACGGGCACGCGGTGAGGTGTTGGCGAAGTGACGAAATTGGTGCAGCGAGCGTCGCTCTATCTCCGTTACCCTCCGTGCCGGTCGAGCCTATCGTCTGCCACCAACCAGACGAGGGCGGCGATTCGCTATCGAGTTCTCCGCCGACAGGCCACGCAGCCACGCGCGAAAACTGACGATCTCCGGGCAATCCGCGGTGCCTTCAGGCGCAACCAGCCAATCGCCCAAACCCGATCCCTCATCGATCCGGTCGCAGCGATAGCCGGGATGGTGGCCGAGGCCGCGGGCGAGCAGCAGGTCGACCTTGCCCTCGATGAATTCGTGCAGGCCGGCCGGATGCAGCACCCGCAAGCCGATCTCCGCATGCGTGCTGCGAAACGCCGCAAGGTCGAGGCGGCGGAGGTCGAAGCCGCCATGGATGCCCAATTGCAGCAGCACCGCACCTGCCGGTTTCAATTGCGAGGTCGCCTCCGCAATGTGGCGAAAGCCTTCGGAGACGCCGGGCAGATAGGCCTGACCGGCGACGGTGAGGACGAGCTGCTTATGCAGCCGCTCGAAGAGCTGCACGCCGAGGCGCGCCTCCAGCGCCTTCACCTGCTGCCCCACGGCGGCGGGCGTCACGTGCAGCTCGTGTGCGGCCAGTTTGAAGCTGAGATGCCGCGCGGCGGCCTCGAAGGCGCGCAGCGCGTTCAGTGGGGGAAGGGCGTAGGTCATCGGGCTCCATTTTGACACTGATGGGCTGTGGCCTTGCAATAGATTTTCTTGCGCTGAACCGCAGCAATGATGCTTTGCGGAGCGGTGATGGCGCCGGATACGGTCCGACCCGCAATCCGGAGAAACCTCGTGCCCCCAGCTCACCTCGTCAGCCACAATCCCGCAACAGTCCATGCGCCTGCCGGCGGCTACTGCATGGGACTTGAATTGACGCAGTATCGCCGCCTGTTGTTCATCAGCGGCCAGGTGCCGGAGAGACTCGACGGCACCGTGCCCGAAGGTTTCGAGGCGCAGTGCGAGCAGGCCTGGCGCAATTTGATCGAGGTGCTTGCTGCCGCCGGCCTTGGCATCGCGCATCTGGTCAAGGTCGCCACGTTCCTGACTGACCGCAATCAACTCGTGACCAACCGCTCCATTCGTCGCGCGATGCTGGGCGAACACCAGCCTGCGCTGACGGTCGTGATCGTCGAGACCGTCGACAGCAAATGGCTGCTGGAGATCGAGGCGATCGCCGCGGAGTGAACCAGCCGACTTTGCAATGAGCCAATCATATCGGGTGTCCCATGGCTGAGATCATCCATCCGTTTTACGAAGCGCATCGCGGTGCAATGGAGGCCGCCATGCGCGATCGGCTCGATTTGGCCGAAGCGATGTTGCGTGAGTGCGCGCAACTTTCCGAGATCGACGAGATCAGGCGCGAGGTGATGGACGAGTTCGAAATCGTGCTCACCCAAATGCCCTATGTCGGCGGCGCGGCAAGCCGCATGAGCGATTTCTTCATGCGTCTGATGGGTTTTATGGCCATCAGCCGGGTGCTGCGGCGCCACGGCGTGCCGGTGCCTGTGATCGGCGAGATCGAGCGGGAAACCTACAAGGCGCAATTGCTCACCGCGCCTGAAGCGGAGCGTCTCGACTCAGGGCGTCAATTCATGTCGCCGGAGAACCAGGCCTTGCTGCGCGAGCAGGCGGCAAGAATCGCGACTGAAAGCCATCAGACCGAATTTCCGGAAGATTTCGTCTACGATTTCGTCGAGCCTGATACGGGTGACAGTTTTGAGTTCGGCATCAACTACAAGGCTTGCGGCTTCTGCAAACTCGCGGCGCGCCATGACGACAAGGACATTTTGCCGAACATCTGCGGGCTCGATTTCGTTGCCTACGCAGCGCGAGGCATCCGGCTGGAAAGGACACAGACGTTAGCGGGCGGTGCGAGCCACTGCAATTTCCGGTTCTCGCGGCTTGCGCCGGATGAGAAAGCGGAGAGCTAAGCCGCGTTCTCATGCTCCGCGATCGAGGTGAGGCTGGATTGCCCCTGCTGTCACGTCGTCATTGCGAGCGCAGCGAAGCAATCCAGAATCTTTCCGCGGCGGCAGCCTGGATTGCTTCGCTGCGCTCGCAATGACGGAGTTTGGGGAGCGACCCTGAGCCCATCCGCGCCCGCTGCCACGATGACATCCTGCTCCTGTTTTGCCCGACGAGTCAAATGCCGCCACGGTCGCAGCTACACAATTTCGGATTTTTGTAAGTCGTTGAATTCCCTCACAGTCTCTACTGTGCATGAGGTTGTTTTCGCGCTTTTTGTTTTGAGGGGCGGCTATTCCACCGCTTTCTCCCTCAGCCGCTGCGCATAAACATTGATCACCAGCGCTGCCAGCAGGATCAGGCCGCGGATCAGGATTTTCAGGAAGCTGTCGATGTTGACGTGGTCGAGGCCGTTGTTCAGAACACCGAGAACGAAGAGACCGACGATGGTGTTGCCGATGCCGCCGCGGCCGCCGAACAGGCTGGTGCCGCCGACGACGACGGCAGCGATGGAGTCGAGCAGATAGGTGTCGAACTCGTTCTGCTGCGCGCTGCCGAAATGAGCGACACCGAGCATGCCGCCGATACCGGAGCACACCGCCGAAATGACCATCACCGCGCCGAGGATGAGCTTGACGTTAAGGCCGGAATATTCGGCCGCCTCGCGGTTGCCGCCGACCATGTAGACGTAGCGGCCGAAGCGCGTGTAGGTCAGCACCAGATGTCCCAAGAGGAGCATGATCGCGGCGACGATGACGATCCATGGGATGCCGCCGATCGATCCGGAGCCGAGCGTGGTGATCACGCCGGGCACCTTGTAGGCGATCTGGCCCCGCACCAGCAGCGCCGAGATGCCGGCCGCGATCTGCATCATCGCCAAGGTCATGATGAAGGAGGGGATGCCGATCACGGTCAGTCCCAGCGCATTGACGAGGCCGAGAAACGCGCACAGCAAAATGGCCAGCAGGATCGCTGCGGCCCCGGGCAGGGGAATGTTGGGAATGTTGACGTAGGATTCCTGGAGCGTGAAGTAGGCGACCGCGATTCCGGTGACGTTGGCGATGCTGGCGATCGAGAGGTCGATCTCCGCGCAGAGGATCACGAAGGTGAGGCCGACGGCGATGATGCCTGTGACGGAGACCTGCGTCAGGATGTTGCCGAGATTGTCCAGCGTCGCGAACGACGGACTGGCCAGCGCGAAGAAGCCGGACAGGAAGATCAGCGTCAGGAACGGGGCGATGTTGCGCATCTGCGAGCGCAGGAAGGGCGCAAGCCCTCGCGTCCGCTGCCCCGCCGCCAAAGCCGTGTCACTGCTTGCCATGGTGCTTCTCCGTCACGCCGCTTCCAGCAGGCGGTCCTTGCTGACCGGCTCGTTCTTGAATTCGCGCACCAATGCGCCGCGCTTGAGCACCAGGATGCGGTCGGCCAGCGACAGCACCGTTTCCGGCTCGGTCGACAGCACGATGATCGCGAGCCCCCTGGCGCGGAGATCACGGACGATGTTGATGACGTCGTTCTTGGCGCCGACATCCATGCCGCGAGTGGGCTCGCAGAGCACCAGCAGTTTTGGCGGATAGGTCAGCCATTTCGCCAGCGCGACTTTCTGTTGGTTGCCGCCGGAGAGCATGCCGAGATCGAGGCCGACCACGGGTGGCCTGATCTGGAGCTGCTCGACCTGGCGCTTTGCGATGTCGCGCTCCTGCGCCGGCTTGAGCAGCAACGCCGAGATGCGATCGAGGATGCTGATCGAGATGTTCTTGTAAACCGGCTCCTGGTGAAACAGCATCGCGCGCCGGCTCTCCGGCACCAGCGCCACCCCGGCGCGCCGTGCCGCCGCCGTGCTCGCGAAGGTCTTGGGCTTGCCCTCGACAGCGAGCGTGCCGCCGTCCGGCTTCAGCTTGCCGAACAAGATGCGCGACAGCTCCTGCTGGCCGCAGCCCATGAAGCCGTAGATGCCGAGCACTTCGCCGGCGCGCGCCTCGAAGGAGATGTCCTTCAGGCTGCGGGCCAGCGACAGCTGGTCGACCCTTAGGACAACCGAGCTGTCGCTCGGTTGGGGCAGCATCAAATCGTCGCTGTAGCTGTGCTCGAGCGCTTCGCCGCCGCGGCCGATCATGGCCTCGATCAGCGCGCCCTTGTTGGTCGCGGCACTTGCCGTCTCCGCGACCTTCCGCCCGTTGCGGAACACGGTGACCGTGTCGGACACGCGCAAGATGTCCTCGATGAAATGCGAGATGAAGACGATCGCCGTGCCTTCCTCGCGCAGGCGCCGCAGCGTCGCGAACAATCGCTCGACCTCGGGCGGAGAGAGGGCGGACGTCGGCTCGTCCAGGATGACGATGCGGGCGCCGGAGAACAGCACGCGCGCGATCTCGATCAGCTGCTGCAGCCCGATCGGGAGATCGCCGAGCCTGCTCATCGGATCGACGTCGATGCCGAAGCGGGCGAGCTGCTCGCCGGCCTCCCGCGCCATCCGCCGCCATTGCACGAGGCCGAGGGCGTTGGTCGGCTGGTTGCCCAGAAACACGTTCTCCGCAACCGTGAGGTCGGGCGCGACGGAGAGCTCCTGGTGCACCATGGCGATGCCGGCGCTGTGGGCATCGCGGGCCGACCGGAAATGCATCTCCTGTCCGTCGATCAGGAAGCGGCCGGAGAATTCGGTGTGCACGCCGGCGATGATCTTCATCAGCGTGCTTTTTCCCGCGCCGTTCTCGCCGACGAGACCATGGATCTCGCCGGGTGAAAGCGCGAAGTCGACACCACGAAGCGCCTCGACGCCGCCGAAGCTCTTCGTGATGCCCTGCAGTTCCAGGATGGGCGAACGATCCTCTCGCATGGAGGCTCAGATCAGGAAGTGATCCTGCATCCATTGCATGCCGGCGGCGTTGGCCTTGGTGACGACCGGACCGTCGGTGACGACGTTCTTGGGAATGCCCTGTCCGCTCTTTTCGCCGCCGACCACGGCGGAAACGCCCGCGATGATGGCGCCGCCATGAATGCGGCAGGACGGATTGCGCACGGTGGCGAACATGCGGCCTTCGCTGACCGCCTGGATCGCCGGCGGCATCGCATCCACGCCGCCGATCAGGATGTTGGTGCGGCCCCGCGCCTTCATGATGTTGGCGGCGGCGAGCGCCATGTCGTCATTGTGGAAGAACGCCGCGTCGATCTGCGGATACTTCGTCAGGTAGGTTTCCCAGAGACGCGCGGTCTTCGACACATCCCAGTCGGCCGGCTGGGTGTCGAGCACCTCGATCCCAGGGAATTGCTTCACGACATTGTTGAAGCCCTTGGCGCGGCCCTGCGCGCCGGTGTGGCCGAGGGCTCCTTGCGTCATGATGATCTTGCCCTTGCCGCCCATGGCGTTGCACAGCGCCTGCGTCACGGAGGCGCCCATGAACTCGTTATCGGGGGCGAGGAAGGAGTGGACGTTGATCTGGTCGAGCGGCGCAATCAGCGTGTCCATGTCGATCACGGGCGTGCCGGCGTCGATCATCTTCTGCACCGGCTGGGTGAGCGTGCCGATGCCAAAAGCCTGGATCGCGACGAAGTCCCATTTCTGCGAGGCCATGTTGTCGATCGCCGCGCGTTGCTTCACGGCATCGAGCTGGCCGTCGAACCAGGTGACCTCGACATTGAACAGCTTGCCCCAGAATTCCGCGGCCTGCTTGCCCTGCGCGCACCAGGTCGCCTGGAGGCCCGCGTTGGAGAACGCCGCCTTCAGCGGCTTCTCGCTTCGTCCGACTTCGGCTGCAAGGGCGGGGTTTATGCCCATGCTGCCGAGGATGGCAGTCGCGGCGCCGGCGGTTGCTGCCGCCTGAAGAAGATCGCGCCTCGTCGTCGAGAAATCTTTCGTCCCGGACATCGCTCGCTCCCATACAATTCTATCTCGGCGCGTCATTGATTGCGCGACCGATGTTCGAAAGTGTCTCACAAGAGTTGGTGCCACTCAATCCGCAATCAACGGCGGGGTCGCCGCGAGCTCGTGTTGGTGCAGCGCAAAGCGTCAGGCCTGTACGGCGGCGAACGCGTCGATCTCGATGAGCAATCGGTCCCATGCCTGCGCCATGCCCGGCGACCATTCATCGCGGAGAAGATCGCGCAGCGTATCCCTGATGACGGCGAAGAAGGCGATGAACAGCTCGCGCGGCGTGCCGTAGCCATCGTGCGATACGACCTCGCATGTGATCAGCCGGAATTGCCCGCGGCGATCACCGGCGAAGTCGAGAATCGCCTCGATCGTGAGTGCGAGCATCGATCCCATCACGATCTCGCTGCCTAGCGTGCGGAACATCGCCCGGGTTTCGGGATGCTGCTCGAACAGCCGCTGATAGACGAGTGGCGTGAGATCGATGCAGCGCGAGGCTGCAAGTTCAAAGCTCTGTTCGATCGGATTGGGAGAAGGATTCATCGGTGCTTTAGCCCCGCAGACAAAAAAAGAGCGGGGCCCTAGCCCCGCTCGAAAATTGTGTCGACCCTATTATCCCCGATTCTAAGATTTGATCTTGATTGGCGGGGCGACGCTGCATTTTGCGCGTCAGGGGCTCCTCCCGAGACTTGGACCACCAGACTTCGACCTCGCGGCCAGCCTGAGCAAAAGGATGCTAGATCAACTTTTCTCACTTGTCATCATTTTCGGCAACGAATGTTCAAAATTCGAGCAATTGACGAAATGATCGGGCGGCCGGCCGCATAAGTGTATGACAAATATAAGAAATCTGTGGATGGGCCAGGTCTCGACTGCCTCAAATCCCGGAGGTCCCCTCCCTTGGGCCGGCCGGACCACAGTT
The DNA here is from genome assembly GCF_023073015.1 of Bradyrhizobium sp. 87. Lineage (NCBI taxonomy): Bacteria > Pseudomonadati > Pseudomonadota > Alphaproteobacteria > Hyphomicrobiales > Nitrobacteraceae > Bradyrhizobium > Bradyrhizobium sp. 87. Next base: position 198,429 of record NZ_JADPIQ010000107.1, read on the forward strand.
TCCGGGGAATTTGCGCGGGACCAAGAAGGCGGCGGAACCGGGCTCGACTTGGCCATCCGCCGGTGTTTAGTTAGTAGACGAACAAACGGTTCGGCGGATGCGCGCACGGCTGCAAAAATTCCTACCTCTGGTCCTGCTTGCCCTAGTGATGCAGGTGCTGGCGCCGATTGCCGCCTGTCTGGCGGCCGGCCAGGCCGTGGCCGATCCGCTGTCCGCCGCCGTCATCTGCCACAGCGCAGGCGAGCAAGGCGGGCTGAACGATCCGGCGGGTACGCCGGTCGCACATGCCGGTACGTGTGCCCTCTGTTGCCTGGCGCAGGTGGGCGCGTCGCCCGATTCGCCGCCGCACGCCGCACTCTCCGTTCCCTTGCGCCACGCCCAGCGCGTGGTGTGGCGCGCGGCGGAGGCATTCGCCGGCGCGGCCCATAAGGGCACAAACGCCCAGGCGCGCGCCCCGCCTCAATTTTCCTGACGACTCTCGTGATCGCCGCGGTCCGCCGCAGGCGATTGATGCTGTCGAATGGCCGGAGAGAAAGCCCGGCGTCAGGAATGCCCCATGTTACGTTGTCATGCCCGCCGTGGCGTGAGCGTCGTTGCCATTCAGGCCGCGCTGCTTGCGTCGTCGAGCGGAGCCTTTGCCCAAGACAGCAGCGCAGTGCTGCCGCCGATCACCGTTGAGGCGCCTCAGCAGAAGCGTGCGTCGGCGGTCCGACCGCCACGCAATTCTGCGCGATCGGCGCGCGTCACGCGAAGCCTGCGAACGACCCCATCACCGCAGCAAACCGCGAGCGAACAGAGTACAGGGGCTCCGGGTGCCCTGACGGTTCTGACGGCGCAACAAGCGCTGGCAGAGATTAACCAGACGCCGGGCGGCGTGGCGCTCGTGTCGGCCGAGGCGTACAGGAACTCGACGCCGTCCAACACGATCAAGGATGTTCTGGATTACGTGCCCGGCGTGTACGCCCAGCCCAAATGGGGCGACGACACCCGCCTTTCGATTCGTGGGTCCGGCCTGTCGCGCAATTTTCATCTGCGCGGTGTGCAGCTCTATATGGACGGCATTCCGATCAACACTGCGGATGGCTATGGCGATTTCCAGGAGATCGATCCGAGCGCCTACAAATATGTTGAAGTCTTCAAGGGCGGCAACGCGCTTCAGTTCGGCGCCAATTCGCTGGGAGGCGCGATCAACTTCGTGACCCCGACCGGCCGCGACTCGTTTCCGAATGGTGTGTCCTTCGATGTCGGAGGATTCGGCTACAAACGACTTCAGGCGAACGCAGGAGGCGTCAACGGTCCGTGGGACGGCTTCGTGACCGCTTCCACGCAGGCCGCAGACGGATTTCGCGATCACAGCTTCGGCTCGAGCAACCGCTTGAGCGGTAATGTAGGCTATCAGTTCTCGCCGGATGTCGAGACACGGTTCTACCTCAATGCCAACGAGGTGCGGCAGCGAATTCCGGGTACCGTGACCAAGACGTCCGCTTTGACCGATCCGGAAGCTGCTGCACCCGCGAATGTTGCGATGGATCAGCAGCGCAATATCGATACTGTCAGGCTCGCCAACAAAACCACCGTTCGTTTCGATGACACCAAAGTCGAATTCGGCGCCTTTGGCGTCGATCGCCATTTGATGCATCCGATCTTCCAGTGGCTGGACTACCGTTACAAGGACTACGGCGGATTCGCGAAGATCACGGATGACCGCACCATTGGCGGCTTCCGCAACAAGTTGGTCGCAGGCGTCAATGTGCTGAACGGCAGCATTGACAACCAGCAGTTCGCCAACATTGGCGGGCAGAAGGGCGCACTGCTTTCTTCCTCGATCGATCGGTCGGAGAATATTTCCGCCTATGTCGAGGACAGCTTCTACGTCCTTCCAAATCTTGCGCTGATCGGCGGCACGCAATTTCTGTACGCGACCCGCAATCGGCAGGATCGCTTCATCAGCGACGGGGATCAATCGGGGGCAACGCGCTTTAATCTCTGGTCGCCGAAAGGCGGTGTGTTGTGGCAAATTGATCCGGCCTGGCAAGCCTTCGCCAATGTCTCGCGGAGTGCCGAGGTGCCGAGCTTCGGCGAAAGCGCGATTGGTCTCGGCATTCCGACGATCCCGTTCACCAGCATCCGCCCGCAGATTGCGACCACGTACGAAATCGGGACTCGCATGAAGCGATCTGATTATGCCTGGGAACTGACGGCCTACCGGGCCAACATTCGCGACGAATTGCAATGCCTCTATAGTACTTTCGGCAATTGCAATGTGACCAATGCCGACCGCACCTTTCATCAAGGCATCGAGGCCGGCGCGAGCGCAGCAATCCTTCGTGACATCTTCGTCAATGGCCCGGCGCCGGACAAGGTCTGGCTGAATGTCGCCTATTCCTTCAACGACTTCCGCTTCGACAAAGATCCGACCTTCGGAAACAATCGATTGCCGGGAGCTCCAACTCACTACCTGCGGGCGGAGCTTCTCTACAAGCACCCTTCCGGGTTCTATGTTGGACCCAACGTCGAATGGGTGCCACAGGCCTACTTCGTCGACAGCATGAACACGCTGACGACAGAGCCTTACGCCCTGTTGGGATTGAAAGCCGGCTTCGACAATGGTGGCCCGATGTCTGCCTACATCGAGGGGCGTAATCTCACCAACAAGACCTACACAGCCAGCGCGAGCATCATCGATCGAGCGACGGCGACGTCAGCATTGTTTGAGCCGGGCACGGGACGGGCAGTGTACGCTGGAATGAGGTATCGATGGTGACGTGCAAATGGGCGCTTGGGTCTATATTCGGCCCGCGGCAGGCCGGCATTCGAATGCCGATGCTGACGGTGGCGGAAGGTCGTCGTGGAAGAATGCAGGGCCATCCGTGGCCGGATCAATCGAGAAAGAGGCAATCAACATGAAGACTATCGGACGAGCTCTGCTTACAATTTCGCTATTGCTGACCGGCTATGCCGTCGCACGGGCCGACGACGTCAAGGCGGGCGATCTTGTCATCTCGCAACCGTGGAGCCGGGCGACGCCGGGCGGCGCCAAGGTCGCCGGCGGCTATCTCACCATCGAGAACAAGGGCACAGTGGCCGACAAGCTGGTCAGCGTTTCCGCGGATATCGCGGGGAAGGCCGAGGTTCACGAGATGGCGATGGAGAACGGCGTGATGAAGATGCGCCTGCTCGACAAGGGCCTGGTGATCGATCCCGGCAAGACGGTGAAGTTCGCCCCCGGCAGCTACCACCTGATGCTCCAGGAGCTGAAGGGCCCCTTCAAGCAGGGCGACAAGGTCTCCGTGACGCTTCAGTTCGAGAAGGCCGGCAAGGTCGTCGTCTCCCTCGATGTCCAGGGCGTCGGCGCCCAGGCGCCCGGCGATAGCGGACACATGATGAAGAAAATGCCGGATCATTCGGGAATGAAGATGTGATGAAACAGATCAAGCCTTCCATGACAATGCATCGAATCCTTGCGAGTTTGATCGCCGCGCTCGCAGCGTCGCCCGCGGCGGCGCATATCACGCTAGAGACCAAACAGGCGGCGGTCGGCTCCTTCTACAAGGCCGTCTTCGCCGTGCCGCACGGCTGCAAGGGCTCGCCCACGGTGAAGATCCGGGTGCAGATTCCGGAAGGCGTGATCGCGGTGAAACCGATGCCGAAGGCGGGCTGGACCGTCGATATCGTCGAGGGCAAATACGCCAATGAGTACGACTACCACGGCAACAAGCTTTCCTCCGGCGTCAAGGAGGTGGCCTGGTCCGGCGGCAAGCTGCCGGACCACAATTACGATGAGTTCGTCATCAGCAGCTTCCTCACCACGAGCCTGAAGCCGAATACGACGCTGTATTTCCCCGTCGTCCAGGAATGCGAGACGGGCGTCAGCCGCTGGATCGAGATCCCCGCGGATGGGACCGGGCATTCGCACGAGGACAAGTCACCGGCGCCTGGCCTGAAACTCCTGCCAAAACCCTGATGCGCCTGCTCGCCGCGTTCGCGACGCTGCTCCTCTTTGTCGGTTTAGCGACCGGCGCCTCGGCGCACGCGGCGCTCATCGCGGTCGAGCCGGCGAGCGGCAGCATGCTCGCGAGCGCGCCGAAGGCCGTGGAGCTGCACTTCAACGAGGCGGTCACGCCGGGCGCGATCCGGCTGATCGACGGCGCGGGCAGGGCGCGGGATGATGTGCGCGTCAACGCATCGGGCGAGACCATCTCGGTCGCGATGCCGATGAACATGCCGCAGGGCACGGCGGTCGTCAGCTATCGCGTGATCTCGCAGGACGGCCATCCCGTCACGGGATCGGTGATCTTCTCTATCGGCATGCCGACGGGGACGCAACCTCCCGCAAACGCCGATCGCGGATTGAACGTGCTGATCTGGCTGGCGCGGGTCGGTCTCTATCTTGGCCTGTTCGTCGGCGTCGGCGGCGTTTTCTTTGCACGCTGGGTTGCGTGGTCGATGACCGGCATAACCATTCCGTGCGTGGCGCTTGCCATCGGCGTCCCGAGCGCGGTGGCGTCCCTTGGTGTGTTGGGGCTGGATCTCCTCGGGCTACCGTTGTCGGCTCTCGCGACGATGGCTCCCTGGAAAGTGGCATTCGGGACCAGCGCGGGCCCCGCCTTGCTCGTGGCCGTCGCTGCAATGCTGTTCGCATTGCTGGCGCTAGGCAGCGCGTGGTGCGCGCGCGCTCTGGCCATTATTGCCTTCGTCGGCGTCGGCTTGTCGCTGGCAATGACCGGGCACGCCGCTACGGCACCGCCCGAACTGTTGACCCGGCCGGCAATCTTTCTCCATGGTCTTGGTGTTGCCTTCTGGATTGGAGCCCTCGCACCGCTGGTCGCCCTGTTATCGAAGCGGCCCGCCGTGGCATTGCCTATCGTGAACCGCTTTTCTCGCCTCGCCGCGCCGGTCGTTGGTGTTCTCGCATTGACCGGCCTCGGGCTCGCCATCGTCCAGCTTGAGAATCCGTCTGCATTGGTCGAGACCCGCTACGGGCTCATCCTCTCGATCAAGCTCGCGCTGGTCCTCGTGCTGTTGGCGCTTGCCGCGCTCAACCGCTTCCGCCTGACCCCGGCGCTGGCGGGAGATCACAAGGCTGCGCCGGCCCTGAAGCGCTCGATCGTGATCGAATGCGCCATCGCGCTCGGCATCTTCGCCGTGGTCGCCGGCTGGCGCTTCACGCCGCCGCCGCGGACGATCGTTCCGGAGACCCCGCTGGCGATCCACATCCATACGGAGAGGGCGATGTTTCAGATCCTGGTCTCGCCGGGTAAGGCGGGTATCGACGATTTCGTCCTGCAGCTCATGACTGGCGAGGGGGCGGTGCTGGAGGCCAAGGAGGTGACGCTGACGCTGAGCCTGCCCGAACGCGGCATCGAGCCGATGGAGCGGAACGCCTCGCTCGGGCCGGACAGCTACTGGCACGTGCGCAAGGTCGAGCTGCCCTTTGCGGGCCGCTGGCATGTGCGGATCGACGCGCTGGTGAGCGATTTCGAGAAGATCACGCTGGAGGACGAGCTTGAGGTGGCGGCGCCCTGAATCGGGCTCTTCGGCACATCACGTCGAATCTGAAGTCGACGGAAAAATGACAGGAATTCCGCTGTGTTAGCGGGTTTTCCTCATTCCCGGTCTTGTGTTTTGGCTCCCAATCCGGTTTCACTGCAAGTCATCACTGATTCCTCGAGTATTGCCATGCGGTTGTCGCGGTTCTTTCTGCCCATTCTGAAGGAAAATCCGAAAGAGGCGGAGATCGTCTCGCATCGGCTGATGCTGCGTGCCGGCATGATCCGGCAGGAGGCCGCCGGCATCTATGCCTGGCTGCCGCTCGGCTTCCGCGTGCTCAAGAAGATCGAGCAGATCGTGCGCGAGGAGCAGGACCGCTCTGGCGCGCTGGAACTGTTGATGCCGACGCTGCAGCTTGCCGACCTCTGGCGCGAGAGCGGCCGCTACGATGCCTATGGCCCCGAGATGCTGCGCATCGCCGACCGGCACAAGCGTGAGCTGCTGTATGGCCCGACCAACGAGGAAATGATCACCGAGATCTTCCGCGCCTATGTGAAGTCCTACAAGAGCCTGCCGCTGAATCTCTATCATATTCAATGGAAATTCCGCGACGAGCAGCGTCCGCGCTTCGGCGTGATGCGCGGCCGCGAGTTCCTGATGAAGGACGCCTATTCATTCGACCTCAACGAGGCCGCGGCGCGCGTCGCCTACAACAAGATGTTCGTCGCGTATTTGCGCACCTTCGCGCGGATGGGGCTGAAGGCGATCCCGATGCGCGCCGAGACCGGCCCGATCGGCGGCGATCTCAGTCATGAGTTCATTGTGCTGGCCGAGACCGGCGAATCCGGCGTGTTCATCAATCGCGACGTGCTGGACCTGCCGGTGCCGGGCGAGGACGTCGACTATGAGAGCGATTTGACGCCGATCATCAAGCAATGGACGTCGGTCTATGCGGCGACGGAAGACGTTCACGACGCCGCGCGCTTCGAGCAGGAAGTGCCCGCGGACAAGCGGGTGAACACCCGCGGTATCGAGGTCGGGCAGATCTTCTATTTCGGCACGAAGTATTCCGAGGCGATGAAGGCGCTGGTGGCAGGCCCCGACGGTGTCGACGTGCCGATCCACGGCGGCTCCTACGGCGTCGGCGTCTCGCGCCTGCTCGGCGCCATTATCGAGGCCTGCCATGACGATGCCGGCATCAAATGGCCGGAGGCCGTTGCCCCGTTCCGCGTGTCGATTCTCAACCTCAAGCAGGGCGATGCCGCGGTCGATGCGGCTTGCGAGAAGCTCTATGCGGAGCTGTCCGCCAAGTGCGTCGACGTGCTCTACGACGACACCGAACAGCGCGCCGGAGCCAAATTCGCCGCCGCCGACCTGATCGGCATTCCGTGGCAGATCATGATCGGGCCGAAAGGGCTCGCCGACGGCAAGGTCGAGCTCAAGCGGCGAAGTGACGGCGCCCGCGAGACCATGTCGCCTGCGGACGCGGTCGCAAGACTTGTGGGCTGATAAGGCTGGTCGGCTGAATATTGTTCATCGCCCGAGATCGCGGCCGCCAATCCGGCCACATTTGACCCCGAATCATGGGACTATCGAGCGATGGATGAGACCATGACCGAAACTGTTCAAACCGCGCCTTTTGCACCATTCGAGTGGATGCTGTCGGGGCGCTACCTACGGGCGCGCCGCAAGGAGGGATTCATCTCGGTCATCGCCGGGTTCTCCTTCCTCGGCATCATGCTGGGCGTGGCGACACTGATTATCGTCATGGCCGTCATGAACGGCTTCCGCAAGGAGTTGCTCGACAAGATACTCGGGCTCAACGGCCACATCCTGGTCCAGCCGCTGGAATCGCCGCTGACCGACTGGAAGGACGTCGCCGACCGCCTCAGTCAGGTCCAGGGCATTCGGCTCGCAGCGCCCGTGGTGGATGGCCAGGCGCTGGCGTCATCGCCGTGGAACGCCTCCGGCGTCCTGGTGCGCGGCATCCGCTCCGACGACCTCAACAACCTCACCTCGATCGCCAAGAACATCAAGCAGGGCTCGCTCGAGGGCTTCGATGACGGGCAGGGGGTCGCGATCGGCCGGCGCCTCGCTGACCAGCTGTCGCTGCACGCCGGCGACAGCATCACGCTGGTGGCGCCTAAGGGCGCGGTCACGCCGATGGGCACGACACCGCGCATCAAGCCGTACAAGATCGCCGCGGTGTTCGAGATCGGCATGTCCGAGTATGATCTCGGCTTCGTGTTCATGCCGCTCGCGGAGGCGCAGGCCTATTTCAACCGCAGCAACGACGTCACCTCGATCGAGGTCTTCACCACCAATCCGGATCAGATCGTCGCGTTCCGCCAGGCCGTGACGGAGGCGGCGGGCCGGCCGGTGTTTCTGGTGGACTGGCGGCAGCGCAACTCGACCTTCTTCAACGCGCTCCAGGTCGAACGCAACGTGATGTTCCTGATCCTCACCATGATCGTGCTGGTCGCCGCGCTCAACATCGTTTCCGGCCTGATCATGCTGGTGAAGGACAAGGGCAGCGACATCGCGATCCTGCGGACCATGGGGGCCTCGCAAGGCTCGATCATGCGCATCTTCCTGATCACGGGCGCCTCGATCGGCGTGGTCGGTACGATGGTCGGCTTCATCGTCGGGCTGGTGATCTGCCTGAACATCGAATCGATCAGGCAATTCCTGTCCTGGCTGACCAGCACCGAACTGTTTTCGCCAGAGCTATATTTCCTGTCGAAGCTGCCCGCCGAGATCGACATCGGCGAGACCTCGGCCGTCGTGATCATGGCGCTGACGCTGTCGTTCCTGGCGACGCTGTATCCGTCCTGGCGCGCCGCGCGCCTCGATCCCGTCGAAGCGCTGCGGTACGAGTGAGGGGCTGATGGGGCAGCAGGGGGCGGAAGATGTACCGGTCATTTATCTCCACGAGATAAAGCGACAGTACTTGCAGGGCGAGGTGCCGCTGACGATCCTCGACGGCGCCAAGCTCGCGCTGTGGGCGGGGCAGTCCGTCGCGCTGGTGGCGCCGTCAGGCTCGGGCAAGTCGACGCTGCTGCACATCGCGGGTCTGTTGGAAGCGCCTGATTCCGGCGAGGTCTACGTCAATGGCGCGCCGACCTCGCAACTGCCCGACATCGAGCGCACCCAGCTTCGCCGCACCGACATCGGCTTTGTCTACCAGTCCCACCGGCTGTTGCCGGAGTTCTCGGCGCTGGAGAACGTCATGCTGCCGCAGATGATCCGCGGCCTCAAGAAATCCGAGAGCGTCAAGCGCGCCAAGGAGATCCTTGGCTATCTCGGCCTCGGCGAGCGCATCACGCACCGTCCGTCCGAGCTGTCGGGCGGCGAGCAGCAGCGCGTTGCAATCGCGCGCGCGGTGGCCAATGCTCCGCGGGTGCTGTTTGCGGACGAGCCGACCGGCAATCTCGATCCGCACACCGCTGACCACGTCTTCCAGGCCCTGATGCAGCTCGTCAAGGCGACCAAGGTCTCGATGCTGATCGCGACCCACAACATGGAGCTCGCCGGCCGGATGGACCGCCGCGTGTCGCTGTCGAACGGCCAGGTGGTCGAGCTCGAGTAAAAACCGCGAAAACAACCCCATGCACAGTAGCCAAGTGCTTGGGCGCACTGACGAAAAAAATGGTGCTCCCGGGAGGTTCAAGGCCGGATCACCGTCAATTTGAACGGCCCGCCATTGGCTGCGGCATGGGCTACCGCCTCATTGGCGTGGTCGAGGTCGAAGGCCGTGGCCTCGTACACCTCCAGCCTCAGCAGTCCCGCGCGCACCAGCGCGATCAGGCGGCTTGCCGCATCCGGCGGATACATCCAGACGCCGTGGATGCTGATGCAGTTGCGCATGATCCAGGGGTAGGGCAGCTCGAGGCCGGCGCCGCCGGCCATGCCGACGCCACCCATCAGCACGACGCGGCCATTGGGGCGCACCGTCATGATCGCCGCGCGCACCACATTCGTGCTCACCGAGGGCGGCATGATGTCGAGCACGCAGTCGATCGGCCCGGGCGCCGCACGCTTCATGCTCTCGCGGTCGTCATCCTCGTTGCCGGAGAGTTTGACCGGCTTCACGCGATCGCCGAAACGGCGGACGAGGTCGGCCAAGATCTTGTCGTTGCGGCCGGGCGCGACCACGCAGGCCGCGCCCATCGCGAGCGCGACCGAGACGGCTGCGCTGCCGAAATTGCCGGTGGCCCCGCTCACCAGCACGGTCTCGCCGGGCTGAAGGCTGGCGGCGAGAAAGCCGCCATAGGGCACCAGCAGCGTCCCCAGCGCGCACCATCGCGTGGCGTCCTCCGACGCGATCGTGCCAAGCCGTTTGACGTTCTCCGTCGGCGCCCGCATCTGCTCGGCGAACGAGCCATGGCGAAAATGCTGTTGCAGGCGCATGGCGCCGGCCCCGGGGGCAGTGAGTCCTTGCAGGGCAATGTCGGGCGCTGCGGCGTCGTCGCGCGAGCGCACCGTCGGGTCGCAGAACACCCAGTCGCCAACGCCGAGCTTGGTTGCGTCCGGGCCGATGGCGCGCACCCGGCCGATGCCGCCTGGCCCCGGGATGATCGGCAGGTCGAGGGCATAGTTGCGTGCCCCGCTGAAGACCTCGTTCATGTAGGACAGCACCCGCGTTGCGATGACGTCCACGATGACCTCGCCCGTGCCGAGCACAGGGTCCGCGGCTTCCTCAATCGCAAGCGGCGATCCAAATGATTTCAATACGGCAGCTTTCATGATCTCACCTCAAAGTGGGTTGAAGCCCATATGCGCCGCCTTTCCAGGCCCAGGAAGGCCTGGTATTATCCTAGTATTCCCCAAGCCCTCCATCGAGGCACGTCACCATGGCCGACCCACGCCGCGTCGAATTCGGCGACTTCCTCAGGTCCCGCCGCGAAAAGCTGTCGCCGAAGACGGTCGGGCTTCCCGCGGGCCGGCGGCGTCGCACGGCGGGCCTGCGCCGCGAAGAGGTGGCGCAGCTCGCCGGCATCGGCGTCGACTGGTACATCCGCCTCGAGCAGGGCCGCACCGTCAGCCCCTCGGTCACCACCGTGAATGCGCTGGCGCGAGCGTTGCGCCTCAGCAAGACCGAGCACGCCCATCTCAAGGCACTTGCGCGCGACGGCGATAGGCGCGCGTTCACGCGCGAGATCGTGCCGCCCCCCGTTCGGCGGATGATCGAGAGCCTGGCGCAGCCGGCCTATGTCACGGGGCGGCGCTGGGACGTGCTGGCCTGGAACGCGGCGGCCGAGGAGATCTTCGGGTTCGGACAATTGCCCGAGCAGGACCGCAACACGCTGCTGCTGGTCATGACGAACAAGCAGACGCGAAAATTCTACGGTGCCGGCTGGGCTGACATCGCCAAGAGCATGGTCGCGATGTTTCGCGCCACTCACGACGTCTGGGCCGGCGATCCCGCCTTTACGGAATTGCTGACGCGGCTGCGCAAGGGCAGTCCGGAATTCGTCAAATGGTGGGAGGCGCACGAGATCCGCAGCACTGCCGCGGGCCTCAAGATCATGAACCATCCGACCAAGGGCGTGCTCCGGTTCGAGCACACCAGCTTTCAGGCCAATGACGATCCGGCGCTGAAGCTCGTGATCTATACGCCGGTGTAGATTGCGGAAACATGGGGTCGAAGCTTGTTACGTATGACGGTCGATGATCTGAAGCAGCCGATCGCAGGATGCCTCGATCCTCTTGTGGGGAGATGTGGCGACGCCCAGCAACAGGCCGGATCGCGCCGAGGCCGCGGACGCATGCCATAGCGACAGGGGCGTGGGCGCCATTCCAAACGATGCTGCTTCCCTCGCGATCGCGACGTCGGAGGTTCCGTCCGGCAGTCTCAAGACCGCGGCCAATCCGGCGATCGCAACGTCCTTCGCAACGTCCTTGGCGCGTGCCTTCAAATATTTCAGCAGCGCATCGCCTTGCGCGGCATAGGCCCGCTTCGTGCGTCGAAGATGCCGCAGATAGTGGCCGTCGCGGATGAATTCGGCGGTTGCGAGCTGTACGGACGGCCCGGGCGCCGGAGCGAGGCATGCCGCCACCTCGGCAAAACGGGATGCCAGAGAGGCGGGTGCAACGACGAAGCCCAGCCGCAAGGCAGGAGTCAGGGTCTTGCTGAAGGAACCGATATGAATAACGCGCCCGAAACGATCGAGAGAGGCGAGCGCCGGTGTGGCGCGCCCTCTCAGCTGAAGCTCGCTCAGATAGTCGTCCTCGATCACCCACACCCCTTCCTGGGCTGCCCAGTCGAGAAGACATGAACGTCTTGCCAGCGACAAGGTGGAGCCAAGCGGTGCCTGCTGTCCCGGCGTCACGACCACCAATGCAGCATCAGGAGCGTGTTTCAGGCCGTAACCGACGTCAATGCCGTCTGCATCAACTGGGATCGGCCTGATCGACAACCTTGCAAGCTCAAGGCCGTGCCTTGTGAAGGGGAAGCCCGGGTCCTCCATCCAGACCTTCTTCTGCTCGAGGCCGAGAACCCGCAGTGCCAGTCCGAGGCCGCTGCTGAAGCCGCCGGTGATGATGATCTGCGACGGTGCACATTCGATCCCCCGCGCCAGCGCGAGATATGCCGCAATGTCGCGCCTCAATTCCAGCTCGCCGCGGGGATCCCGATAAATGGCCGGTGCGCTGGTTTCCGCGCGCACCGCCCGCGTGCGCATCCTCGAGAAGAGCTTGGCGGGAAAGGTCTCGTGAGCGGGCACACCCATTTGGAAAACGGCCGGTCCCGCAGTGAGCTCCTGGTACATCTCCATGAACGAGCCGGGGTGGGGAGCGGCTTCCTGCCGAGGGGTAAAGGCGGGTCGATCCGCAACACGCGTTCCGGTCGCGCGCGACGCGACGATCAGTTGCGCAGAGGAAAGTTTTTCGTAGGCCGATCGCACGGTGCCGCGCGCCACGCCCAGCTGAGCCGCCAAATCCTGCCATGAGGGCAGACGAGCTCCCGGAGCCAGCACGCCGCTCTCGATGGCAGCTCCGATACCTCTGCGGATTTGTTCCGCCAATGGCGTCTTCGCAGATCGATCGAGCTCCAGCTGCAGCGGTTTGACCATGCCCCCGTGGTACACGATTTTCGTCCATTCTTGGTGCTTTTTTGTAGACCAGGGCGGGGCCATTTATCGGGCAGGGAAGTACATGGCGGAAGTACATGGCGACAGCCGCCGAACAGAACCGATCATGGAGTATGAAAATGGCTAAGCGTCTCGACTACGACCGCATTGCACCCGCAGGCATGAAAGCGCTCGGCGGCGTTTACGGCTATGTCATGCAGAGCAATCTTCCTGCAACGCTCGTCACTCTGGTTTATCTGCGCATTTCGCAGATCAACAATTGCGCCTACTGCCTCGACATGCACACGCGCGATCTGCTGAAGAGCGGACAGAAGATCGAAAAGATCGCGCTGGTGCAGGCCTGGGCGGAAGGCGGTCATCTCTTCGACGAGCGGGAGCGTGCCGCCCTCGCATGGGCTGAAACGGTGACCCGTGTGGCCGACACCGGCATCCCGGATCAAGCTTACGAGGCTGCCCGCGCCGTCTTCGAGGAGCGCGAGCTCGTCGATCTCACCATCGCGATCGGCCTGATGAATGCGTACAATCGCATGGCAATCAGCTTCCGAAATACGCCACAGGCCGCGAAAGAGATGGCAGCCTGACCCCGGTGCCAGACGGCAAGAGGGTAAACACATGCCATCGACTGCGACGGCATGTCCTGAGATATCGGCGATTCAAGGCAGGAGCTTGAAATGACCATCGCAATTTCCGGCGTGAAGATTCCCGACAGCAAGATCGCACGGGAGGCCGCCGAGCTGGTGCGCCAGTACGAAAACGACATGTTGTTCAACCACTCGGTCCGCGTCTTTGTGTTCGGCGCGATCAAGGGACATCGGCAAAATCTGAAATTCGATTCCGAGCTGCTCTACATCGCGGCGCTGTTCCATGATCTCGGGCTTGTCGACCATTACCATACACAGACCAAGCGATTTGAAGTTGATGGCGCCGATGCCGCCCGCGAATTTCTGAGGGGGCACGGCATCGACGAGCCAAAAGCCGATCTGGTTTGGGAGGCGATCGCGTTACATACGACGCCCGGAATTCCACAATACATGCGGCCGGAAATCGCTCTCACGAATGCGGGTGTGTTGGTCGACGTCGTGGGGATTGGCTATGACGAGTACTCGCCAGAGCAGCGCGACCAGGTGACCACCGCATTTCCGCGCGGTGATTTCAAGAACGAATTCCTTCAGGTACAAACCTGCTCGGCCTTGAAGAAGCCGCAGACCACGTTCGGGACTGTCAATTTCGATTACATCGAAGATCACGACCCCACATTTCACAAGCCGAACGCATGCACGCGCATCCGCAACACTCCCTGGCGGAGCTGACCTTCGGCGCGATGTTCGAGTTTCGCCACGTTGACTCATGGCGACGGTGCGGCCGGGGGCGTTACGCTGGCGTTCGGCTGCTGAATGGCCGGCCACGGGCTCTTCGGAGCCGGCGTCGCCGCCGCGCATGACGCCGCAAGCTGCGGCCACACTGACGTCAGGCCCGTCAAGTCGATGTCGAATTTCGTGATGTCCGCCTTGTCGTCGGGTAACAGCGTGGTTTCGCGGACATGGAGGGAGCGGGACGCCAGTATCGCCTTGAGCATGTCCGGATCGATGCTGCCACGCCAGACTTCGTATTTTCCGGTCCGCAACGCAGACCCTCCGGCCGCGTTGTCCGGAGCGGCGTCCGCCGTCACCAGGATGGTGGTCTTGCCGACGGCCGTCTCGTCGATCTCGCGCGCGAATGTCAACGGCACGCGCTTTCCGCTTTCGCAGGACAGACGCCATTCCATAGGCCGGAACGAAGCGCCGTTCTCCTTCAGCATCGCGAACTTGCGGGCAAAGGGGCGCGCTTCCTTTTCCAGTTTCCACGCCGTTTCGGCAAGCGAACGCGTGTCGATGCCGAAACGATAGAGCTCGGCGCGCGTCAGCAGGTGCAGGTTTTCGAACTTCACCGTCCGGATCAGATCGTCTAGCTCGCGGCTGATCCCCATCGCCGCGATGAACGCAGCGCGATCGCGATCGGCCCTGGCCATCCGGCGCTGCCTGTATTCCGCGACCGCCGCCGGAGGCGGATGCCCGTGAAAGGCAAGGACCAGCCTGGAATTATGGACCGCCAGCGCGGCGTCGGGGGCGACCTCGCGCGATGTCGCTCCGAGAAACAGGTAGCCGCAGGCCGAGTTGCACATCGCATGGTAAGTGGTGAGTTCGGCTTCCACCTCGCCGCCGGTATTTTTTATTTTCAGGCACGCGGCGTCCACCTGCGTGCCCGCGGCGCACGCCGTCGCGATGGTCCGGCCAACCCGACCGATCGCCTTGCGGCTGCGCAACAACCGCCCGATGACATAGGACTGCTCCACGTTTCCGCCCGGTGAATAGAGGTAGATCGGACGCTGCGTGTCCTTGACGCCGGCAAGGAAGCGGCGAATGCGCGGCGCAGCGTCCTGGTCGATATCGCCCTCGATGGCGATCCAGCGGTCGCAGCCCGGTCCGCAGGCGTCTGGTGGTCCCTTGGCAAGATAGATCGTCAGCCTGGATGCAAATCCAGTCTTCTCGGCCGGCGTCCCTTCGGCGTGCAATGCGCCAGGAAGCATCAGCGAGGCCAGGACAAGCAGACTACGGGCGAGCATGAAACGACGGGGACCACCCGCAGTGAAAAGCAGAGATCGATGTTACACGATGATCCGCGCAGCCACAACTTGCGGTGGCGCATCCGCACGGGTCTGTCCGCGACGGCTGGATTGGCAATCTGGCGGCGATGTGGGAGCAGGCAGAACAGCATCTCCCAAGGGGACGGTGACGACAGGAACCTAAATGCCATCATGCGGTTATCGCGCAGACAATTTGCGCGACCCGGCTGCATCACTCAGAAAGTCAGGCGGGCTACCTGTGGTCGAAGCGAACAGCAGCGGGACGATCAAGCAGTAGCTCCTCGTGGAGCTAGGAACGTGGCAGGGGAAGACCAATGACGACAGCGACCGGGATCCGCTCGGCCGATCGCAATTCCGTCTTAGCCACACTCGGCGACTTCATCCGAGAGATCAGCAATCCCGACGATCTCGCCTATGCTGCGGCGGAACTGCTCGGCCGCAGCCTGAACGTCAGCCGGGCGGGCTATGGCACGGTCGACACCTCAGCCGAGACCATCACCATTGTCCGCGACTGGAACGCACCGGGCATCCTGAGCCTCGCAGGCGTGCTGCGCTTCCGCGACTATGGCAGCTACATCGAAGATCTCAAGCGGGGCGAGACCGTCATCTGTGCCGATGCTGAAAAAGACCCTCGCGTCGGCGATCGTGCCGAGGCTCTCGAGGCGATCTCTGCGCGTGCGCTCGTCAACATGCCGATCTCGGAGGCCGATGGGGTCGTGGCGCTGCTGTATTTGAACAATGCCGGGCCGCGCGAATGGAGCCCCGAAGAGCTGGAGCTCATTCGCGATGTTGCCGAGCGTACGCGCACGGCCGTTGAGCGTCGCCGTGCTGAGACGGCCGTGCGGGAGAACGAAGCCCGGCTGCTTTTCCTGGACGCACTCAACAAGGAGACGGCCAGGACCCGCGATGCCGACGGCGTGATGGCGGTGACGACCAGGATGCTTGGCGAGCATCTCGAGGTATCGAGCTGTGCCTATGCCGATATGGATCCCGACCAGGACGGCTTCACCATACGCGGGGATTGGGCGGCGCCGGGCGCGGTGCATATCCTTGGTCACTACAGCCTGGCTGACTTCGGGAAGAAGGCGGTGCGAGAGCTCGGCGCCGGCAGGCCCCTGATCATCAATGACAATTTGAAGGAGCTTGCGCCTGAGGAAGCCGCCACTTTCCAGAACATCGGGATCGGTTCGACGATTTGCATGCCCTTGGTCAAAGAAGGGCAACTCACCGCCTTGATGGCGATCCATCACCGGGGCCCGCACCAGTGGACGCCGCGCGAACTCGCCTTGCTCACCGAAGTGACCGAACGGTCGTGGGCCCACATCGAGCGCGTCCGATCGGAACAGGCGGCGCGGGAGGCCGCCGAACGACTGACGCTTGCAAACAAGGCGGCTGGTATCGGCACCTGGGACTACGACCCGGTCAACAACGTTCTTCGATGGGATAGCCGCTGCAAGGAGGTGTTCGGTTTATCGCCGGACGCCGAAGTCAGCTATGAAGGGTCGTTCCTGAAGGGCCTTCATCCCGAAGACAGGCAGCGCGCCCACGAGGCCGTCTCCGCGGCGCTGACGCCGCACGCGCCGGCAAACTACAACATGGAATACCGGACCATTGGCATCGAGGATGGGGTCGAACGCTGGATCGCCGCGACCGGTCAAGCCATCTTTGCCAACGGCCAAGCTGTTCGGTTCATCGGAACGGTTCTGGATATCACCGCGCAAAAGAAAACCGAGCGTCATCTCAGAATACTCAATGATACCGGGGCCTCGGTCTCTCGCGAACGCGACCTCGACAAGATCGTCCAGATCGTGACGGATGCCGGCGTCGGACTCACCGGTGCTCAATTCGGCGCCTTTTTCTACAACGTTCTGGCGCCGGATGGCGGCAGCTACATGCTGTATTCGCTGTCTGGTGCGCCGCGATCCGCGTTTGAAAACTTTCCGATGCCGCGTAACACAGCCGTCTTTGGCCCGACCTTCGAGGGCTCCGGCGTGGTGAGGTCCGACGATATCCTGCGGGACCCCCGCTATGGCAAGAACGCGCCGCGGAAAGGCATGCCCGAGGGCCATCTTCCGGTCCGATCCTACCTGGCGGTCCCTGTGATCTCGCGCACCGGCGAAGTTTTCGGCGGACTTTTCTTCGGTCACGCCGAGACGGGTAAATTCCAAGCCGAGCAGGAGTCCGCGTTGCTTGGTATTGCGGGCCATGCCGCCACCGCTATCGACAACGCCCAGCTCTTGACCCGGCTCGAGGCGCTCAACGCCGGATTGGAGCAACGTGTTGCCGACGAAATTGCCGAGCGCATGAAGGCCGAAGAGCAATTGCGGCAATCCCAGAAGATGGAAGCCGTCGGGCAGTTGACCGGCGGCATTGCCCACGACTTCAACAATATGCTGGCCGTGATTCTCGGCAGCCTGAATCTTGCCAAGCGGCGGCTCGGCAGGGGAGAGGTCAGCATAGACCGCTTCATCGAGGGCGCCATCGACGGTGCAAATCGCGCAGCCACGTTGACGCAGAGGCTGCTCGCGTTCTCGCGCCAACAGCCGCTCGCGCCTGAGATCGTGGACATCAACAAGATGGTCGGCGGGATGAGCGAGTTGCTCGAGCGCTCGCTGGGCGAGCTGATCCGCCTCGAGACGGTGCTGGCGGCTGGCCTCTGGCGGGTCAAGGCAGACCCGGCCCAGCTGGAAAGCGCGATGATCAACCTCGCGGTCAATGCGCGCGATGCCATGCCGAAGGGCGGCAGGCTGACAGTAGAAACCAGCAACGTCTCGATAGACCGAAAATATGCTCGCGAGTATGCACTCGCACCCGGGCAGTACGTTCTCGTGGCCGTGACGGACAACGGCACGGGAATTCCGGCCGACGTGCTGGGCAAGGTGTTCGATCCGTTTTTCACGACCAAGGTCGTGGGCAGGGGCACCGGTCTCGGCCTCAGTCAGGTCTACGGTTTCGTGCGGCAGTCGGGCGGCCATGTCAAAATTTACTCGGAAGTCGATGTTGGCACGACCGTGAAGATCTACCTTCCACGCTTCGCCGGCGAGGAGGCGGGCTCAGCTCTGTCACAGGAAGAAATACCCGCCGGTGCAAGCCATCAGAACGAAACCATTCTCGTCGTGGAAGACGACGAGCGCGTCCGCAACATTTCGTCCGAAAGCCTGCGCGAACTTGGCTACAACGTCATCGAGGCAGCCAGCGCCAAAGAGGCGATCAGGACGATCGAAAATGGTTTCGTTCCAGATCTGCTGTTCACGGATGTCGTCATGCCCGACATGACCGGCGCCGAGCTGGCGGCCGAGCTGTCGAAACGATACCCGGCGCTGAAAGTGCTGTTCACCACCGGCTACACGCGCAATGCAATCGTTCACAATGGCGTGCTCGATGCCGGCAAGCATCTGCTTCCCAAGCCCTTCGCTATCGAAGACCTGGCTGCCAAAGTCCGCACCTTGCTCGACGAGATCTGAACGCGTTTTGGAAACGATCTCTTCCGTTTGCAAGCTGCCTTCACAAGGGCTATGTCCCGGCTTTCGGAAGAGCATGACATGACAATCTCGGATGACAACGACCTCGCGCGCCTGAAGGAGATCGGGCGCATTGTCGCCAATACCCTGGAGGCAATGGGAAAGGCGCTCGAGCCGGGCATGTCCACCTCCGAGCTCGACCAGATCGGGCGAACGCTGCTGGAGGCCGCCGGTGCACGTTCGGCTCCGGAGCTGGCCTACGACTTTCCGGGCGCAACCTGCATCAGCGTGAACGAGGAGATCGCTCATGGCATCCCCGGCGATCGGCGGATCGCGCGCGGGGACCTCGTGAACATCGACGTGTCAGCCGAGAAGAACGGCTTCTTTGCGGATACGGGAGCCTCATTCGCCGTTCCACCCGCAACCCGCGCGGTCGAACGTCTTTGCAGGGACGGCCGGCGGGCGATGTGGACGGGCCTGCAGCAGGTCGGAGCCGGCAAACCGATTGCCGGTATCGGTCAGGCCATCGGGACCTTTGCGCGGAAGAACGGTTACAGCCTGGTCAGGAACCTTGCCAGTCACGGCGTCGGCCTGTCGCTCCACGAGGAGCCGACGGAGATCGCAACGTGGCCCGACCGCTCCGAACGCCGCATCATGAGCGAAGGCCTCGTGTTCACCGTCGAGCCGTTCCTGTCCCTTGGCGCGGAATGGGCAGAGGATGGCGATGATCCATGGACGCTCTACAGCAGCCCCGAGGCGCCGACCGTTCAATACGAGCACACCGTGATCGCCACGCGAAGCGGACCGTTGATCGTTACGATGGCTGGTTAAGGAGGCTCCTCAAGCCACCGGATCTCGGGCAGCATCCGAACGGGTTCGATCATCCAGAGCCAGCGGCGGCGCCGGTCTCGCCGACCAGATTGCCGAGCGTGGCGTCGGAAGCTCAACGCAAGGCGGGCCGCATATCGAAGTCCCGATTTAATTGACGCGCCGCGAGTGGCGAGGGGGCTTCTTCTGCGCAAAATACGGGTTCGCCACGCACGTCGCTGACCGACCGAGGGCTAAAAATCTGCACTGCTCGAGAGAGGTGTAGCGGCAATCGAAATAGCCGACGGGACCGTAGATCTGCATGCAGACCGGATAGCTCGGATCGTAGGTCTGCGCGTGCGCAGGCGCGCCGGCGAGCAGCAGGCCGATCGCGAGGAGCGCGAAGCGAGCGCGACGCATCTCAGCGCGGCAAATAGTAACCGGGCGAATAACCCGGCACCTGCGCGCGCGGCCTGTTCTGATACGCGTAGGGATCGTCGCTCTGGCCTGCGAAATACGGGTTCGCGATGCAGGTGAGCGCGCGGCCCGACGAACTCGCCTGGCACTGCGCGTAAGTGTCGAACGTGCAATTGCTCAGCCCCGGCCATTCATCGCCGGTGAGGCAGAAGGCATGGTGGGTCCCGAACGCGCGCGCAGGCACGCTTGCGCTAAGCGTGAAACCAAATGTGGCGAGGGCGAGCGAAAATGTGGCGGCAATGGGGAGAGCAATTCGTCTGCGCATTCGATTCTCCAATCACGCGAACGTGCGCGCGACGTTGTTACGCGCGCATGCTGCGTATGTCGTAGTCCACAATGGAACTCATGAAAACTCTTGTTTCAAAGGGTTTCCCGCGCGCGCTGGTAAATCTTCATTAATGAAGCGCGATCCTTTGGCGCGAACTGTGGCGTCGAGGTTACAGCAATTCTGTCGAGCGCTGCTATGACGACGCTACGGCCCGGGGGCCTAACGACGAAACTGGAACGGGAATCAAATGAACAAGAATCTGTTGCTTGCTGCTGTGAGCCTTGTCGCGCTCGGCGCGACCGCACCGGCGGTGGCTGCTGACCTCGCTGCGCGGCCTTACACCAAGGCGCCGGCGATGGTCGCCGCGATCTACGACTGGAGCGGCTTCTACATCGGCGTCAACGGCGGCGGCGGTTCCGCCCATTCGACTTGGGATCTCGTCGGCGGTGGCCGCGAGGGTTCGCACGATGCGACCGGCGGCACGGTCGGCGGCCAGATCGGCTACCGCATGCAGTCGGGCCAGTGGGTGTTCGGTATCGAAGGTCAGGGCAACTGGGCTGACTTCTCGGGCGACAACGTCAGCGCGCTGTTCGCGACGCGCAACCGCTCCAAGATCGACTCGTTCGGTCTGATCACCGGTCAGATCGGCTACGCCTGGAACAACGTCCTCCTTTACGCCAAGGGCGGTGCGGCTGTCGCCGACAGCAAGTATGAAGTCTCGACCCTTGGCGGGGCGCTGCTGTCCTCGAACGATCAGACCCGTTGGGGTGGCACGATCGGTGCCGGCCTCGAGTACGGTTTCGCCCCGAACTGGTCGGTTGGCGTCGAGTACAACCACATCTTCCTGCAGGACAAGAACGTCACGTTCACAGGCCTGGTTGGCACCGATCGCATCCGCCAGGACGTCGACATGGGCCTCGTTCGCTTGAACTACAAGTTCGGCGGCCCGAGCCTCGGCCGTTACTGAGTAAAAGACTGCTATCGATCGCTCGACTTCGAGCGGTTGGCGAAAGCCCCGGCCATCGGCCGGGGCTTTTTTGTTGCTTAAATTCAGCGGGTTAACCATTCTGTTTGGAGATGGTCGAGATGGCTTGACTCCTGAGAACGAAATGAGAACAATGTTCTTCATGCGTTCTCACCATGGAGTAAGCCATGTTCAGGATTTTCGTTGAAGAGGCCGCCGCGTTGGCGTCGATCGCGCTGTTTGTCGGGATGATTGCGATCTGGGCCCAGGTGCTCCCGCAGCTCTAGGCGCGGGCCTAGGTTGGGGAAAAGCAGGACGACGCGGCCGATCGGCCGCTCCGGCGTGGACTCTGGCACCATGACGCCCCACCATTATGAGGCGAGTCGGCCGGGCGAGTGCAGGATGCCTCCGGTGCCGGTGACCGCTCCATCTCATCTGCAAGAGGCCGTCACGCGACCATGCCGAGCGCCGGATTTGTCCACCTTCACGTTCACTCGGCCTATTCGCTGCTCAAGGGCTCGATCAAGATCGCCAAGCTCGCCGAGCTAGCGAAGAAAGACCATCAGCCGGCGCTGGCGTTGACCGACACCGACAACATGTTCGGTGCGCTGGAGTTCTCCGACAAGATGGCGGGCTCCGGTATCCAGCCGATCGTGGGCTGCGAGATCGCGATCGAGTTCGGCGACCAGGATCCCAATGCGCGCAACGTGCTGCTGCCCTCGCGCGTGGTGCTGCTGGCCGCGCAGGAGCGCGGCTATCGCAGCCTGATGCGGCTGAACTCGCGCGCGTTCCTGGAGACGCCCGACACTCATGCTCCCCACATCAAGTTCGACTGGCTCGAAGGCGAGACCGAAGGTCTGATCGCGCTGACGGGCGGTCCGGACGGACCGATCTCGCTGGCGCTTGCCGGCGGTTATACCGAGCTCGCGGCGGCGCGCTGCGAGCGTCTGGCCAGCCTGTTCGGAGACCGTCTCTACATCGAATTGCAGCGCCACAACATCGAGAAGGAGCGGCGGGTCGAAAGCAGCCTGATTGACATCGCCTACACCAAGGGCCTGCCGCTGGTTGCGACCAACGAGCCGTATTTCGCCACGACCGACGATTATGAAGCCCATGACGCGCTGCTCTGCATCGCCGGCGGGCGGCTGATCGCGGAGACCGAGCGCGAGCAGCTCACGCCCGATCACCGCTTCAAGACCCGCGCCGAGATGGCGGTGCTGTTCGCCGACATTCCGGAGGCGCTGGCCTCGACGGTGGAGATCGCCGAGCGCTGCTCGTTCCGGCCGATGACGCGCAAGCCGATCCTGCCGTTCTTCACGGTCGGCGCTGCCGCAAGCTCCGATGCCGCCGCAGTCGAGGCGGCCGAATTGAAGCGGCAGGCGGAGGAGGGGCTCGCCAACCGCCTGCGCGTGCACGGCCTCTCGCAAGGCACGACGGAAGAAGATTACAACGCGCGGCTTGCGTTCGAGCTCGACGTCATCATGCGCATGAAATACGCGGGCTACTTTCTGATCGTCTCCGACTTCATCAAATGGGCAAAGGGCCAGGGCATCCCGGTCGGGCCGGGCCGCGGCTCCGGCGCAGGCTCGCTGGTGGCGTGGGCGCTGACCATCACCGACCTCGACCCGATCAAGTTCGGCCTGCTGTTCGAGCGCTTCCTCAATCCGGAACGCGTCTCGATGCCGGACTTCGACATCGACTTCTGCCAGGATCGCCGCGGCGAGGTGATCAGGTACGTCCAGGAGCGCTACGGTCGCGACCAGGTCGCGCAGATCATCACCTTCGGGACGCTGCAGGCGCGCGGCGTGCTGCGCGACGTCGGCCGCGTGCTGCAGATGCCCTATGGCCAGGTCGACAAGCTCACAAAACTCGTGCCGCAGAATCCGGCCGCGCCGGTGACGCTGGCCGCCGCGATCGAGAGCGAGCCAAAACTCCAGGCGTTCCGCGACGAGGATCCGGTGGTGGCGCGCGCCTTCGACATCGCGCAGCGCCTCGAAGGCCTGACCCGTCACGCCTCGACGCATGCGGCCGGCATCGTGATCGGCGATCGGCCGCTGAGCGAACTCGTGCCGATGTATCGCGATCCCAAATCCGACATGCCGGTGACCCAGTTCAACATGAAATGGGTCGAGCCCGCGGGCCTCGTGAAGTTCGACTTCCTCGGCCTGAAAACGCTGACCGTACTCGACGTCGCGTGCAAACTGCTCAAGCCGCGCAACATCCACGTCGATCTCGCGACGCTGCCGATCGACGATGCCGAAAGCTACCAGATGCTGGCGCGCGGCGAGGTGGTCGGCGTGTTCCAGGTTGAAAGCCAGGGCATGCGGCGCGCGCTGGTCGACATGCGCCCCGACCGTTTCGAGGACATCATCGCGCTGGTCGCGCTCTATCGACCGGGTCCGATGGCGAACATCCCGACCTATTGCGCGCGCAAGCACGGCGACGAGGAGCCGGAATATCTCCACCCCGTGCTGGAGCCGATTCTCAAGGAGACCTTCGGCGTCATCATCTACCAGGAACAGGTGATGCAGATCGCGCAGGTGATGTCGGGCTATTCGCTTGGCGACGCCGACCTGCTGCGCCGCGCCATGGGCAAGAAGATCCGCGCCGAGATGGAGAAGCAGCGCGAGATCTTCGTCGCAGGCGCAGTGAAGAACGGCGTGCCGAAGGGGCAGGCCGATACCATCTTCGAGCTGCTGGCGAAATTCGCCGACTACGGCTTCAACAAGAGCCACGCGGCGGCCTATGCGCTGGTGTCCTACCACACCGCCTACATGAAGGCGCATTACCCGGTGGAGTTCATCGCCGCGTCGATGACGCTTGATCTCAACAATACCGACAAGCTGTCCGAATTCCGCGCCGAGGCGCAGCGCCTCGGCATCAAGGTCGAGCCGCCCAATGTCAACCGTTCCGGCGCGACTTTCGAGGTCGGCGACAAGACCATCTACTACGCGCTCGCGGCGCTGAAGGGCGTCGGTATTGCGGCCGTCGAGCAGATCATCGCGGAGCGGACCAAAAACGGCTTGTTCACCTCGCTCGCCGACTTTGCCGCGCGGGTGTCGCCGCGCGCGATCAACAAGCGCATCATCGAAAGCCTCGCCGCCGCGGGCGCCTTCGACACGCTGGAGCCGAACAGGGCGCGGGTCTTCGCCGGCGCCGACTCGATTCTCGCCGCGTGCCAGCGGGCGAACGAAGCTGCAACCATCGGCCAGAACGACATGTTCGGCAGCTCGGCCGACGCGCCGACCATCATGCTGCCGCAGATCGAGCCCTGGTTGCCGGCCGAGCGGCTGCGCCGCGAATATGACGCGATCGGCTTCTTCCTGTCGGGACATCCGCTCGACGATTACGCCACCGTGCTGAAGCGGCTGCGCGTGCAGTCCTGGGCCGAGTTCTCCCGCGCGGTGAAGACCGGCGCCACCGCCGGCAAGGTCGCGGCCACCGTGGTGTCGCGCATGGAGCGGCGGACCAAGACCGGCAACAAGATGGGCATCATGGGGCTCTCTGATCCCACGGGTCACTTTGAGGCGGTGCTGTTCTCCGAAGGCCTCGCGCAATATCGCGACGTCCTGGAACCGGGCGCCGCGGTGCTGCTCCAGCTCGGCGCCGAGCTCCAGGGCGAGGACGTCCGCGCGCGCGTGCTGCACGCCGAGCCGCTGGACGAGGCCGCGGCCAAGACGCAGAAGGGCCTGCGCATCTTCGTGCGCGACACCAAGCCGCTGGAATCGATCGCCAAGCGTCTCGCCGGCCCCGACATGGCGAACGGCGCCGCGCCGAAGGTCGGCAGTCCGGGCATCGCACCCCGCTCCAACGGCGACGGCGAGGTCTCGCTGGTCATGATGCTCGACCTCGAAACCGAGGTCGAGTTGAAGCTGCCCGGCCGCTTCAAGGTCTCGCCGCAGATCGCCGGCGCCATCAAGGCGGTCGCCGGTGTGGTGGACGTGCAGCAGCTCTAGCAACGCGCACGGTGTTGCAGGCGGCTGCATGTCTTGCGCGGGACATGCGGCGGCCCTGTTGCAACCTTTCGCTGTTTTCGGTTAGCATGCACTCGGGGAAAATCTGAGGGCGTGATGCTATTGCGTGGGCTGGTATTGCTCGTGGCTGCGGCACTGCTGTGCGGCTGTGAGACGGCGAGGAGCGGGCTCGGATATTCGGAGACGGTACGAAAGCTGGGTCCGCCGAAAGCCGGGCAGGCCCGTGTCGTCGTGTTTCGCGAGAAAGGCTTCGGCGGCATCGGCGATCCGGACTGGGAATTTTCCCTCGACGGTACGCCGATCAAGGGCCTGAAGACCGGGACATATGTCTATGTCGATCGCCCGGCAGGCCAGCACCAGTTCGTAGCAGAGGAGGCGGCGCTCGGCGTCACGCGCGTGGACTTTTCGGCTCAGTCCGGCCAGACCGTGTTCTTCGTAGCGCGCTTCAGTCAGCGCAAGAGCGCCATGATCGCGAATGCGAGCACGGGGGTGCTGGGCTGGGGTCTCACCCTTGCGATGACGTCCGGCTATAAAAATCAGGGGCCGCTGGATTTCCTGCCCTTGGATGAATCGGCCGCCAGTACGACGATCGCAGAGCTTCGGTTGGCAGAATAGCCTCCGCGCGAAATTCGAGCTCCGCCCGCACCGTCATTTGTGGTGTCGTCACAGCGTTGCGGCTATGATCGCCGTGAGGCCGTTCGTCCATCGCGCCGGGAGGGAACGTGACATGTGCGACAAGTGCAATGAATCCCCACATGAGAGGATCGCGCCGTCGCGACGATCCGCGATGTTGTTGGGTGCCTCGGCGCTCGGCCTCGCCCTGACCGGCAGAGCCTTCGCCAAAGAGAGCAAGGCGCCGCCCAAGCCGCAGAACGTGCTGTCGCCCGACGCATCATTGAAGCGCCTGACGGAAGGCAATGCCCGCTATGTCGACGGCGTGTCGCGGCGGCACGATTTCAAGCACGAGCGCGAGGCGTTGGTCGGCGGACAGAATCCGTTCGCGGCCGTACTGAGCTGTGCCGATTCGCGCATCGCGCCGGAATATGCCTTCGACACTGGCCGCGGCGATCTGTTCGTTTGCCGCGTCGCCGGAAATTTTGCCGGCACCGAAACCATCGCCAGCATGGAATACGCGGTGGCCGTGCTGAATGCGCCGCTGATCCTCGTGCTCGGCCATGACGCTTGCGGCGCGGTCGATGCGACGCTGAAGGCGATCAAGGACAACAAGCCGCCGCCGGGCCATATTCCATCGCTGGTCGATGCGATCACGCCTGCAGCGAAGGCTGCGATGCAGCAGGGTGGGGACGTCCTCGACAAGGCGATCCGGCAGAACGTCATCGACAACGTCGCGAAGCTGAAGTCGGCAGCGCCGATCCTCAATGCGGCCGTGGAGCAGGGCAAGCTGAAGGTCGTCGGCGGCATCTATCGGCTCACGACGGGAACGGTCGACCTGATCGCGCAGGTCTGACGAGACGAACCGGCTCGCGCCGGTTCGTTGTCGCGAGGCTGACGCAGGCGCCCTGGCGTTGGTGCCGGGCGCCATGCCGCCGCCTCAATCCAAGCCTTCGTTATTTGGAAGCCTTTCGTTCAAGTGTCATTCAGCTCGCCACGCGTCTGATGCGTGGCGGCATCTCAACAACAAAAACGGGCAAGCAAGTCATGCGTGGGACGCTCCGAGCCTTCATTTGCCTTCTCCTGCCAATCGCGGTCCTTGCCGCGGGCGCGCCGGATCCGGCGCGTGCACAGCAGCAGGAAAAGCGTATGGCGCTCGTGGTCGGCAACGGCGCCTATGCCAAGTCGCCGCTGGCGACGACGGCAAACGATGCCGGCCTGATCGCGCAGACGCTGCAGGCGGCGGGCTTCGACGTCGTCGGCGCCCGCGATCTCGACGGCGACACGCTGCGCAAGAGCTTTCGCGATTTCATCCAGAAGGCGCAGGCCTCCGGACCGGGCACCGTCGCGATGGTCTACCTCGCCGGCTATGGCGTGCAACTTGCCGGTGAGAACTACTTCATCCCGGTCGATTCCAACATCACCCGCGACACCGACATTCCGACCGAAGGCCTGCGCATCGGCGACTATCTCCGCCAGCTCGCCTCCGTTCCGCTCAAGGCCAACATCGTCGTGCTCGACGCTGCGCGGGCGCAGCCCTTCGTGGAGGGCGGCCAGCAGATCGCGAGCGGACTTGCGCTGGTCGAGCCCGACGCCAACATGCTGATCGCGTTCAACGCCGCGCCCGGCACGGTGGCGCCCGAGGAGCCTGGACCTTACGGCATCTATGCGCAGTCGCTGGCGGAGATGATCCGCACCGGCGGCCTACCGCTGCCTGAGGTGTTCGACCGCGTTCGCCTGCGCGTCAACGAGGCCAGCAAGGGCGCGCAAGTGCCCTGGAACGAGCAGAAGATATCGGCGCAATTCTCGTTCTTCGAGCGCGGACCTGACGCGCCGCCGCCTGAGGCCGCACCCGACCAAGTCGCCGCGATGCGCAACAAGCCGATCCGCGATCTCGGCGTGCAGGATGCCTATGCCGCCGCGCTCACGCGCGACACGCTGCCGGCCTACGAAGAGTTTCTCTCCGCCTATCCCGGCGACCCGCTGTCGAAGCGCGTGATGGTGATCGTCGCGGCGCGCCGCGAGGCCATCACCTGGCGGCGGACCTATCGGACCGACACGCCGGAGGCCTATTGGTCGTATCTGCGTCGCTATCCGCGCGGTCCGCATGCGGCGGATGCGCGCCGGCGCTTGGCGATTCTCACCGCGCCGGCCGAGCCGCCGCCGAGCTTCGCGATGATCGACTACGACGTGCCGCCACCGTCGCCGGAGGAGGTGGTCTATGTCGAGCGTCCCGTGCTGTATTTCAGCGATCCGGATTTTGGCTTTGCGCCGCCACCGCCGCCGCCGGTCTATTATCTGCCACCGCCGCCGCCGGATTTCGTCGTGCTGTCGCCGCCGATGCCGGTGGTCGGCCTGTTCGTGCTGCCGCAGCCGATGTTCGTGCCAATTCCTGTGTTCGTCAGGCCGCCGGTCTATGTCGCACCGCCCCCGAACAACATCATCTATCAGAACATCCATAACAGGACGGTCATCAACACGGTGATCAACCAGCCGCCGGCACCGCCGGCGGGTGCGGGTGCCGGAGCGGGCAATCTCGCGCCAGCCATTGCCGGGCGCACCAATCCGGCTGGTCCCGCCATGCCGCAGGCGGTCGTGCAGCGCGCCGCCCTGATTCAGCAGGGCAAGGCGCCGATGCCGCCGAGCGCGACGATGCAGCCGACGGCGAGGCCAGGAATGCCTCCGGCCAGGCCGGCCAATGCCGCACCGACCGGTACGCCACCTACGACTCCACCTGCCAGTCCGCTTGCCACGCCACCGGCCAAGCTGCCCCAAGCCAACACCCTGCCGGTTCCCGGCACCCATGGCGGTCCACCTGTACCGCCAGCGGGAGCCGGGCCACTGCCGGGCGGCAGACCCGGGCTGCCCACGGCCACTGCTCCCGGCACACCGCCGCCGACCCATCCGGGAGGGCCTGCGGGAGCGCCGACGACTGCTGCTCCCGGCACCACGCCGCCGGGTCATCCCGGTGCGCCGACCGCCGCCGCGCCGGCGACTGCGCCCACGGCGACAAACCCGGCCGCTGTGCCCGGCCAACCGCCGAAGCCGCCGGTGGCCCAGGCCCCGCCCGGGACCGGGACCGGGCCTGGGGACCATGGCAAGTCCGCGACCCGCGAGCCGGCTGGTTCGCCGCCTGCTGCCCGCACGCCTCCTGGCGCAGTTGGACGACCGGTCACGCCGCCGCCCTCGGCGGCGCGGGAGCCGATCAGGCCGCAGCATCAGCCGACCGCAGCTCCCGCCCAGGCTGCCCGGCCGTCGGCGCCACCACCGCGGCCTCAGGCCGTGGCGCGGCCGGCGCCTCCGCCTCCGCCGCGTGTTGCGCCGCCGCCACCGCCACGGGCGGCTCCACCCGTGGCGGTTGCTCGACCGGCGCCGCCGCCAATGGCGCGGCCCGCGCCGCCGGTCGCCCGGCCGGCGCCACCTCCGCCGCCCCGGACGGCCGTCGCGCCACCGCCGCCGCCGCGCCCGGCAGCACCTCCACCGCGTCCTCCGGCTCCGCCGCCGGCGGCAAAGAAGTGCCCGCCGAACCAGCCCAGATGCTAGGCAGGGGCTAGGCCGGAGCGATCTTTACGGAAGGGGGCTTCTTGCGGGCGAAAGCCGCCCCGAAAGGCCCTTATTTCCTTGCTTCTGGCCGAAATCGCGCTATACACCGCGCCATCTCACACGGAAGCATGGCTCACAAGGCCGTCCGGTGGCAGCCGGGGCGACAACGCTCTGTCCTGCTCACACGCTTCCGGAGGAACCAACCGGAGAATTAGAACGATGGCACTACCCGATTTCACTATGCGTCAGCTCCTCGAAGCCGGCGTGCACTTTGGTCACCAGTCTCACCGCTGGAATCCGAAAATGGCGCCGTTCATTTTCGGCGCCCGCAACAACATCCACATCGTCGACCTCGCGCAGACCGTGCCGTTGCTGCACAACGCCTTGCAGGCGGTCAGCGACACCGTCGCCAAGGGCGGCCGCATCCTGTTCGTCGGCACCAAGCGCCAGGCGCAGGACGGCGTTGCCGACGCGGCCAAGCGCTGCGCTCAGTACTTCGTCAATTCGCGCTGGCTCGGCGGCACGCTGACCAACTGGAAGACGATCTCGGGCTCGATCAAGCGCCTGCGTCATCTCGACGACGTGCTCGCCGGCGGCGATGCCTCCTCCTACACCAAGAAGGAGCGCCTGACCCTTCAGCGCGAGCGCGACAAGCTCGACCGCTCGCTCGGCGGCATCAAGGACATGGGCGGTCTGCCCGACCTGATCTTCGTGATCGACACCAACAAGGAAGACATCGCGATCCAGGAAGCCCAGCGGCTCAACATTCCGGTCGCGGCGATCGTCGACACCAATTCGGATCCGAAGGGCATCACTTATGTGGTGCCGGGAAATGACGACGCCGGCCGCGCGATTGCGCTCTATTGCGATCTGATCGCGCGCGCAGCGATTGACGGCATTTCACGCGCCCAGGGCGATTCCGGAATCGACGTCGGTGCTTCGGTTCGGCCGGTCGCAGAAGAGCTGCCCGCCACGAGCGGCTTCCAAGGCCTTGCCGGCCCGCGCGGGACGTCCGACGACCTCAAGAAGCTCCCGGGCGTGTCGGGCGCGATCGAGAAGAAGTTCAACGATCTCGGCATCTTCCACTTCTGGCAGCTGGCTGAGCTCGATCACGATACCGCGCACAAGATCGGCGAAGAAGTCGGCCTGCCGAGCCGCGCGGACGCCTGGGTGGCCAAGGCCAAGGCGCTGACCGCGGAAGCGGAATAGTCAAAAAGAGCGATGGGTTGGCCGGACAAGCTCCGGCCACCATTTCAGTTGACGCGAATTCCTGAGATGGACCGCGGCGAGGCGATCTGGCCGCGCCGCGGCAAACCGGCAGGCAAAAAGGATTTTGAACGATGGCAACGATCACAGCTGCGATGGTCAAGGACCTGCGCGAGTCGACCGGCGCAGGCATGATGGACTGCAAGGCCGCGCTGACCGAAAACGACGGCAACATGGAAGCGGCGCAGGATTGGCTGCGCAAGAAGGGCCTGTCGAAGGCCGCCAAGAAGTCGGGCCGCGTCGCCGCCGAGGGTCTGATCGGCGCGCTCACCAAGGGCAACAAGGGCGTCGTGGTCGAAGTCAATTCCGAGACTGACTTCGTCGCGCGCAACGGCCAGTTCCAGGGCCTCGTCAAGATGATCGCCCAGGTCGCATTCAACACCGGCGCCGATGTCGACAAGATCAAGGCCGCCAAGGTCGGCGACGTCACGATCGAAACTGCGATCAATGACGCAATCGCCACCATCGGCGAGAACATGACGCTGCGCCGCGCAGCTTCGCTCGAGGTCAGCCAGGGCGTGGTGTCGAGCTACGTCCATGGCGCGGTGGTCGAGGGCGCCGGCAAGATGGGCGTGATCGTGGCACTGGAATCCCCCGGCAAGGCCGACGAGCTCGCAACGCTTGGCCGCCAGATCGCGATGCATGTCGCGGCCGCCAACCCCCTGGCGCTGGATCCGTCCGGTCTCGATCCGGCGGTCGTCAAGCGCGAGAAGGACGTGCTCGCCGACAAATATCGCCAGCAGGGCAAGCCCGAGAACGTGATCGAGAAGATCGTCGAGTCCGGCCTGAAGACCTATTACAAGGAAGTTTGCCTGCTCGAGCAGGCCTTCATCCACGACACCGGGAAGTCGGTGGCGCAGGCGGTGAAGGAAGCCGAAGGCAAGGTCGGCGGCGCGGTGAAAATCGCGGGCTTTGTGCGCTATGCTCTCGGTGAGGGAATCGAGAAGCAGGAAAGCGACTTCGCGGCCGAGGTCGCGGCGGCCAGCGGCAAGAAGTAAGCGCCGGAACGTTCCTTCCGGCGTGCCGCCGGAAGCGGCGCCCGGACAAGGAAAGTGCTCATGACTGATCCGGTCTATCGTCGCGTCGTGATCAAGCTGTCCGGCGAATATCTCGCGGGACCGCAGGGTTTTGGCATCGATCAACCGACCATCGACCGGGTCGCCGACGATCTGATCGCCGCTCGCCACCTCGGCACCGAAGTCGCCGTCGTCATCGGCGGGGGCAATCTCTTTCGCGGCGTCGAGGTCTCCTCGCGCGGCGTGTCGCGCCCGACCGGTGACACCATGGGCATGCTCGCGACGATGATGAACTGCCTCGCGCTCGAGGCCACGATCGAGCGCAAGGGCACGCCTGCGCGCACGCTGTCGGCCTTCGTCATGCCCGAGATTTCCGAGCTGTTCACCCGCACCGCGGCACATAAATACCTCGCCGAGGGCCGGATCGTGCTGCTCGGCGGCGGAACCGGTAATCCGTTCTTCACCACGGACACGACCGCGGTGCTGCGCGCAGCCGAGATCGGCGCCCAGGCGGTTCTGAAGGCGACCAATGTCGACGGTGTCTACTCGGCCGACCCGAAGAAAGACCCGACGGCGACGCGATTCGACCGTCTGACGCATTCGCAGGCGATCGAGGGCGGCTACAAGGTGATGGATGCGACCGCCTTCGCGCTTGCCCGCGAGACGTCGCTGCCTATCATCGTGTTCTCGATCGCGGAGCCGGGCTCGATCGGCGCTGTACTGCGTGGCGGCGGCCACGGAACCATTGTCGCCGGCTGACGGCTTGTCGTTGCACCCTGAGAGAAGGTGCGGAGAGGTCGCCGGGATTTTGAAGGAGAAACGGGATGGCCACGGACAATTTCGATCTCAACGAAGTCAAGCGCCGCATGCAGGGCGCGATCCAGTCGCTCAAGCACGAGCTTGGCGGCCTGCGCACCGGTCGCGCCTCCGCCTCGATGCTCGATCCGGTGCAGGTCGACGCCTATGGCAGCCACATGCCGCTGAACCAGCTCGCCACCGTCAGCGTGCCGGAGCCGCGCCTGATTTCGGTGCAGGTCTGGGACAAGTCGATGGTCAAGGCGGTGGAGAAGGCGATCGTCGATTCCAATCTCGGCCTGTCGCCGGCGACTGAAGGCCAGGTTCTGCGCCTGCGCATCCCCGAACTCAATGAGGAGCGTCGCAAGGAGCTCGTCAAGGTCGCGCACAAATACGCGGAAGCCGCCAAGGTCGCCGCGCGCCACGTCCGCCGCGACGGTCTCGACGTTCTCAAGAAGCTCGAGAAGAATCACGAGATGTCCGAGGACGATCAGAAGCGCCACGCCGACGAGGTGCAGAAGGCGACCGACGGCACGATCTCCGAGATCGACCAGTTGCTGGCCGCCAAGGAAAAAGAAATCCTCACCGTCTAAGCAGGATGGATCGCGCTCTAGGTTATGTTCGCGCATGATCTTTACGGAAAACCGCTTCGCACTTTGCGCTAACGCGGCCCTTCGGGTCCGGATCATGCTTTAAGGCAGCCTCATGTCCAACGCCGCCGCGCCCGCAACGGAAGGACCAGATCGGTCCGATGCGCCTGCGCATGTCGCCATCATCATGGATGGCAACGGACGTTGGGCGGCCGCGCGCGGCTTGCCACGGGCGGAGGGCCATCGCCGCGGCGTGGAGGCCCTGCGTCGCGTGGTTCGGGCGTCGCATGAGCTTGGCATCCGCTATCTCACCATCTTCTCCTTCAGCTCGGAAAACTGGTCGCGTCCGGCGAGCGAGATCGGCGATCTGTTCGGCCTGTTGCGCCGCTTCATCCGCAACGATCTGGCGAGCCTGCATCGCGACGGCGTCAAGGTACGCATAATCGGCGAGCGGGACGGGCTGGAGGGCGACATCTGCGCACTTCTCAATGAGGCGGAGGAACTGACGCGCGATAACACGCGCCTCACGCTCGTCGTCGCCTTCAATTACGGCTCCCGGCAGGAGATCGCGAAGGCGGCGCAGAAGCTCGCGCGGGAAGTCGCCGAGGGCCGGCGCAGTCCCGACACGATCGATGCCGAGACACTGGGGGCGCATCTCGACGCGCCCGACATTCCCGATCCCGATCTCATCATCCGCACCAGTGGCGAGCAGCGCCTGTCCAACTTCCTGATGTGGCAGGCCGCCTATAGCGAGCTTGTCTTCGTGCCGATTCACTGGCCCGATTTCGACAAGGCGGCGCTGGAAGGCGCAATCGCCGAATTCGCCAGGCGCGAGCGCCGTTTCGGCGGCCTGGTCGCGAAAACCGCCTCGTGAGCGAGCCCAACTCCGCACCGGCCGGCTCTCAGCCTGCCCCGAGCAATCTCGTGATGCGAATCCTCGCGGCGCTGGTGCTGGCGCCGCTCGCCATTGCGCTCGCTTATGCCGGCGGCTGGCTGTGGGCGCTTCTCGTCACCCTGGTGTCGATCGGACTGTTCGCGGAATGGCTGATGGTGGTTGGCGCAGGCTCGACCGCGCTGACCGGGGCGGGGACGATCGTCATCGCCACGATGGGCTTGTGCGTTGCCTTCGGCGCGCTGAAGACCGCAATCATCACCGGCCTGATTGGCGGGGCGGTCGTGACGGTGATCGCGCGGGGCAAGTTCGTCTGGGCGGCCTCCGGATTTGCCTATGCGTCGGCGGCGCTACTCGCCTCGATCCTGCTGCGGAAGGATCTCGTGAACGGCTGCGCCGCGCTGATGTTCGTGCTGCTCGTGGTGTGGGCGACCGATATCGGCGGCTATTTCGCCGGCCGCGGCATCGGCGGACCGAAGCTGTGGCCGCGCGTGAGCCCGAAGAAGACCTGGTCAGGGGCGCTCGGCGGCTTTGCCGCGAGCCTTTTGGTCGCGGTCGCCTTTGCCGCTTGCGGGGTTGGAAAGATAGTTCCATTGCTGCTCGTCAGCGCGGTCCTCTCAATCGTGTCGGCCTGCGGCGATCTGTTCGAATCCGCGGTCAAGCGGCGCTTCGATGTCAAGGATTCCAGTCACTTAATTCCGGGCCATGGCGGGCTATTGGACCGTCTGGACGGTTTTGTCGCCGCCATCCTGGTGGCATGGATTATCGGCTTCCTCCGCCATGGTGTGCATAGCGCCGGAAGCGGTCTTATGGTTTGGTGAAGATATGAGCGCGGTTCCATTGCGTAACAACAAGGCTGCGGCATCGAGCGTCCGCAGCGTCACGGTTCTCGGCGCCACCGGCTCGATCGGCGACAGCACGATGGATCTGCTGCGCGCCTCTCCCGAGCGCTACCGTGTCGAGGCGCTGACGGCGAACAGCAATGTCGAGGCGCTGGCAAAGCTCGCGAAGGAGTTTTCCGCGCGCTTCGTTGCGATCGCCGACACCTCCAAGTTTGCCGAACTCAAGGCTGCGCTCGCGGGCACCGGCACCGAATGCGGCGCCGGTGAAAGCGCGGTGATCGAGGCCGGCGCGCGTCCGGCCGATTGGGTGATGGCCGCCGTGAGTGGCGCGGCCGGGCTGAAGCCGGCACTGGCGGCGGTCGATCGCGGCGCGCATGTCGCGCTCGCCAACAAGGAATGTCTCGTCTGCGCTGGTGATTTCTTCATGCAGCGCGCGGCGAAAGCGGGCGCCTGCATCCTGCCTGCGGATTCCGAGCACAATGCGCTGTTCCAGGCGCTCGCCTCGGGCAATCGCGACGAGCTCGTCCGTGTCATCATCACGGCCTCCGGCGGCCCCTTCCGCACCTGGAAGCCTGCCGACATCGAGCAGGCGACACTCGCGCAAGCCCTGAAGCATCCGAACTGGAGCATGGGCCAGAAGATCACGATCGATTCCGCCTCGATGATGAACAAGGGGCTCGAGGTGATCGAGGCCTCCTATCTGTTCGCGCTCTCGCCCGACGAGATCGACGTCCTCGTTCATCCGCAGTCGATCATCCACGGCATGGTTGAGTTCTCCGATCGCTCGGTCGTGGCCCAGCTCGGCTCACCCGACATGCGCACGCCGATCGCGCATTGCCTCGGCTGGCCCGACCGTATCAAGGGTCCGGCCGCCAAGCTCGATCTGGCCAAGATCGGCCAGTTGACCTTCGAGGCGCCAGATTTCGAGCGCTTCCCCGGGCTGCGCCTGGCCTTCGATTCTCTCCGGACCGGGAAGGGGGCGACCACGGTCTACAACGCCGCCAACGAGGTCGCGGTCGCCGCCTTCATCGCCGGCAAGATCCGGTTCGGGGCGATTGCCAGGCTGGTGGAGGAGACGCTGGATGACTGGGTCCGCAGCGGGAACCAGGCGCCGCTGACGTCAGCAGACGATGCAATCGCTGTTGACCATGTTGCGCGAAATAGGGCTGCCGCCCTATTGCCTCAAATTGCCTTAAAGGCATCCTAGATGGTTCGGGGCCAGGGCCTTGCGGCACTGGATGAGGGAATTCGATGATCGACTTTTTCGTCCATAGTTTCAATACGTTGAGCCATGGGCTCCTTGGCTACGCGGTTCCCTTCCTGTTCGTCCTGACCATCGTCGTGTTCTTCCATGAGCTCGGCCATTTCCTGGTCGCGCGCTGGGCAGGCGTTCGCGTGTTAACTTTTTCGCTCGGTTTCGGACCTGAGCTGGTCGGTTTCAACGACCGCCATGGCACCCGGTGGAAGATCTCGGCGATCCCGCTCGGCGGCTACGTCAAGTTCTTCGGCGACGAGAGCGAGGCTTCGACGCCGTCGTCCGAGAAGCTTGCGGCCATGACGGCCGAGGAGCGCGCCGGCAGCTTCCATCACAAGAAGGTCGGCCCGCGCGCCGCCATCGTTGCCGCCGGACCGATCGCCAATTTCATCCTGGGCGCGCTGATCTTCGCTGGCATGGCGCTGTATTACGGCAAGCCGAGCACGATTGCGCGCGTCGACGGTGTCGTCGCCGATGGCGCTGCGGCGGCAGCCGGCTTCAAGATCGGCGACGTCGTCGTCCAGATCGACGGCAAGCCGATCGAAAGCTTTGCCGACATGCAGCGCATGGTTGCGATGAATGCTGGTTCGCCGCTTGCCTTCCAGGTCAAGCGCGACGGTTCCATCGTGTCGCTGACCGCGACGCCGGCGCTGCTCGAGCGCAAGGATCCCTTCGGCAACAGCCACCGTCTCGGCGTGCTCGGCGTCGAACACAAGTCTCAGGCCGGGGAGGCCTCGACGTCGCCGGTCGGCGTCGGCGAAGCGCTCAAGATCGGGGTGGAGCAGGTCTGGTTCATCATCACCAGCACCTTCAAGTTCCTGGGCTCGTTGTTCGTCGGGAACGGCAATCCGAACGAGGTCAGCGGCGTGCTCGGCATTGCCAAGATGTCAGGGCAGGCGGCCAGCGCCGGGTTCCAGTTCGTGATCAACCTCTGCGCGGTGCTGTCGGTGTCGATCGGCCTGCTGAATCTGTTCCCGATCCCACTGCTCGATGGCGGTCACCTTATGTTCTATGCGGCGGAGGTCGCCCGTGGTCGGCCCCTGTCCGAGCGCACCCAGGAGATGGGGTTCCGAATCGGGCTTGGCTTGGTGCTGATGTTGATGGTGTTTGCGACCTATAACGACATCCTGCGAATGGCCGCATCCTGATAGGGGCTTTTTTGTGGCGTTGCCCGGGCGTTGCTCTTGGGCAACGTCTTGGAATGAAAATGAAATTACGGCGCGCTCGACCGTTTGCGGCGTCGGTGAAATTGTCTACAAGCGGCTTGAACTTGGGGAATCTCCAGACCGGCGTTGGGGTTGGGTCTGGTACGGAATGATAAGGGCGCGTTGCGCAATGAAGTTTGGACTGCGACTCCGGGGGGGCTTGCTCGCAACCCTGATCATGTTCGGCGCGCCGGTGCTTGCCCCGGTTGGGGCTGCCTTTGTGTCTTCGTCTGCGCTTGCTCAGACCGTGCAGTCGATTTCCGTCGAAGGAAATCGCCGGGTCGAGGTGGAGACGATCCGCTCCTACTTCAAGCCGGGTCCCGGCGGTCGCCTGGATCAGGGTGCCATCGACGACGGCCTCAAGGCGTTGATCGAGACCGGCCTGTTCCAGGACGTCAGGATCAACCGCGGGGCCGGTGGCCAGATCGTCGTCTCCGTGGTGGAAAACCCGGTGATCGGCCGCATTGCCTTCGAGGGCAACAAGAAGATCAAGGACGAGCAGCTCACCGGTGAAGTCCAGTCCAAGGCGCGCGGCACTTTCTCCCGCGCCATGGTGCAGTCCGACACCCTGCGAATCGCAGAAATCTATCGCCGCTCCGGCCGTTACGACGTTCGCGTCACGCCTGAAATCATCGAGCAGCCGAACAACCGCGTCGATCTCGTCTTCACGGTCGAGGAGGGCGCCAAGACCGGCGTCAAGTCGATCGAGTTCGTCGGCAACAACGCGTACTCGTCCTACCGCCTGCGCGACGTCATCAAGACGCACGAATCCAACCTGCTGAGCTTCCTCGCCAGCAGCGACATCTACGATCCCGATCGGGTCGAGGCCGACCGCGACCTGATCCGCCGCTTCTATCTCAAGAACGGTTTCGCCGACGTCCAGGTCGTCGCCGCGCTCACCGAATACGATCCGGAGAAGAAGGGTTTCAACGTTACCTTCAAGATCGAGGAGGGCTCGCAATACCGGGTCGGCTCGATCGACTTCCGCTCCAGCATTCCCAACTTCGATCCCACCTCGATGCGCAACTATTCGCGCGTCAATGTCGGCTCGCTCTACAACGTCGAATCGGTCGAGAAGTCGGTCGAGGAGATGCAGATCGAGGCCTCGCGTCGCGGTTACGCCTTCGCCGTGGTCCGTCCCGGCGGCGACCGCAATTTCGAGGCGCACACCGTGTCGGTCGTGTTCAACATCGACGAGGGTCCGCGCACCTATATCGAGCGCATCAACCTTCGCGGCAACACCCGCACGCGCGACTACGTGATTCGTCGCGAGTTCGACGTCTCCGAGGGCGATGCCTACAACCGCGCGCTGGTCGACCGTGCCGAGCGCCGCTTGAAGAACCTCGACTATTTCAAGAGCGTGAAGATCACGACGGAGCCCGGCTCGTCGAGCGACCGCGTGATCCTGCTCGTGGACATGGAAGAGAAATCGACCGGCGACTTCTCGGTCTCGGGTGGTTATTCCACCACCGACGGCGCGCTGGCCGAAGTCTCGGTTTCCGAACGCAATTTGCTCGGCCGCGGCCTGTTCGCCAAGGCGGCGGTGACCTACGGCCAGTATGCCCGCGGCTACTCGCTGTCGTTCGTCGAACCCTATCTGCTCGACTACCGGGTCGCGCTGGGTCTCGACCTCTATCAGCGTGAGCAGAGGTCCAACAGCTACATCTCCTACGGCACCAAGACGCTCGGCTTCTCGCCGCGCCTCGGTTTCTCCCTGCGGGAAGATCTGTCGCTGCAGGTGCGCTACTCGATCTACCGGCAGGAAATCACGCTGCCGTCGTACCTCGCG
This sequence comes from Bradyrhizobium sp. 87, assembly GCF_023073015.1. Classification (NCBI taxonomy): domain Bacteria; kingdom Pseudomonadati; phylum Pseudomonadota; class Alphaproteobacteria; order Hyphomicrobiales; family Nitrobacteraceae; genus Bradyrhizobium; species Bradyrhizobium sp. 87. Next base: position 237,389 of record NZ_JADPIQ010000107.1, read on the forward strand.
AACTGTAACAACAACCAGTTCCTTGCCGACGGTGTCACTCCGAATCCGGCATTCAATCCAAGCCCGGCTTTCTCCGCGGCGAGTGGTATTCCTCTGGCTCCCTCGACCAACGGCCTCGGCTGCTACAGCGACGGCGAGGCCTCGCTGCCGGTCCGCAAGGAGCTTGCCAACGGCAAGACCCTGACCTCGGCGCTCGGCTACACGCTGACCTACAACACGCTCGACAACAACAAGAACCCCACCGACGGTCTGCTGGTCGATTTCCGGCAGGACTTCGCCGGCGTCGGCGGCGACGTCTCCTATCTGAAGACTGTGGTTGACGCGAAGTACTACACTCCGCTGGTCTCCGATATCGTCGGTCTCGTTCGCCTCCAGGGCGGCATGCTGAACAAGATGGGCAGCGATCTGCGCATGCTCGATCATTTCCAGATGGGCCCGAACCTCGTCCGCGGCTTTGCCCCGAACGGCATCGGACCGCGCGATTTGAACCCCTTCGGTACGCAGGACGCGCTTGGCGGCACCAAGTATTGGGGTGCTTCGCTCGAATTGCAGATGCCGTTCTGGTTCCTGCCGAAGGAAGTGGGTCTGAAGGGCGCCGTCTACGCCGACGCCGGCGGACTGTTCGACTATCAGGGACCGACGACGTGGTCGGTGACCAACGAACTGACCACGACCAAGAATTCGAGCTGCACGCCGTCGACCGTCAATCCCGCTTCGGCTGGAACCTGCACCGGCCTGGTGTATGACAATGGCAATGCGGTCCGGTCGTCGGTCGGCGTCGGCTTGATCTGGGCCTCGCCGTTCGGTCCGCTGCGCTTCGACTACGCCGTGCCGCTGACCAAGGGCAAGAACGACCGTACGCAGGAGTTCCGGTTCGGCGGCGGCACCTCGTTCTAATTCGAACAGCACGGCACGATCCGGACCACCGGAGCCGGTTTCCGAAAGGGATCGTGCCAATCCAGGAGATGAGGCATGATGCGGCTTGGCCGCTTCATGCCGAAGCCGGACCGCGACGGGGTGGAATGGCGCAGCCGACCTTCTTCACACAGCCGCCCGCCTCAGCGCTGGCTAACATCGCCACGCTGACCAAGGCGGAGTTGGTCGATCCCGCCAGGGGCGGCCAAATCATCAGGGGTCTTGCTTCGCTCGACGAAGCCGGCCCGATGCACCTGACGTTCTTCGACAATCTCAAATATGCCGATGAGCTCAAGGCGACCAAGGCCGGTGCTTGCCTGGTGAGCCCACGCTTCGAGGCGCGGGTGCCCGCGCATGTCGCCGTGCTGCGGGCGCCACAGCCGTTCCGCGCCTTCGTCAGGATCGCGCGGGAGTGGCATGGCGACGCGCTCCGGCCGCAATCCTGGACCGGCAACGACGCCATCGCGCCGTCGGCCATCATCGACCCCACCGCCAGGCTCGAGGACGGCGTGATCGTCGATCCCTTGGCCGTGATCGGCCCTGACGTGGAGATCGGCAGCGGCACGGTGATCGGTGTGGGGGCCGTGATCGGCCCCGGCGTCAAGATCGGCCGGGACTGCAATGTCGGCGCACGCACCGCCATCCAGTGCGCGCTGATCGGCAACGACGTGCTGATCCACCCCGGTTGTTCGATCGGCCAGGACGGCTACGGCTTCATCTTCTTCGGCCCCGAGGGCCATCTGAAGGTGCCCCAGACCGGCCGCGTGCTGATTCAGAACAACGTGGAGGTCGGCGCCGGCACCACCATCGATCGGGGCTCCTTGCGCGACACCGTGATCGGGGAAGGGACCAAAATCGACAATCAGGTCCAGATCGGCCACAATGTGACCATTGGCCGGCACTGCCTGCTGGCAGCCCAGATCGGCCTTGCCGGCAGCCTCACCCTCGGCGACAACGTGGCGCTGGGAGCGAAGGTGGGCATCAACAATCACGTCAAGATCGGGGATGGAGCTCAGGTGACTGCCATGAGCGGCGTCAAGGACGACGTTCCTCCCAACGGACGTTGGGGTGGTTTTTTCGCCAAGCCGACCAGGCAGTGGTTCAAGGAAATTTTGGCGGTCGAGCGCTTGGCGCGCGACAGCAAGGCCGATCCGAAGCAGGAGGAACGGGAGTGACGGACGAAGCACCGGTCAGGTTCGAGCTTGTGGACATCAACATGATCCTGCAAACGCTCCCGCACCGTTTTCCGATGCTGCTGATCGATCGCGTGATCAACATCCGCACCGATTACAGCGGCATCGGCATCAAGAATGTCACCTTCAACGAACCGCCGTTCCAGGGCCACTTTCCCGATCGCCCGGTCTATCCCGGCGTCATGATGATCGAAGCGATGGCGCAGACCGCGGGTGTGATCGGCATCAAGTCGGTCGAAGGCACCGAGAAGCCGCGCGCGGTCTATTTCCTCACCATCGACAAGTGCAAGTTCCGCAAGCCTGTGCTGCCCGGCGATACCATCGAATACCACATGCGCTCGATCGGCCGCCGCAAGGCCATGTGGTGGTTTCACGGCGACGCCAAGGTCAACGGCCAGGTGGTTGCGGAGGCCGACGTCGGCGCCATGCTGACCGACTGAGCGGGATCAACTTCTCTGGATGCGCTCGCGCGCAGGACACGCGTACCGGCCGCCGCTGACCTCGCGCTTGATGTTCTGGTTGAAGAACTGTCCCATGGACGGTGCGCCCAGCAGGCGCTCGACCGTGTCGACCGGTACGCCGCAATAGCGGTCATACACGCCGCCCACAGCCACGACGAGGGCCTGCTGCGCACGGTCGTAACAGACCCGCTGAAGCACCGTGCTGCGGCTGATGTCGCGGCACTCGAACGTCGCGAGGTCGATGGGGCGGTGTTCGGCGGTCTCGATCGTCTCGGAGACGATCGGCGCCGCGGCGAACTGTGCGAGGAGAAGTGCCAGGGCCCTGACCACGATACCTGAAGCTCCGCGTGAACTTGTTGATGACCCGGGAAGGCTGCCTCATCCGGCACTTGAAACACGGAGAGATCATACGTCACTGGACAGATCGGGCATAGTCGCGCTAACCAGCGGAAAACCGAGCGACTTCAACACCTAATCAGACCTTCTTGATGAGTCAGATTGCTTGATGAGTAAGATTGACCCCACCGCACGGATCGCGGACGGCGCCGTGATCGGCGAGGGCACCGAGATCGGCCCCTTCTGCATCATCGGCCCGCATGTCGCGATCGGCAATAACTGCAAGCTGATCGGACAGGTCACCGTCATCGGCCACACCTCGATCGGAGATGGCTGCGTGATCTCGCCGTTCGCGGTGCTGGGCGGGGCGCCCCAGGATCTCAGCTACAAGGGCGAGCCCACGAAGCTTGAGATCGGCTCGGGCTGCACCATCCGCGAAGGTGCGACCATGAATGTCGGCACCATCAAGGGCGGTGGCCTGACGCGCGTCGGCAACGACGGCTATTTCATGAACAACAGTCATGTCGGGCATGACTGCATGGTCGGCAACAACGTGATCTTCGCAACCTCGGCGACGCTCGGCGGCCATTGCGAGATCGGTGACGCCGTCTATATCGGCGGCCTGTCCGCAGTGCATCAGTTCACCCGCATCGGCCCCTATGTGATGGTTGGCGGTGTCTGCGGCGTGCGCGACGACGTCATCCCGTATGGGCTGGTCAACGGCCAATATGCGGTGCTCGAAGGCCTCAACCTGATCGGCATGAAGCGGCGCAAGTTCACCAAGCAGCGGCTTGTGACCGTGCGCGCGTTCTACCAGAAACTCTTCCGTGGCCCCGCTACCTTTGCCGAACGCCTGGAGGCGGCGCGGCCGCTCGCCGGTGGAGATCCGGCGATCGGCGAAATCCTCGACTTCATCGGCAAGGGCAAGCGCCCGCTCTGTCTTCCCGCCATCGCGAAGTGATGATGGAATGGCCCCGGGCATGACATCGGCGGCTTCGGAAATTTCATCGCCGGTCGGCGTCGTCGCTGGCGGCGGCGCGATGCCGTTCGCGGTTGCCGACTCGCTCGCCGCCCGCGGCATCACGCCGGTGTTGTTTCCGCTTCGGGGAGCCTGCGATCCCGCGCGGGTAGAGAAATTCCGTCATCGCTGGATCTCGGTCGGCCAGCTCGGCCGCGCTATGCGGCTGTTTCGCGAGGAGGGCTGCCGCGACCTGATTTTCATCGGCACGCTGGTGCGACCTTCGCTCTCGGAGGTCCGGGTCGACTTCACGACGCTTCGGCTGCTCGGCAATGTCATCCGCGCCTTCCGCGGCGGCGACGATCATTTGTTGTCCGGCGTCGGGCGCATTCTCGAGCAGGGCGGCTTTCGCATGGTCGGCATCAAGGATGTCGCGCCCGATCTGCTGATGCCCGAGGGCTGCATCAGCCGCGCCTGGCCGAGCGACACCGGCAAGACCGACATCGAGCGCGGACGCGCGGTGCTGACCGCCCTCGGTCCGTTCGACATCGGCCAGGCCGCGGTCGTGATCGACGGCCATGTGGTGGCGGTCGAGGATATCGAGGGCACCGATGCACTGCTCGCGCGCGTGGAACGGCTGCGCGAAGAGGGCCGCATCCGCGCCGCCACCGGGCGGGGCGTGCTGGTGAAGGTCCCAAAGAGCGGGCAGGATCTGCGCTTCGACCTGCCGACGATCGGCCCGCGCACCCTCGAGGGCGTCGCCGCCGCAGGGCTGGCCGGGATCGCCGTCGTTGCCGGCAACACCATCGCCGCCGAGCCGCAGGCAATGATCGCACTCGCCGACGCAAAATATCTCTTCGTCATCGGCCTGCCGGCGTGATGCAGGGTCGCGATCCCAAGCGCAAGATCTTCCTGATCGCCACGGAGGAATCCGGCGACCGGCTCGGCAGCGCCTTGATGAAGGTGCTGCGCCAGCGCCTCGGCGACGGCGTGCAGTTCGTGGGCGTCGGCGGCCACACCATGGCGCGCCAGGGGCTCGAGACGCTGTTTCCGATCGAGCAGCTCTCGATCGTCGGCTTCGCCGCGGTCGTGCAGCAATTGCCGAAGATCCTGCGGCTGATCCGCGAGACCGCGGAGGCAGTGACCGAAGCCGCGCCGGACGCGCTCGTCATCATCGACAGCCCCGATTTCACCCACCGTGTCGCCCGCCGCGTGCGGACGCGCAATCCGGCGATCCCGATCGTCGACTACGTCTCGCCACAGCTCTGGGCCTGGCGGCCGGGACGGGCGCGGACCATGCTCGGCTATGTCGACCATGTGCTCGGCCTGTTGCCATTCGAGCCGGAGGAATACCGCAAGCTCGGCGGGCCGCCATGCAGCTATGTCGGCCATCCCCTGATCGAGCAATTGCCCTCGCTACGGCCGAACGCGGAGGAGCAGGCGCGCCGCGACGGCGAGCCGCCGGTCTTGCTGGTGTTGCCCGGCAGCCGCCGCAGCGAGATCAGGCACCATCTCGACGTGTTCGGCGCGACGCTCGGCCGATTGCAGACCGAAGGCCGCGCGTTCGAGCTGATGCTGCCGACCATGCCGCATCTCGAAACCACCATCCGCGAAGGCATCGCGAACTGGCCGGTCAAGCCTCAAATCGTGGTCGGCGAGAACGAGAAGCGCGCTGCCTTCCGCATCGCGCGCGCGGCACTGGCAAAATCCGGCACGGTGACGCTGGAGCTCGCGCTATCGGGCATTCCGATGGTGACAGCCTATCGCGTCGGCGCGATCGAAGCCTTCATCCTGCGCCGCGCGATCCGCGTCTCCTCGGTGATCCTCGCCAATCTCGTGATCGGCAAGGATTTCATCCCGGAGTTCCTGCAGGAAGACTGCACGCCGGAGAAGCTGGCACCCGCGCTCTCGGAGCTTCTGACCGATTCATCGCTGCGCCGGCAGCAGGTGGAAGCATTCGCCCAGCTCGATGCGATCATGTCGACCGGCAACAGATCGCCGAGCGTGCTCGCAGCTGACATCGTGCTGGCGACGATGCGCAAGGGTAGGCGGGCAGGCTTGGACGTGTACTCATAAACGTTGGCTTACCAGCGCAAAGCGGAAGTCTCCTAACCTTGGGCGTGATCGGCGGTTTGTGACCCAGAGCAGACCTCGCGTCGATTTGCATCTCTCATCGTCTCGGTAAGACTGCCAACATCCTCGGTCCACCAAACAACCACGGCAAACCGGGATGTCAGGTGCATGTCAGGATCTGCGCGCAATATCTTGTGCGCTCGCCTAGGTGCGGCCTCCTGATTGGATTTACCTAAAGGGACGCATGCGTCTTGCTCTAAAAATGTTCAGATTTCTTGTCGCGATCTTGCTTCTTGGGATTTTAGGGTTCGCTGGCTGGCTGACCTTCAGCCCACCCAATGGACTAGTGTCCGCCTCGGCTTATGCGGCAAAAATGGTTTGCTCGAATGTGTTCATTGCCGAACGTGATGCGGATGCGGTGATCAAAACCGACCTCGCGTTAACACATCCACGCATTGTCGAACGTCTGAAGATCAACGTCGACACCGCCAACCAGCGTGTCGAGGCGGCATATCGAGGCCTGTTCGCCAAACGCTACGCCCAATATGAGGAAGGACGTGGTTGTACGCTGGTGTCTAAGGACGAAGTCCCCGACCGTGCCGAGCCGCCCTCACTGCCCGGAAAGCCTAGTGCGCTCTGGCCGGTCGGCGAGAGTGCTCAATTGTCTGACGACAAACACTTACTGGCGACGCTGAACGATCCGGCTCTCCAGGGGCCGGGCATGCGCGCGATCGTCGTGGTCCAGGACGGGCGCATCATCGGAGAAACCTACGGCGAAGGCTTCAACGCTTCGACGCCCCTCCAGGGCTGGTCGATGACGAAGACCGTGAACGCCGCCTTGGCCGGCATGGCGATCAGGGACGGAAAGCTTTCGCTGGACCGAAAAAATCTGTTTCCGCAGTGGACTGGCGACGCGCGCGCGGACATCTCGGTGGCCGATTTGATGGCCATGACAAGCGGATTGAAATGGAGCGAGGACGGTGACTCTCCCGACCCCGACGGGTTAGAAAATCTCGCACATGATGCGGCGGCTTTCGCGCGGGACCGTCCGCTTGTCGCCCCGCCTGGAACGCAGTTCAACTATTCCGGGGGTTCGTCTGTCCTGTTGGCCCGGGTCTGGCAGAACGCGGTTGGAGCGGACGCGCGAGCGTATCCGCAGGAGCGATTGTTCAAGCCTTTGGGCATGACCAGCGCTGTTCTTGAGGCTGACCCTTCAGGCACATTCCTTGGCGAAGCCTTTCTCTTCGCCAATGCGCATGATTGGGCGCGCTTCGGCGAATTCCTGCGCATGAACGGAGAGTGGAACGGTGCTCAGCTTTTGCCGCCGGGCTTTGTCGATTACATGCGCTCGCCTGTGCCAGCGTCCGATGAGGGACATGGCCCGGTCTACGGTCGCGGACAGCTTTGGTTGGGGCCGGGCCAGGGATTCCGACTCCCTACCGACACGTTCATGTTGCAAGGGCACCTGCGCCAGGTGATTGCGATCATCCCCTCGCGTAAACTGGTGATCCTGCGTATGGGTCTCACGCGGGAAGATATCGGGTACAGCGTCGCGAAACTACTGTAGGCGATTGTGGCGGCGCGCCGATCGAATGAATGAGCGATTACTTCCGCTTGTGTGAAGGGTTTCGGATGCCGGCCCCATGACGGTGTTGCCGCGCACACGGGGGCCGGCGTCCGAAAGCCTCCAAAGGAGGAAACCGCGCTGGGGGGACG
>NZ_JADPIQ010000040.1:0-5660 GCF_023073015.1 Bradyrhizobium sp. 87
AAACGGCTTTCAGATCGAACAAAGAAACTGACGAAGGAAAAGATGCGCGACCTGTCGCCTCTTGAAACGCCTCCTTGACAAAAAAAGCCCCATACAAGGTAACCCAACGACCATTCCCGCAAGGTTGTCGCTCTGGTCCGAACTTTGCTCCTCCATCTCCTCGGGCAGTCCTCTCGTCACAGCCTTGACGAAGCCTTAACGTTGCCCGACTAAAATCCGTTGAGTGGGCAGCCTCAGATTATTCCTAGCACTCGCCGTTGCATTGAGCCATTTCAAGATCCCCCTTGAAATGCCCACCAGCGATGTTGCAGTCCAATGCTTTTTCGTCGTTTCTGGATTCTATATGGCGCTGGTCCTCAATGAGAAGTACCCGCCTGGCTCATATTGGCTGTTCATTTCAAATCGCGTGCTCAGGCTTTGGCCGACTTACCTTATGGTGTTGGTCGCATCTTTTGGAGTCGCCAGGAATTGGTGGCCGATTGCGTCCCTAGATTTCATTAGTATCGCCTATTTCCTTGTCTCACAGATTTTCGTCGTCGGACAGGAAAGCTACTTCTTCCTGTTCGCGGATCATGACGCTCTGCGTTTTTCTCTCCATGCGGCCGATACACCCACCATCCTCTTTAAATTTTCACCGGTTCCCCAGGCTTGGACGCTCGCGCTAGAAATTTATTTCTACTTAGTCGCGCCATTTATCGTGCGACGGGGCCCCTTGGTTGTCGGGGCAGCAATTGTCGCGAGCATTCTTTTGAGATTGACACTGCTTTGGGGTTTCGATTTCGGCAGAGATCCATGGACTTGTCGGTTTTTTCCGTCCGAGTTGGCTCTGTTCCTGGCTGGCTCGCTTGGCTACTACGCGTCTGCGTCGCGAGGCGAAGCGGAACGCAAGCGCGCCAATGCCGGACGGCTCCTGCTGATTATCCCTTTGCTCGCCGGCCTGGCCTGCAGCGAGTGGAATGGCATTTCACGACTGATGTCGTTGACAATTTTGGGGGCCGTCATCATTGGCATACCCCGTCTGTTCGAACTTACCAGAAACATCGCGTGGGACCGATATCTCGGCGAGCTGTCCTACCCGCTTTACATCTGCCACTTCCTGGTTGGGTGGATCACATTGCCGGAAACCGTTGCGAGCGCGTACGGATCGCTGGCCTTATCGCTCGTTGTTTCGATGGCGTTTTACCGATGGGTGGAATGCCCGATTGACCATTGGCGACAGAGCCGGTTTGAACGAACGCGGCAGGCGACAAATAGGGCACTCCTGTTGAAGGCGGTCTCGTCGAGCACTTAGATCGTTTGGACCAAGCCAGGCACTGCCCGATGTCCGCTAGACTGTATGTCCCCTCCATAAAATGAGGCGACTCACCCTCGATGTTGCGACGAGGGTTTACGATCCGCTACAGAGGAGCTGGGGCGCACAAGGGAGCAAACTATTCGGCTCACGTTCTCGGACATCGAGGAAATTCTCGGGAGGCCGTTACCGCCGTCAGCTTACAAGTTCAGTGCCTGGTGAGAAAATGAGAGTTCGCGCAAAGCGGGGCACACGCAGGCCATGGCGTGGCTGCAGGCAGGCTTCGCGGCCAGAGTTTCTCTGAAACAGCGGGCGGTGAAATTCCATCGAGCCTGAAGGCTTTCACGTCGCGCCACCTTTGTGTCGAGCTTTCCCGCGCCTCCGGGCAGCGTCACTCGAGGGAGCAATCCGAAGGCGGCGGACTGTTCTAGCCCTCCCGCAGCCCTTCGGCTCTTCGGCCCTTTTCATCAGGGCTGCGTTCAAGCAAACGAGGTGCAGAACTGCATTCTTTGAGACAAGATAGCTCCCGTTCGAACGCCTCAGTCTTCGGCTATCGATCAGGCCTGATGGCGGCATACTCGACACACGACGAAGATCTTTCCCGTATTGCCGATTTCAAGAGCCAATCGGTCAGGGCTACACTCCGAATCAATAAGGCAATGGATGCCATCGGTGGTACGCGAGATGATCCAACACTCGTCAACCACCAATGTTGTGGTTGCAATCAGCGAGACCGCGGCGGCGTCGCCGCATGAGAAGCACCGTGGCTCGAATTCTAGCCCCGGGGACAGGCGTACCCCCGAGCTCCTAGCCTCTGCGGGGCAACGCCTGGGGAGGCGCAACCCTAGCGGTCCCGGGAAGCTGTTGGCGATGCCCAACGCGCGGTTCTCGTCGGTTTCGAGAGCTATTTTCTGGGCAAGCATGACGTCGCCCTGAGCCAAGCCACCTAACGGGACGAAGCAGCGCCCCGTTCCGAGCCGCCCGTATTCGTCTATCTCGTTGACGTTGGCGGACGTGCCGCGTCGGATTCGGTACCGCTTCCCAGTGTCGCATCCCACGACGTCGAAATATCCCTTCCTGTCAAAGTCCGCCCTCTGCTGAGGTGAAAGCCAAGAACGAAGGAGGCGTAGCGCACGAGCGTGAATCGTTTTCTCGTCCTTGGATGCTTCATAGAGCTTGCCAATACAGAGGCTACGAAGGGGCCACCGGCTGACTCGAGCTAAGTTCCTCTTCACCTGGCCATCACCCACCGACGAGCCGCGGAAAAAACAATGTCTCTTCGGCGGTCGGATCAAACGTGGTGATCCTGGTTACCTCCTCCGGGCTACTCCGCACCGCTGCAGTGTATCCTTTCCCGGTGAATTCCAGAAAACGTCTCTCCGCCTCCGCCAGAGCATCACCGCTGGAGTTGTCGAAGAAGTAGCGGCTGTCGCCGCTGTGATCCATGACGATCTGCGTTGCCATGCTGAGGCTCCCGATTGCACTTCGGAAGGAATGTGAAAGTGCAGACCTCGTTCCTATTTTCGTAAGCGCCGAGATATTTTTAGTTGTGCGCCTCACTAGCCCGACTGTGTATTCCGCCTGGCACGACGGACAAGCGCTCGCTTCGTCAATGTCGCACGCGTGGACTGAGAACGATTGAGGAGCTGACAATGCCCGAGCGCGAGCGGGACGAGATCCACCAGCCCGGTGCGGCCTTTGCGGGCCGGTACGATTTCGGAGAGACGCCGGCGGCAATCAAGACGGCCGAGGGATTGGCCGGATGTGGCCCAGTGCCATGATACTTGCGCAGGGCGCGCCTGCGATGGAGAGATCCATCGCCAGGTCCGGGACGGCTCAACCACAGTCCGGAGGGGCGGGCGCCGTCCGTCGGGCGCAACTTCAAGAGCCGGCGGCGCCTGGGAGGGAGCAGGTCGGAGAAACCTGCCAGCGTCAAGGTCGCGGCACGTGGACGTTGCCGCATTCTGACCCGCATCTGCATTTCACTATGTGAATCAGGGTCGACGGTTGCGGCTCGCAAAAAGTGACCTCAGGCCGAGACCTGCGGCCGAGGTTACCTTCCCTCCACTGTTCCTGCGGTCAGAGGCTGCCTTAGGCAGGGCTGCCCGCGTAAACGGTCTCACCATTGTGAGCAGGACGGAGAACCGGCCTAGCGCATTCTGCTGAATCCGCAACGGCTTGCCGACGACCTAAAGCGGCCACCGCCCTAAACCCAAGCGCCCGACCCGGGCCGTCTTTCCACGAATCGTAGTATCGCAGTAAGCGCAATGCGTCCCTCGCCGTCTATGTGCCCGCCGATCGCCCGTCGCGACGTCTATCTCAGCCGCTCTACGACAGGGCGCCCTTCCAAATAAGCGGGCTTACGCGGGCGGGGTTTTGCTGCTTCCGCGAGCCCGATGACGTGGCGCTATTCGACTTTCGGACTAAAGCCGTTTTGTGCGGGCTTGCTCCAGCCGCCCCGGTGACGCAGGAGGCCGATTTGCCGCCGTCGGATGCCATCTTCAGAGACTATTTATTGGGTCGGTCCAATCGAGCCGAGTGCGCCTCCGGCGTGAATGGCGCTCGTCGGCTCCTATCGTTGGACACCGTCATCAGTTCAGCTTGAAAAACGTCTGCCCTAGCCGCTCCTTGAGTGTTTCCAGTAACGACATTCTCGTATCAGGCGCCGCAGCTTGCGCTCCCGTTGCGGGTGCGGGAATAATATTCAACGGTTTCGCTGCTCGACGGTGAGAGACTTTTTTCGCGGATTCGCCTTTTGCCGTATGCTTCGGCTTCAAGACCTCGCCGCCTGATTTCGGAGTGACCGGCTTCCGGGCGACGTCAAGTTCGGAGAATGCGCTCTGCAGAGGCCGAGCAGATTGCACCGACGTCATTGATGTAGAAGGACTGATGTTCGACGGAGCCACAATGGTCGGCAAGCTGGTATCGATTATGACCCGTTCAGGCGCCCTCTCGGCTGAGCTGATCTTGATGGACGGTCGCTCTACGTCGCTGTTACCGGGGCCCATCGCCTGCTGCGGCAAGCACCAGCCGATAGCGATCAGCAACAGGACGAGAGCGCTGCCGACGAATCCGAAATACTTCATCAAAGGCATAGGCCGCCTCCGTTTGGCGACGACCTTGCGACCTCGATTGATAGCAAAAAGCTAAAGGTAGATTAAAACAGAAGACATGGTTATCACGCATGCTGCGGCGCAGCGGCTATTTCGCCGGCGTTCGTGACTTCGATGCTGCATCGTAGATCTCGATCTTCAGCTTCGGATACTTGGCCGACAATTCAAGGGCCGCTTGAGTCGCGGCGTCCTGATCAAGAAATTCGGTCTTGAAACGACCATCGACGAGCATCGCATAACCGATAGCCGGCGCGAGGTCAGCACGCCGAACTTGGCTTGGTTGCGGACGTTCCAGGTGAAGGGTTGTTTTGTTCATTCCTTGCTTATCCGGTTGGAGAACGCCCTTGCTGCTGAGGCTCTCGCAAATCGCCGAATTGGATGCTCGCGGTCTCCCAACCGGCGTAAGCACAGAACAGGAGAACAAAAATTCGAAATGCAATCGACATGCCGCCCGCCTTTTCTTGTTGGTGACGACGGTACAAATAACGTCTTACGGGCAGCTTAGGAGAAAGGGTTTGCGCAAGGTATACGCCTGAGCGAGAAGCGAGGCTGGTTTGCCGAAGCCGCAGTCACATTTCTGTCGTTGTCGGTCCTATTCAGCATTCATAAATGAATTCGCTATCGTGACCAGGTGTACTGCGGCGGTGCCCAGCTGCTCCATTTCCTTGTCAGCAGTGTAGGCTGAAGCCGCTCGTCGATAGGCGATTGCAACCGTTGCGTATGCATCCGTGATCAGTACAGCTGAATGATCGTGCGCATCTTTTGCTTTCCGATTACGTACTTGGACGACTTTTGTCGCGGCCTGAGCGGTTAATTCAGCAAGCTTCTCGTTACTTAAGCTCGGATCATCAATACCAGGCTGACATGCAGAAGCCGCGCCGGCGATTGCCTGATAGTATTGGCGCTTTTGCCAAACTGTTGAAGTATCCTTCCATCATTCGGCACCTGGGCCCTCACGTACATGTGTCCGGCGGGTCCGCCTTCCACGGAAAATCACCATTGAAGCACGATCGTAATTTGATATTATAACCGTAATGGCATTGAGCTGAGCGGTCTGTTTAGCGGAAGCGGGAATGCCACCAAACACCTTCTTTGCGAGGATTTCATGGAAGACATGATCGCCACTGCACGCCAGTTTGCATCGCGAGACATCACAAATCTCACCTCGCTTGGGCTCGCAGCCGCTGCAGCAGCGGTTGGCAACGGCGACATCACGTCGGAAGTCTACACTACTGCGCTTCTGCAGCGCGCCCGCG
>NZ_JADPIQ010000094.1:0-617 GCF_023073015.1 Bradyrhizobium sp. 87
CAGCCGCACCGCAAATACGAAGGCCGCAGCGGGAGGTTTAAACCGCTGCGGCCCGCGCATTGCCAAAAAAGCCCGGGTCAAATCGAAAGTAAAATATGCAGCCAGCCCCGGTGACAAAATTCTGCTCTAACTTTGCCTCGTTTGCAAACACAATTTCTGGGGAACCGAAATGCATCTTGCGGGCACTTAGTTCCGAGAACGGGAACAGTTTTGCTATTCTCGCGCGCGAAGGACTGTGGCGCGTGCAAAATCACAAATCTAAGCGGTGCAGAGAGGGCGAGGTACAGACGCTGATCAAAATGGTCAACGCGGGCTCGACCGCGACCGAATAGCCACCGCGCTTGGAAGGTATATCGCTTCGGTGAAACGTCTGGCCGGAGACATGGGCCTTTGCTGGGGAGCGAGAGGGGCGCTGCACGGAGATAGCAGGCAGCTCCGGTCGGCGCCACTTCTGCCGAGGTTCACGCTCGCGGGTCTATGTCTCTTCTAGTGGGCCGCAACGAGCGCCGCCATACTGAATGCGACTACGCTTGCAGCAGCCAAGGACCAGAGCGCTATAGCGATCTCTTTGGGCATGGTCGTGGCCTCCTGACGAAAGCCGCCTCACCCTTACTGCC
>NZ_JADPIQ010000055.1:0-5409 GCF_023073015.1 Bradyrhizobium sp. 87
CGGTCTCGAAAGACCGCGCTGGTCGGCTGCCTTCATTTCACTGGTTAGTACATGTGCTCTTTACTTATGCTGGAGTCGCCGGAATTCCGAGAAGCCCTAAGGCTACGAGAAGAGCTCAAAGCGAAGCTCCTTCGCGCTCAATTGGATGTGGCCAGGTATAAGGCTGAGCTGTCGGAACTCGAGCAAAGGATGGTGAGGGATCTTGATCTTAGAACGGAACTGATCTGTTGGTAGCAGCGTCGTTCGCGATGGGTCGCTTCGCTGTTCAAATTCTGCGAGTGAGAGCGAGGATGTTATGCCCAAGACCACCGGTGGTAAGGCCAAACAGGGTGCCGTTATAGATGGCAACCGAACAAGCGCGAGTTCGCTGTCACAATTTCGCGGGATCGATCATATTGCGATTGCTGTGCTCGACCTTGAAGCCTCTATTGAGTTCTTTCGGGACGTGCTGGGCTTTGAATTGAAATGCCGGTTTCACATCAAGGGTCGAGCGACCGGCATGCTATCTGCCGTGCTTGAGACCCGAGGAATCAGGTTTGTTCTGTGCCAGGGCACTGAACCGACGTCTCAGGTCTCAGAGCTCGTGCGCCATCACGGCGTTGGAGTTGCTCATATCGCTCTTGAGGTCGATGACGTCGATGCTGCTGTAGAGGCTCTAAAATCTCGTGGCTTCGGATTCGATACGAGTGTGATTCGAGGTCCTGGATTGACGCAGGCCTTCTCAAGTCGGTCCATTGAAACGGGGCTTAGCTTCGAAATCATTCATCGAGGCGGAGAGACTGGCTTTCTCGAATCGAATGTCCAGCAGCTTTTCGACCAACTTGAGCAGTCTGGAAAATATTGAGCAATAGGACGTGTACACCTCGATGAGTCATGTCGGACACCGGTGTGATTTTATCCTTCCACGCTTTTCCAAGACTCCAGGATGAATGTCAGGTCGCAAAAATCAGTAATGAACTTCCTGAACGAAGTCTCCAGTCTGTTTCCGTCAGCTGTCTCGCTAGCGTCAGGCAGACCGAGTGACCGGTTCTTCGATAGGCTCAATCCCCAGGTTTTGTTGAACGCGGTGAACGTGTATCAAAACGATTCAGTTGGTGGTCACGGGGGCGCCCACGGATGGGCTCACTTGCTGCAGTATGGACGAACGGCCGGCATCATCAACGAGCTCGTTGCGCAACAGGTGCAATGCGATGAGGGGGTTCCGGCGAGCGCGGACCGCGTACTGATCACCTCAGGATGCCAGGAAGCAGTCGCCCTCTGCCTGCCGGCGCTCTGTCCGGAGCCGTCGGATGTGCTGCTGGTCTGCAATCCCACCTATATCGGTGCGATCGGTGCAGCCAAGGCTACAGGAGTCGCTGTCGCGGCGTTGTCCAATTCAGAACCTTGCCTTGCTGACGCGATCGAGCTCGCCGTGCTGCAATTGCGCCAGAAAAGTCAACAGGCCCGGGCAATATATCTTATCCCCGATTTTGACAATCCGACCGGACGTGTTCTCGATGCAGACGAGCGACGCAACATCCTCCAAGTGTGCGCCAGACACCGGCTCGTCGTTTTAGAGGACAACGCATATGGGCTGTTTCGGTATGACGGCGATCCGGTACCCCCGATGGCCGCTTTGGATGAGGTCGGAAGTGTTATTTACCTTTCCACATTCTCGAAGACAATAAGCCCAGCTCTTCGCGTCGGAGCTGCAAGCCTGCCCGACACGATGTTTGGAGACGTTGCTGCTCGTCGGTCGCTTTGGGAAGATCTGGTCCAGCGCAAGAGCTTCGTTACCGTCAATACGAGCCAAATTGCCCAAGCGATCGTCGCGGGGCTCTTGATTCAAAACGGAGGACGTTTAGGCGATTGGATACGACCGGCTCTGGATTGGTACCGTGAAAATCGCGACATTATGTTGTGTGAGCTGGACAGTGTATTTTCGCCTTTCTCTGATCAAATTCGATGGAGCCGTCCCTCCGGTGGCTTCTTTCTAACTCTTGATCTTCCTTTCAGATTTGGCGCGGACTGCGCAGACGAGTGTGCAAGGCGTGACCATGTCATCGTTACGCCGTTGAGCTTCTTCGCGTTGGATAACTCTCAAGACTGCAGGATACGATTAGCTTTTAGCGCGGTTACTCCCGAGCAAATCCGAACCAGTGTGACAGGTTTGGGTCACTATGTAGCGCGGCGCCTGGAGCAGAAATTGCTGAGGCTGCGCGACGGAGGGGCCCGGGGGTGAAGATAGTCGATCGCTTTCCTTTGGTGGACGCCAGCCGCGCACCTATGGCGGTATTCAGACGCAGCACCAGACGCTCGATTGGGTTACGCGCCACAGTACGTAAATAGTCAATTGGCGCGAGATCCTGAGTCCCGGGGGGATTGTTCTGAAGTGATCGACCGCGTGACCGTTGAAGACAAGTTTGCCTCGTTCGCGGCTCGCGGATTGCTTGTTATGGGCACGGGGCACGTTAGGAGGGATCTGTGCCAGTCTCATCGAGTTGCGAAATAGGCGATTGTGATAGACAGCAATCTGCAGCCCCATCAACCTCGTCTAGCGTCTTTGTTGGCAGTGGGACGCTAGCTATCAGGTGCGCTCAGCTAGCAATGGAGATGGGCCATGTCATCCGAGGGGTGCTGTGTGCCGATGTCATATTCGGCGATTGGGCTGCACGCGCCAATATCTTGCGCGCAGCGAGTGTTGAAGAGCTCTCCGCCTTACTGAATGCCGAATCGGTCGAGTTGATTTTTCTTGTCGGCAATCCATTCAAATTGCCAGCGGATGTGTTTCGTCGTGTCCACAAAGGCGCCTTCAACTACCACGACGGCCCGCTGCCACGATATGCAGGAACTCATGCCACGTCCTGGGCGCTGCTGGCGCAAGAGGTCGAATACGCAATTAGCTGGCATCGGATCGATCATGGTGTGAATACCGATGACCTGGTGATTGAACGTCAGGTATCGATCGCGCCCAACGATACTGCGCTAACTCTCAACCGTAAATGTGATCAAGCCGCCATCGTGGGCTTCCGCGAGCTCTTAACTGGCTTGGCGAACGGAGAGCTCAGTGTTCGTCCTCAGGCGGTAGTGGAGAGAAGCGATTTTCCGAGGTCTCGACCACCAGATGCCGCAGGCTGCATGCGGTGGAATCGTGCTGCGGAAAATTTGTCAGCGATGATGCGAGCCTTAGACTTTGGGCCGTATCATTCAAATCCGCTATGTCTGTCCAAGGCTCTGGTAGGCGACGACGTTGTCGTAGTTAGGAGCTTGGAGGTGTCGGCTCGACGCACGGGTTGTCCGGCAGGTACGTTAGTCGAAATCCACCCCAGCCACTGGCGTGTGGCAACAGATACGGAGGATGTTGATGTCTCGTTTGGCAGCGCGGATGGTAACGCGTTGGACGCGCGTGTGCTTGCGAGGGATTTCGATCTGGATGTGGGGGATTGTCTGCCAGTTTTAGGCGATGATCAGGCGCGGAGCATAACTGTCGCCCACGAAATGTTGGCGTCTCAAGAGCGTTTTTGGCGACAGCGGTTTGAGCGGTTCAAGACATTGCAGTTTCCTTTTTTGTCGTCTCGAGAAGCTGGAGCTCGCTACAAATGGCAGTCGAGCTCGTGGTTCGTTCCAAGTGGTTTGGCCGAGCTGTCGCCGACCGATCGTGCGGAATACCTGATAAGCGCGTGGCTCATCTATCTCGCCCGCGTCACCGGCCAATCAGAGCTTCAGTTGGGATGGACTCCCGCACCGAAAAGTTCGCGAGCCGGGTTGAAGATCATAGACGCGCTTGTCGCTTCTGTCGTGCCAATGGAAATTACCATTGACCTCGGTCATGGTTTTGCTGCGGTGCGCAAATTGGTGGCGGCCGAGTGCGCTCAGCTGAGGGAGTACGATAGCTTTGCGCGGGATCTTATCGCACGTTGTCCGTCGTTGGGGGGTATTGAGCTGCTACGATCGCGCAGACCATGGCCGATTGGCATCACGGTTGTGGCAAATAGCTGTTCTGCTACCGGTGTTAGCCTGAGTTCAGAGGCAATCCTATCCGGTGAATTATTGACGTTTGAGGTTTGTGCTCTAGACGGGCGCTTTCGATTGCACTTTGATGCAAGTCGCTTGGTGGCCGACCAGATCGACCGCATCACGCAGCATCTGCAAAGCCTTTTGTTTGAGGTGGCTGCCGATGCGCATCGGCCGGTGCAACGGATTGGACTGTTGCCGTTCGACGAACGGGTGTACTTGCTAGAGGAGCTGAACCGGACGGCGACGGCCTATCCGTCGGATCGGTGCATCCACGAGCTGTTCGAGGCACAGGTCGCCAAGGCGCCGGACGCGGTGGCGGTGGTCCATGAGGACGAGCGCTTGAGCTATGGCGAGCTCAATGCGCGGGCGAACCGGCTGGCGCATCATCTGATCGGGCTCGGGGTGAAGCCGGACCAGCCTGTGGCGATCTGCCTTGAGCGCGGCGTGGCGATGGTGGTGGGGCTGCTTGCAATCCTCAAGGCGGGTGGCGCCTATCTGCCGTTGGATCCGGCCTATCCGTGCGCACGGCTCAAGCAGGTTCTTGAGGATGCGCAGCCGCAACTGTTGCTG
Source organism: Bradyrhizobium sp. 87 (assembly GCF_023073015.1). Classification (NCBI taxonomy): domain Bacteria; kingdom Pseudomonadati; phylum Pseudomonadota; class Alphaproteobacteria; order Hyphomicrobiales; family Nitrobacteraceae; genus Bradyrhizobium; species Bradyrhizobium sp. 87. The sequence goes on from NZ_JADPIQ010000055.1 coordinate 4,567, forward strand.
GCCGATGCTGCGGGACGATCCGCGCTGGGCGCCGATGCGCTGGCCGATCTGACGGTGGTCGATCTCGAGACGGCGACATCGGCCTGGGCGAAGCTGCCGGCCTCGGATCCCGACCCGCGTGCGCTTGGCCTGACTTCGCGCCATCTCGCCTATGTGATCTACACCTCGGGATCTACCGGCACTCCAAAGGGCGTCATGGTCGAGCATCGAAGCTTGGTCAACCACACGATTTGGCAGGCGGATAAATTCCATTTCACTACCCACGACGTTTTCTTGCAGCGAACCTCCCCCGCGTTTGATGCCGCCGTATGGGAGCTATGGACAGCCTTGTCGATTGGGGCGCGTTCAATTCTTCTTCCTCGCGACCTGCAATTAGATGTTCGAAAACTTTTAGAGCTACTGGATAAGTATGGTGTCACTGTTCTGCAATTGGTCCCGTCGCTTCTTGCAGCATTGCTTGCGCTTACCGACGTTGAGCAAAAGTATATCGGTTCTTTGCGTTTCACATTCTGTGGTGGAGAGCTTCTTAGAAAAGAATTAGCGAGCAGATGGTTGCAATTGACATCTCAGCCGCTTGTCAATCTCTATGGACCAACTGAGGCGACGATTGACGCGGCTGCTTGGCATTATTCCGCTGGATTTAATAGGTCAGTTGTCCCGATCGGCCGACCGATTGCGAACACGCGGATTTATCTGCTGGACGGTCATGGCGAACTTGTTCCGTTTGGGGCGATCGGAGAGCTTTACATTGGCGGGGCGGGGGTCGCGCGTGGCTATCTGAACCGGCCCGAACTGACGGCGGAGCGGTTCTTGGCCGATCCGTTCAGTGGTGAGGTCGGCGCA
>NZ_JADPIQ010000123.1:0-612 GCF_023073015.1 Bradyrhizobium sp. 87
GGACTAAACCGCTCGCGCGGTAGAACGCCGCGGCTGGCGACACGGCGAAGCAATAGGCGACAGCTCATCGTGACGAGCGGGGCAATTAGCTCGTAGCTGGCGATGATCCGATGATCGAGGACGTGCTGATCTGGAAGTTCTTGGCGGAGCACCAACCATTGCACAAAAGCCAACTCGAACCCTCGATCGCGATTGTGTGCAACGTCGCGCTAGTTGGACCCTCCAGGAGTCTCGACGTAAGCAGAGTTACAAATGCGGTGATGCTCTTGACGAGCAGCTCGAAACAGTTTCGGCTCTGATAGCTCCGGGGGCTTTCCAGCCGCCAGAGATCAGTTTGCCTCATGGCCTTCAAATACGAGGAGCTCACGTTTAGATTGTGTGGTGTTGTATTTTTACTACGGCCAAGTCCTTGAAAGTACGAGTGACGCCAAACATTAAATCCCCATAGACGACCCCATTGATCGTCTGAAGGTTGTTTGACGCGACTTCGATCCATTACGAGGCAACGTCCTACGTCCCCCCAGCGCGGTTTCCTCCTTTGGAGGCTTTCGGACGCCGGCCCCCGTGTGCGCGGCAACACCGTCATGGGGCCGGCATCCGAAACCCTTCACA
>NZ_JADPIQ010000132.1:0-4859 GCF_023073015.1 Bradyrhizobium sp. 87
GGGCGAGATCGAGATCGCGCTGGCGCAGATCTGGGCCGAGCTTCTGGGCCTGGAACGTGTCGGCCGGCACGACAACTTCTTCGAGCTGGGCGGGCACTCACTGCTGGCGGTTCAACTGATGGAGCGTTTGCGGCGGCTGTCGCTTGGGGTCGAGGTGCGCACCCTGTTCGCCAAGCCGGTGCTGGCCGATCTTGCCGCAAGCCTGGGCAGCCATCATGAGGTGGCGATCCCCGCCAACCTGATCACGGAGCAGAGTGCAGCGATTACACCAGAGCTGCTGCCGCTCATCGAGCTGGCGCAGCCGGAGATCGACCGGATTGTCGCCACGGTGCCTGGCGGTCTCGGCAACATCCAGGACATTTATGCCCTGTCGCCGCTGCAGGACGGCATCCTGTTCCATCATCTGTTGGCGAGGCGAGGCGATCCATACCTGCTGGTCTCGCAGATGGCATTTGCCGACCGGGCTCTGTTGGAGCGCTACCTTGCCGCGGTCCAGCGGGTGGTGGACCGGCACGATATCTTAAGAACGTCGTTTGTCTGGGAGGGCCTGTCGAGCCCGGCCCAGGTGGTTTGGCGGCGAACACCACTCGAGGTCACCGAGGTCGCGCTGGATGGATCTGATGGTGCTGAGCAGCTCAGGCAACAGTTTGATCCGCGTCAGCACCGGATCGATCTTGGCCGGGCGCCCTTGTTGCGGTTTGTGATTGCGCGCGAGCCCGGCAGTGCGCGCTGGCTGCTCCTGGAGCTGCTGCACCATCTGATCGGGGATCATTCCACGCTGGAAGTGATGCATGCCGAGGTTCGGGCCGTGCTCGGCGGTCGCGATCACGCGCTGGCAGCACCACAGCCGTTCCGCAATCTGGTGGCGCAGGCACGACTGGGAGTTGGAGCGCAAGAGCATGAGCAGTTCTTCCGGAGACTGCTGGCAGACATCGATGAGCCGACGCTGCCGTTTGGGCTGAGCGAGGTGCGCGGCGACGGCAGTGGAGCCGGCGAGGCGCGGCGGATGCTGCCGCGCGAGCTCAACGAGCGGCTGCGAGTGCAGGCGCGGCGGCTCGGGGTGAGCCTGGCGAGCCTGTGCCATCTGGCCTGGGGGCAGGTGGTGGCGCGCAGCAGCGGGCGTGAGCAGGTGGTGTTCGGCACGGTGCTGTTCGGCCGCATGCATGGAGGCGCCGGCGCCGACCGCGCCATGGGCCTGTTCATCAATACCCTGCCGCTGCGGCTTGATCTGGATGGCACCGGGGTCGAGGCGAGTGTCCGGATCACGCATCGCCGGCTGGCCGAGCTGCTGGCGCACGAGCATGCCTCGCTGGCCTTGGCGCAACGCTGCAGCAGCGTTGCGGCGCCGGCGCCGCTGTTCAGCGCACTGTTGAACTACCGTCATAACACGCCAGCGCCAAGCTCCGGACCGGACGATGTGCTATCCGGCGTGGAATGGTTGGGTGCGGAAGAACGCACCAACTATCCGCTGACCTTGTCGGTGGAGGATTTTGGCGAGGCGCTCGGCCTGACGGCGCAGGTGGCGGCGCCCATATCTGCGGACCGGGTCTGCGGCTACATGCAGCGGGCGCTTGAGCAACTGGCTGAGGCGCTGGAGCATGCCCCCAACAAGCCGGTGCGAGAGCTGGACATCCTCCCGGCTGACGAGCGGGCGTACCTGCTGGAGGAACTGAACCGCACGGCGGCGGCGTATCCGTCAGAGCGGTGCATCCATGAGCTGTTCGAGGCGCAGGTCGCCAAGACGCCGGATGCGGTGGCGGTGGTCTGTGCGGACGAACGCTTGAGCTATGGCGAGCTCAATGCGCGGGCCAACCGCCTGGCGCATCATCTGATCGCACTCGGGGTGAAGCCGGACCAGCCGGTGGCGATCTGCCTTGCGCGCAGCGTTGCGATGGTGGTGGGGCTTTTGGCGATCCTGAAGGCGGGTGGCGCCTATCTGCCGCTGGATGCGGCCTATCCGAGTGCGCGGCTGCACCAGGTGCTCAAGGATGCGGCGCCGCGTCTGCTGCTGGCCGACGAAGCCGGCCGTGCCGCGCTTGGCCCTGAGGCGCTGGCCGATGTGAGCGTTGTCGATCTTATGGCAGCCACACCCGCCTGGGCCGAGCTGCCCGCTTGTAATCTCGACCCGCGCGCGCTCGGCCTGACCTCGCGCCATCTCGCCTACGTGATCTACACCTCCGGATCCACAGGCACGCCCAAGGGCGTCATGATCGAGCATGCGAGCACGGTGAACCTGCTGCATTGGAGCAGCGAGGTGTTTGCGGAATCAGAGATCAGCCGCACCCTGTTTTCCACCTCGATCAGTTTTGATCTGTCCGTCTACGAGTGCTTCGTTCCGCTTTCGCAAGGAAGCACGCTTTACGTTGTTGAGAATGCGCTGGCGTTGGCCGAGAGGTCTTTGGATATCTCCTTGATCAACACAGTGCCCTCGGCGATCGCCGCTCTGGTCGACAAGAAAGCCGTGCCGGTTTCCGCAAGCGTGATCAATTCGTGCGGCGAGCGGCTGAAGGTAGGCCTCATAGAGAAGGCCTTCGAGAGCAGTCGCGTAGAGAAGATTTATAACCTTTACGCGCCGTCTGAAACCACCACGTACTCAACCTGGATCTGCTTGCGAAGGGGAGAGGCTGTCGTTGAGACGATTGGCCGTCCGATTGCGAACACGCGGGTGTATCTGCTTGACGGTGATGGTGCGCCTGTTCCGTCTGGGGCGCTGGGCGAGCTTTACATCGGCGGGGCGGGAGTGGCGCGCGGCTATCTGAACCGTCCCGAGCTGACGGCGGAGCGGTTCATCGCCAGTCCCTTTGTCGAAGCCGACCGGCTGTACCGCACTGGCGATCTGGCGCGCTATCTGCCGGACGGCAATCTGGAATTTTTGGGGCGCAATGACGACCAGGTGAAGATCCGCGGGTTCCGGATCGAGCCCGGTGAGATCGCGGCGCGGCTTGCCGAGCACGCCTGGGTGCGCGAGGCGGTGGTGGTGGCGCACCAGGATGGGACGGGCGAGCCGCGACTCGTTGCGTATCTCGTCGCGGCGGCCGAGCATGCGGCCGACGCTGAGGGGGGCGATCTTGCCGGCACCTTGCGCGCGCACTTAAGTGAGCGGTTGCCCGAGTACATGGTGCCATCGGCGTTTGTGCAGCTGGCGGCGCTGCCGCTGACGCCGAACGGCAAGCTCGACCGCAAGGCGCTGCCGGCGCCGCAAGATGAGGCGTATGCACGCGCCGTCTATGAGGCACCGCAAGGCGAGATCGAGACCGCGCTGGCAACGATCTGGGCCGAGCTTCTGGGTGCTGAGCGGGTCGGACGCCACGACCACTTCTTTGCGCTCGGCGGCCACTCGCTGCTCGCGGTGCGGCTGTTGAGCCGGGTCTCGCAGGTTGTTGGCGTCGCACTGCCGCTGAGCACGCTGTTTGCGAAACCGGTGCTGGCCGATCTGGCCGCGAGCCTCGTGGATGAGTTGAGCCGCTCCGGCGCGCAAGACCTGCCGGCCATTGTGGCCGTGCCGCGTGATGCGGCGCTTGTGCTGTCGTTTGCGCAGCAGCGGCTGTGGTTTTTGGCGCAGCTGGATCAGAGCGGCACGAACTATCACATTCCACTGGCGTGGCGGCTCAAGGGTGGGCTCGACCGCAGCGCCTGGCAGCGCAGCCTGGACCGTGTGTTGGCGCGCCAGGAGGCGCTGCGCAGCGTCTTTGTCGCGCCGGAGGGCAAGCCCTGGGTGGAGCTGCTGCCGCAGGATGCGGGGCTGCCGGTTGTGGAGCACGATCTGCGGGACAGGCCGGATGCGGACGAGGCGCTATTGGACCTGTGCAGGGAAGAGGCGCGCACGCCGTTCGATCTGGCGCGCGGCCCGCTGATCCGCGGCCGCTTGATCCGGATCTCGGATGATGAGCACGTCTTCCTGCTGACCCAGCATCACATTGTCTCCGACGGTTGGTCGATCGGCGTATTGGCGCGTGAGCTCAGTCAGCTGTACCGGGCGTTCGTGGCCGGAGACGACGATCCGCTGCCGCCGCTTGTGATCCAGTATCCGGACTATGCCGCCTGGCAACGGCGGTGGCTAACAGGGGAACGGCTCTCGAACCAGGCGCAGTATTGGCGCAACGCCCTGTCTGGCGCGCCGGCCCGTCTGGCCTTGCGGACCGACCGGCCGCGGCCGGCACAGCAGTCGTTTGCCGGGGCCGGTGTGGCGGTCGTGATCGATGCGGATCTGACGCGGGGCTTGCGGCGGCTGAGCCAGCAGCATGGCACGACCTTGTTCATGACGGTGCTGGCGGCGTGGGCTGCGGTGCTGTCGCGTCTGTCGGGGCAGGACGACCTTGTGATCGGGGTGCCGAGCGCCAATCGCGGTCGGCGCGAGGTCGAGGAGCTGATCGGCTGCTTCGTCAACACCCTGGCGCTGCGGCTCGACCTGTCGGGCGCGCCGAGCGTGGCGGAGCTGCTCAAACGGACGCGGCGCACGGCCTTGGCGGCGCAGGAGCATCAGGACCTGCCGTTTGAGCAGGTGGTGGAGATCGTGCAACCGCCGCGGCGTCTTGATCACACGCCGTTGTTCCAGGTGATGTTGGCCTGGCAGAACAACGCCGCTCAATCCTTCGATCTTCCCGGGTTGAGTGTGGAGGCTGTGGGGGATGGGTACGATCAGGTCAAGTTCGATCTGGAGCTGAGCTTGGGCGAGCATGGCGAGGTCATCGCCGGCACGCTGGGGTATGCGGCGGCGCTGTTCGATCACACGACGATCGAACGGCAGCGTGGCTATCTGTTGGCGCTGCTGCGGGCGATGGTGGCCGATGCGCGGCAAGCGGTCGGGCGGATTGAGCTGCTGGCGGCCGACGAGCGCGCATATCTATTGGAGGAGCTGA
>NZ_JADPIQ010000074.1:0-607 GCF_023073015.1 Bradyrhizobium sp. 87
CCTCCGTGGCCGATCTGACGCCGAGCGCCGCGCGGGCCGGCAGGCGCATGCCCGGCCGTTGGCTGCAGCCTTGAAGCAGTGGTTTGAGGCGAAGCTTGGTCACCTCGCGCAGAAGAGTGAGACGGCGAAAGCTTTACGCTATGCACTGCGTCATTGGGACGGCTTGACGCTCTACCTTGATGACGGGCGCATCGAAATGGACACCAACGCAGTCGAGCGTGCGATGCGGCCGATCAAGCTCAATGCCAAGAACGCCGTGTTCGCCGGGTGTGACGAGGGTGCTGAGAATTGGGCATTGCTGGCGTCGCTCATTGAGACCTGTAAGCTCAACGGCGTCAGCGCCGAGTATTGGCTTGCCGACGTTCTGGCAAAGCTCGTCAATGGCTGGCCGGCGGCACGGCTGGACGAACTGCTTCCCTGGGCATCCACCTATACGATGCATGCACAAGATCCGAGGCTTGCGGCATGAGCCTCAGCACGACCGCGGTCCGGATCAAGGTGACCCTCGAGGACGTGAAACCGGAGGTGATGCGATGCCTTGTCGTGCCGCTCACGCTGCGCCTTGATCGGCTGCATCTGACGCTTCAGGCGGCGTTTGGCTGGACGA
>NZ_JADPIQ010000112.1:0-4813 GCF_023073015.1 Bradyrhizobium sp. 87
GCTTTGACAAGGAACACAGGAACCTGTCGCTCCGATGTGAAGGGAGGACTCCAAGCGGCCCGTCGCCGCAAGGAGCAGAGTACCGATGCGGAGCACAGGCGCGGCCCCTCAATAAACCTCCATCTATTTGATTTGCGCAATATTCTTACAACTTAATCAACACCATACCAACAGCGCTACCAACACCTTCCGGAGGCTGGCGGAGTTTCGCCGGGGATAACGATCCCGCGAGCATGCCCGGCCGATGAATGCGTGTGTAATGTCGGTACCTGCAACCAGAGGCACATCATGGCGCGGACGCGGGTCACCGAGGATCACTTTCAGGTCGACGAAAACGAGGTCACCCACACCCGGCCCAACGATCGGTGGCCGGCCTCTCCCGGCCGCCCGGAGCCAGCTGTCTATTCTCCCGGCATGCTGGGAAGCGTCCTCCCGAACGGTGATGACTACTGGCGCGAAGACGTCGAACCGATCGCCCTGAAGCTTCTCGCCGCCCGTCCCGACGCACAGAAATGAACCGGCTTGAGAAATTCGTCGAGCGAGGCGCCTTCGGAGAAGGTCCCGGCCGCGCCGCGTACGTGCTCGATCCTACGAAGCTGCCCAAACCCAACAGCGGCTTTGAGTGGCGCGTTGTGAGCGACTTTAGACCCGGCGAAGCCATCCTCGCGGAGCCCGGGCTGAAACCAGTATTCCAGGCGGCACTGAAACAGGGCTGCGCAGTGGTCGAGCGATGACACTCGTTTTGGTCATCCCAACCGTCGCTGGCCTGATTGTAGCGGCGGATAGCCGTCTGGGTATCAGCACTCCGGATTGGACCATCGTTTGCGACAACGTATTCAAGATCACCGAAGTCGAAGGGGTCGACCGGACAGTGGTCTTTACGACCGGATACGGCACAATCTGGGCCCTTGCGGGCGTGCAGACCGACAAGGTCTGCGAACATGTCGCGTCAAACAAGCCAAAATTTGATGCGCAAGCGATCCTCGCGAATACGGCCCGGGGGCCGGGGGCAAGTTTGGAGGACATCGCTCGGGAGGTGGTTCTGGCGACCGCCGCCTATATCGCTTCCCATCCCCGATATGCACATTACAACCGACATGGACTATGCGGTCTTTGCCAATGGAATTCGTCGTCACCGCGACGAAACGGACGCCAGCTGCAAGGTGTTGTGGCAACGCTGGATTAGGCAAAAACCGACGTTTAACGAAGTCTTCAGTCATGAGTTCAACGATTTCGGCAACGCCAAAAAAGGCGCACTGAAATATGCAGCTCAACAAGCGCAAACGGCCCTGCAATCACACGATACTCACGAATTCCTGAACCGACTGTCGTATCCAGCGCTGGAGGAATTTAACCAGCTGAAGCAGTTATTTCGAGACCATGGAATTGCTGAACGCGAGCTAGCTTCGTCAGTATTTGCGTTCTGGGACTGGCCTGAAAACAGGAACATGCCCACACACAGGATATCGGCATATCTTTTCGCTGGGCTGTCGCGGCGGCTCGTCTCTGCCGGGCAGAAGAAGCTGCCGTCCAAAGGAATGATGAATGATATCCGGGCGATCTCCACGTACGGCCCTTATGTCGATGCCATGTTTATCGATAAGGGCTGCGCCTCGTTGGTTTCGGAAGAGCCGCTGCGAAGTGAATTGAGGCTGAAGGCGGAAATATTCTCATCCACTTCTGGGCAAGCTTCTTGCAGTATCTCCAGCGCCTTGACGACGAAACGCCCGCTAACGTACGGCGCCACGCTCGGGAGATTTATGGAATTTGAGCTTTCCCGTTCCTTCGCGGTCCCGGCACGGCTACTGCAGGTCGTGTCGAACGGAACCCCGAGCGACACTGATGGCGCGCACTCAACCTGATAGGACGTCTCGATGACCTCGGAAGACTTTGTACAGAGATGGAGCTTGGACCGATAGAGTATGCCACCCGTTTCGATAAGCTCTCCATGGCATCATGCATTGTCGAAGCCCGTGGAAATGGGACCGTAAACCAAGCTTCTGGCTTTTTTTGGCGTCATGCGGGTCAACCGGTGTTCATCACCAACTGGCATGTTGTCACGGGAAATCATGCGTTCACTGGGCATAGCAAGACGGGGTGGTCGCCTGATACGCTAGTGGTACGATATTGGGAGCCAACGTCGTTAAACGAACCAGCAACGGGCAACACTCTGTTTTTTCGATGGCCCAGCATCGAACTGTCGTTATATGGCGGAGACGGCGTACCAACGTGGTTGCAACATCGGGATTTCGCAGAGAAGCGCGTTGACGTTGTTGTGCTATCACTCCCCTCGGGCGACACCTCGCGCATTATTTGCGTAAACGACTATAGATTTGAGAAACTGTTCCACATATCCGGCGGGAATGTCTTCGTCGTTGGCTTCCCCCTGAAGGCGAACGATAAAGAAATCAATTTTCCGATTTGGAAACGCGGCAGCATCGCAAGCGAAATCCTCTTGCCATGGCGTTTCAGATATCCAGCTTTTGCGATTGATGCCAGGACGTCTAGCGGCATGTCCGGCTCGCCTACGTTCGCGCGGGTGATCGGTCCCGCCGTTCTAAGTAACCTGACTACCAATCTCGATGCGGCTTCAACGACCGAGTTTCTCGGTGTTTACTCTAGCCGCTTACCGGACGATGAAGGTGATCCGAGCATCGGGCTGGTGTGGCACCGGTCGGTGATCGATGACATTTTGACATCACCGGCTCCGGGCCAACGGGTGATCTGATGTACGAAAGGACGTGCCGCCTGATCCTATCAGCCGCGTCGGGCCACGGTGTGATGCCGAGGGGCGAATTATGAAGGGATACTTCGAGAAGAGGCGCATCGCATACGGAGCGCTAGCTGCGCTCTTTCTGGTCTCGCCTGAAGTGGCGACCGCCGGCGAGCGATCGACCGAGACGCCGGAATGCAAGGAAATTACGGCACGGATCATCGAGCGGACCAACACGCATTTCGACCACTTCTCGCCGTCCGGCGGAAGCGTCTTCTTCAAGGGGCCGGACATGGTCCTTATCTGCGACCCGAAGTTCGTCACCTATGTTTCCCTGAACTGGGATGCGAGCGGCTTTCCTCCGAATGATTGGTTTGCGTTGGCGGCGACCGCAGGAAGCGCCGTAACCGGCGCTGATACGAAGAAATTGGAAGCGGCGGCGCATCGGTGCCACCGTGCTGCGCTCAAGGAAGCGGAGGAACAAGCTAGCGTCGCTCTTCCCAGTGCAACGGTTGGATGTCAGGCGTTCACCAGAGATGGAGGGGGCGTGGTCGTTGATGTCGCGATACCCGTGCGGAAGAATTGAAATACGCACTCTCTATGCGATCACGACCTTCGCAAGCCGGCGCCCGACGTGTTCAGCACTAGCGGCGCGCGTGGTCCGAAACGCCGCTTTGCAGGTCAAGGCAGGCGCGGCAGCACAGACTGCCGCGTTGTTGCCCGCGAAATAGCCAGAGCCTGCCCGAATTGGTTAACGGGTTGTTAACGGCGCTCGGCAGGCTTGCGGTCAGCGCTGCCGATTAGCCCCCCAGCCACGGTGGCGCGAGCGATGGCCGGCGGCAGTGATGCACGCCGGCCATTTCATGCTGTCTGCGTTGTCTAGGGCTTAGTGGGACAACGAACGCCGCCACCCAGCCCGCAATCATCCACTAATCGTTTCGTCAGACCTTTTGGTTAGCAATCTGCCGCCGAGGCGGGAGGATTGCCGTCCCGCTCATGCAATCCAGACGTTCCGCCTGTTTCACGTCCGGGTGGTCCTCAGTTACTTTGCCGGCGTGCTTTGGGGGATCGCGCATATGCCGCAGGGGTTCGTCTACATTCTCGTTTCGCCGAACAGCGACTACATAAAGATCGGCCGCACCGAGCGGCCCATTAGCGAACGGCTTCGCGGAATAAATGGGGGCGAGGCATACGCTGCTTACGGTCCATGGGAATTGTCCGACTTTGTCCACGTGACGGACTGCTCGGTAGTGGAGAGCGCGGTCCATCGCCATTTTCGTACGAGAAACGTGGAAGTCGAGGGGACACAAGAGCTATTCAGCGTGCCCCCGCACGAGGCGAGAGAGCGGCTGCGTTCCATCAGCGATCCACTTCGCGTTGATCCCGCGAGAACGGATCAACTTTTTCACAATACGGACGTCCGCTTGTTTCTCTTTCGTTTGTTCCAGCTTTCTGGATTGTTTGGGAGCCTCGACATTCAAGGTGCATGGACCCTAAGCGTTCTCCCGCAGACCAACGGAGGGCGTTGGTTTACGGTCAACATCGGGTCGCACGAAGTCGCGTTCAGCACGCGAACGCCAATGGGCGGAAAGTTCTCGCACTACCTCGTGCTCGATCGTTTGATTTTGGAGTATCCCAAAACGATCATGTGGCTCGGCCAACGTGGAGGGGATGTTCTACAGGCCGATTACAAAGCCGCGGAACGCGCTGTATGTGTGAATTTCGACGAGGATTTTGCAAAGGCCGAACGCATCTTCGCCCTGGACGGAGTTCGGCGCGCCATGGTCGCTTATTGGGCTGATGCTCTGAACGCGGGATTTCGGGCGCATGCTTCGATCAAGGATCGTATCGTCGAATTCCGCCGGGTTTGATCAAACTGTCGGCCTTACCGCTTGTCGAAGGCCTTCGCACGCTGGAGCAGCACGGTTTAAAGTCCGGTAATGATCAACTTGTTCAACGTCTCACAATCGTTCCGCGACAGGTGGGGAAGCTGTCGCGAAGTCTACCACGACAACGCATGGACTTTCTGTTGCTGCTCCCGGACCGCCAGCGGATCGTCATCGAGGTCGACAGCAAGCATCATTTCTCAGAGGACGGCAA
>NZ_JADPIQ010000105.1:0-4442 GCF_023073015.1 Bradyrhizobium sp. 87
TCGCACGACCGCCGCCGGCTCAGGTTCTGCGCATCGCGTAGCGTAGCGTCAAAGTTGCGTAAAATGCGTCAGGGCCAGCGCTTCAAAGCGCGGCTCAACGAAAGGCAAAGCGGCCAAATCCATTGCAGTCTACTTTTGCAACAAAATCGGCCCGTAGCTGACTTCCAACGGCGCTCGGCCAACGTCTGCTATGACCTCAACTCGGACATCCGAAAATCCTCTTTTCTGGTGCCCAAAAGCGGCGGAAAGCCGCTGGCTTTGATGCTCCTGGAATGGAATAATCCGTCTATACGGGCGATGATTTGAGCCGGTCGGCATTGGCTGGCGCATGGACTGAGTGAATGACCGCGCCTCCTCTGGACGCCGTGGCCGACCTCCACAAGCTGATTGCCGATCTCGAGCAACGGCTTGCTTCCAGTTTTGCTGCGCATGATGCGGCAACTGCACGGGCTGCGGCGACGGATGCCGAAAATGGCCGTCTGCGCGAGGAACTCGCCAACTTACGGGAGAGGCAGAATGCCAGTGCCCACATCCTCCGCACAATCGCCAGCGCCTCCGGTGATGCCGAAAGCGGACTTCAGCAGATCGCCGAAGCTACCGCGCGCCTCTTCCATGGTGCGAGCGTTGCTATCCGGATTGCCGCCGGCAACGAGTGGGGTCTTTCAGTCAGTTTTGGCGCGGGCATCGAGCGCATCACCGCTTTGGTACCAGAGGAGCAGCGGCGGCCAGGAGGCCGAAACCTGCCCGCGGTAGTTTTCCGGGAGAATCGACAAATTCATATCCCCGACATCGACAATATCGATGCGGATATGGCGGACTGGCCCGTGACATTAGCCCGCACGGTCGGCATTCGAACCGTGGCCGGTACGCCACTACGGCGCGACGGCAAAGCGATCGGAGCGCTCATCGTCCAACGCGATCGACTCGAACCCTTTACCGCAGATGAACTAGTGCTGCAACAAAGCTTCGCCGACCAGGCCGTGATCGCAATAGAGAACGCGCGGCTGTTCAACAAAACGAAGGAGGCGCTTGAGCGGCAAACTGCTACAGCCGAAGTTCTTGAGGTTATCTCGTCCTCGCCTGGCGATCTTAAACCGGTATTTGAGCAGATGCTGGCCAAGGCCATGAGCCTGTGCGAGGCGGACTGCGGCTTCATATACCAAATGGAGCAAGGCGCAATGCGGGCAGTTGTCGAAGCGGGCGTTCCGGCCGCCTTTGCTGAATACCGACGGCAAAACTTGCATACGGGAGGCGCGGCAACTCCGGCCGACGTGATGCGCACAACCAGGAAGCCAGCTCACGTCCATAATGCTCAGGAAAGCGAAGCCTACCGCAGCGGTAATCCTAATGCAGTCGCCGGTGTCGATTTGGGCGGCGCGCGCACCGTCTTGTATGTGCCCATGATTAAGAACGAGGACATCGTCGGCGTAATCAACGTTTACCGGCAGGAGGTTAGGCCATTCACCGAGGAGCAAATCTCGCTGCTTGAGAACTTCGCCAGCCAGGCCGTCGTTGCGATCGAAAATGCACGACTTTTCAACGAGACCAGGCAGGCGCTGGAGCAGCAGACTGCGACATCGGAGGTGCTCAGCATAATCAGCCGCTCAGGTGGGGATCTGGGGCCGGTCTTCGATGCCATACTTGGCAAGGCGATGCAGCTTTGCGATGCGAATTTCGGTGTGCTCAACACTTATGATGGGCACCGTTTCCATACCGCGGCCACATTCGGCTTGCCTCCAGCTTACGATGAGTATCGCCGGAAGCAGCCACTTGACTACGGTCCTGACACCGCTCCAGCGCGTCTGTTGAAAGGCGAACGTTCAGTAGCCATCGCTGACCTCGCCAAATCCAAAGCTTACCTCGACGGTGAACGTAATCGCCGCGCCTTGGTTGAGCTTGGCGGCGCGCAGTGCGTATTGGCAGTTCCCTTGCTGAAGGGCGGCAGCGTGGTCGGAAATGTTATGATCTTTCGGCAGGAAAATCGCCCTTTTACTGAGAAGCAAACAGCCCTGCTGGAGCAGTTCGCCGCGCAGGCGGTCATTGCTATCGAGAATACAAGACTTCTCAGCGAATTGCGTCAGCGCACCGCCGATCTGTCGAGATCATTGGATGAGCTGCGAACTGCGCAAGACCGCCTGGTGCAAACCGAAAAACTTGCTTCTCTCGGTCAACTTACCGCCGGAATCGCCCACGAGATCAAGAATCCTCTCAACTTCGTCAATAACTTTGCTGCGCTCTCGGCGGAATTGACCGCCGAACTCAAGGAGACCCTGGCTCCGGCTCCTCTCGACCATAAGATGCGCAGCGAGGTTGACGAACTTTCGTTGATGCTGAAGTCAAACCTTGAAAAGGTGGTACAGCACGGCAAGCGCGCCGATACGATCGTTAAGAATATGCTGCTGCACTCGCGAGAAGGCTCGGGAGAGCACCGGGCTGCCGATATCAATGCACTGGTCGATGAGAGTCTCAATCTCGCTTGTCACGGCGCCCGTGCCGAGAAACCGCAGTTCAATGTGACCGTGCAGCGTGACTTCGATCCGCGCGCCGGACTAGTCGAAGTGTTTCCCCAGGAGATCACCCGCGTTCTGCTCAACTTGATCTCGAACGGGCTCCATGCGGTGGCCAGTCGTGTGGCTAGCAATAGCAGTGCCGACTTCGAACCACTAATCACAGCCCGCACACGCGCAAGCGAGGACCAAGTCGAAATACGTATTCGCGACAATGGCACCGGTATCCCACCGGAGGTGAAGGAAAAGATTTTCAATCCGTTCTTCACGACCAAACCGGCCGGCGAAGGTACAGGCCTCGGCCTCTCGATCGCCCATGACATCATCGTCAAACAGCATGGTGGCCGAATTGAAGTCACAAGCGAGCCGCAGCAGTTTACAGAGTTTGTGGTCTTCTTGCCTCGACACGGGAGCAATAGCCGATCTGGAGGAGAGTCGTGAGCACCTAGATCGTTGTCGTCGACGGCGAGCCCGATGTCGAGAGCATGTTCCGGCAGCAATTCCGCCGCGACCTGCGGGCGGGGCGGTTTCTCATGGATTCGCTCTGTCTGCTCCTGCGGCTCTCGAGCAGATGAAGGCGATACCGGATCCGTCACTAATCCTAATCCTGTCGGACATCAACATGCCAGGCATGAGCGGGCTCGAAATGCTTCCAAAGGTAAAAGAAGCACGTCCTAACGTGCCCATCATCATGATTACCGCTTATGGAGACGCTGCAACCGTGAAGCGCGCAAGAGAACTTGGCGCCGCTGGATTACTATCCAAGCCGATAGATTTTGGACTATTGCGTCAGGAAATTGATCAACGCCTGGGAAGGACTGTGTAGTCTGCTAGTGGTCCGTTCGAGACGTGCCGGACCAGTCTAACCAGGTCCGCTCATCCGGCTAGAATGGAAGTCATGGCCTCACTGGCAAGCCGAACCGAAGGACCTCAGCTGACCTTTGCCGAGATTTTTGGCTTGCATCCAACATGGCCTAATTTCCCAACGTGGATGCCGCCTTTGCGCGCGCGGTTCAACTTGAAGCGCTTGCGGCAGACGAGTCGGATGCGGCCTTCAAAACCCAGTTGCAGACGCAAGCTCAAACCTATCGCAAGCTCGCGGCGAAACGCGCGCACGAATACGGCTTGCCGACGCTAAGCCCGTCGGAAGCTTTACCAACGAAATGAACGCTGAATATCGCGCAGCATTGCCTGCATACCGTCTGTGTAGCGACCGTGACTGAATGATAATCGGCAGCTAGTGACTGCAACCCTCAGAACTGCACCGTGCTCGTCGCGAACCTCAACCTGCGACGCCATCTTGGCCTTTAGCCGTTAAGTCCCGCGCGGCTTCTCCAATAGTGCGGCGAGCCTCTGTGCGCGCAGCATTCAAGCCGGGCAGTTCGTGCCCTTCGTCGTCAATCGTCGAACCGTTATCGTCGTGGAAGTCGAAAAAATATCGCGGCATATCACCAGTGAGTGAATGGGTCCGCGTTCGTAAGCTAAGTTTGGCCTGTGTTCTCGCCCGGATGAATACGGTCTGTACGCCGGTGGGATTGGTCCGCAGAAACACGGAAGTGTAGTTGAATGCCGATCGCCCATCGGTCTCTGATTGCATTCCCTCCTGTCGGAAGAATGATGATCTTCGGATCCAGAGACGAGGTCCCGACACCAGGGTTAGGGCGGCTCAGCTCCTTCTTGCTTTCTCAAGCGCTGGGAGTCAGACTTGGTTGGCTGGGCCTCCGCCTAGCACATCAGGTATGATCGGCCCTCGGTACCGAGCACTAACTTTGGTCCGCTCACCTCTCGAAAGCGGATATTGCGGCCCTCTGGGTCGAGGTCGGCCACGGGCCAATTGGACTAAACCGCTCGCGCGGTAGAACGCCGCGGCTGGCGACACGGCGAAGCAATAGGCGACAGCTCATCGTGACGAGCGGGGCAATTAGCTCGTAGCTG
>NZ_JADPIQ010000144.1:0-602 GCF_023073015.1 Bradyrhizobium sp. 87
CTTGCCTGAAACCCCGCTGTTCTTCGAAATCGACGGAAGGACCATATGGATGAACTGCTGGCGGCGTACAATGACATCACCGCTTCCGGATTGGGCCCCTCCCAACCGCAATGCGATGCGGCGAAGGCGGAGCAGCGTTCGCTGGCGGAGCCATGCGCAAAGTTCCGTTGTCACGCCGATCTAGCCGGCTTGACCTCTTCCGCATCAGCCACGCGTTCGCTGAGAGGGCGGCTTAAACTCCACGACCTCGTGCTGGTCGCACGGATTAGCTCGCTCATTTTTCTTGACGATTAGCTCAAGCTCGAGAGCCTCGAAGGCGAGTTCATCCGCCAAGCGCTTAAACAGCTCGCGCTTTTCTATGTCCGTCGCTTGCTGGCTCATCAGCATAAACTCTCTGGCGTCAGCGCGGACCTTTTCCAAACGTCGTCGGAGGTCCTTCATGTGTGCCGGCTTAGCTTTTAAACTTATCCTTGGCCCGAACAAATCAGTTTGCTGGTTCGGATCCACCCGGAGTCAACTGCCGAAACTCGATACTGGTTCTATGCGGACCGCCAAATTCGCCGCTCTTCGTGCTGCGATATTTGGGCCACGCTCCATGACCC
>NZ_JADPIQ010000087.1:0-601 GCF_023073015.1 Bradyrhizobium sp. 87
GTAAGCGTCGCTCTGAGGCCCATTTGATTGGTGCTTGACGTCTATTTTGAACGCGTGGTGCGCCGGCGCGGCTTCCATATTTCCGACAATGCGTTGACGGCGGCCTCGAGCGCCTTCCGGTCGACGACGTTGGGATCAAACTGCTCAGGGCCCCAGAGGCGCATTTGTTCGTGCTCCGGATGGGTGGGGTCGCGGATGGCGTCGAGGTATTCGGTATAGCCTGACGCACCGCCGACATCTTCCGGAGGACAACGGCCGGCGGCCTCGAGCAAGAGGGGAAGTCCCTCCGTTGTCGTGTTGTCGAACCACTTTTCGAGCTTGATCACGTGATCCCAGCTGTCGCCGAAGTCGTAGAGATAATGGATCGTCTTCGCGCCGGTCTCGTGAACGATATTGGAGAGCCGCGTCTTGCGAGCATCGATGGGCTGAGGGCCAAAATCTCCATCGGGATCAGGGATACCCCAACGTCCTTCGCCAGCCAAAAACTCGAAGAGATGGCTATTCGTCCAGCCAAACGCCGCCTGAAGCGTCAGATGCAGCCGATCAAGGCGCAGCGTGAGCGGCACGACAAGGCATCGCATCACCTCCGGTTTCACGTCCT
>NZ_JADPIQ010000070.1:0-4425 GCF_023073015.1 Bradyrhizobium sp. 87
TCCATCATTGCAAGGCCCTGGGGTAGGCCTCGTCGAGTCCTGGAGAGCTGATTCGCAGAGCCTGAGTATGGCTCCGAGCCCGGAATTACCCCATGTGTGGAAAGCCGCCAGTCGGCTACGATTCCTCCGTTTCGAGAGGCCAGCTTCCCGACTGCCCCCCTAGCGCCAAACGGATGGAATGGAAACGATAACGAGCCGTCATTTTTCCTGGTTTGCGTCCCGACGTATCTTGTCGCTGCGCTTTAACTGCCCCGGGATGGTTTGCAACGGCTGCTAGCAGGAGCGGTGTGGTTGTTCCCGTCGATCGAGGCACTCTGGGCGTCAGAAGGGTCGGAAGCGCCCTGCGCCATCGATATATGTTTCCATTTCGAAAGTTAGCGGGCCGAGAGAGCCTGTTCTTAGCTGGGGGCGGCGCACGTTAGGTTACGTCAGGCTTAGCTTGGAAAAGTACACCGTGAAAAGATGCCCTAACAGAGAACTCAAACGGCGCGACTTTCTTGGCATCGGACTGGCCGGTGCCACCTCGACTATAGTCGCACTGCAAGTACCGGCATCTGGACCGGCGCTGCAGCAGGATCATCTGAAGAGCAAGCGGAGAGCTCGCTACCAGCCGAACTCCCAGGAAATTCGTAACTTTTATCGCGTCAACCGATACCCTGCTCCATAGGGACGATCCTGTGCTCGTAAAGACATCAAAGCCGTCCTTCTCGAAGAGGTTAACCGGTGCGGAGCGCTCCTCCTCTTGCTATGAGCAGGACCGCCGTGCCTTCCTGAAGCGATCCGGGTTGACCGTTGCAGGCCTGTCGGTGTTAGGCTCGCTTCCTTTGGAAGGCATCCGTAAGGCCGAGGCTGGCGCTCCGCCTGCCCCGGGAGCAGATGTGGTTACCCGCAAGAACATCTGCACGCATTGCTCGGTTGGATGTTCCGTAATCGCAAAGGTTTCGAACGGAGTTTGGATCGGTCAGGAACCTGACTATGACAGCCCGATAAATCGCGGCTCACATTGCTGCAAGGGAGCTGCGGTTCGCGACGACGTCTTGAGCCAGCGACGCCTGCGCTATCCTGTCAAGCTTGTGAACGGCCAATGGATCCGGATTTCCTGGGAAACGGCGATCGATGAGATCGGCGACAGGTTGCTTACAATCAGGGAGAAGGCTGGTCCCGATTCCGTCTATTGGCTTGGGTCTGCAAAATTCACCAACGAGGCGGCCTATCTCAATCGCAAGCTGGCGGCCTTTTGGGGCACGAATAATTCAGATCACCAGGCCCGCATCTGCCATTCGACCACTGTTACTGGCGTAGCCAACACATGGGGCTACGGCGCCATGACGAACAGCTACAACGACATTCGCAACGCCAAGACAATACTGCTCATGGGAGGGAATCCCGCCGAGGCACACCCAGTCTCTCTCCAACACATTCTTGAGGGCAAAGAGCTCAACCGAGCCAACATGATTGTTGTGGATCCGCGCATGACACGGACCGCGGCTCACGCAACCGAGTACGTCCGGGTTCGACCCGGCACTCACATTGCGACCATTTACGGAATGCTGTGGCATATCTTCGAGAATGGCTGGGAAGACAAGGAATTCATCAACCAGCGGGTATATGGCGCCGAAGAAATCCGCAAAGAAGCAGCTAAGTGGCCGCCAAGTGAAGTCGAGCGAGTCACGGGACTTCCCGAGGCCCAGGTTCGCCATATTGCGCGGCTGTTCGCGACGCAAAAACCCTCGACCTTGATCTGGGCGATGGGCCAAACCCAATTTACAACTGGTACAGCCAACGTGCGAGCCAGCTGTCTTCTGCTACTCGCCACTGGGAATGTGGGTCGACCAGGCACTGGCGCCAACATCTTTCGCGGTCACACCAACGTTCAAGGTGCCACCGACCTAGGCCTCGATGTCACCTCTCTCC
This sequence comes from Bradyrhizobium sp. 87, assembly GCF_023073015.1. Taxonomy (NCBI): domain Bacteria; kingdom Pseudomonadati; phylum Pseudomonadota; class Alphaproteobacteria; order Hyphomicrobiales; family Nitrobacteraceae; genus Bradyrhizobium; species Bradyrhizobium sp. 87. Next base: position 1,915 of record NZ_JADPIQ010000070.1, read on the forward strand.
CCCTGTACTACGGCCTTTCAGAAGACGCTTGGCGCCATTGGTGCAGGGTTTGGGACGTCGACTACGAATGGATGAGGGGGCGCTTCCCCAGCAAGACGCTCATGGAAACGCCCGGCATTCCCAGCACGCGCTGGTTCGATGCCACCTTGTTGCCAAGAGATCAGGTTGCTCAACCCAATCCGGTGCAGGCAATGTTCGTCATGGGCCACGGCGTCAATACCATCACCCGGATGCCGGAAGCTGTAAAAGGGATCGAAACGCTTGAACTTCTGGTGGTGTGCGATCCTTATCCGACCGCGTGGTCCGTGCTTTCCGAGCGCAAGAACGGCATCTATTTGCTGCCCGCTTGCACTAGCTTCGAAATGGATGGCTCGCGAACGGCCTCAAATCGCTCCCTACAATGGGGTGAAAAGATCGTCGATCCCGTCTTCGAATCCAAGAATGACTACGACACGATGTACATGCTGGCGGCCAAGCTTGGCTTCGCCGACTTGATGTTCAAGAATATCAAAGTCGAGAACGGTTCAGTATCGGCGGAAGACATCCTTCGGGAGATCAATCGCGGCGGATGGTCCACTGGATATTGTGGGCAATCTCCCGAACGCCTGAAAGCTCATATGAAGAACCAGGCGAAGTTCGACCTGGTCATGCTTCGTGCCCCAAAAGATGACCCTGAGGTAGGGGGAGATTATTACGGATTGCCCTGGCCATGTTGGGGAACACCTCAGTTCAGACATCCGGGAACCCCGATCCTCTACAACACCGAGCTCCCTGTGATTGAGGGGGGTGGTACATTTCGCGCCCGGTTTGGCGTGGAGCGTGTGGTTTCCCGCAAGGTGATGGAAAACGGCAGCGAGGTCGAGCGGCAGGAGCACGACAATCTCCTCGCTGAGGGATCTTTCTCCACGGGCTCTGAGATCCAGGATGGATATCCGGAGTTCACGCTTGGTGTGCTGAAGAAGCTTGGATGGGACAAGGATCTTACGCCCGAAGAATGGCAGATGATCCTTCGCGTCAGCCCCGACAAACCCGATCTCGTTTCGTGGTCCACGGACCTTTCAGGTGGTATTCAGCGAGTGGCCATCCAGCATGGTTGTTCGCCCTACGGCAACGGCAAAGCGCGAATGATCGCCTGGAATCTGCCCGATCCCATTCCCGTGCACCGCGAACCGATCTACACGCCGCGCCCGGATCTTGTTTCCGACTATCCGACGCTACCCGACGCGCGCCAGTTTCGCGTGCCGAACGTCGGCTTCTCGGTTCAGAAAGCTGCCGTCGATCGAGGTATCTCAAAACAATTCCCATTGATTCTCAGCTCTGGTCGACTGGTTGAGTACGAAGGCGGTGGCGAGGAAACACGCTCCAACAAGTGGCTCGCGGAACTGAAGCAGCACATGTTCGTGGAGATCAACCCTGCAGATGCTGCGGAGCGCGGCATCAAGGATGGCGGATGGGTGTGGGTCATGGGCGCAGAGAATAGCTCTCGCGCCAAGATGAAAGCACTTGTCACCGACCGCGTTGGCAGGGGTGTCGCATGGATGCCCTACCATTTCGCCGGCTGGTACGAAGGCAAAGACCTTAGAGCGAAGTACCCCCCTGGCGCCGATCCCATTGTACTGGGTGAGAGCGTGAACACGTTGACCACTTACGGCTACGATCCTGCCACCGGCATGCAGGAGCCTAAGGCAACTCTCTGTCAGATCAAAGCAGCTTGAGAGTACATCAATGGCGAGGATGAAATTTCTTTGTGACGCAGAACGCTGCATCGAGTGCAACGCTTGTGTTACCGCCTGCAAGAACGAGAACGAAGTGCCTTGGGGTCTCAATCGGCGCCGGGTGGTCACCATCAACGATGGCAAACCTGGCGAACGCTCGGTCTCCATGGCGTGCATGCACTGCACCGACCCACCATGTGCGTCGGTGTGCCCGGTGCAATGCATCTATCCGACTGATGATGGGATAGTTCTCCACAACAAGGATCTTTGCATTGGTTGTGGTTACTGCTTTTACGCCTGTCCGTTCGGAGCGCCTCAGTATCCACAGGTCGGAAACTTTGGCTCTCGCGGCAAGATGGACAAATGCACCTATTGCGCTGGCGGCGGGGGTCCGGAAGAGCCTGGCAGCGCTGCCGAATATGCAAAATACGGCTCAAACCGCTTTGCTGAAGGCAAGCTGCCGTTGTGCGCAGAGATGTGCTCGACCAAATCGCTCCTCGCCGGGGACGGCGACATCATCGGGCAACTCTATGAGGAAAGGTCTCGAACCCGTGGCTATGGCTCCGGCGCCTGGGGCTGGGAGACTGCTTATCATGAGGACATCAAGCCGTAACGTGGGGCGTCAGGCGTAAAGGTCGAACAGACTCCCCATGTACTACGGAGGGTGAATGCCATGTCCTTCTTCGCTCGCATAGGCTGCGCGTTTCGCGGCATCGTGAGCACGGATTTCAGCGCATCGTGAGCAACGATTTCAGAGGATCGTGAGCAGCGATTTCAGGCGATCGTGAGCAACGTT
>NZ_JADPIQ010000095.1:0-4176 GCF_023073015.1 Bradyrhizobium sp. 87
CATCGACGGCCATCCCCATAGCCGCATCGAAGACCTCATGCCGTGGCGATTCCGCAAAACGTCAAGCCAGCCTCAATAGGGTTGCGGCTAAGCGCTTACAGTAGTCCGGCCTAAGGAGCTTCTCAAGCGTCTCGATAAATTGCACGGCAAGACTGCTCGCCATCAGGTGTACGTTTGGATTACCGACGATCGCCGGGCTTGGCTCACGCGAGGCTTGAGTATGGCGGAAACGAAAGCAATCGGTGAGGGAATGTTCGGGCACCGGGATCGCGACGTTTCCCGCTTCTTGAACAACTGGTCGCCAATCCACCGTTTGTAGGTATCGGCCCATCGAAAGGAGCGTCTAATCGTCAATTCAGGTATCTTCAGCGAGCAATTGGCTAATTCATTAAACCTCGACGGCCTCGGCAGAACTCAACCAACCAAGCTGGTGTCCCATTGAGGTCATCTAGAAGATCGGACCAAGTCAGCCGCATGAAGTTAGCAATTGGACCCGCCTTTATGGCATCGGCAAAACCATCTAAAAGCACCCTTTCAGGTGCGGAAAACAAGGCGCCGGGTGCTAAGTTCACCAAGGTCCTAGGCCGGGCGCCACCAAGCTGATTAAGCAAGCACCAATTCCGGGCAAGTTAATAACGTCCGGAACGCCTAACTCCGTCGAAATCCCAGCTTAAGCAGCCTTTTCAAAATTCACCCAGCCCAAGTAGTTGGCAGGCTTAGTGTCGTTTGCAGCCAGATATTTCGCCTCGATAAAAATCAGTCCACCATCTTCGAGATCAACAACTACGTCAGGCTCAGAGAATGAGGTTTCACGTTCGTTGAAGTGCCTGCAGATCGTCTGCAGTTCTTCCTTGATCAAATTCCCTCGCTCGGGATCATTTATCGGGACGCCCCACAATAGGACCGTGGGGCTTTTGCTTCCGACTTCTGGTGCAACCAGACCCACACGCATTAGAGCGGGCAGGAGCTTTCGCGAGGGCGTCAGATAAGCAAACACCACCCAGGTGATCGCATCCTCTGAAGTCGAAAAACCGAACCTAGCTTCTTTGTTTGCCGGTTCCGCTGGTTAAGAGCGCCTCTCAACGCGGTTTTTGCGCCATCGCGAATTTCCGTCGGGATATTGTCGAGCGGCTCCCGAAAAATCCACGTCTGCGCTCCAGCCGTCTTGGCATTTGAGGCACCCACGCCGCAAGGCTCGCACCGACGGATGCAATGTTCGTATCGCCGGGCAACAGGTATTTTGCTAAAACTCCCGGATGGCGCGATCAGATTGTCGCAACGAAGGCAGGAGAGACTGGGCAACGTCGTTTGCATCTGGCACCTCCAAATCCGGGCAAACCGAGCCTAAAGACAAATCAAAAAATCGCCGTTCGAAGCTCAAGCAACACCGCACGATTTAGTGCGGTGACAAACGTTGGACGCCGAAGAGCGAGAAGGATTGCCCATTACCTTTCTTGGTGTTTCCAGCCAAATCCAATCCTTCATTGCCTCAAGTTCGAGCCGAAGAGAGGGTCTAAGTCTTACTCGCTGACCGCGGCCAAGCTCCTTCACCGCATTAGCGACCGCTGGAAACCTCGCCTTGTAAATGTCGCTACCCGACTTCCCAAAGTATCGGAAATCGGCGCTCAAAAGCACGTTTGCCCGTGAGTATTGGGGGAAATCGCCTAGATCATGTCGAAGGTCTGTCGGCTTGTCGTGGTGTTTGGCGCTCTTTCGACGCTGATATCGACCGCCTCTAAATGTGTAAATGCAATCCTCTCGATTGGCATAGCGCTGATCTTTGAAATACCGCCCGTTATGAAGGGCGTGGGTGACGCGAGCCGCGTAGATTAACCGGTTGTCCTTATGAAGCGAATTTGCAGCAAAACCGAAGATCAAATCCCCCTCCCTTGCAGTCTTGCGGATCATAGGCTTGCAGATTGCTAAAGAAAGAAGTCCTGCTCTAATGCACGGGGCCGCGCCATTGTCCACCGTCAGTTTGTAAAAATAAATTCTCGACATCCTAGCGATCGTGCTTCTCGCTAGCTCGCCCCCTAAGTGTTGACTACGTCTTCGTTGCGCGAGCCGTGGCAGCCGTGGATCGCTCGCCCTTGGGAGTTACTTTGAGCTGCAAGCCCATGGCCGTGAGCACAGCAAGGACCGTGGAAAAATTCGGAAGCTGTGTGTTGGTTTTGAAAGCTCGATAAATACTCTGCCGGCCTAAACCCGTCTGTCTTGCCATCTCGGCAATGTTGAAGTTGGCAAGTCCCTCCCCAATGGCCATACAAATGGTATTGGGTTCAGCCGAAGCAAATGCGCTGTTTAGCTCGTCGGCTAATTTCGAAGGGGCGACCGGTCGGGACGTTTTGGTCATTTGAATCTCCCCAAAAAAGAAAGGCCGGCTCAAAGAGCCGGCCCTTGTTGTTTCCAGTGGTACTGCTCAGTACCGGCCGATGCTGGGGCCGCCGAACTTGTAGTTCACGCGAACCGTGACGAGATCGACGTCCTGACGAATGCGATCCGCACCGAATGCTACGCCACCGGGACCGGTGAATGCGAGCGTACGATCCTGCATGAACAAATGATCGTATTCGACACCAGCCGACCAGCCGGGGGCAAAGCCGTATTCCAGGCCTACCCCGACGGTGCCGCCCCAACGGGTGTCATCGCCGGTGGTGGCAAGCACAGCGCCAGTCGCAGTCGAATAGATCCGGTTGCGATTGTCAGTTACGGCAGCACCGCCCTTGACGTAGAACAGGACGTTGTTGGTGGCCCAGCCGAGCTGACCCGTGAACAGACCGAACGCATTGATCCGTGAATCGTTGCGGAAGCCCGGTCCGAACAGGGTGCTCAGGTTGCTGCCTCGCAAGTCGGCCCAGTCACCCTGCGCTTCGAGGCCGAACACCCAGGTGCCAGTCTGCCAGCGATAACCAACCTGACCACCCGCAACCCCGCCGGTTGCATCGTGCGAACCTTCGGGACCCACCAGGAAGGGGGCAACCGAATCCCAGCTGTTGCGGCTTGAGCCCCAACCGCCGTTGGCGCCGATGTAGAAGCCGCTCCAGTCATAAATCGCGGCGACCATCGGAGGCGCCTTGGTGTAGGGACGCGCTGCCATATCCGCCGCGCTGGCCGGAGCCGATAGGCCCAGAGCCAGTGTTCCGGCTGCAACCGCAATAAGTTTCTTCATTCGAGTCTCCCCAGAGATAATCAGTTTTAAGAGTCGCTAGTTCGCCCACCTGCCTTGCAATAGTACTCGATCGTGAGTGCTTTGCTGTAGCTGGCCTGCCACACTCGCTATCGAAGGCAGGCCGGACCGGAAGTCTTTATAACCGTTAACTAATTGGGAACTCTATGCACGATAGCGTTCACACAATGAGGCGGCGTTGTTGGCGGCTACTGCCGGAGAAGCTCTGTAGTTACGGCCTCTCGAAAAGCCCCGCCGACCTTGTCAGCCAGCGGGTTCTCTATGTCTTGTGTGTCTCGGTCCTCGTCACCAATCCGCGATGGCTAATCGTGTTGCGATAACTTCTTAGCCATGGCGGTGCATCCCCTCGCCTCAGTTGAACGGATCCTGGATTGATGGCGCCGACTGCCTGATGCGGCGTACGTTCACCGGCGTGCCGTCGGAGACGAACAGCAGCTCATATCGGCGGCCCTCCCCGTCGGTTGGAGAACATGCGCGCAAGGATGCGCGCTACACACTTTGTGCTAAACGGCTGCCTCAACATTGAAGGAGCGCAGAGTGGCCAAGAAGGCAAAGAAAGCCGTTCGACGTGAGTGGACGAAGGAAGACATCAAAGAATTGAAGGCGCACTCCAAGGCGCGGACGCCAGTGATCAAAATCGCGAAGATGACCAAGCGAACCGAGGGCGCGCTACGTCAGAAGGCCATCGTTTTGGGAATCGGCCTGGGCCATCAGCGGTAATCCCGAAGCCGGCAACTGGGTCACCTACACCTACGGCGGCGGCCTAGTTTGATAGAAGCTAAACGTCCCGACCTTGACCGCAAACGGCGCAACTGGGCGTGCGCTAATCGGTTTCGGAGGACGCCTAATTCCAAGCGGAAGTCGCGATTGCGTAGTTGAACTTCCGAGTCTGTGAAGGGTTTCGGATGCCGGCCCCATGACGGTGTTGCCGCGCACACGGGGGCCGGCGTCCGAAAGCCTCCAAAGGAGGAAACCGCGCTGGGGGGACG
>NZ_JADPIQ010000124.1:0-4138 GCF_023073015.1 Bradyrhizobium sp. 87
CCAAGACGAAACTCGTAGAACAGTTGACCTTGGTCACTCTTCAGACGGCCCATCATGGATCGACCTCGCCGAGATTCGCGTCAACACAACGGAATCACGGTTCGTGACTTGTCTCAACCGACTTTTGCAACAAAATCGGCCCGTGGCTGACGTTACCCCAGCGCAACCAAGGCGTCCGCTTCCGACAGGTGACCCGACCAAGCTCATGCTGGCCGGCTAGGGCAGCCTTTGACCCAAAACCGGCATAGCTCAGGAACGCGCTGAAGTCGGTTTTTAACCGGAAACGTCCATCACCCTTCCGGCACGCCAGCGAGGCGGAAGCCTGCACACGTGCGCTCCAGCCCGGCAAGGTAAATGGGGTTGTCGCTTTGTTGAGCAGCGAGGAAGCGACGGATGGTGAAACCTGAATTTAGCGCAAGCCCCGTTCTTGCAGCAGTTCGCGCCTCATCGAGCGCGCCAGTCAGGCCCAACGCAGCGGCGAGCGCCAAGTGAGCGATAGGGAAGTTGCGGTTCGCCTCAGTGCTTCGTCGGAGCCAACTGACGGCTTCGACGTCGGAACCAAGCAGCAGCTTGGCCACGCCCACAAAAGATGCCCACTGGTAGACTTCAGTATCGCGCGGAGAGAGACGTAGAGCTTCGAGTATATGGCCTTCTGTCTCCTCGGCGAGGCCTAAATAGATTTTGGCAAAACCAAGGGCGGCGTGAGCGTTGGCCTTATTGGGATCCAGCGCTATCGTATGCTCAAATTCACGGATAGCTTGGGCCGGCCGGTTCGTAAAGATTTGGACCCGACCCCGAGCCAAGTGGGCCGACGCATGGTTCGGCCTCATGGACAATGCTTTATCCACCATGGCTTCAGCCGCTGCAAACCGCGCACGCCCATCATCCGTCGTAAAGCTGGCTCCAACTGAGGTATCAACATTTGCCAACCCAATCATCGCTTCGACGTTGGCGGGGTCGCACTTGAGGGAGCGTTCGAAGAAGCTGCGCGCTTGAGTTATGTATTCGGGGTTAGAGCCTTTCCTCAACCAGGCCCGACCCTGGAAGTACAAATCCATTGCATCAGGGTCCAGTTTACGCTCGGCTCTTCGCGCCTCGACCTCGATGAGCAGGGCCCCCAATGTATTGGCGAGCCTGGATACAATTTCGTCATGCATGTCGAACAGGTCGACGACAGGCGTCTCGAAGCGCTCCGCCCAAAGATGCTGGCCGCTATTCGTATCGATCAACTGCACGTTCATCCTAAGCCGCTCACCGCTGCGTTGTACTGAACCTTCGACGACGTAGCGAACGTTCAATTCGCGGCCGACTTGCCGAACATCGATTGCTCTGCCTTTGTATGAGAATGCGCTGTTCCGTGCGATGACAAATGAACCACTGATGCGCGACAAGTCTGTGGTCAAACTCTCGGTAACACCGTCCACGAAATAGTCCTGCTCACGATCATCGCTCAGGTTCGCGAAGGGTAGCACGACGATGGATAGGCGCGGCGGCGTGTCGCCGGTGCGCTCGACTGAGCCCACCGTCTCTATTGCGGAGCTCCCGGCTTCCTGCACTGCACCCACGAAGCGGAAACCTTTGCGCGGGAGCGTCTTGATCAGGTCCTGTTTCTCACCAGTGTCGCCGATTGCACACCGGGCACCATTGATGCGCGTCGTCAGCGCGGCATCCGAGACGATGCGACCATTCCAAACGCCGGCGATGAGCTCGTCCTTACTGACGACGCGTTCCCTGTTCCGGATCAAATAGTTCAGAAGGTCGAATACCTGCGGCGCGACAGAGATTATCCCGGCTCCTTGCCGCAGCTCCCGCCGCTGCGTATCCAGCGTGAAATCCGAAAAGGAGTAAAGCAAATGCATCCTCCTGTGGTGCGGTCGCACCCCCTGGAGCGGATATGGTAAGCAGACGGTAAGAAGAATGGAAGGCGCTTGTAAAGCGCTTCTCATGACCTTGGCGCATCCTCGTGCGCGGCTGAGCAGTATGAACTGCTTGCGGATCCCGCGTCACGAGGGAGGATGTCATGAAGCGGACGGCTGCACTGACGTGGGCTGCCACTGCGGCGAGGATCTTGATCTGGGTCGTATGCGTTCTCGCCTCTGCGAACCGCGCTTACGCTCAATGTTCGGCGCGCGATGTGTTGCAGAGGCAGTTAGCGGTCAAGGCGGCGCCCGTTGTCCCGACGCGCATGGATCCCGTAACCTCCGTTTCGGATGTTGTCGAATGGAAAACGATCAGCATCGGGACGTTCCCGGATACGTTCGCTCTCCTCACCGCGCTGAGTAAGATTGGTTGCGGCGTCGGTAACTCGGCTGGGGAGGCTCTTGCCCGGCCTGCGTTTACGCTCAGCAGTACCAGAACGGCGGTAACACTCCTGACAGTGACCGCCGCCGATCTGGGCTTCAGCGGTGAGACGGTGCCATTGCGGCAGATCTACGAACTCGCGCAGCAACTCGGCTTCCGTCTTGCACCGCCCGAAATCGCTCCGCAGCTCAGACTTCAATATCTGGACCAGCCCGTAGGCGAGTTTCTCGTCATCGGGATGAACGCGATCCGGACATGGACTGGTGAAGAGGTCATCCTGACCGTCGCAAATGGGGGAGCGGGTCTCATTCTCATCGGCCAGGATGGCCGCGCGGACGCGGAAATACCAGTGACCTCCCGCTTCGTGTTCCTGCGCTCCATGCCCATTACGCCAGCTGCGCTGAATCGAAACTGATTTTCCGAGTGGCCGAGGTGATGAAATGCTGGTGACCAGAGCGACGAAGCGTTTGGCGGCTCAAATCTGCCTGCTGCTGGTGTCGACCGCGACATTAGCGCGAGATGACGGGCGCTATGCGAATTCCCCGCTAAAGCCCTGGTTCGAGAGTCTGCAAAGCGAATTCGGGAAGTGCTGTGAGGACTCCGACGCCTACGTCGTCTCCGAACCGAATTGGAAGTCCGATCACGGACAATATCGCGTTCGCATCGATGACGAATGGGTGCTCGTTCCGGATGGTGCTATCATCAAGCAACCCAATCTTGCCGGACGGACCATGGTCTGGAAGCACTACATAGACGGACATCCTCGTGTCCGCTGTTTCATTCCGGGCAGCATGACGTGATACGTCGACAACCGTCTAATGAACCCCGCGATTGACGGTCTGGTCCACCATTGGGATCGGTTGCTCAGTTTCGTTAAAGCAAGAGGCTTCGTCTCTCCGTTGTTACGGTGCTTAGATCCGGAAATGGCCCCTTCTGGTCTTACCGCCACCAGTTCCAATGTCTGGTGTCAGTGGAAGACCAGAAGGGACTTCCGGCGCAGCAGGCCACCGCTCGTGACCTCTACCGAAAGTCAGTCGGTCCTAGCTGGCCGTCCACAGTTGGCAGATATCGCAGCCATTCACCGGATCGGATGCCTCGAGGGTCAATACCTCCGTGCGAGGCGACGTAGTCGATCTCGCCGCGCGTGGTGCCGATATCCATCAGTTCTCCGTCACTTAAGTCGGACAAAGCATCGCTCAATTTCTGGCGTTCGCGGCGCTCCTGAAAAGCATCCCAACATTTCCAGATTAAGCTGGTGACATGCCCGGTCGATACGCATGTCCATTCCAGCCATGTAGTGCCCTGCGTCGTGGTCATTGCGGCGTCTCCTGGACGGTGTATTTGCATCGACCAGAGAGTGCCGCTGATTTGGCGAGGACGCTTGGCAGCTTACATTTTCCGTACCGGCGGCTTATTCTTGCGATTTTGGCGAGGCTAAAACGCCACCCAGTTATGGGAGCCCTCATCCAATGGGGTTCGCATCTTGCGCTATCTCTTTGCTAACGTCGCTGGCGCATGGAGCACCTGCGAAGCAATGTAAGCGCGGCCCATTTGGACTAATTGAACGTGTGGTTATTGCTTGGATGTCTCAGCGGCATCGTGAGTTGCACGAGCAAGAGGAGAGGCTAACGGATCGGAGGATTGGAAGAGACAGCAGGTGTTCCTTCATCATTTTGAATTGTATTCGGGAAGCCTCGCGATTAGCGCACGGGTTCGTCTAGAGGCGAAGTCCGCTTGTGGCCGATTTTGTTGCAAAAGTCGGTTGAGACAAGTCACGAAGCGTGATTCCGTTGTGTTGACGCGAATCTCGGCGAGGTCGATCCATGATGGGCCGTCT
>NZ_JADPIQ010000072.1:0-4135 GCF_023073015.1 Bradyrhizobium sp. 87
GACCAGCTCCGCCGATCGCACGTTGTTCACCCCGCGCCAAACGGCGTAACATCCGCCGAGACTCTAATCGCCAATGGATGAAAGTTCAGCGGCAGGTCACGCTTTCCAGAGGCGCCAAAGGGCCGAAGCCTGGTATTCCATCCGGATCGTTGAAGTCCCATTGGTTCTCAGCGATGCCAATGAAATCGCGGATAGAGTGATCAATCGTCCATGCTCGGCGCAACGCGGCTCTGGTGAGTTCTGCCGGAACACCGGCCTCCAAAAATGCGGTAACGTCGGTATCGGCGGTGATGGATTCAATGGGCGGCAAGCTTGAGGCTTCAAGCGGCTTAACCGCCGAACTCGGGGGCGGGATGTCACTTGACACTGCTACTTCAGGAACGTCCTGCTTCGGGGCGATCGATGCTTGCTTCATCCGCATCCATCGACGAAATCGACTTTCGTGCTTATTCACCCCATCCTCCGCCCCGTGCCCAAATGCCGAGCCCTTTTGATCGCGCCTTCGTTTGACGAAGGGGCGCTCGACGTGATGCTCCGCGACGAACCGCGCAACGATCTCAGAGATGTCCGACGGCATCGGGAGAGCTTCGACTAGGTTTGTTCCGGCATCCGTAAACGCCTCGCCTTCTGCCGGGTCGACCGTCACCCCGCACAGCTCGTATGGCGGTTCAGAGGCTGTCGGACGCATGCTAACCCATACGCTAGGCCGGTCTGAAGCGAGGTTGTCGCGGTAATTGGTTGTCTCAGTGCGGTGCAATTCGATGGTTGCCGACCCAGCAAAGAACAACGACCGTTTGTCACTCCGGGGTAGAGGGGCCCAAAGCGATGCGGTTGGCACTCCCTGCAACACCAGGACCGGTCGCCATAGAACGTCGGCCCAGGCGCTTCTAGCGTCGTGCCGCTCGATGACAATGCCCACCGGAATGCGAGCCAGGGCGGTCGATATCATGGGCCGCCTCCACCCAATTTCGTTTCAGCAAACGAAGTTGCGGCTTGCTCGCGGTGGTAATCGTCTGTCGTCCGAACAAGAGGAGCCGCTTTGCCGGATGCTTCGAAGCTCTGTTCGGCGGCAAAAATGACCCGGCAGTCGCCACACATCTGAACGGCGTCCAACCTCCGGGCCGACGGCTCGTACATCCAATGCTTGCCGTTGAGCTTGGAGATCATTCGTTCAATTGTGCTTCTTACGCCGAATGGCTTGTTGCAGCGAATGCAGCAGAACGGCTCTTCCTCCTTCAACACACGCGCCGGAGTGTTCGCAGCCCCAAAATTGACTCTGGGTATGAGCGTCACTGCGCGCTCAGGACAAGTGGCTTGGCACAACCCGCATTGCACGCACGCATCCTCGACAAACCGGAGCACCGGACGTTCTGGATCGTCCCGTAGCGCGTGAGTAGGGCAGGCCGACACGCAGGAGAGACAGAGAGTGCAGTTTGCGTCATCGATCTCGACGGCCCCAAGGGGCGCTCCAGGCGGTAGTGCGACGATATCAATAGGTTTTGGAGCGGCGCGATGCAATTCAGCCAGCGCGAAGCGGAGAACGTCTCTCTTCGTTCCAATTGGACGAAAGCTCGCCGGCCGCGACGCGCCGGGAAGGGGCGCGGCTCCGCGAAGTGTGTCAAGCAGCGAATCTGGGTCATCTGTCTCAATGGTCGAGACTCGGTCGGGGCCAAAACCAAGGCCGGTAAGAATCGAGCCGGCAAAAGCAATCGTCTGCCTCAAGCCCGTAGGATCATGGCGCTGTTTTGATGGAAGCAAGAATTGCAGCCTGGACGCCCCGTATGCAAATGCTCCGGCGATCGCCTCTAGACCTACCTGCGTGGTTTCATTGACAGCGAACGGCAACACATGTGCCGGCAATCCGTCACCGAACCGGGACAAACATTCGATCAACGGTGTCCCGTGCAAGTCATCGTGCACGAGCAGCATCGGATGCGTCCCACCAGCATCTCGATAAGCGACCATCATCGCGCGCAGGCGACGAACAAGCTCATCTGCTGGTGGCAGGGCATACGATGCGGCTCCCGTCGGACAGGCAGCAGCGCATTGACCGCATCCTGCGCAGATATGGGGGTCGATAGAAACATGGTTTCCTGATGGAGTGATTGCGCCGGCCGGACAGAGGTCAAGGCATCGTGTGCAGCCTGGACGTTGCGAGCGCGAGTGCGCACATGCCTTGGCTTCGAAACTGATATAGCGCGGCTTTCGGAAGGTGCCGACAAGGTCCCGCGCCTTCATCACGGCTCGCAGCGTAGACGCTGGGTCTCCCGGATCCTCGCGCAGATAGCCCTCCCGTAGATTGCCAGCCGGAAAGAGCGCGACACTCCCGGTCAGGTCGAGAATGATGTCGCAGGTCGATCGGGCGTTGCTTCTCGTCGAGCCGAAATTCAATGCATCGCGCGAGGAGGGAGTAGACTCAGCGAATTCGTCGACAACAAGCTCAAAGGAACCGAGATGCCCGCGAGCGCTACGGATTTTCCCTTTCGCTGTGGGAAAGTCTACCCCGCGAGGCAGTGCGACCTCCGCTGGCGGGGTGATCAAGACCGTGACATCGAGGTGATCTTTCAGAAGGTTGCCAGCCTCGATCGCTCTCTCATCGCAGCCGTAGATGAGAATAACGCCACGGCTTTCGAAATCGATCGTCCCCGGCTCAGAGGTCGGCTCGGCCGCTGCGGCCAACAGAGCGGCCATCTTGGCAGCTGCGCGCTCACCCTCGTTAGACCAGCCGGCCGGCTCGCGGACATTGACAAATTGTATCGGTTTGGTCCGGCCCATCTCTGTAGCAATGTCGGTGAAAAGCGCCGCCTGTTGCGTGCAGGCCACCGTCAGAGGGGTGTCTCTTGACGCAACATTTGTGAAGCGATCGATTTCATGGCCGCACAGTTGAACCGCGGATGCAATTTCGTGGCGGCAGCCACGGCGAATGCCATCCGGGTTGAGAGGCATCGTCTGGTCGCATGAGCAAATCAGAATATCTCGGACTGAATCAGGCAAGTCGCTCATCCGTGCCGCCTCTCGATGTAATGGCCGGCGAAACTTCGCTGAATGATGCGTTGGTCATTCAGAAGGGCTCGCGGGAGATTGCTTGGCTCGTTCGAGGCGCTCGGCGAACCATTGGTCATGATGTTCTCGTGCCCAGTTGAGATCCACATCTCCAGTAGCCATCGCTTCGAACGCACCTTCCATCCCGAGAGTACCGATATAGATGTGGGCTAAAATCAGCGAAATGAACAACACAGCGATGACGGCGTGGGCGACGTGGGCGAGCTGCATGTCGACAACGTTGGTGCCGTAGAACGGGAAGAGGAGCACCAACCCCGAGACGGAGACTGCCGCGCCGGCCGCGACGGATAGCCAGTAGACCAGCTTTTCGCCGAGATTGAACCGGCCTGCCGGGGCGTGCTTGGACTTAATAAAGCCGCCGCCCTTCCTGACCCATTCGATGTCAACTGTCGCCGGCAAGTTGTCCCGGAAGAAGATCAGCCCGATCAAGGCTAATCCGACCATGAAGGCGAAGCTGACGAAGTTGTGTGTGTATTTTGCAATCTGGGAAACCTCGGAGAATCCCTCGGGACCGATAATGGGCAGCAGCAAGATCTTCCCGAAGGTGACGTTCATCCCCGTCACCGCAAGGACAAGGAAAGATACCGCCGTCAGCCAATGAGAAAAGCGCTCGAATGCGACAAAGCGCGTGATCGTCTTCCCAGAGCGCCCAGCAGCAATCCGAAGGCGTCCTATGATCAGATAGGCAAGCGAGAGGAGTGCGATTGTTCCAAGAAGGACCATCGCACCGCCCCAATGCAGCAGAACTTCGTGGAAGTAGTCCCAGGTCCGTCCGCGAGGTTGTATCAGGACGCTTGCCTTCCGATCAGGAATATCAATACGATCCTCAATGCGCGGCGCCTGCTGCAGCAGTGTTCCTTGACCGATGACGCTGGCGTCTGGATTCGGTGCGCCATCCGGCGCCAGCCACTGGGCGCGCAGCGGCTCTGCAGCAAAGATCTGCAACACGAGCACCAATGTTGCGAAGCCTATGTGCGTATTTCGGCGATGGTGAGCGGCGATTTCAGGCGATCGTGAGCAGCTGTTTCGCGCGATGATGAGCAGCGGCTTTGACCGACATGGGTGATTGGTT
>NZ_JADPIQ010000084.1:0-222632 GCF_023073015.1 Bradyrhizobium sp. 87
CGTCCCCCCAGCGCGGTTTCCTCCTTTGGAGGCTTTCGGACGCCGGCCCCCGTGTGCGCGGCAACACCGTCATGGGGCCGGCATCCGAAACCCTTCACAATTACGGAAGTCCCAAATTGGGCGCGGCGCTGGGCACTGATCGGGGCAGCGGTACCACTCCGTTTGATGATGCCGCGCTCCACGAAGTTCGCTCAAGCCGCTGGACGCCTCGCCTACGCCGTCCGCAACACCGGCGCCGGCGGCTGCGACGGCCGGATCAGCGCAAACGCGACCTGGATGATGCCGCCGGCCAGCCCCAGCGCGACGCCGATGCGCCAGGCCATCGTGTACGAGCCGAGCGCGTCGTAGAGCAGCCCGCCTCCGTAGGCACCGAGGAAGCTGCCGATCTGGTGGCTCATGAAGGCGAGGCCCTGGATCATCGCCTGCCAGCGCAGGCCGAACATCTCGGCAACCGCGCCCGCGACCAGCGGTCCGACACCCATCCACAGGAAGCCCATGATTGCGCCGAACAGCAAGGTCGAGGCAGGCGTCGCCGGCAACATGAAGTACCAGGCCAGCGCCAGCGAGCGCAGGACGTAGATGCCGCCGAGCAGCGCCAGCTTGTTCCAGCGCTGGCCGGCCCAGCCGAAGAACAGCGAGCCGAGCACGTTGAAGCCGCCGATCATCCCGAGCGTCTGCGCGCTCAGCATCGGATCGAGGCCGCAGATCGCGAGATAGGACGGCAGGTGCGTGGTGAGGAACACGAGCTGCATGCCGCAGACGAGATAGGCGCAGGTCATCACCACGAAGGACGCATTGCCGAAGGCGGTCTTCGCTGCAATCATCGCCGTGGCATCGACGATCTCGTCAGTCGCGGGCTTCGGCAGCGGGACCGCGTCGACGCGCCCGGCATACCAGGCCGCCGGGATCATCAGCACCGACATCACCACGAAGCCGGCCAGCCCAATGCGCCAGCCAAAGCCCTCGTTGAGCATCTGCCCGATCGGCGCTGACAGCAGCGCGCCGAGCGAGCCCGCGCCGGAGACGATGCCGAGCACGGTGGAACGCACCGTCGCGGGCACCGCGCGCGCCGCCACCGACATCGCGATTGCCGCCGCGGTGCAGGCGAGCGAGGTGCCGATCAGCACGCCGGCGCCGATCATGATGGCGACGAGACCGTTCGCGGTTGCCATCAGCACCAGGCCCGCGATGTACATGAACGAGCCTGCGATCATGATCGGACGGAAGCCGTAGCGCGTGGTCATTGCCCCGGCGAGCGGCTGGAGAAAGCCCCAGGCGAGGTTCTGCACGGCCAGCGCCAGCGTGAAATCGGAGATCGACAGATGGATGTCGTGGGTCAGCGGCTGCATGAAGATGCCGAGGCTCTGCCGCAGCCCCATGCTCAGCGTCAGCATGATCGAGGCGCCGATCAGGATGGGCAATGTCGGGCGCAGGACCTGCAACAGGGGCATTTTTGTCTCCCTCATCGGCGCGGCGCGAGCGCCGTCGTCTGCAATATCAGTTGATTTTGGTTACACAGACCTGTGTACTTAGGCTATGAATAGCGTGCGCTGTCAAGCAAACAGGACATTCACCGCCGCATGGCTCCCCCGCCCGCCCCACAGACGATGAAAGAGCGGATTCTCGAGACCGCCGACAAACTGTTCTATCTTCAGGGCATTCGCGCCATCGGCGTCGACACCATCGCGGCCGAGATCGGCATCTCCAAGCGCACGCTCTACAACCACTTCCCCTCCAAGGACGCGCTGATCGCCGCCTACCTGGAGCGCCGCTTCGTGCAGCCCCGCCCCTCCGACAAGCCCCCGGCCGAGCAGATCCTCGCCACCTTCGATTCGCTGGAGCGCCGCTTCGCCGCAAAAGATTTTCGCGGCTGCCCGTTCGTGAATGCCGTCGCCGAACTTGGCCCGGCGGACCGCGCCGTAAAGAAGATTGCCATCGCCTTCAAGGAAAGCCGCCGCACCTGGTTTCGCGATCGCCTCAATGAGCTCGGCGTTGCGAACGCAGAGGCACTCGCAACGCAGCTTGTGCTGCTGGTCGACGGCTCGATCGCGCAGGACCTCGTCCGCGACGACCCCGCAATGGCCCGCGCCGCGAAGGAAGCGGCGACGGTGCTGCTGCGGAATGCGGGGGTGACGGTGGGAGATCAGACTACGGTGAAGCGAGGCAAGCGGCCGGCCCGGCATCCCTGAAGCAGCTGCAACATCAGAACCCGCCGCTCGCCGCAAGAAGTACGGATCGGAAAGCACGCACCGCAAGGTCCGTTTGCCGTGCTTCACCCTTCGATCTCTTGAAGCGAGTGGACTGAGAGGAACCATCGTCATTTCGGCGTAGTTGACCTTCTTTACACCGGAGAAGGTCATGAATCGAAAATCGCTTCTTCTTACAGCCGCACTGTCCTTCGCTGTTGCCGCTCCCGTCTTCGCACAAGGCGGCGGCGGAGGTGGTGGCGGCGGAGGCGCGGGTGGCGCAGCTGCGAGCGGCGGCGCGTCCGGATCATCCGCCAGCTCAGGCGCAGGCACTGGCACGTCTGGCGCCGCCAATGGAGGCCACTCGGCGCCATCCGGCATGGGCACAAACGGAACCTCAACCGGCGCTCACACCAACAACTCTCCAACCAACCCGAACGTTCAGCCCCCGACGCCGAACGGGAATACCGCGAGCACACCGACCACCACCGGCGCGGGCAACACCGCGTCAGGATCGACACAGGCGGGCACGCCAAACGGGACCGACAGGTCCGGTATCACGTCCACCAACGGCGCCAACAGCGACAACAAGAACCAGATGAGCCCCGCGGAGCAGGCAAGAACGGGGATCAAGACGCTTCCACAGGATCAAACTCCAGGAGCCGTCAGTGCGCCGGGTGTTGGCGTCGGTCATGCGGCGAACGGCTTGCCGATCGGTACGCCCGGTTCAGGGACCAGCAACGTCGATCAGAAGTGACCCGGACTTTCTCCATCTCCACAGGGCCCGCTACGGCGGGCCCTTTCTGTGACGTCCTGAAGGGAGTGGACGAGGCCTGGGCTGCGAGGGCGAGACATGGAGTAAACTTGGCATCAGGCGGCCCTGCCGATACACTGGTTTTTTTTGGGGCGTGCCCATGATTAGATTTTCGTCGTTGCTGCCAATTTCATTTCTGATCATCTGCACCCCGGCCTGGGCCGACGAGATGAAGATCCAATTCACGTTTGGACCTCCGCGGCCCTGCACCACCGTCTTTCCCAATCCCGAAATCAAGATGAAGAGTGTTCCGCCCGGCACGCGCACGATCGTCGTCAAGTTTCGCAGAGAGAAGAACTACGAGATGGGGGGCCAGGAGATCCCATTTCCTTCAGACAACATCGTGAAGCCGGAGAGCTTGCGAACCTGGGGCCCCTGCAATTCCGGCCTGTACACTTATGAGGTCATCGCGAAGTCCAGCACGGGCGCGGCCCTGGCCAAGGCAGAATGGTCGGAGCCCTATCCTCCCTGACCTGAAGGGTGGACGCCCGCTTGTTCGCCGTGGCGTGCCGGATTCCTCGCTAGCGGGATGACAGCAGAGTTTGTGGATGTTGGATGCTAGCAGGATGCTCCTGTTTTGCCCGACGAGTCAAACGGCAATGCTGTGCGCATCAGCCGTTTTGCAGCCGACGTAAGCCATTGATCCGACTAGTGTCGGCTACTGTGCATGGGGTTGTTTTCGCGTTTTTTTAAGCGGGCGTGTGCCAGCGGCCTCACGCCGCGTGCGACACCACGCGATTGCGGCCGTCGTGCTTGGCGCGGTACAGGGCGGTATCGGCGCGCTTGAGCACGTCGCCAACCGCCTCGCCCTTCTGCTCCAGCGTGGTCAGGCCGATCGAGATCGTGACCTCGATGCGCTTGGTGCCCTTGTGGATCGCAAAGGGCTCGCCGGCGATCGAGCGGCGCAGGCGCTCGGCGACCATGCCCGCGACGTGGAGATCGGTCTCCGGCATCACGATGACGAATTCCTCGCCGCCGTAGCGACAGGCAAGGTCGATGCCGCGGATCGACTTGCGCACCCGCACGGCGAATTCGCGCAGCACGTCGTCGCCGGCGTCGTGGCCGTAATTGTCGTTGATCGACTTGAAGTAGTCGATGTCCAGAATCATCAGCGCCAGCGGCTTGCCGCGCGTTGCGGCCTGCTCGGCCAGCGTCGCGAGATGGCTCTCCATGTAGCGCCGATTGTGCAGCCCCGTGAGCGCGTCGGTGATCGCCATCTCGATCGAATTCTGCACGTTGTCGCGCAAATGGTCGGTGTAGCGGCGACGGCGGATCTGGGTGCGGGCACGCGCCAGCAGCTCGATCTTGTCGATGGGACGCAGCAGATAGTCGTTGACGCCGATCTCGAGCCCGCGCAGCAGCCGCGTCGCGTTCTCTGGGTCGGCGATCGCCAGGATCGGCACATGCCGCGTGCGCTCCAGCGAGCGCGCCTGGCTGCACAGCCGCAGGCCGTCGAAATTGTTGAGGTCGAGCGAGACGATCAGCAGATCGTAATTGCCCTCGGCGGCGTGGAACAGCGCCTCCGTCGGGTTCGGCTCGACGTCGATGGTGTGCTCGGCGGCAAGGATCGTCGCCAGCCGCTCATAGGAGGACTGGCGGTCGTCGACCAGCAGGATACGGCCGCCCTTGCCGGTGTCGGAGATCGCACTGCGCTCGGGCGCCTGCATGCCGATCTCGAGCGAGGTGATGGCGCGCATGCGCAGCTCGTCCGTCATCATCTTCAGCCGGGTCAGCGAGCGCACGCGCGCGATCAGCACGACATCGGAGACGGGTTTTGTCAGGAAATCGTCGGCGCCGGCTTCCAGCCCGCGGTTGCGGTCGGACGGGCTGTCGAGCGCGGTGACCATCACGACGGGAATGTGATGCGTGGCCGGATCGGTCTTGAGCCGGCGGCAGACCTCGAAACCGTCCATGTCCGGCATCATGACGTCGAGCAGGATGATGTCGCATTCGGCGCGGGCGCAGATCGCCAGCGCCTCGGTGCCGTTCGCGGCGGTCATCACGTCGAAATATTCGGCGGACAGGCGGGCTTCGAGCAGCTTGACGTTGGCAGGGACGTCATCGACGACGAGAATACGCGCGGACACTGTGAACTCACTTCCTATCCGATGAAACGTCGGACCGTCTCAATGAATTTGCCGACCGAGATCGGCTTGGACAAATAGGCCTCGCAGCCGCCCTCGCGGATGCGCTCTTCGTCGCCCTTCATCGCGAACGCCGTGACGGCGACGACGGGAATGCTGCGCAGCTCCGGATCGTCCTTGATCCAGCGCGTCACCTCCAGGCCCGAGACCTGCGGCAATTGGATATCCATCAGCACGAGGTCGGGCCGCATCTTGCGAACGAGGTCGAGCGCCTCGTAGCCGTTGCTGGTGCCGGTGGTCTGGTAGCCGTGCGCCTCCAACAGGTCGCGGAAGAGCTTCATGTTGAGCTCGTTGTCTTCCACGATCAGGACGGTCTTAGCCATCCCGCCCTCCTGATTGGTCCGCAGACCGATGCATGTGACGCCTCAGGCGCCGGTCGCCGGCGCTTCGAAAACTGGATTCAAAC
Organism: Bradyrhizobium sp. 87; assembly: GCF_023073015.1. Classification (NCBI taxonomy): domain Bacteria; kingdom Pseudomonadati; phylum Pseudomonadota; class Alphaproteobacteria; order Hyphomicrobiales; family Nitrobacteraceae; genus Bradyrhizobium; species Bradyrhizobium sp. 87. Next base: position 5,551 of record NZ_JADPIQ010000084.1, read on the forward strand.
TAGCCTCGAATTCGCTTGAGTTTCGTTAAACCCGAGGGCCGACTTTCTGCGATGTGGTTTCCAGTTGCTTGTCGGGGGTCGCAAGACTTGGGTAAGAGACTGGGCAAGAGACTTGGAAACGAGACTCGGGCATGGTGGCCCCAAAGTAGACACCGAAAGTTAACGGAAAGGCAAACCGGCCACGTGAAAAAGCCTGTTCACAACCCGCGCGAAGTCGCTGAAATCGTTGCGCTTCAGGCGCTGTCTTTCGTCGCGGGCGAACCCGAGCGGCTGGGCCTGTTCCTGGCCGAGACAGGGGTCGGCCCGGAGATGCTGCGCAATGCCGCCTCGGACCCCAATTTCCTGCTGAGCGTGCTCGATTTCGTGATGCGCGACGACGCCACCGTGAAGGCTTTTGCCAGCACGGCGGAACTGCATCCGACCAACGTTGCCGCAGCGCGGCAGGTTCTCGGCGACGCGCTCGGCGACCCCAATTGGGAGCGCGACGTGCCGTGACCTCCTTGGAGACGGCCGGGCCCCGCTGCTTCTGCCGGGATTGTTCGGCCGATCTGGATATGGGCGTGCGGCGCTGTTCCGCCTGCGGTTCCCCCCGCCTCGCCCGCCACCGCGCGCTCGCAAGCCTGACCATCGCCCATATCGACTGCGACGCCTTCTACGCGACCGTCGAGAAGCGCGACAATCCCGACATCGCCGACAAGCCCGTGATCATCGGCGGGGGCAAGCGCGGCGTGGTGTCGGCCGCCTGCTACATCGCCCGCACCTACGGCGTGCGGTCGGCCATGCCGATGTACAAGGCGTTGGAAGCCTGCCCGCATGCAGCCGTGATCCCGCCGAACATGGCGAAATATGTCCGGGTCGGGCGCGAGGTGCGCCAGGCCATGCAAGCGCTGACGCCGCTGGTCGAGCCGCTTTCGATCGACGAGGCGTTCCTCGATCTCTCCGGCACCGAGCGGGTGCACGGCATGATCCCGGCCAAGGTGCTGGCGCGGTTCGCACGCAACATCGAGCGCGACATCGGCATCAGCGTCTCGGTCGGCCTCTCCTGCAACAAGTTCCTGGCGAAGATCGCCTCCGACCTGGACAAGCCGCGCGGGTTTGCTGCGCTCGACCAGGACGAAGCGCGCCTGATGCTGGCGGAGAAGCCGGTCGGTTTCATTTTCGGCGTTGGACCCGCGACGCAGGAGCGTCTGGTGCAACGCGGCTTCCGCATCATCGCGGACCTGCAGAAGGCCGACGAGATCGAGGTGATGCGGCAGTTTCCGAGTGACGGCCGCAGGCTGTGGCGACTCGCGCGCGGCATCGACGACCGCCGCGTCGAGCCCGATCGGGGCGCCAAGACGATTTCGAGCGAGACGACGTTCGAGACCGACATCCGGGACTTCGCGACGCTGGAGAAGATTTTGTGGCGGCTGTGCGAAAAGACGTCGTCTCGCCTTAAGAGCAGCGAGCTCGCCGGCCTGACCGTCACGTTGAAGCTGAAGACCGCCGATTTCCGCCAGCGCACCCGCTCGCAGTCGATCACGGCCCCGACGCAGCTTGCCGCGAAGATCTTCTCGATCTGCCGCGAGATGCTGGCGAAAGAGATCGACGGCACCGCCTTCCGCCTGATGGGCGCCGGCGTCAGCGCCCTGCGCGAGGGTTCAGTCGCCGACGACACCGACATGCTCGACCGCCGCGCCGCCCATGCCGAGCGCGCGGTGGACAGCTTGCGCAAGAAATTCGGCAGCGCCGCAGTGATCCGCGGCATCGCGTATGAGGGGCCGGAAAAGGCGCAGGAGTGATGACAGGCGAACGCGACCTCCACGCACTGCTGAGACACATGAAGCCGGAGATGCGGCCGGGCATCTTCGTGTTCTGCACGATCCCGACGAACGAGCCAGTTCCCGCAGCGCTCAGTCCACTGCTGACGTTTTGCGAGCAGGAAGGAACGACGCTGGTGCTCCTGCGCGAAGAGGCCGAAGCGGCAGGACTACGCCACGCATTGCATCGTGCCTGATCACCCTGACGGTTCACTCCGCACTCGATGCGGTCGGCTTCCTGGCGGCGATCACGGCACGTCTCGCCGCAGCCGGCATCAGCGTGAACGCCGTGTCGGCGTTTCACCACGATCATTTGTTTGTGCCGGCAGACAGGGCCGACGACGCGATGGTTCTTCTGCGAGAGATGTCCAACGCAACACACTTGTAGCGAAAGATCTCAATCCGCGACAGCCACCGCTTCGATCTCGATCATCCATTCCGGCGCGGCGAGCGCCGAGACGCCGACCAGCGTGCTCGCCGGCGGCTCCATACCTTCGAAGAAGGCCGAGCGGGCCTTGCCGATGATCGGGCGCAGCTCCGGCTTGTAGTTCACGACGAAGGTCGTGATCTTCACGATGTTGGCGTAGCTCGCGCCGGCCGCCTTCAGCGCATGCCCGAGATTCTGCATCACCTGCGTGGTCTGCGCCGCGAGATCGCCCTCGCCGACAATCCGCCCCTCCTCGTCCACCGACACCTGGCCGGAGATGTAGATCGTCCGCGCCCCCGTGGCGGTGACGACATGCGAATAGGCGGGATTGTGATGCAGGCCGCTGGGACGGAGATGATCGAGCTTGGGCATGACGAGCCTCCCGGATGTTTGTGGTTGGGAGGAGCGTAGCCAGAGACCGCGTTGCAGGCCAGCCCTCAATTGCAGGGCTTGCTGTCCTTCGCGTCGAACTTGCCCATCGCGCCCGAAATCACAAAATCGTTGTAATCGAGCACAAGCTGGCGCGAGACGCCGTTCTCGTAGAGCTCGAACGCCATCGCATAGACCGGCGTCTGCTCGCCTTCCTTCTGCTGGGCCTCACGATCGAAATAGCTGACGGTGACGGGCCAGCGCTTGAGGGACTTCATGTGCTCGTCGGACGTCGAGGGATCGGGCGAGCCTTCGCGTTCGGCGGGGATCGGCTGGCCGATCACGGTCAGCGTGTTGTAGACCTTTTGGCCATCGTCGGAGCCGTCATAGACGGAGAGTTCGAGCAGCGACTTGCCGTCCTTGGCGGCGGCAATGATGCGCTGGATCTGTTCGGTCGGGAATACGATCTTGCCGTCGAGCGTAAAGCTCTTCGGGGCCGGCAGCTTCAGCTTGACGTTGATGTGGTCGCCGTCGCGCTCAGCCGAGCCGTCGACCCGGCCGGCATCCGCCTCGTTCATCCGCGTCTCGATCTTGAAGCGGTAGCTTTTGCCGCCGGCGTCCTCCCAGGAATTGGAGCGGAGGTCGCTGAGCGTGACCTTGCCCTCGCCGCTGTCGAGCTCGGAAACCTGGCGGAATTCGGAGGTGTAGCCCTCGCACGAACTTCCGGTGAAATTGTAGAGGATGCGGCCGCGCGCGCTGTTGATCGAATTCGAGCGCGATTTCACCAGGCTCAGATCATAGAGCGCCTGATGCGCGAGAAACGGACCGTTCGCGGCCAACGCCCCGCCTCCGGGGCCGAGAGCGGCCGCCGCGAGCGCCGTCACACCGAGCGAAGTCCGGAAAAGGTGCAGCATGTCTGGTTCCTGAGGAAAGCGCAGATTCGACATTTTAATGACCGTTCCATTGCGTCGCAACTGAGGCCGTTTCACGTAAAGTTGCGGCCTTTGCGTTGAACCTCCTGCCCTGCCTCAACAAAATGCCACCCCCGACGGTTGCTTGCATGTGGCGGCACGATGGGCGAAACAGGGCCCGCCCGGCCTGCAAGGGATGCGCCGGGGCGGATGGATTTTTGGACAACGAGGTCGGACATGGCGGGCACGGTCGAGCAGAAGCTGGCGGAACAGGGCATCAAGCTGCACGAGGCCCCCACCCCCGTGGCAAACTACGTGCCGTTCGTGCGCACCGGTAATCTGCTGTTCGTCTCCGGCCAGGTTTGCTTCGATCCCGCCGGCAAGCTGATCGCCAAGGGCAAGCTCGGCGCCGGCGTGACCATCGAAGACGGCGCCGCGGCCGCCCGCGGCTGCGCCGTCAATCTGCTGGCCCAGGTCAAGGCGGCGCTGGGCGACCTCGACAAGGTCGTGCGCGTGGTGCGCCTCGGCGGCTTCATCAACTCGGCGCCGGACTTCCTGGACGGGCCGAAGGTCCTCAACGGCGCCTCCGACCTGATGGTCGCCGCCTTCGGTGACAAGGGCCGTCATGCCCGCACCACTGTCGGCGTCGCCTCCCTGCCCGCGGATGCGGCGGTCGAGGTCGAAGGCGTGTTTGAGGTCGCCTGAGGCGAATGCGCGCTCCTGATTGGCTGACAGCCCGCCCGGTCGCCCATCGCGGCCTGCACGACATTTCCCGCGGCATCGTCGAGAACATGCCGGGCGCGGTGCAGGCTGCAATTGCGGGCAATTTCTCCATCGAGGTCGACATCCAGCTCTCCGCCGACGGCGAGGCCATGGTGCATCACGACCATGCGCTCGGCCGCCTGACCGAGGCCACCGGCCCGCTGGTCGAGAAAACCGCCACTGAACTGAAGGCGCTCACGTTCAAGGACACGGCCGAGCGGATGATGTCGCTCAGCGACCTCTGCGCCCTTGTTGGCGGCCGCGTGCCGCTGGTGATCGAGGTTAAGAGCCGTTTTGACCGCGACCGCAAGCTGGTGAAGCGGATGGCCGAAGTGCTCGCGTCCTATGATGGCCCCGCGGTCGGCATGTCGTTCGACCCGGACCAGGTGCTGGCGCTGCGCGAGCTGCTGCCATCCCGCCCCCGCGGCATCGTCGCGCAACGGAGCTATCAGGACGACTACTGGGCTCATCTGACGCAGCAGCAGCGCGACAGCATGCTGTACCTGCGCCATGGTTTTCAGACCCAGCCGCAGTTCGTCGCCTTTAGGGTCGACGACCTGCCCGCCCCCGCCCTCTGGATCGCCCGCAATGTGTTCGGCTGCGCTCTACTGGGCTGGACCGTGCGTACGACCGAGCAGCGGACGCGGGTCGCGCAATATGCGGATCAGATGATCTTCGAGGGCTTCGTACCCTAGGCTTGATGTTTCCCACTCTTGAAGTCGCTGCTGCAATGCACGATCTTGGGCACGATGGCACCATCCGAAATCACCCTTGAGGCCGTACCTTCCATTGGCGAAGTATCGCCGGACGACTGGGACGCCTGCGCCAATCCCGGCGGCAAGTCTTGTAATGGGCATGGCAAGGGAACCTCATCCGGACTTCCAGGGGATTCCCTCGGCCTCTCAAAGCCCGGCTATAACCCCTTCGTCTCCCACGCGTTTTTATCGGCCGTTGAGAAATCGGGTTCGGCCACGATCCGCACCGGCTGGGGACCGCGGCATCTCGTGGCCAAGGTCGACGGTCGCGTCGCCGGCGTCGTGCCCTGCTATCTGAAATCGCACTCGCAAGGCGAATATGTCTTCGACCGCGGCTGGGCCGATGCCTATGAGCGCGCCGGCGGGCGGTACTATCCGAAGCTGCAGGTTTCGGTTCCGTTCACGCCGGCGACGGGACCGCGGCTGCTGGTCCGCGACGGCGTTGACCGCGAGCACATCATGGAAGCGCTGGCGAGCGGGTTGGTGGCGCTGTGCGGTGTCAGCAAGGCTTCCTCGGTGCACGTCACTTTCGCCCGCGAGGCGGAGTGGAAGCTGCTCGCCGAGCACGGCTTCCTCCAGCGCACCGACCAGCAGTTCCATTGGCACAACGAAGGCTTTGCGAGTTTCGACGATTTCCTGGCGACGCTGAACTCCCGCCACCGCAAATCGATCAAGCGCGAACGGCGCGATGCGCTGGCTGCCGGGGTCACCATCCACTGCCTCACGGGCAAGGAGATCACCGAGGATGCCTGGGATGCGTTTTTCATGTTCTACATGGAGACCGGCTCGCGCAAATGGGGCCGCCCTTATCTGACGCGGGAATTCTTCTCGCTGATCGGCGAAACCATGAGCCAGGACGTGCTGCTGGTCATGGCATGCCGCAACGATCGCTGGATCGCGGGCGCGATCAACTTCATCGGCTCGGACACGCTGTTCGGCCGCAACTGGGGTGCGGTCGAGCATCATCCCTTCCTGCATTTCGAGGTCTGCTATTACCAGGCGATCGACTTCGCCATCAAACGCGGTTTGGCGAATGTCGAAGCCGGCGCGCAGGGCGAGCACAAGATCGCACGCGGCTACCTGCCGCGGACCACCCACTCCGCTCACTTCATCGCTGATCCGGGCTTGCGCCGCGCCATCGACGATTACCTCAAGCGCGAGCGCGCCTATGTTGCGGAAGCCGGACGGGAGCTGGCCGAGCTCGGCCCGTTCCGCAAAGGCGCCGACGAGGCGCCTTGACGGTTCGTTGCGGCTGGTGACAGTAAGCGCAAAATTCCAGGGAGCCGCCGCCATGACCGCCTACGACCCCGACAACATCTTCGCGAAGATCCTCCGCGGTGAATTCCCCTGCCACAAGGTTTACGAGGATGAGCACGTGCTCGCCTTTCTCGACATCATGCCGCGGGTACCGGGCCACACGCTGGTGATTCCAAAAGCTCCTGCCCGCAACATCCTCGACATCAAGCCGGACGACTACGCCCACGTCGCCCGCGGCGCACACAAAATCGCTGCCGCAGCGATGACGGCGTTCAAGGCCGACGGCATCACCGTGCAGCAGTTCAACGAGGCGGCCGGCGGACAGGTGGTGTTTCATCTCCACATGCACGTGATGCCGCGCCACGACGGCGTGGCGATGCTTCCGCCCGCCAGCCGCAAGGAAGACGTCAAGGTGCTGGAAGAGAACGCGACCAAGCTGATCGCGGCGTTGAAGGCGGGCTGACGCTCTCCACTCGTCATTGCGAGCGCAGCGAAGCAATCCAGACTGCCTCCGCGGCTACAGTCTGGATTGCTTCGTCGCAAGAGCTCCTCGAAATGACGGAGGAGACACTTCACTCCGTCTGAAAATCTCCCGGCTGCGGGGCGGCCAGCGGCGTGAACTCGCAACGATCTGGTTTGATGTCGATCAGCGGCGTGTTGTCGAGGCAATCGAGCCCGCGCACCAGAATCGCGTTGCCTTCGATGCCGACCAGCTTCACGATCGACGTGCCGATCGGATTAGGGCGCACCGGCGAGCGCAGCGAAAACGTGCCGCGGGTCTTCTCGTTGTTCTTAGGGCTTTGCAGGACGATGTCGCGGCGCGACTTGTCGAGCCAGTAAAGCACTTCGAGATTGCTGTAGAAATCGACGCCCTTGATCGCCGGCACGAACGGCTCGAAGATCTCGAGCCGACATATCGGGCCGTCTGTCCGGCCCTGCCGCGGGGTCTCCATCCGCGAGCTCCAGGGCGTGCGGATGCGGCCGATGAAGACGAGTCCGGCATCTTGCGTCGGCGGCAGCTCGATGGAGACTTCACCCTCGCGGAGCTGGTTTTCGCGAACCATATGTCCAATTCCCTGCTGTTCGCCGGCGGTTTTAGCCCAACCACCACTTGCCGGCCAGCATGAAGACTTCGCCCGCGACCACGCCCGCGAAGATCGAGCGGCGGGCCAGCAGGAAGACGACGAGGCCGGCGCCGACCGCACCGTAGCGCAGGGCGTCCGGCACGCTCGCAAGCGCCCCGGGGGGCTCGACCACGATCTGGGCGATGACGCCGGCCAGGGTCGCCGTGGCGACCGCCCGTACCCAGACCAGAAGCTCGGAGCCCTCGTCGATGCCGCCGCCGAACCACAGGCCCAGCATGCGCCATATCTGGTTGGGAACAACGCCGGCGACGAACAGCACCGCCAGCGCGTGCCAGTCGCCGATGAGCTGCGCAAAGCTCATGCGCGCACCTCCCGCCACCAATGCGCGCCATAGGCAATCGTGCCCGCCACGAGCCCGCTGACGAGGATGTCGAGGCCGGAATTGATCTTCGCGGCCAGTGGATACAGCAATATGCCCAGCGCGAGGGCGACGACATCGGCGAGCTCGCGGCTGTTGCGTGCGGTCGAGAACAGGAAGGACAGCGGCGTCAGCAAAAGGATCGCCGCGCCAAGCGTCTGAGTCAGATTGGCGGCAAGGAAATAGCCGACCGCATTGGCGGTGAGACACACCGAGACAAGACCGAAGCCAAGTCCGTTGACGAAGGCGATCCGGCGTTCACGCGGTACCTGCGGCAGGAAGCGATGGCATTCGACCCACAGTGTCACCGCGGTGAGATGCGCCGCGAAAAACAGCTCGCGCCGTTTCGTCGTCGGCGTGCGCATCAACGGCAGCACCGAGACCACCATCGGAAACAGCCGGATCGCACTGACGGTGACCGCGATCGCGGACTGGACGATCGTCGCGCCGGAGCCAAGCGTGGTGATCAGGATGATCTGCGCCGGACCTGCCCAGACGAACAGCGTCGAGCAGAGCGCCCAGAGCAGGCTGAAATGTGTGTCGTGGGCGAGCGCGCCGATGCCGAGATAGGTCACGAACAGCACGAGCGTGAGGATGGTCTGCGTGATCGAGCGCAGCCCCCACGCAAAGGCGCGCCAGGGACTTTGCCATTGAGGTGAATTGAGCGGAGGAAGCGCCACGGGGAGTCTTGGCCGGATGAGGAATCGTGCCCGCATAACGGGCAATGCGGCGCCTCGCGTCAAGAAAAGCGCACGGCGGGGCTGGCATGCACGCTGGGACAGATGCCCTACCCGCTCACACCGCGATTCTTCAGCACGAAGCACGCCCCGCCGGCCTTGCGGATGCGACCGCAGAGTTCATCCGCCTCGCTCCGCGTATCGGCGCCGATGCGCACCTGGTAGAAGGCGCGCGTGCCGCGGCTGCGCATCACCGAGCTGAGCAGGCTCGGATCACGTTCGCCGATCACGGCGTTCAGCCGCGTGACCGCGCGGGAGTACATCGCCAGCGCGCGGTTGCGGTCAAAGCCCGCGGCGAGCTGCACGCCCCAGACCTTTGCAGCCGCAAGCTCCACATGCTGCTCGAGCTCGGCGACGAAGGCATTCGGCGCGCGCTTCAAAAGCGCCATCAGATCGCGGCAGCTCGTCGGCGGCACGCTGGGCGGCCCCTTGCCGGTCGCGCCTGCCTTGGCCCACGCATCGACGCTCGTGCCGGTGATCGCAAGAACGTAATTGCGGGTCTGCTCGGGCATGCCGCCGGTGCCGGCGAGCCATTCCTGCACCCGGCGCGGCCCGGCATTGTAGGCGGCCGCCGCCAGCCCCAGATTGCCGAACTGGTTGCGCAGCTCGTTCAGGAATTCCGCCGACTTCGGCAGCGCCTGCACCGGATTGAAGGGATTGAGCAGCCCGCGCTCGCTCGCGGTGCCCGGCATGAATTGCGCGATCCCCTGCGCCCGCTCGCCGCTGCGCGTCACCGGCCCGACCGCATCGGTCTGGAAGCGGCTTTCCTGCCAGATCACGCGGGCGAAGAACTCCAGCGGAAGATTGGCATCGCGCGCCGCGGCCTCGATGATCAGGCAGATCGACTCCCGCGTGTCGCTCTCCCGCGCACCGGGCTTCTCCGGCTGCACAGCGAGTTCTTCGACGCTTGGGATGGCAACGTCGGTCTTGGCGGACGAACTGTCCCATGCCGCGGCCTGGGTCGACGAGACAAGCAGCGCGGAGATGATGCACATCGCAATCTGCACCCATCGCGCGCAGGCACGGCGGTAGCGCGCCTCGGCGCGGCATGCGACAGTGTGATCAACAATGTTGTGGCATCGTGCCATGGTTCGACGGGTCGCCAATATTATGCTGCCTGACCTGCTTCTCCCAATGCGTTACCCCGCCAACCGGATCCGCGCGATCCTTGTCCTCGCCGCGCTCATCCTGAGCGTCGCGCCAGCCGCCGCGCAGGTGACGTCTCAAGTCGCGTCTCAAGTCAATTGGCGGATGACCACGGAATACCCTGAGAATAACATCTCCGGGATTGGGCTGGCGACTTTCGCCAGCCGCGTCTCCGACCGTACCCACGGCTTCGTGACCGTGACTAACGCCTTCGACAACCAGCTCAAGATCAACTCGGGCGAGATGCCGCGCGCGGCGCTGGACGGCCGGATCGCGGGCGGCGATGCCTTCGCGGGCGCGCTCTCGGGCCTCGACCCTGTGCTCGGATTGTCCACCCTGCCTTTTCTCGTGCAATCGGTGGATCTCGCCCGGGCCACCAATCTGCGGGCGCGACCGCTCTATGAGAAGGCGCTGGCTGCGCGCGGCCTCAAGCTGCTCTATGTGACGATCTGGCCGGCCACGGGCCTCTGGTCGGAGCAGTCGCTCGACGGTGCTGACGACCTGCCGAAACTGAACCTGCGAACCTACGATGCCAATTCCACCGAGGTCATGCGCGCAGCCGGCGCGAACGCGCAATTCCTGCCGATGGATGCGGCGCTCGCCGGACTGAGGGAACACCGGCTGAATGCCTTCCTCACCTCCGGCGACGGCGGCGCGGGACGCAAATTGTGGGACTTCCTGCCGCATTTCACGGCCATCAACTACGCGATGCCAATCTCGATCGCCTTCGTCCGCAGCGACGCCTTTGCCGAACTGTCCGAACCGATGCAGCGCGAGGTGCTGGCGGCGGCGGCCGAGACTGAGCAGAGCCAGCTGGCGCTATTGAGCCACCGCACCATCGAGAACTATGCGCGCATGCGCGACAATGGCGTCCATATCGCCGAGCCGGCGCCTGCGTCCCTTGTCACGGAGCTGCGGAAGGCAGCAACGGGCGCGATCACCGCCTGGGAAACCCGGGCAGGCGCGGAGGCGACCGCCATCGTCGAATGGGCGAGACAGCAATGAGGGAGCGGTAGCGGCGCTCCGCTGGTCTCGCTGCCTACCGCCTTAGTTTTTGACCGCAACCGGGATTTCGCCCCGGATGGCGCGGTCGAGGGCATCAATCAGCGCCTGGATCTCGATAAACTTGTTGCGCGCTCGCTCGGCCGTGTCGCGCACAAAGGGGGCGGCCAGCACTTTCGCATGCGCGTCCCTGTCCTCGATCATGCGCTCACGGGCCTTCTTCAGGGTTTCAAGTCGCTCGCTCATCCGGCCTCTCCTGAAAAAATCGTCTCGATCCCTCGTCCGGACTCGTTGATCGACGAGCGCGGCGAACGAGCAACCCTCAACAGCCGCGGCAGATGTTCTTCAGCTTCGCCGCGGTTCTGGCCTCTTCCGCCACGAACGGGTCCTTGTAGGCAGCACGGGACCCATCGCCTTCCGCAGCAGCGGGCTTTTTTTCCTTCGGAGGAAACGCAGCATCGTAGCAGGCGAGACGTCCGCTCGTGCTTTCGATCGCCCGGCAGTCCGGTCCTGCCGCGACAGCGCCTTGCGACAGTGTGCCAAGTATCAATGTGCCAAGCATCAATGCGACGAGAAGCGCTCTCCGGCGGATCCAGTCGACCAGACGAAATCGAGTCATGCACGCTCCTGCTCAGTCGGCGGGAGCGCTGGTGACCCTCAGTCACCGGTCGATGCCAATGGAAAGGCGGTGATGGCGCGACTCTACGCTTCCCTCCCGCGAATAGCGAGCTTTAAGGGATACGCGGTATCGGGAAGGCGATTTTCGGCGTGACAATGGTTGCGCGTTTGCCTTGGCCCCCGGCCTCGTTTAGGTCTGGCAATAGGCGGCGGTATCAACACAGGCGCGACAATATGGTGACCATTTATTTCGATCTCGACGGCACGCTGACCGACCCGAAGCCCGGGATCACGCGCTCGATCCAGTACGCCCTGGAGCGGCTCAACGTTGCGGTTCCGAGCGAGGACGAGCTGACCTGGTGCATCGGGCCGCCGCTGCATGCCAGCCTGCAAAAGCTCACGGGCAGCGCGGAACTCGCCGACCGGGCGCTGCTGCTCTATCGCGAGCGCTTCAGCGACGTCGGCCTGTTCGAGAACGAAGCCTATGCCGGTATCGTGGACACGCTGACAACGCTTGCCGCGACAACACCGCGCATGTTCGTGGCGACCAGCAAGCCCGCGGTCTACGCCACCCGTATCGTCGAGCATTTTGGCCTCAAACCGTATTTCGAGCGGGTGTTCGGCTCCGAACTCGACGGCACGCGCGTCGACAAGCGCGACCTGCTGCGCTACGCGCTCGACGAAGCCAGGGTCGATCCCGCCAGCGCGATCATGATCGGCGACCGCAGCCATGACGTGGTCGGCGCCCGCACCAACGGCATGACCGCGATCGGCGTGCTCTATGGCTACGGCAGCGAGACCGAGCTGCGGGACGCCGGCGCGCATCACATCTGCGCCGCGCATCCCGAGCTGCTCGGCCATTGCGTGATCTAACTCTATCAAGCGGCGACGGTCTCCACCGCCGCCAGCATGCCGGTCTTGGCGTGACAGTTCAGGTACTCGAAGAACTGCTCGTCGGCAGCAGCCACGGTGACCTCGTGGTAGAGCCGCAGTTTTGCCGAGGGGCCGAGCGTCGACAGGTACTTCATCGCGGCGCCGAATATCCTGACGTGGGACGGATGCGATTCCGCCCACCGCTCCAGCGCCGCCAGGCTCTTCCACCAGCTTTGACCGTAGGACTTTTCACTCGCGTCCCCGCCGGCTGCAAGCACGCGCATGTAACGGTTGGCGTAACAGCCGATGCCAAGGCCGTCATCGCGCAAGAAATCCATGCCCTCGCGCAACACCGGTTCGACGTCGTCGAGATAGAGCTTTCGTTCAGAGGTCTCGGTATCGCTCCAATCCTGGCCTGATCGGATCAGACAGAGATTGTCGTGCGCCTTCACGCGCAGCCGCGCGCCGTCGCGGATCAGCTCGGGATTGCCGCCCGGCGACATCGGGCCGGTCTGTGACAGCGGGATGCGGTCGCGCATGCCGCCCCAATAGGCGTGCTCCTGCACCTCGCCGCTCATGCCGCCGGAGATTGCGGCGACGCCCTCGGGCCGGCCGAGCGAGGAAAACAGCGTCTCGTGCCGCGCCACCGTGGGGCGCAGCACCTCGATGAACGTGCCGATGCCCTCGGGCTGCGCTCCGGTCCAGGCCTCGCGCGCCGATGCAAACCATTTGTCGAACCGCGCAATGTCGTCCCAATAGGCCACCGAGACGACGTTCTCGTAGCCTGCCTGATCAACATATTGCGCCCGGTCCCAATGCGAAGGACCGCCTTCCGCGGCAAACCGCGCCGCGATTTCGGCGAGAGCGTCCGTTGCAGCAGCTGCCGCCGTGCCGCGATACTGAAGGCCGAAATAGGCCATCACGACCCGGTTCACGGAAGGCTTATAGCGCGCCACGAAGGACGGGTATGGCGGCTGGTAATCGTCCGGCACGCGCTTGTGGCGCGTGCGCGGCGTCTCGAGATGCAGAGGAATTGCGGATTCCATGATCGTGCCTCCCTCGATTGCGGCGATCAGCTCGCCGCCGCGGCAATGTCCGTGGGCTCGACGGTGTCGACCGGCAGCGCAAACTGCTCGACGCGCTGGTATCGCTTCTTGTTGAGCAGGAGCCGGGTCACGTCGGGGCGCGAATAGTGCCCGGCTGGATCAGCGGCGTTCTTGGCGACGCCGATGGCGCCAAGATCGATCTCGGCGATCAAGAGGCCCTCCTGGTCCGGCGCGAGCTTATCGCCGATCTGGCTGCCATCGGGGCCGTAGATCGCAGCGAAGCCGCCGCCGGCATGCAGCAGCGCGTGCTTGTCCGGCCGATCACAGAGCTCGTCGATCATGGCTTGCGAGACCGTCGCGCAAGGCGCGAGCACGAAACAGGAGCCCTCGACCGCATAGACGCGCGAGGCGGCGTTGTTCACCTCGGCGCCGAGCGCCGGCGCGAAAGGATCGTAGAGCGAAAAGCTCGGCCAGGCCGCGACATGGACCTGCTCATTCTGGGCATACATGGCGTATTTCGACAGCGGCTGGAGATGCTCCCAGCAGCACAGGGCGCCGATGCGGCCGATGTCGGACCGCGCGTGCACGGCGAGATCGCTGCCGTCGCCCTCGCCATAGACCGTGCGCTCGGCATGGGTCGGCCGCAACTTGCGGCGCTTTGCGATGGTCTCGCCATCGGGCCCGATCAGCCATTGCGCCAGATAGAGACTGCCGCCGTCGCGCTCGGACAGACCGAGCACGGCAGTGAGCTTGGCCTTGCGCACGGCGTCGCGCAGCCGCTCGGCCTGCAGACTGTCATAGGACAGCGAATTGTCGAAATAGCGTTGCACGAAGCCACGACCGATCGCCCAGGCCGGCGAATCCATCCAGATGTGCCAGGGGTAGCCGGGGATGAAGGCTTCCGGAAAAGCGATCAGCTTGGCGCCCTTCTCGGCGGCGTCCCTGATCAGGGCGATTGACTTGTCGATCGAGGCGTCGAGATCGAGCCAGGCGGGCGCCGCCTGCACCACCGCGACCTTGTATTTCGGATGTTCGATGCCCATTCCCGCCTCCCTTGCCGGTTGATCGGAAGCCAGGTCCGATGCAGTCTATTTGACCAAGCCGGGCGGCGGGCGCTCGACCGCGGCGGAACAAAAACTCGACCGGACGGGATTCACCGACCCGGTACGGGATTTGCCTTCGTCAGTCGGGACCAGCGCCGACACGCGATTTTGCGGGATGTGAAAGGGAGGCTCTGCAGATGCCAATCCAGTTCACCACGGACGACAGCCCAGGCCACCGCCGGCTTGCGCTCTGGCAGGAAATCGTTTGCGACGTCTTCGTCGGGCTCGACTGCAGGTCCGATCTTGGCAGCGCCTTTCGCGGCACGGTCACCCGGGCGCCACTGGGCAAGGCGGAATGCTCCGAGGTCTGCTCCGACCGTCAACACGTGTTGCGCACGCCGTCGCGCATCGCGCGCTCGGATCAGGACTTCATCCTGATCGCGCTCGGCAATCGCGGCGCCGGCGGCGTGGTGCAGGACGGCCGCGAGGCCGTGGTCAGTCCGGGAGAGTTTGCGCTCTATGACACCACCCGTCCCTACGAGCTGAAATTCGACGGCATCTTCACGCAGACCATCTTCAAGGTGCCGCGCGAGATGCTGCAGCGCCGGCTCGGCGCGACCGAAACTCTTACTGCCACCTCTTTCGGGCCGGACTCGCCACTGCAGAGGATCGCCTACGATTTCATCTACCGGCTCTGCCAGAGCGCGGATCAGATCGATCTGCACCACGCCGCCGCTCTGTCGGAACAGGCCGTCGATGTCCTGGCGATGGCGCTGGGCGAGCGGCTGGGCAAGACGCCGCTGCCGTCCTCGACGCATCGCTCCGCCCTGCTCTACCGATTGAAGGCGCATATCCGGGCTCATCTTGCCGATCCCGACCTCTCGCTGTCCGAGACCGCAGCGGCGCTCGGCATCTCGTCCCGCTATGTCAACGATCTCCTGGCTGACGAGGACACCTCGTTCCAGCGCTACGTCCTCGGTGAGCGCCTCGCTCAATGCAGGCGCGACCTCGCCTCCCCCGTGCTCGCTCACCGCCACATCAGCGAGATCGCCTTCGCCTGGGGCTTCAACGACCTCTCGCATTTCGGCCGCGTCTTCCGCGAGCATTTCGGGATGTCACCGCGCGACTTCCGGCAGAGCCAGTCGCGGCATTGACGTCCGGGCAGCCAATGGCCCGAGCCTTCGCTTCAGGCGAAGGCCGTGCTCGTGAATTCCAGATTGTCAGGTGCTGCAGCCGGGATCAGGCTCTGCACATGAGAACCAACGCCACGATAAGCGGATCGGAAGTCTTGCTCGGCGTGATCGCGATCCGGCTCGCGGTGCTTGTTGCGGTGGGCTGGAGCCTGACGCTCCTGCCGCGGCCGGCGCGCGAGAGCGAGGCCACCTGCCTTCAATCACCAGTAACGAGGGGCGCGGCTCCGCTTCCGGCGACGACGGGCAGCCCGCGCGTGACTGACGCGGCATTCGATGACATGCGTCTGCACGACTAGGCCGTTTCCAAGCAAGGCCGGTATGTGAGCGCGAGGTAGGACACGGCGCAGCCTTGCATTACGATCCGGCACAGAGGTCGCGGGGATCAATCAGCGGCCAGCCGAGGAGCAAATCGATGGAATACCGACGCTTGGGCCGCTCGGGCCTCATGGTGCCCGCCTTGAGTCTTGGGACCGGCACCTTCGGCGGCGTGGGCCGCCTCGCTGCGTGGGGCACCACCGACGCGACCGAAGCCCGGCGCCTTCTGGATATCTGCCTCGATGCCGGCGTGTCGATGTTCGACACCGCGAACGTCTATTCGCTCGGCGAGTCCGAGCGCGTTCTCGGCGAAGCCATCAAGGGCCGCCGCGACAAGGTTTTGGTTTCGACCAAGGCGACGTTCCGCTTCGGCGACGGCCCCAACGACATCGGGTCGTCGCGGCAGCATCTGCTTACAGCCATCGACGCTTCGCTGAGCCGGCTCGGCACCGATTACATCGACCTGTTCCAGCTTCACGGCTTCGACGCCTTCACCCCGCCTGAAGAGGTGCTCGCGACTCTCGATGTGCTCGTGCGCGCCGGCAAGATCCGCTACGTGGGCGTGTCGAACTTTTCGGGCTGGCACCTGATGAAATCGCTTGGCGTTGCCGACAAGCATGGCTTCCCGCGTTACGTCGCCAACCAGACCTATTATTCACTGATCGGGCGCGACTACGAATGGGAGCTGATGCCGCTCGGCCTCGACCAGGGCCTCGGCGCGGTGGTCTGGTCGCCGCTCGGATGGGGACGCCTCACCGGAAAGATCCGCCGCGGCCAGCCAAAGCCTGACGTAAGCCGCTTGCCCAAGACGGCCGAGTTCGGCCCGCCCGTGCCGGACGAGCACGTCTATCGCGTCGTCGATGCGATCGACGAGGTCGCCAGGGAAACGGGCAAGAGCGTCTCGCAGATCGCGCTGAACTGGCTGCTGCAGCGTCCGACCGTCTCGACGCTGATCATCGGCGCGCGCAACGAGACGCAGCTGCGCGAAAATCTCGGCGCGGTCGGCTGGTCATTGACCAAGGACCAGATCGCCAAGCTCGATGCGGCGAGCAAGGTGACGCTGCCCTATCCTTACTGGCACCAGCGCACAACTTTCACCGACCGCAATCCGCCGGCGGTGTAGAGACCGGCACGCCGGCGCAGTCCGGCTTGAGCTGCATCAAGCCGGCCCGCGCCGACAGTGGCATCGTGCGCTCACGCGAGGCAGCCGATGCGCCGATTTGCCATGAAGGCCCTGTTCACCGCTCTCAATCTCAACCGCGCCGAGCGGAGCGGATCGATTGGGAGCGCACCATCCTGATCGTCTCGACCGCGGTGACGGTTGGGCTCGGCGCGCTCTATGTGTTCGGGAAGTCGACCTCCCGCTGGTGAGCCGCGAGGCCATGCCGACCCATGCCCGCGCTGCCGGGAGACCCGCTCCCGGCGCAGGAACCGCCCGTATCCTGCCGGGTTGCGATGCATCTCGCAATTTCCTAATCCGGAGACGAACCACGGCTCGAATCAAGCACGCCGCCATCATGTTGCCAGCCTCCATGGAGCACGCCGACGGCCTGCCGCAGCCGCAGCGTGGCCAGGCGGTCCTGACCATTGCGCTCGGCATTATCATGGCAGTGGTCGACAGCGCCATCGCCAACGTCGCGCTGCCGACGATCGCGGCCGACCTCGACGCCAGCCCGGCGTTCTCGATCTGGATCGTCAACGGCTACCAGCTCGCGATCACGATCTCGCTGCTGCCGCTGGCTTCGCTCGGCGAGATCGTCGGCTATCGCCGCGTCTATCTGGTCGGCCTGGTGCTGTTCACATTTGCCTCCGCACTCTGCGCGCTGGCGCACACGCTGCCGCTCCTCACGATTGCACGCATCGTGCAGGGGTTCGGCGCGGCCGGCATCATGAGCGTCAACGCAGCGCTGGTGCGTTTCACTTACCCACGCAGCCAGCTCGGCCGCGGCATCGGGCTCAACGCTCTCGTCGTCGCCTTCTCAGCCGCGGTCGGCCCGACGCTCGCCGCCGGTATCCTGGCGTTCGGCAGCTGGCCCTGGCTGTTCGCCATCAACGTTCCGCTCGGCGTGGTGACATTGGTGCTGGGCCTGCGCAGCCTGCCGCACACCAGGCCTGCGAGCCATTCCTTCGACTGGCAGAGCGCGGGGCTGTCCGCGATCACCTTCGGCGTCGGCATCGCGGCCGTCGATAGCGTCGGTCATGGCGAAGCCGCGATCACCTGCCTCGTGCAGTTCGCCATCGCGCTCGTCGCCGGCGCGCTGCTGATCTACCGCGAGACCCACATGGCCTCGCCGCTGCTGCCGATCGACCTGTTGCGCATCCCCGTGTTCGCATTGTCGATTGCGACTTCGATCGCCTCGTTCTGCGGGCAGATGCTGGCCTTCGTCGCGATCCCCTTCTATCTCCAGAGCCGCTTCGGCTATTCGGCGGTGCATATGGGCCTCTTGATCACGCCGTGGCCGATCGCGGTGGCGTTCGCAGCCCCCCTCGCCGGCCGCCTGGTGGAGCATTATCCGGCCGGCCTGCTCGGCGGCATCGGCCTTACGCTGTTCGCCTGCGGCCTCGCTGCGCTCGCCTTGCTGCCGGCTGCGCCCACGCCGCTCGACGTGGTCTGGCGGATGGCGCTGGCCGGCGCCGGCTTCGGCCTGTTCCAGACCCCCAACAACCGCACCATGATCGCGGCCGCCCCGCGCGAGCGTGCCGGCGGCGCCAGCGGCATGCTGGGGACGGCGCGGCTGCTTGGGCAGACCACCGGCGCAGCGCTGGTGGCACTCTTCCTCGGCCGCTATCCGATCGAGGGAACCAGGATCGCGTTGCTGACCGGCGTCGGCTTCGCGCTCTGCGGCGCAGCGCTGAGCATGTTGCGGCTGTCGTCCGCGGGTGCGCGCGGCGCCGAGCATGTTCGCGTGCAGGACGACCAGCGCCTGCGCGGCGAATAGCGCGCGACCATTTGGGAAGGCCGATTTCGGCTGCGTCCGGCGCGCCTCACATCTTCACCATCTCGGTGCGATATTTCGGCAGCAGTGCTGCGATCAGCTTGCCTTTCTCGGCCATCTCTTCCGGGGTCGGCTTCGGCGGTGGCGATGTGCGGCCTTCGACGGGAAAGCCAACCGCCAGGAAGAATTCGTCCTGTCCCGCTGGCGCGCACATGCAGAGCATACGGGCCGTCTTGCCGGACACGTTCTTGAACGCGTGCGGCGCGTTGGCCGGGACGTTGACGGTCGACCCCGCACTTACGGTATGGGACTTACCGCGAAAGGTGAATTCAAGTTCGCCTTCGAGCAGCGTGAACATCTCCTCGAAGTCGTGGCGGTGCGGCGGGGCCCGCCGCCGGCGGGCACCAGCATGTCGACCAGGCAATAGCGTCCTGCGGTCTGCGCGCCCGACACCAGAACCGTGTAGGTGCCGCCGGCCACAGAGATATGCGGCACGTCAGCGCCGTCGGGATCGGCGACCGTCAGGGCGCGGCCGGGATCGTCGGCGGGGATCGAGGAAGCTGACGACGAGTTTGCAGAAGGCGTGTTGGTCATACCGGATCTTCTTGCTTATATTTGGCTGCCAACGAGAAAGGCCGGCTTCTCAGCCGGCCTTTTCAATTCATCGCGCGCAGATCAAGCCTTGACCAGCGGGCTCTTGGTCGGCCCCTTCGAGCCGCCGGGGCCACCGGGCTTGGACTTGCCCGGCGGGCGCTTGCGGGCACCCGGGAGCTTCTCCTGCTTCGGCGTGACCGGACCCTCGACGAACTCGAAGCCGATCTTGTCCTTGGTCTCGTCGGCCTCGTCCTTGACCAGAACGACGCGGACATGGCCGCCACCCTTGAGCTTGCCGAACAGCACCTCGTCGGCCAGCGGCTTCTTGATGTGCTCCTGGATCACGCGAGCCATGGGACGTGCGCCCATCTGCTCGTCGTAACCATGCTTCACCAGCCAGGTCTTGGCGGGATCGGACAGCTCGATGGTGACATCGCGATCGCCGAGTTGCGCTTCGAGCTGAAGCACGAACTTCTCGACCACCGTACCGATCACCTCAACGCTGAGATGGCCGAACGACACGACGGCATCGAGACGGTTGCGGAATTCCGGCGCGAACTGCCGGTTGATCGCCTCGTGGTCGTCGCCTTCCCGCTTCGAGCGCGTGAAGCCGAACGCCTGCTTGGCGAGATCGGACGCGCCCGCGTTCGTGGTCATGATCAGGATCACGTTGCGGAAGTTGACCTGCTTGCCGTTGTGGTCGGTGAGCCGGCCGTGATCCATGATCTGGAGCAGCACGTTGTAGAGATCGGGATGCGCCTTCTCGATCTCGTCGAGCAGCACCACGCAATGCGGATGCTGGTCGACACCGTCGGTGAGCAGGCCGCCCTGATCGAAACCGACATAGCCGGGAGGCGCGCCGATCAGGCGCGACACGGTGTGCCGCTCCATGTATTCGGACATGTCGAAGCGCAACAGCTCGACGCCGAGCGACGCCGCGAGCTGTTTCGCGACCTCGGTCTTGCCGACGCCGGTCGGACCCGAGAACAGATAGCAGCCGATCGGCTTCTCCGGCTCGCGCAGGCCGGCACGCGCCAGCTTGATCGAAGCGGCGAGCGACTCGATCGCCTTGTCCTGACCGAACACCGTGCGCTTCAGGGTCTGCTCAAGATGCTTGAGCACCTCGGCATCGTCCTTCGACACGCTCTTCGGCGGGATCCGCGCCATCGAGGCGATCGTGGTCTCGATCTCCTTGATGCCGATGGTCTTCTTGCGCTTGTTCTCGGCGACCAGCATCTGCGCCGCGCCGGATTCGTCGATCACGTCGATCGCCTTGTCCGGCAGCTTGCGGTCGTGGATGTAGCGCGAAGAGAGCTGCACCGCAGCCTCGATCGCCTCATTGGTGTATTTCAGCCGATGGTAGTCTTCGAAGTACGGCTTGAGGCCCTTGAGGATCGCGATCGCGTCCTCGACCGTCGGCTCGTTGACGTCGATCTTCTGGAAGCGCCGCACCAGCGCGCGGTCCTTCTCGAAGTGCTGGCGGTATTCCTTGTAGGTGGTCGAGCCCATGCAGCGGATGGTGCCGGAAGCCAGCGCGGGCTTGAGCAGATTCGAGGCATCCATCGCACCGCCCGAGGTCGCGCCCGCACCGATCACGGTGTGGATCTCGTCGATGAACAGGATGGCGTTGGGATGCGCCTCGAGCTCTTTCAGCACCTGCTTCAGGCGTTCCTCGAAGTCGCCGCGATAGCGCGTACCGGCGAGCAGCGTGCCCATGTCGAGCGAGAACACGGTCGCAGCCGCCAGCACCTCCGGCACCTCGCTGTCGACGATGCGCTTGGCCAGGCCCTCCGCGATCGCGGTCTTGCCGACGCCGGCCTCGCCCACGAACAGCGGATTGTTCTTCTGCCGGCGACACAGCACCTGGATCGCGCGGTTGATCTCGGAATTGCGTCCGATCACCGGATCGATCTTGCCGTCGCGCGCCTTCTTGTTGAGGTTGACGCAATAGGTCTCGAGCGCCTCGCCCTTCTTCTTGGCGTCCTCGCTGCCCTTGGTCTCGGTCTCCTCGTCGACACCGCGCACCGGCCGCGCCTCGGAGACGCCCGGCCGCTTGGCAATGCCGTGGCTGATATAATTGACGGCGTCGTAGCGCGTCATGTCCTGCTCCTGCAGGAAATACGCGGCATGACTCTCGCGCTCGGCAAAGATCGCGATCAGCACGTTGGCGCCGGTCACCTCTTCGCGACCGGACGACTGCACGTGGATCACCGCGCGCTGGATCACGCGCTGGAAGCCTGCGGTCGGCTTGGCGTCATCGGCGCCGTCCGTCACCAGGTTCTCGAATTCGGTCTCAAGATAATTGACGAGGCTCGTACGGAGCTTGTCGAGGTCGACGCTACAGGCGCGCATGACGGCGGCTGCATCGGAGTCGTCGATCAGGGAGAGCAAAAGATGCTCGAGCGTCGCGTATTGGTGATGACGCTCGTTTGCGATCGCCAGTGCACGATGCAGGGATTGTTCAAGGCTTTGGGAAAAAGTCGGCATTCGCGTCCTCTATGGCCCCCACCATCATGATCGCCATCGCCCGGTCAGGCAACAACAACCTTTGTCACATATAGTTATACAAGATCGCGGCGAAAGACCGGTTCCGCGACTCAGGCGGCTGCACAGCTACGGTATTTTTTGATGCAAAACCCGTTCCGGTTTGGGCACGATCAGCACCGGTCCGAAATTCCGTAGTTTTGCCCTCTGCAACGAACATCGCGCGCAGACATCACGCGGCAATCACACTGCGACATGCACAAGAACCGGCTTCGAATGCGCCGTAACGTGTCTTACTTCTTTTCCATCACGCATTGCAGCGGATGCTGGTGCTTGCGCGCGAAATCCATCACCTGCGTCACCTTGGTCTCGGCGATCTCGTAGGTGAACACGCCGCACTCCCCGATCCCGTGATGATGAACGTGCAGCATGATCTTGGTTGCGGCCTCGGCGTCCTTCTGGAAGAATTTCTCCAGCACATGAACGACGAATTCCATCGGCGTGTAATCGTCGTTCAGGATCAGCACACGGTACAGGTTCGGCCGTTTGGTCTTCGGCTTGACCTTGGTGATGACGGACGTGTTTGGCGCGGAAGGACCGCCGGAACGGTTCTCGTCGTTGCTCATCAGGGCAGCGTGGGCGGCGGCGGCCGCGGAGGGATCTGGTCTGGAAGACAGTTGCGGCATGGCTCAGGCGTTCAAATTCCCCACGGAAGCGTATGACGGTTCGCCGCGCAGCCCCGGCCTTCGGAGCTTCGCACAGGCGCACCGCCTTTTTGGATCGCCGCTTCCAGCCGGTCCGGTCCAAACCGGATCGGCCTCACCGAATATGGGCCTGCCCCCGGCTCGCCGCAAGCGTGCGGCAGTTCGGCCGATGCGGCCATGGCGGTCCCGATTCCCGGTCCGGGCGATCCTCACCAAGGTTAATCAATCCGGACTGATTTGACAAAAGCTTCCGCCCCGCCGGTTTAGAAGATGTTCACCAGGAACCCGGCCAGCAACGCGGCTGCGGCGGTTTCGCGCGGGCTATCTCCGGTTATCTACGGACCAATTTACCCTCAATGGCGTGACGCGAAAACGGGCAAAGGCACAGATTTCCGGGGATCGTCACGCCTCGCAGATCGACGCGCGGCAGAAGAAGCTGTGCGATAACGCCAAGGCGGCGAACATCAGGATCCATACGGTGCAGGTGAACACCGGAGCGACCCGACCTCCCGCGTGCTGCAGTATTGCGCGAGCCGCACCGACAAGTTCTATCTGATGACGAAGGCAGATCAGACGTCTCGATGTTCAAGGAAACCGGCACGCTGTGGAAGCTGCGATGGCGCGCTGAGACCTACACTTCGAGACAAACAAAAAAAGCCCGGCTACTGCAGCCGGGCCTTTGATTCCAGGACGTCAGGAAACGTTAGCTGGCGGCCGGGGTGAACTTCGACACGATGGTCTCGACCGGCTTGAACGCCTGCTTGGCGAGGTCGCTGTAAAGGCCGGCGATCTTCTGCGATTCCGCGACGAAGGACTCGTAGGCGGAACGGGCGAATTCGGTCTGCGCTTCGACGGCCTTGTCCAGCGACTTCACGCCGGAAAGCTTCTCGACGAAGGACTTGGTGTCTTCGAACGACTTCTTGGTGTAGTCGCCATAAGCGCTGGCGATCGCCTGAAGGCCGTGCTGCATCGACGTCGCGGAGGCGACGTACTGCTCGAAGTGCTCTTTCCCGTAGCCCTGAAAGTCTTCAACCTTGAACATTCGGAATCCTTTTCCCTAGCCTGTCGGAAGCCCCGGCTCCCTGACTCTGCTCACGATTAGTGCAACGCACAAAAAAGTCAAGAATTTTGTGCGTCGCACAAAATTTGCCAAGATTCCCGGGGTTTCCCGCAATGGTTCCTTAAGCTTTTGGAAACCGCGGCCCCCTACCTTGATTCCCTGGACGTGTTCAACTTCCACAAGCGGCCAAAAGCCGTTGGAGAACATCACCTTAGCCAGAACAGCGGCTCAGGTCCAACGTCCCCCGCGGCGAACATCTGCGGAGGACAGCCTGAGCAGGTAATGATCCCGGGTCCCTTGGGCACAATTTCGCCTCACGAGCCGGTGATCAAGTCACAAACGGGGACGGGGTTTCATGCTTCGTAAAAACTTGTCTTCCTCGCGCTTGGCGCGGGTTGGCGTTTTTGGGCTTCTTGCGGTCACGAGTGCAGTCATCTTCACCACCGATGCTGCCGAGGCGCGGCGCCACCGGCGTCACTACGCGCAACACCGCGTGCAGCGCGATGTGTCCGAGAGTTCCAGCCCGAAATTCGCGTCGATCATCGTCGACGGCAACTCCGGCTCCGTGCTTCAGGCCACGAGTCCCGACGGGATCCGCCATCCGGCCTCGCTGACCAAGATCATGACGCTCTATCTGCTGTTCGAGCGCCTCGAGTCCGGGAAGATGAAGCTCGACACCGAGATGCCGGTGTCGCAGCACGCCGCCGATCAGGATCCCACCAAGCTGAACCTGCGTGCCGGCCAGACCATTCGCGTCGAGGACGCGATCAAAGGTCTCGTCACCCGCTCCGCCAACGACGCAGCCGTTGTGATCGCGGAAGCAATTGGCGGCGACGAGGACGACTTCGCCCAGATGATGACGCGCAAGGCGCGTTCGCTCGGCATGTCCAGGACGGTTTACCGGAACGCCAACGGTCTTCCCAACGACGAGCAGGTCACGACCGCGCGCGACCAGGCCACGCTCGGCCGCGCCATCCAGGAGCGCTTCCCGCGCTACTATCGCTATTTCGCGACCTCGACGTTCAACTGGCGCGGACAGTCGATCCGGAACCACAATCATCTGCTCGGGAATGTCGAGGGCGTGGACGGCATCAAGACCGGCTATACTCGCGCCTCCGGCTTCAATCTCGTGACCTCGATGCGCCGCGGCAACCGCCACCTGATCGGCGTGGTGCTGGGCGGCCGTAGCGGCGGCTCGCGCGACGCCATCATGCGTAACCTGCTCGCGGAGAACCTCGATAAGGCCGCGACCGCCCACACCGTCGCCGCGGTCACCGAACGCAACGGCTCCGACGCCGCTGCCGAAGTCGCCGATACATCGGACACCCCGGCCCGTTCCGCTCCGCAGGTCCAGGCGTCGGCTGCCCCTCCTCCCGAAGCAGCCCCGTCGCGTCTCGCCGCGCGCCTTTCGACGCTTGCGGCTGCGGCTGCCGCGGTGCCGTCGGCTCAGCCCAGATCTGAAGCCAATAGGCCTGAAGTTCGGCCGATAGAATCCAAGATCGAGCCTGCGCCGCTCACCAATGGCGTGATCTCGAGCCAGCCGCTCTCGATCATCCCCGGTTCGTCCGAACCGATGAAGCCGGTCCGGGTCAAGACCGTCCAGGTCAAGGCCGGCGCGGTGAAGGTCGCCTCCGCCGCCCCGGCTCAGATCGCACCGCAGGTCACGAGCACGATCGCATCCCGCTCCGAAGTCGCCGAAACCTCCGGTGCCGTCGTCGCCCGCGCAGACCTCATCAACAAGCCCGAGGCCAGCCAACCGGAAGCTCCGAGGGCCGAGATCACCCGTGCCGAGCTGCCGCGGCAGCCGGCGGGCTTCGGCACCGGCAACGGCACCCTCGGCGTCTTGCCGGCCGCCACCGCCGCCGCACCCGCCCCGGCTGCTGCGAAGCTCGCATCAGCCGACCCGGCGCTGCAGCCGATCCAGATGAGCGCCACCACGAAGCCGGTTGCTACCCACAGCGGCTGGATCGTTCAGGTCGGCGCGCTCGAGAGCGAGAACGAAGCCCAGCAGCGCATCGACGCGGCGCGCAGCTCGGCTCGCGGCCTGCTCAGCAAGGCCGATCCGTTCACCGAGCCGGTCGTCGCGAAAGATAATCGCAAGCTCTACCGCGCCCGCTTCGCCGGGCTCGACC
The DNA here is from genome assembly GCF_023073015.1 of Bradyrhizobium sp. 87. Classification (NCBI taxonomy): domain Bacteria; kingdom Pseudomonadati; phylum Pseudomonadota; class Alphaproteobacteria; order Hyphomicrobiales; family Nitrobacteraceae; genus Bradyrhizobium; species Bradyrhizobium sp. 87. The sequence goes on from NZ_JADPIQ010000084.1 coordinate 31,217, forward strand.
GGGACCAGGCCGAAGCCGTCTGCCGCACCCTGAAGCGCGCCGAGATCTCCTGCATGACCGTCCGCAACTGAACTTTCGCACCGCTCCAATGAAAATGCCCGCGCCTTGCGCGGGCATTTTCATTTTCGGGATGCGGTGACCGACGAGGCTGTTCCACGACAACCTCTCGTCAAGGATTTACGGTTAAAACTTTACGCAAGGGATCGACCACGCCGACAATGGCGGGCATCGGGGCGACGGCAAACAGAGCAAGCAGAGCTCACGCGGGACGAGCGTTTGTAGCGTGGTGCCGGAGTTAGCCGTTATGCGTGCGAAGCAGAGTATCCTTGGCCTCGTTTACACGGGCAGCGAGATACGTCGAGCCCCCCTGGTCGGGATGCAGTTTCTTCATCAGGGACTTGTGAGCCCGGCTGATGTCGTCACGCCCCGCCCCCGGCTGCAGGCCAAGGATCTGATAGGCCTCCTCCGTCGTCATTTTACCGCTCGCCACCGTGCGGCGCTGCCCCCCTGCCGCGTCGCCCTGCGCGTTCTGACGCCAAGCGGGAAACCGGCGGTCCAGATAGCTTTCAAGTAGGGCCACGCTCTCGGCGTCGAACGCCGGGACCATTGCCAGCAGGGCCGCGAGATCAAACTCATCGAGATCGCGCCCGGCGTGAGGCCCGGCGACGATCTGGCCTCCGAGCTGGCCGGAATCGTGATCGAGCCGCATATCCAGGAATTGCGAGCGCACGCGCGAGGCCTGACCGGCCGGGCGCGTCGCGCCCCCGCCGAACAGCCCGCCGATATTGCCGAAGCCGGCGTTTGCCATCGGTGTCCAGCCCAAGAGCCCGGCGCCGAATATCCCGAGCGGGATCGCCACCACCAGTTCGCCCTTCAAGCCCGTGAACGCTGCGACAGCCAGCGCCACCACGCCGCCACCGAACCTGATCGCGCGTGCCAGCACGGCCGGATTGGCCGAACGGAACATCTGGAGCAGCAAATAAAGGGTGATAATGGCGATAGCGCCGGCGATCAGGGTCATGGCCGGAATATAGTCGGCCTACCGCCAAAAAGCATCGTGTCCTTGCGCCAGCGCTACTTCATCTGGCCGATCAGCCTGGCCGCGCCACTGGCGGTCTTCGCCAATTGCAACAGCGCCTCGCGTCCGCCGGCCGCGTAGGCGGCGGCTGCGCGCAACAGCTCGCGCAACTGCGCCGCCGCGCCCGGATCGAACCGGCACCAAGCGCCGCCGGTCAGGCGCGCGATCTCGCGAAAGGCCTTCTCGGCCACCGCGTCATGGCCTTCCTGAAAGACGAACACAGGCACTTTGAGCATGCCGAGCTCGCCTGCCTTGGCGCAGAGCTGGTCGACGTTCTCCTCCATGGCGTCGCCGACGAAGACGACGGCGCGCACGCCGGATGCGACGGCCTCGCGCCGCGCCTCGCTCAGCACCTTGCCGATCTGGGTGTCGCCGCCACGGCAATCGATCTTGCTCATCAGCGCCGCCAGCCTGGCGCTGTCGGAGATCCATCCCGTGGCGCGGCACTCGTCGAAGCCGCGATAGTAGACGAGCCGGATGTCGAGACTGCCGAGCGCGGCGGTCTCACGGAACATGTCGGCCTGAAGCGCGCAAGCCATGTCCCAGGTCGGCTGCCGGCTCATCGTCGCATCCAGCGCGAAGATCAGCCGCCCTTTTGCACCGGGCGCATGCGGTGACAGCGCGCGCGCGTTGGCGACGAAGGCGGCGATGTCCTCCGAGGTCGAGGTCCCCGCCTGCGGCACAGCGTCGCCTGGTTGCGCCGAGACGGCATCGCGGCCGCGCGGTTTGATGGGTTCGCCGGACATTTCCTTGACCCTTGCGTGAGCGGCTAATGTGGTCAGCACATGCAGCCCGGTCAATGCGCAAAGCCCCCGCAGGCGGCAGCCGGCGGAGGCTTTGAAATTGGTATCGACGACGAGGAAGGCGTCAGCTCTTGGCGGGCGCCATCAAAGCGACCGGCCCGGGCTCGAGAATCTTGGGTGGGGACGATTGCGTGTCGACCGGCGCCACTTCACTGTCGGTCGCGCTCAGGAACTTGTCGAGCATGCCCTGGATCGAGTTCTTGGCAGCATCCGGACCGGTGTCGCGCATGTCGTTGTGCTGGAATTCGGTCTTCACGACCTGGATGCCGGCCTTCTCGCATTCTTCGTCGGTCGGGATCACACCCGCATCGGCCTTGAACTGCGGATCGGTGGAGCGGAACGACAGGATCTTGAACTTCCCGGCGGTGACGAAGGGCACGCGAAGATTGTCGAGTGTGACGACCTTCTTGACCTCATCCGGATACTGCTTGGCGAAATACATCGTGATGTCGCCGCCCATGGAGTGGCCGACCATCGTCACCTTTTCGTAGTCGGCGTTGGGCTGAACCTTCTTCATCTCCTGCATGGCGAGATGGATGTTGGCGACGCCGCGCAGGATCTGCGGCAGCCGGCCGACATAGATCTCGCCCGGCTTGGTCACCATCGGTGGATCGGTCGGCAAATCATGCTGCGGGCTGACGACGAGGTAGCCGCGCGCGGCGAAAATGTTGGCGAGGAAGCCGTACTCGGTGTTCTTGACGGTGTTGCCGTGGTTGATCACGGCGACCGGCATCGTGATCATGCCGGCATTGGCCTGCATTTCCTTGTCACGACGGATCGCGATATCGACGGGCACCGCACGGTTGTCGCGCGAGGCATCGTAGAAGGTGATGGTCTCGTGCCTGATTGCCCACTTGCTCGCCGTGAAATAGGCGACGCCACAGAGGGCACTGACCGAAACCAGAACGGCAATTCCACGCTTCATTTTCGTCCTCAGCCTCAGGCTCTTGCGGCCTGAATCCCTGTTGAAAATCGTGTTCTTCCGGAGCTCTTCGGCCCCTGGTCGCCTATTCCCTAATATATGTCACAGCCGCGTGACAGGAAGGCCAAATATTGTGAACCGGCAGCCCTTTCATTGTGCGGCGCACACGTTTCTTGGGCATCTCGCTCTCACACGGCTACGTCAGGGTGCACGTCACCATCCGACGCAACCTGTCTCGATCGGGTTCCGTTTTGCAGTAAACACGGGGTGAAAACGGTTGAGCGCGGGCTCGGTTCCCCGGGGGAGACCGGCCTCTTGATCGACTGGAAGTAGCGATGTACCGCCGCCTCAAGCGCCGAGGATGTCGTGGACCTCGAGCGGCTTGTCGACCTGGTTGAACCACTCGGCGCGATTGGCCGCGCGGCGACGTCCGCGCTCGTCGAGCGGAAGCTTGAGCTGGCGGAGCAGGCTCGTCACCTCCTCCCGTGCGGTGAGATGGCCGAGATTTGGCCGCATGCCGAGCGTGGCCTCGTCGATCTCGTCCAGCGCGGTCAGACCGCGCGGGAAGAACTCGCGATAGACGACCCGTTCGGCGAAGCCGTCGACGTAGCGGAAGCCGAGCCGCAGCGACAAATCCTTCAACCCATCGGCAACGAGCTGCTTGTTGCGGGAGCCGAGCATCGACAGGCGGTTGCGCACCACGATCCAGTCGGTGGTCGCACCGTCGAGCTGGCGGCGCTTGCGCCTGACATCCCGCACCATCTCGGCGTAGTGGCTCTCGCCTGTCACCGCGTAATTGGCGGGATCGACAGTGCCGAGCACATCGAAATCGAGGAAGCTGTCATTGATCGGGGTCACCAGCGTGTCGGCCATCGAGTGCGCAAGCCGCATCAGGTAGCTGTCGGTGCCGGGCGTATCGATGACGATGAAGTCGAAGCTGCTCTCGACCGCCGAGACCGCCTCCATGAACTGAAGGAACTCCGAATTCTCGTTCTCGGCAACCTGCATCGTTTCGCCAAGCTTGATGCAGCGATGCAACGGCAGTTCGAGGTCGAGCTTGGTTCGGCGCGCCCAGGCGGAACGGTTGTTGATGTAGTGAGTAAAGCTCTGCTGACGGCAGTCGAGGTCGATGGTGGCGACGCGCTGGCCGGCTTTGAGAAGCGCGACTGCGATGTGCAGGGCGGTGGTCGACTTGCCGGAGCCGCCTTTCTCGTTGCCGAGCACGACCACATGCGCCGAGCCGGACTGGCCTTGGCTAGCTTGCACAAGCATCGCGATCCTCAACACCCCTAACGAATATCTTCGAGTTGGCCGCGTCTGCGGTCAAGTGAAATGCGTGACAGGCAAGACAAATCGCGGCGCGCTGACCTTCATCATGAATCGCGGCGCCGCTTCGCGTCTGTGATCCAGCCCACAATGCCGCGACGCTTGCGCGGCTTTGCGCGGGATGCTGTGCCGCATCCGGATGCATGGCGTCCATGGTCGCCGCTTGTTAAGGTTAGCCTGCCGGGCGCCGGAACGCGCCCGTCGATTCCCAATCCCGTCGAGTTCTGATGTCACGCAGCCCCTTGATCGCCCGCACGGTCCCCACCTTGCGACGCGCCGTCGACAATCTTCGCAAGCGAAAGGCGACGATCGCGCTGGTCCCGACCATGGGAGCGCTCCATGACGGCCATGTGTCGCTGGTGCGCCTGGCCAAGCGGCGCGCGAGCCGCGTCGTGGTGTCGATCTTCGTCAACCCGACCCAGTTCGCTCCGACCGAGGATTTTGGCGCCTATCCGCGAACCTGGAAGGCCGATCTCGCCAAGCTCGCCGCCGAGGACGTCGATATCGTCTGGCATCCCGGCGCCGAGGCCATGTACCCGGAGGGCTTTGCCACCCGCATCATGCCGGAGGGACCGGCGCTGGCTGGCCTCGAGGACCGCTTCCGCCCGCATTTCTTCGGCGGCGTCGCCACCGTCGTCGGCAAGCTGTTCACCCAGTGCCGGCCGGATGTCGCGATCTTCGGCGAGAAGGATTTTCAGCAGTTGCGGGTGGTGGCGCAGATGGCCCGCGACCTCGAGCTCGGCGTCAAGGTGATCGGCTCCCGCACCGTGCGCGAGCGCGACGGGCTCGCGATGTCCTCGCGCAACGTCTATTTGTCGCCACAGGAGCGGCAGACCGCGACCACGCTATACCGCGCCATGAAGGAGAGCGCCGGGCGCATTCGCGCCGGCGAAGCGGTCGCGCCCGCAATGGCGCGCGGTGCCGCGATGATCACGGCGGCCGGCTTTGAGCTCGACTATTTCGAAGTGCGCCATGCAGCGACCTTGGCACAGGTCAGCTCGCGCAACGACGGACCGCTGCGCATCCTGGTCGCGGCCAAGCTCGGCACCACCCGGTTGATCGACAATATCGCGGTTTAGAGCAGCCCGAGATCGCGCAGTTCGCGCCGCATCGGCTCCGGCATCGCCGCGATCGAGCCGGCGGCGGACTTGCCGAGATCGGGCGGCACCGAATCGTCGGCGAGATAGCGCCAGCCCTGGAACGGGCGCATCGGCCGCGGCGACACCGGAATCACCTTCGGCTGCATCACGATCCGGCAGCGCCCGATGCCGTCCTTGTCGCGGAACGGCTCGATGCCGATGATCTTTTCGCGCGCGGCGACCTCGCCCTTGATCACCCAATAGAGCGACCCGCCCGACAGGATCTCGGCGTCGCGCTTGGGCACCATGCGGGTGATGTGGATGTGATGTTGCGGCAGACCCTTCTTCTTGGCGGTCTGGATCCGTTCGGCGGTCCACTCCTTCAATTCCTTGACGGATTCGCAGCCGACGGCGAGCTTGATCAGATGTAGTGGCATGCCCCAGCATTAGCCGGACAGCCACGCATTTGGAATGCCGATCTACTCGTTATCCGCAGCCGGGGCAGCCGCGGCCGGCGGCGTGAGCGGAACCGGTGCTGCCGCCGGCGCCCGCGCAGCCTTCGGCGCAGGCGGCTTCTTCGCGGCGGGAGCTGCGGCCTGCGCCGAGGCCGCTGCGGGGGCGCGCGGAGCCGCCGCGTTTGCGGTGGGCGCCGCCTGACGCGTCGGCGGCTCGGGATTCATGATGCTGACCGGCGGCGTCGACGAGGCACTCGGGAAGTCGGCATTGGTCGGCTTGCCCGTCGGCATCGACGGCGGCAGTCCCGCAAGTGCGGCAGTGGCCGGCAACGATTGCGCTGCTGCAGGCGCATTCCAGGTCGGGGCGTAGCGCGCGACCAGCGTGTCGTAGAGATGGGAATCCATGTTGGCGGCGACCTGCTGCTGGTCGGTCAGCGAGCGGAAGGCCGCACAGTCGAACTGCGTGCAGCCGTCGCGCACGACCAGTACCTGCGCGACCAAGCCATAGCGATCACGCTCCAGCGATTTGCGCAGCACCTTGATGTCGGGCGTCAGGCTCTTCTCGGCGGTCGCGGCATCGCCGAGCGCCGTCAGACGGTCGATCCTGGCCGCGGTCGTGGAGACGGCCGCAGCGGCCACGTCCGGCGCGCCGAACAGCGCCTTCTCGCAGCCCATGGCCACGGCATCGCCGGCGAGATCGTCGAGACAGGACAACGCCGGCAGGCTCGCGGTCATCGCCGCCTGTGCGCGCGCCTCGGTCGGCGTGGTCTGCCCCGCCGGTCCATCGACGCGCACAACAGCAGCCAGCGCGATGGCAATGGCGAGCAGCGCAAGGACGGTCAGCGCGCCGTTGGCGACCGATCGTTCGGCGCGCAGCAGCGTGACCAGGAGGATCAGCCCGAAGAAGCCGGCAGCCACCAGCATCATCCACATTGGAAAGGCCGGCGAGCGCCAAATTTGGTCGAGCGACGAGGCCCATGCCCAGTTCATGCGCGACGTCCCCTCACGCGAGCAGAGAGCGAATGGTCAAAGCGAGTACCGAGAGTCGGCAACTGCCCCCGGCCCACCTTTTGAAGGTGAAGCGGGCCTTTTGACGGCGGCAGAATACAAATTCCCGGGGACGCGCCAATGCGCGGATAGCGTCGGCCTTCAGGACAGCGCGAGCTGGCTTTCCTTGGCGACACGTTCGAAGGCTTCGGTCGAGCTCTTGATCCGGTACTGACAGTCGTCACCATCGGTCGGCAGGAGGCGGATGACCTCATACGAACCGCTGGCAGCGGGGCGTGCGACATTGCTGGCGGTGAACAATACGCGCGCGCCAATAGGGAATTTGTGCTTCAACACCCTCTCCATCACTCAAACAACGCCTGCCACGCCCATGGTCCCACTGCGTCGGCCGGCCGGAAACCCGGCCGCTGTATAGCATGCGACGAGCGTTTTTGGCCAGCAGTATGCGACATGGCAAACGTGCGAATTTTGCAGTTATTTCAGAGTGATGCCGTCAGCCGACGATACCGCTGGAACCGGTTCTTCCGGGGGTATGGGGCAAACGGCCGTCGGGGCTGGCGTGATCCACCATCTTGGGCGGTTCCTGGGCCGTGAGGTCCCTCTCCCTGCCGACCATCCTGGCATGGAGCGCCGCCGGCTTGCTCGACGTCGAGCGAGGCCGATCACCGCAGATTACACGTTCTCGAACTTTTCGATGACAAGCGTTTCGGCGAGCGCGTCCCGGGTCCATTCCTGGAACGCCGGAAGCGCCAGCATCGTGTCCATGTAGGCCTTGGTCTCCGGCGTGACCTCAATCGCGTAGGTGCGAAAGCGGTGCACGACCGGGGCATACATCGCATCCGCTGCGCCGAAGCGCCCGAACAGGAACGGTCCATTGGCGCCATACCGGGCCCGACATTCGCGCCAGATCTCCTGCACGCGCGCGATATTGGCCTCGGCGTCCGCCGACAGCGTCACGGGGCGCACCGGACGGTGCAGGTTCATGCCGCATTCGTTGCGAAGGGCCATGAAGCCGGAATGCATTTCGGCGCACACCGAACGGGCATGGGCGCGCGCGGCGGCCTCGTCCGGCCACAGCTTCACTTCCGGATAGCGCTCGGCGATGTATTCGATGATGCTGAGCGAATCCCACACCGTGATGTCGCCATCGACCAGCACCGGCACCTTGCCGGCGCGGCTGAACGAGATGATCTGCTCCTTGTCCGCGGGATTGTCGGTGTAGAGCGGGATGAGGGTCTCCACGAACGGAATGTCGTTGGCGCGGAGCGCGAGCCAGGGCCGCATCGACCATGACGAGTAATTCTTGTTGCCGATTGCGAGTTTCAGCGCAGCCATGTCATCAGTCCTTCTCGATACGCCTTGAAGCGAGCCGCTTTTAACGCCATCGCCTGCCGCCAATCAATCGTTGCTGCACCTCGCCATGCGTGGCAAGCGTTGCGATCCTCTCCGGGAGACTGACATGAGCAGGCATTGGGTCGACATCACAGCCGTCGGCTTCTTCATCATCGAATGGCTGGTCTACGCCCTGACGCTGGAGCAATCGGCCTATGGCCGCGACAGCCTGTCGGCGCGCATGAACCGCTACCGCGAGGTGTGGGTGCGCCGGCTACTCGACCGCGACGCGCGCATGGTCGACATGCAGATCATGGCCTCGTTGCAGAACGGCACCGCCTTCTTCGCCTCCACCAGCCTGATCGCGCTCGGCGGCGCGCTGGCGCTGCTGCACGCGACCAACGACGCGATCACGATCTTGAGCAAGCTGCCGATCGATCTCAGTACCTCGCCGGCGATGTGGGAGCTGAAATGCGTCGGCCTCGTCCTGATCTGCGTCTATGCCTTCTTCAAATTCGCCTGGTCGTACCGCCTGTTCAACTATGTCGCGATCCTGTTCGGCGGCATGCCGGCAGCCGCGCAGCGTGACACGCCGGAGGCCGAAGCTCATGTGATCCGCACCTCGCGCCTGTTCGAATCCGCCGGCCGCCATTTCAACCGCGGCCAGCGCGCCTTCTTCTTCGCACTCGGCTATCTCGGCTGGTTCGTCAGCCCCTGGGTGTTGTTCGTGACCACGGCAACCGTGGTGATCGTGACTTGGCGGCGGCAGTTCGCCTCGAGCGCGTGGGAAGCGATGGCGCCGGAGGTGGTGAATGGCGAGGAGACGCGGCGCGGTCCCTGACGCGCTCGTGTTGCGGCTCTGCAGTGCACCGCTGAGTAGCGGTGCGTCCACAAGAGCGAATGTGGCGCACCCTCTCTCCACATCGTCATTGCGAGCGCAGCGAAGCAATCCAGAATCCCCCCGCGGCGGCAGACTGGATTGCTTCGCTGCGCTCGCAATGACGGAGCATGAGGCGGCAGCGCCACTTTTCCAGCTCGCATCTTGAATTGCGACTATAGCTTCGCACCTTCGCGGCGCATTTTGCCCGAGTCTGGCCACTTCACCCTCTTGTCCCAAGAGGCACAGGGAAGTCTGCGGTCATAGTCCTAAGCCGGCGTCTCGATCTGCTATGTGCAGCGATTGCCGCATGGAACTCCCTAAAGTCGCTTTGATCTATCTCAATTCTCTTACAGACGCGGGCATCAACTTGAGAGAGTCGCGTCATCGCTCCGCCGCGCCGGCCGGGCGGTTGGGCGCTTCCAGGGAGCTCGATATGATCAAGTCGCTCGGAATTGCCACATTCGCCTTCTGCTTCGCAGTATCGGCTCAGGCGATGACACCTGCCCCGATTGCACAGCCCGAAAGCCTCGTTACGGAAGTTGCTGCTGCCTGCGGCGTCGGTAGGACACGTATCAACGGCGTGTGCGTAGCACGGACGACGGTCCGTCATACCCGTCGGGCGGTCCGCAGATGTGTGAGAGGAACAACGTGCTGATTGCTTGTCCTTCAGGACAATACCGCAAAGTGGTCTCGCCATGATTAAAATAGAAGAGTACCGACCCCAACGGTACATCAACGGCCCCCGGCCTCAGCCCTCCAGACTGAGGCCGTCTTGCGCCTGAAAGGTTGGCCGGACCGGTCACCTTGTCGGATTTATCGACCCGGCAACAGCATGAAACCGCAATGCTGATGCCAGCAGGCCAACAAAATCAAAACTCGAGAGCACGCTTCCATCGTCAATTGGCCAAGCCGATGCTGGAGGTGAATAGCGCAGACACACAAAGCAAATGTTTACGCAATTTACCACTCGACCATCAACGCGATGGTCTTCATTTTCCCATCTGATAATTGCCTTGCGCGCCTTGTTTGGTCGGATGCTCGGAATGGTCCTTTCGCAGCGGAGGTGGCCGGCATGTCCGAAATGGTAGAAGTGCTCGCCGGAACGAGTTTGTTTCTGCTCGCCTTCTCGCTGCTGATATTCGACATACCCCGCTACACCTTATCGCTGGTGTCTCTTGCTCTGTTCAGCTCGAAGCGGCGAAGCGCCAGTGGGACGGTTTGCGAGGCGACGGTAAGCGTGATTATCCCGACCTTCAACGGCGGCTCCGGGCTTGCTCCTTCGATCAGCTCGCTGCGCCGGCAAACCCTGCGACCTGTCGAAATCATCGTCGTCGACGACGGCTCCACCGACCAAACACGCGCGGTCGCGGAGCGGGCGAGAGCGCAGGGGCTGGTTGATATGGTCATCTGCCGTGGGACCCGCTGCGGCCGCAGCGCTGCCATCAACGCTGCAGCACGGTTTGCCCGCGGCGATCTTCTTCTGACCGTAGATGCCGACACTGTCTTCGAACCGAACGCGGTTGAGCGCCTCGCGGCTGCGTTCGGCGATGCGCTCGTCGCCGGCGCAAGTTGCAACATCGCGATCAGCAATGAGCGCGATTCGATATGGACAGGACTTCAAAGCGTCGAATACCTGATGTCGATCACTGCGGGGCGGTCGATCCTCGACGTGGTGGATGCGATCGCGTGTCTGTCCGGCGCCTGTTCCATGTATCGGCGGGATATCTTCACGCAGCAGGGCGGGCTCGACGTCGGCCCTGGCGAAGATATGGAGTACACCTTACGGCTCCGCAGGCTCGGCTATGTCATTCGGTTCGTGTCCGACGCCTGGGCGGAAACAGCCGGCCCCGCAAGCGGCATCAGTCTGTTGTGCCAGCGCGCACGCTGGGATCGCGATGCTCTGCGCATCCGTTTCATGATGTATGGCGAGCTGAGTTTTCGCCATCCGCTAGAGCGTTTACCGGACACGATCCAACGGCTGGATTTCATCGTCTTCGATCTCGTTCCGACGCTCAGCCTGCCGTTCTACTTGGCTTACATTGTGCTGTTGTTCGGCCCGGATGCCGTGTTGTTTCTCTCGGCGCTCTACCTGCTGCTCCTCTGGATCTCGGTCTTCAATATGGCACTCGTGTTCGCCCTATTCCACCGATCCGTCGGAAACTTTGGCTGGAAGATGGCGCTGATCTTTCCCTTGTACCAGGGCGTCTATCTGAAATGCGCGCGGTTCTTTTCCTACTCTTCGGAAATCATCTTTGCCTCGTCGCGGAACGATGATTTCGTGCCACCGCGCGTTCGCTGTGCACTATTCGGAGATCGGACAAAAGAGTTGGCCAAATGACGGTGGCCCTGACGCGACTCGATCCGCATATTCCCGATCCTATCGAGAGCCGTCGGCGCGCGGCCGGACGGACCGTCCGCGCCGCCTATGCGACAATCGTATTCGGCATACTCGCATTCTTTGTCGTGTATTTCGGGAGGCCAATTCTCTATCTCGGCGGCCCGGGCAGCGTGTCCTCGCCAAGATATTTGGTTTCACTGCCCTACATCGTGCAGATCAACAGCATCACCGTGGTGAGAGGTGGATCGGTCAAGGCCGGCGAAGAAATCGGAAGGGTGCGGTCTCCGCAGCACGATGAAATCGTCGCTACTTATATGCGCTCGCTCGCGGACATCGCCGGCCGCAAAGCGGAACTGCGTGTCAAAGCCCGGGTTGCGCGCGAATCTCTCAACGCGGCGCGCTCACATCTGCAGCTTGCTGAGGAAGCTGTCCAACTTATCGCAACCTCATCGGCCGCGAGCCTGAATTACCGCATTGACATGTCGCGGGAGCGCGCCCTGGCGAACAAAGCCGTGGTCTCGCAGGAGGCGGAAGCCGCCGAGGCCAGCACTCAATTGGCCGCTCTCGACGAATTCAGCCGGCAACTTTCTGATTGCCTCGAAAAGGTTGAAAGCAGCTTTGCCGACGGAAGAGTCTTTTCACCCATAGCTGGCATCGTCGCGAACAATCCAGCGCGTGCCGGCCAGTCACTGGTGGCGGGCACTCCGATCGCAGAAATTCTCGACCCCACCGATGTCTTCGTCGACTGGTACGTTCCCAACGAACGCCTGTCCGACCCGAAAGTCGGCAACGAAGTCTTTGTCCTGTTCGGCAACCGGCGAATTCTGGGCGAGATCGTGGAAATTCTGCCGGTGTCAGACGTGTACCCCGGAGCGGGCTCATCGGCGGCGCGCGAGCGTACCGCCTCGCAAATCGCGCGAATTCGGTTCAGCCCAGGCGCGCATCCCCCGGCGCTGAACTCGGCCGTCGACGTTCACATGCACTACACACAACTCAGCGCGCGCATCGCTTCCATGCTGGTGAAACTATTCGGGCTCGACGAGCTGTGAGAGGGAGCGAGGTGCAGCATGCAGATCGAAGCGAACCAAACGGGTTGCCCGGCTTGCGGCTCCTCCGCGCTGATGTTGTTTCCAGTATTCCACCACATGATCTGCGCCTATGTTGGTCCGGAGTATGACTTCACGCCAAACATCGCGGGATATACGTGCCCGAAGTGCTGCCGCGACATTGTGTCGGCCGACCCAGCTTGCGAGATCGTGGGCACTAGCGCGCGGTGCACAAGGTGTTGGGTCGAGATGGTGGTGTCCCCAGCGTGTGCTCCGGCTGACTTGTAAGGATTAGCGGCGATCTCGGCTTATCCGTCGCTCAAGTGCGACTGCGGCGAGCAGAGTTGGACAGAGAACAAGCATAGGGTAGCTTCAGCAGCCAGGTAGAGCTGCCTTGGTCGGTAGCACGATGCCCGACTGTAACTACGATAGTTTCAACGGTCTCGCCTGTCTCCACAGGGCGAGTGAAGTTTGAGACAAATGGTTGCAACTCAATCGGTCAACAATGCCGCGCGAGTTGACGAAGGCGGAATTTTCACCACTTTTCCCAAGCGCGCCCGCGCTCCCACACACGGCGTTCTGGACCCAACGCGGTTGGCCGACATTGTGGCGATGGTCGCCGAGCAGGCACAAACTGCATAGACACCCGGTCGTAGCGGAGGCATCATAGCACCCGGTTGGCGTGTATCGGAGGACACCATGATCAGCTTGATCCGCGTTTTCGATATCGCCGTACTCACGTTGGGCATGTTCAACGTCTTGCTGGTGGCATTGATTATCTTTGCATTTTGATGCTCCCGCCGACGCGGCAATCGCCGTGCACGCGCGGCGGCTGCGCTTCAATTTCGCCGCCCGACTCAGGCTGAGGTTGTATTCGCTGCCGGCGTCTCGTCTGTGGCGGTTTGACAGGCGGCGCCGTGACGAAGCTTTGCAGCGCCGCTCGTCGGCACGAAGCTTTGGGCTCACAGAGAGCAATCCGCCCTGCCCTTGGCCTCTCGCACCCGAACGCTGCCGCGTCCACCGCAAGCCGGCTCGCGAACATGACGACCACAAGATCGCCCCTCAAGGATGAGCCGGGATGGCCAACACATACGCCGTGTCCGAATTTCGGCAAAGTGGAATATATTTGCGAAGATGGATTGACAGCAGAGCGACAAAGCAAGGCCGTAGCCCAAGCGAGAGTTTAGCCGCCGAAATCCCGCGGGCTGAACGGCAGGTCCATCACCTTCCATTCCCCGTATTTGTCGGCCGGCAACATCTTGTAGGGCTGGCAGGCCTGAAGCGCGCTCATGGCGGACTTCACGAGCGCGACGCCCTTTGCGGACGGCGGGGCTTCGATCAGGATCGGCTCGCGCGCCAGCGTGCCGTCGGTCGCGAGCACGGTGCGCAGTTTGATGTTGACGTTGTCGGTCGGCGCGACCCCAGCCGGCAGCTTGGCGCAGCTTCGCAAATGACGACGCAGCTCGGCGATGATTTCGACCGGCAGCTTCGCCGCGATTGAATCCTTGGCATCGCCGCCATCGTCTTTGGAGGCGTCTTTCGGCAGCTCCGTCGGCAATTCCGGCGGCAGGCCCAGCATGACGCCGTATTTGACAGTGACGTCGGGCTCCGGCGCCTGATAGGACGGCGGCGGCGCGGCCTCCGGGTGCTGCATCGCTTGTGGCAGTAGCTGTGGCGCCGGGGGCTGCGGCGTCGCCTGAGGCGGCGGCGACTGCGATGGCTGAGGCTGTGGCTGTGGAGGCTGCGGTTGCGGCTGCGCATTTGCCTCGCGCTGCTGCGGCGTCTGTGAAGGCTGTGGCTGCGGCTGTTTCTGCTGCGGCGGTTCAGGCGAGGCCTGCTGCTTCGAGGACTGTGCCGCAGCCTGCTGCTTCGCCTCGGGCTTCGGCGCGGCCGCCGCCTTGTCCTTATCGTTCAAATCGAACTTCGGCAGTTTCAGGTCAGGGGTCGGCTCCGGCGGCTTCGCCTTGAGTTTTTCCCCGGTCTTCTCCTCGGCTTTGGCCTCCTCCTGCTTCACCTGCTCCGGCGTCACGATGCTGACGGAAACCGATTCGGGCGGGCTGGCGTGAAACGGATGGACTTCGCTGATCACGATGATCAGCGCGACCAGCGTCAGATGGGCGATCGCCGACGCTGCAATGTCCGTCCGTATGATCTTCCGCAGTTCCATCGCCTGACTTCAGGTTGCCAAGCTGGTCCTAGCATACGGCAGGCCCCTCTCAATCCCATTTTGGCGCGAAGGCGAAATCGGTCAGGCGGCCCCTGGGACTGGCCAGCGCGGCGATCTGGGCCATCTCGTCGTCCGAAAGCTCGAAATCGAAGATCTCGATGTTTTCCGACAGGCGTTCGACGCGCGAGGTGCGCGGGATCGCAGCAACATTCTGTTGCACCAGCCAGCGCAGGCAGACCTGCGCCGGCGTCTTGTGATGCAGACGCCCGATCTCGGCGAGCGTCCGGTCGGTCTTGATCCGCCCCTTGGCGATCGGGCTGTAGGCGACCAGCGCGAGCCCGTGCTGATCGCAGGCCGCCCTCACCTTCGCCTGGTCGAGATAAGGGTGGTATTCGACCTGGTTGCAGGCCAGCGGCTCCGGCGACAACGCCACCGCCTGCTCGATCAGCGCCACGGTGAAATTGGAAACGCCGATGTGGCGGGTCAGGCCCATGCGCTTGGCATGCGACAGCGCGCCCAGCGTCTCCTCCAGCGGCACGTGCGAATTGGGCCAGTGCAGCAGCAGGAGATCGACGGAGGGAAGTCGCATGCGCGCCAGGCTCTCCTTGACCGAGCGCTCGAGATCGTGGGGCGCGAAATGATTGGTCCAGACCTTTGTCGTCAGGAAGATGTCGTCGCGGCGCACGCCGGAGGCGCGCAAGCCGTCGCCGACCTCGCGCTCATTCTCGTAGACCTGTGCGGTATCGATGTGGCGATAGCCGAGCCGCAGCGCCGGCTCGACCACACGGGTGCACATGCGCCCGCTCAGCTCCCAGGTCCCCAGCCCGATCGCCGGTATCCTTGCGCCATTGGTCTCGACGAACAGCATGAGGAATCCTCTCTGTCGCGGTCGCCCCAAATCATGATCCAGGCGTCATTATGAACCCGGCTGGCAACACTGCCAACGGGCGACACCGGCCGCCGGGTCGGATCTTGCGCGCAATGCTAACGGGAGGTTCGTGCCAGGCCTTGACGTCAGGCCTTGAGGTCAGGCCTCGAGCTCAGGCTTTGGCGAGCGCCTGGAATACGGTGTCAGGCGCATGCGCGATCACAGCGAGCAGCGCGCGGGCGGGTCCCCGCGGGGCCCGCTTGCCCTGCTCCCAATTGCGGATGGTCTCGACGGGAACGCCGAGCTTGGCCGCGAACTCCATCTGGGTCAGGCAGGCACGGCGGCGCAAATCGCGCACGGCGAGCGAGCTGGTGTCGGGCGGCGCTGCGTTAGGTACGGGCTGGATTGGAAACGGCTGGACCGGAAACTCCTGCCCATCCCGCAACTCGACGATCCGTCCGTCCGCCTTCAACCGCACACGCATGCTCATTCCCCCAAGCAAGGCGATGATGCGGCAGCTCGCTTAAGTTCGGATTAAAGATGATGGCTGCGTATACGGTCTCGTGCCCCGGACGCAGCGCAGCGCTTCTTCAGCGGTGCGCTGCAGAGCCGGGGCCCATGTCGCTGCAATACTGTGCCGCTTCTGGGTCCCGGTTGCGCAGCAACGCCAAGGGCGTTGCAGCGCGCCGGGGAGACGAGAGTGCGTGTAGCCCTACCTCAACCCGAACCACAACGTCGCGATGCCGAGGAAGGAGAAGAAGCCGACGACGTCAGTGACGGTTGTCACGAACGTGCCGGAGGCCACGGCCGGATCGGCCCTGACACGTTCGAGCGCCATCGGGATCAGGATGCCTCCGAGTGCGCCGGCGAAGAGGTTCACGATGATGGCGAGCCCGATGACCAGGCCGAGGCCCGGGATCCTGAACCAGGCCACCGCAGCGACGCCCGTGATCACGGCAAAGGCGAGACCGTTGACGAGGCCGACCAGGCCCTCGCGCACCACCACGCGCCAGGCATTGGAGGAGCCGAGCTCGCGCGTCGCCAGCGCCCGCACCGCGACCGTCATGGTCTGGGTCGCGGCATTGCCGCCCTGGCTTGCGACGATCGGCGCCAGCACGGCGAGCGCCACCATCTTCTCGAGCTGCCCCTCGAACAGGCCGAGCACGGACGACGCCAGAAAGGCGGTGGCGAGATTGACCAGCAGCCAGTTGAACCGCGCGCGTGCAATGGTGAACACGGTGTCGGACAGCTCTTCGTCGCTGTTGACGCCGCCGAGCGCCTTGAGGTCCTCGTCCGCCTCTTCCTCGATGACGTCGACGACGTCGTCGACGGTGATGACGCCGACGAGGCGGTCCTGGGTGTCGAGCACCGGGGCTGCGACGAGATTGTACTTGCCGAACATGCGCGCCACCTCCTCCTGGTCCTCCAGGACGGAGACGCGGCGGCGATCCTCGTCGGTCAGCTCGGCAAGCGCCACCGGGCGGCGGGCGCGCAGCAGCACGTCGAGCGAGACCGCGCCTTGCCAGTGCTGCTCCTTGTCGACGACGTAGATCTCGTAGAACCGGTCGGGCAGATCCGGCGTCTCGCGCATGTAGTCGATCGCCTGCCCCACGGTGAAATCCTGCGGCACTGCGATGAACTCGGTCTGCATCCGGCGGCCGGCGGAGTTCTCCGGATAAAGCAGGCTGCGCTCGAGCACGACGCGCTCCTTGAGCGGCAGCTTCTCGAGGATCTCCTCCTGATCGGCCTGATCGAGCGTTTCCAGCAGCTCGACCGCGTCGTCGGATTCGAGCTCGCGCACACCTTCCGCGACCGTCTGCGGCGGCAGTTCCTCGAGGATCTCCTCGCGCACGCCCTCGTCGAGCTCGTTCAGCGCGGAGAAGTCGAAATCGCGCCCCGTCAGCTCAACCAGGCGGACCCGATCGTCGGGCTCGAGAGCCCCAATGAGATCGCCGAGATCGGCCTCGTGCAGCTCGGCAACGCAGGCGCGCAGCGCGGCGCTGTCGCCGGCCTCGATCGCATGGGTAATTTCCGCGACGAATTCGTGACGAATTTCGCCGTCTTCATTGCGCATCGGCACGTGGTCGAGTACCGATTCCGCGGCAGATGCGGCACCGTCCAGATGTTCATCCATGGCGCGCCTCGCCGTTCGACAGGTTGGAACGAGTGGTCTGAGCTGACGGTTCAGGCAATACCCACAAGGCAACTCTGAGCGCAATGACAAAGATGCTTCGACTGAGGTGGACCTCGATGTCGGCAGGCGCAGCCCTCGCCGCCCTCACCGGCATCGCCTCGAGTGAAGCCGCCGAGTGCCCGCGCAAGGACGCGCTCGGCACCTCCCGCATTCTGAGCGTCGACGCCAAGACCGCGCCGCGCGTGGGCCTGAAGAGCTTTCCGCAGACGCTGGAGCTTGCCGATCACGAGGTCGTGCTGACCTTCGACGACGGGCCGCATCCGCCGACGACGTCGAAGGTATTGGTGGCACTGGCGCAGGAATGCGTGCGCGCGACCTTCTTCCTGATCGGCCTGCACGCCTCCGAACACCCTGACATGGTCAAGCGCATCGCGCGCGAGGGCCACAGCATCGGTCACCACACCTTCTCGCACCCGTTCATGGCGCGCATTCCGTTCGACAAAGCGAAGAGCGAAATCGACCGCGGCATCGCGGCCGTCGAGCTGGCTCTGCACGGCACCTCGACAACGACGCCCGCGACCCCGTTCTTCCGCTTCCCCTATTTCGAGGCGACGCCAGCCGAGCTTGACCTGCTCCAGTCCCGCGGCATCGTGGTGTTCGGGGCCGACCTGTGGGCCAGCGACTGGAACGAGATGACGCCGGAGCAGGAAATGAAGCTCGTCACCGAGCGGCTCGCCGCCGCCGGCAAGGGTATCATCCTGTTCCACGATCCCAAGGCGCGTACGGCTGCGATCATGCCGGCCTTCCTGCGGTATCTGAGGGAGAACCGCTATCGGGTGGTTCACGTCGTGCCGGCGGGTGCATCACAGAAGAGTGCCGACGCGCATTGATGCCGGAATGTCACGCCGGTGCAAAATGGGGTGATTTGGGCCCTATTAACAGTCTGTTCATGCTACGCCATGCAAGTATCAAGGGGACTTGTCGCGGCAGGGTTCTGGGTAACGGTTCTTGCGCCTGAACCGTTTGCCGATGTCTCCGACCTACTATGGCGGCAATCGCTTAAGAGGGCAGACGGGGTTCATGATCGGAAGTAGCGTTGTTGCTCGGACGCGATCGTGGATCGTCCTTTGCCTTGGCAGCTTCCTTGGCAGATTTCTTGGCGGATTCCTTGGTGTCCTGACCATCGGCTCGCCGGCCATTGCGGCCGACTGCCCCGGCCATCCGGACGCGCTCGGGACCTCCCGCACGCTCGTGGTCGATCCGCACGAGCATCCCCGCATCGGCACCATGCAGTACCGCGAGACGCTGCCGCTGAAGGACCATGAAGTCGTCCTGACCTTCGACGACGGTCCGTTGCCGAAATATTCCAACCAGGTGCTGCAGATCCTCGCCGACGAGTGCATCAAGGCGACCTTCTTCATCATTGGCGAACAGGCCAAGGCGAACCCGGAAGGCGTGCGCAAGCTGGTCGCAGCGGGCCATACCGTCGGCACCCACAGCATGACGCATCCGCTCACAATGGACCGGATGCCGCTCGACAAGGCCGAGGCGCAGATCAATGGCGGCATCGAGTGGACATCGGCCGCAATGACCGATCCGTCCAAGCTCGCGCCGTTCTTCCGCATTCCCGGCCTGATGCGCGCCGACGGCGTCGAGAACGTTCTGATCTCGCGCGGCATCCAGGTCTGGAGCGCCGATTTCCCGGCGGACGACTGGCGCCATGTGTCGCCCGATCGCGTCTATCAGCTCGCAATCCAGCGGCTTGAGGCCAAGGGCAAGGGCATCCTGCTGCTGCACGACATCCAGGCCCGCACGGTGGCGGCGCTGCCGAAGATCATCCGCGACCTCAAGGCGCGCGGCTATCGCATCGTGCACGTGGTGCCCGCGACCGCCGAGCAGCTGGCGACGCCGACAACGCCGGTGGAATGGCTGCTGCATCCGCCGACCGAGACCACACCGATCGCGCGCTGGCCGGCCGTGCCGAACTTCGTGTTCGCGCAGACCAAGACGCTTCCGGCACCCTCGCTGGCCGACCTCAACGCACAGGCCGCGCACCAACCGCTGCTGCCGCGCAAGACCATGGCGCTCGCCAATGTCGCGGCCACCCTGCCCGCGCCTGGCCGCGATCTCTTTGCGATCCCGGAAGGCTCGGTCGAGGTGCTGCTGTCGACGACCTTGTCGCGGCGCGCCGCGACGCGCCTGGCAATGGCGGCCGAGACGCCTCCTGCGGCCAAGGTCAAAGCCGGCAAGTGGCACGCTCGCCGCACCGCGCGCGCTGCTCATGGCACACCGAACCACGCCGCAGAGACCGAGGGCACTGCAGCCAAGAGCACTGCCCCCAAGAGCGCCGCGCCCAAGAGCACAGCGCCGCGCCCGACCCGTGTGGCAAGCCTGAAGAAGCGCGCGCAGTAGAGCTTACTGTCGCATGATGTTGGCGACGCAGAGCAATACGATCAGCGCCAGGAAGAACAGGTCCATATAGGACTTGACCTCGCCGTCGCGCCGCAGCCGGGCGACGTCAACCACGACCTGCTTGCGCACACTCGTTCCGCCAGTGCCGTCATTGAGCGGAGCCTGAAGGCGCTTGGTCTCGGCTTCCAGCTTCTCGATCTTCTGGTAAAAGTAGAACGCCCGCAGCGTCGAAGCTGCGCGCATGCCGGTATAGACCAGCACCAGGATCGCGATAATCGCCCGGTTCTGGTACTTCTCCATGAAATTCAGGCTGAAATAGACCATCGCCATGAATGCGAAGTTGGTCACGAAGCGATAGACGAAGCTTAAAAAGACCATGCGGGCTTAAGCCTTGAAGGGTGGCGCAACCGACCGTGTTGCAAATGCGGGGATCAGGAGCCCAGACCGGAACAGCCGGCCTGAATGCCATGCAGCCCCGTCTACGCCAACTTTGTTTCAACAAAGATACTATTGCCCCGGCGATGCCGCCTTTTAGCCACGCCCGGCCATAATGCAAGCCGGAGCCCCGGCCGTCGAGCCGTCCGCGCGCCTGTTGGCTGCAACGGCTCCTTGGAGATTTGGCGGAAGTCCCGATAGACTGGGGTCGCCACATGTGGGGTCTGCCGATGCCGAAGAAGGGAATCACCGGCCACGACGACTGGGTTCTGACCGAGGCGCTGGCGACTGCGCTGGTCGCGCTGGAGCAGCTCGACACCAAGCACCAGCCGAGCGCGCATATGGACGACATCCGCAAGATGCTCGCGAACGGCAAGGAGCCGGCGGCGGTGACCCTGCATCTCGCCCAGGCCAAATGCCGGCTTTTTCCCGACCTCGATCCGCTGGAGATCTACCGGGAATACGGCATCGGCGAGGAATATGGCTGAGGGCGCCGTTGACGGCCGGACCTAAGGCCCGCCGGCGACCGATCCGGCGATCACCATGACCAGCGCGGCCAAGTCGATCTTGCCGTTGACGATCAGCTCCTCCGAGGCTTTCGCGTCGTGCGCCCGTTCGACCTTCAGCGATTGCGGCCGGTTCGCCGCCTGCCGCTTCAGCTCCTCGACGATGGCTTCCGTGAGTTTCTCTTCCAGCATGGGCTTGTCCTCAGGCCGCCATCGCACGGCAGGATTGCGCGCAGGAGCGGCACATGGCGACGCACTCGTCCATGCCGCCGACCCGTTCGCAATCCTCGGCGCATTCGCTGCAAATTTCGGCGCATTCGCCGCATGTGTGCCGGTGATGCGGCGTATTGATCAGCATGAAATGCGCCGCCGTCCGGCACATTTCGGCGCACGCCATCATCAGGCGGAAATGCTTGGGCTCGACGTGCTTGCCGCCGGTCTCGAGGCAATGGTTCATCGCGGTGCCGAGGCAGGTCTGATAGCAGCTCATGCAGAGCGCGATGCAGCGCGTCATGTCTTCGGATTGAGCCATCCGGTGTCTCCATTGCTCGCCCCCTGCACCGGTCAACCAGGGGGATGTTGTGATCGTTCCTGCCGTCGTGCCGATTGTGACGTCCAGGGAACCTCGCAAAGCTAGCCGTAACGCCTGGCGCGCACCGCCCGGTAGCGAGCATCGGTCTGCGGCTTGATGAACAAGGCGGCCACGCTTGGATGGCGTTTGCGTATCTCGGTCTCGATCGAAACGACGCATCGCTCGATATCGTCGGCGCGCTTGTCGTCCGCAAATTCGATGCTGAGGGCCGCAACGATTTCGGCCGGCGACAGCTGCACCGTCAGCAGGCCGTTGGCCCTGAGCACGCCGGGCGACCGCCTTGCGATGTCGAGGACCGATCGCGCAAGTTCCGGATCGGCGGGCTCGCCGATCAGCAGGCTCTTGCTCTCGCGCGCGAGACCGATCGACACGATCGCCAGCAATATCCCGATCATGATCGAACCGATCCCGTCCCAGACCGGCTGGCGCAGCCATACGGCCGCGGCAGTGGCCGCCGCGGCAATGGCGATGCCGACCAGCGCCGCGCTGTCCTCGAGCAGCACCATGAATGCCGGAGGATCCTTGCTGCGAACGAAAGCCTGGTAATACCCGAACCGCTGGCCGTCGGAGCTGAAGCGCCGCAGGGCAACCAGCCAGGAACCGCCTTCAAACAGGAACGACAGCCCGAGCACCACGAAGCTGACGATCGGACTTTCGATCGGCTCGGGTGCGGCGACATGCAGAATGCCCTGATACAGCGAGACACCGGCGCCCAGGGCGAAGATCAGCAGCGCAACGATGAAGCTCCAGAAATACAGCTCGCGCCCATAGCCGAGCGGATGGGATTCGTCGGGCGAGCGGCTCGCGCGCCGGTAGCCGTAGAGCAGCAGGATCTCATTGGTCGTATCGACGAGCGAATGCACCGCTTCGCTCGTCATGGCCGAACTTCCCGTCCACGCGGCGGCGCCGATCTTCGTGACCGCGACCAGGACATTGCCGAAGAGCGCCGCATAGACCGCGGTCTTCGAGGATGATTCTGTTGCCAATGTCCGATACCCCGTTCCTCATGCCAGCCGCCGCGGCAGGCTGTTGTGGATCGTGCAGGCGGCGAGCGCGGCGTGGCCGAACGCGACCGATATCTGGTGCAGGTCGGTGACGACGTCGCCGATGCCGTAGAGCCCGTCGACCGAGCTGCGCTGATGGTCGTCGACTTTCAGATGGCCGTCTGCGGTGTGTTCGGCCCCAAGCGTCATCGCGAGATGCGAGCGCACTTCCGCACCCATCACCGGGTAGACCATCTCGAATTGCGCCGTCCGGCCATCGGCGAAGACGGCTTCAACGCCGTCGTCTCGCCGCCTCAGGCGCAGGCCGGGCGCGACGACGATCTCGACACCGGCTACATTGAGCTCCGCTGCCGCGGGCTTCCCGTCATCCTCGCCCGTTGCCAGCAGCGTCACGTCGCGCGAGTAGCCGCGCATGAAGAGCGCCTTGCCGGCGGCGCGGTGAAGCGGACCGACGATGCCGATGCGACGGTCGATCGCCTCGAAGGCGTCGCAAACGGGACAGTAGCGCAACAGCCCGTCCGCGACGGCCGCGCGCCATTCGTCGAACGGCGGATGGGCGTCGACGATGCCGCAGGCAAGGATGACGGTGGCGGCCGTATGCGCGCCGCCGTTCCAGATCGCCTGAAAACCGTGATCGTGTCGTCGCAAGCTGGTGACCTCGGCATCAACGCGCGTGACCGCGAGCTCGCCCAGTTGCGCGGACATGCGCGCGAGCAGGTCAGTGCCGGAGAGGCCGTGGACGAAGCCCGGCACATTGTGACTGCGCGGGATCAGCGCCGCCCGGCTCGCGCCTGCGTCCACGACACAGACGCGGCGCCGAAATCGCGCGAGGTAGATCGCAGCCATCAGCCCGGCCGGGCCGCCGCCGACGATCAGGCAATCATACGGCTGATCATTCGCCATCATTTGGGGTTTGGATCCGACAGGCCCGCACCGGGCTCGCGAAGCTGTCCGCTCCGCGCCAGGCGGACCGCGTTGCCGAGTGCGCGCGCGACGTTCTGCACCTCCGTCTGGAATGCCCTGTCGTCATCGAGGTCGCGGTGCGAGGTGGCGTATGGCTCCATGTAGCCGACATAGCCATCGAGCTCGGCGAAGCGGCCCGCCGAGATCAACTGCATATCGGTCAACCAATCCGACAAGGCCCGGCGCACGCCCT
This sequence comes from Bradyrhizobium sp. 87, assembly GCF_023073015.1. Lineage (NCBI taxonomy): Bacteria > Pseudomonadati > Pseudomonadota > Alphaproteobacteria > Hyphomicrobiales > Nitrobacteraceae > Bradyrhizobium > Bradyrhizobium sp. 87. The sequence continues at coordinate 54,758 of NZ_JADPIQ010000084.1, forward strand.
CGGCACCGACCGCATCGCCGTGAACGACGAGGCCGAAATGACGGCCGGCGAGATGGCGCGGATAAGGCCAGCCCTTCAGCTCCAGCGCCTTCGCCTCGGCCGCCTTCTTGCCGTGGGTCGAGGTCGGATCGGGATTGCCGCCGTCGGCGCAGACCATGCGGTCCATCATCGCCTTCAGTCCGGCGGGTACGTGATACCAGTTCACCGGCGTCACGATCAGGATGCCGTGGGCCGCGACCCACAGCGGATAGATATCGTTCATCCAGTCGTCGGTCTGCCCCAGCGAATAGTTTGGATAGCAGCTGCACGGCCAGTGGCAGAGCGGCATCGCGGTTCCGACGCAGGATTTGCAGGGATGGATCGTCTTGCCGAACTCCGAGGCCAGGCGCGACAGGTCCAGGATGTCGACGGCAAACCCAAGCTCGGCAAAGACCGGCTCGGCGAGTTCGACCAGACGCCAGGTCTTGGACATCTCGCCGGGACAGGTGTGCTCGCTGCGGGCCGAGCCGTTGATGATGAGGATGCGCGGCGTCTCGTCCGCATCGTCATGGCGTCGCTGCGCCGCCAGGATCTTCGCGCGCGCATCGAGCCAGTCGATGGCGATGTCGTAATCGGGATCGGAGAATCCCGCGCCCGCCTTTCGCGTCAGCGGGGCCTTGCGTGAATCGCTGTAGGCGTCCCAGGCCGCGCCGACGATGGCGTCGAGCTCGCGCTGGAGCGGTGCAAAGGCGGGATCGACGAACCGGCTCCTGTAGCGGCGCTCGAAGGCCTCGCGCGAGAGCTTGACGGGCGGCATCCCCTTGCGAATGTCGGCTTCCGTCATGCTGGCTCCTCGCGAGGTCGGTACAGTTCGACCAACCCGGGGCGCAGCGCGCGGTTCCTTCTCGCTCTCCTCTCGTCGCCCTACTGGCGGACAACTTCCGGCGGCACATCGAACTGCGCGATGCGCTGGTCCAGCCGCCACAGTTCGATGCGGTGCACCAGCACGAGCGATGCGGCCTCGCGCTTGGCCTGCTCATCATCGTCGCAGACCAGGTTGATGCATCCAAACACATGCCCGTCCGGATCGATCTGGAACGCGCGGTAGTGCTTGATGCTCCGCATCGTCACCCTCCCCGTCTCGGGTAGACAGGTTCGCTCAGCCAGTCCGTCAGGTTCGAGGTCACCTCGTTCTGCTTGGCGCGCTGAAGCAGCATGTCGCGCTCCTTGCCGGGCGGCAGGCTGCGCGCACGCTCGCGAGCGGTTTGGGCGAATGCCGCCAACCGCTCCTGGAGCGATTGGGTCTGTTTCCTGCGGTTGCGTTTCGCGGTCATTGTACTTTCACAAAGCCCTTCAGATGGAAGGATTGGGATGGGAGGAATTGGCCCCGGCGGGAGGTCGGCGCCGGGGCCAGAGTTTCGTGCCGGTTGGGGCGGCCCAGCCCGGCAGTGTTGGCAGCTTCGGCCGCAACCGCAGGTTCCGGCATTTCAATAAGTTAACGGTGCGTGATTTTGCTGGTGCGAAACGAAACGGCCGAGCAGCGACGGATGCGCGCATTCCCTTCGCGCGCCGGCACTGCCTCGAGTGCGCCGGAACCGAAATGCTGATTCGCTTATTGATGAGGGACTTGAAGGAGGATCATCATGGTGAAAGCAGCATGGAAACAACCGGGTTCACCGATCGGCCGCAAGGGCCCGCGCAAGGCAAACCCCGCGTACAAGCGGCGGGCGCGCGAACGATGGACACCTGCGGACGTGAGCAAGCTGAAGCAGCTCGCAAAAGGAAACACGCCCACGGGCGTCATGAGCATCAAGCTGCAGCGTCCGGTCGCGGCCATTCGCAGCAAGGCGCAGCGCGAAGGCATTTCGCTCAAGCCCGTCAACCGCTCGCCTTACAACAGGCGATCCAAAGCAGCGAAGCGGCGCTGAGCGAGGCACCCATCCCGGCGCAGCTAGACGTTTAGTGTCGTCGGCTCCTATTCCGACGGCGCGCGGTGCCGGAGATCCTGTCCTTCCCGGTCGTCGCGGAGGGCCTTGAGCTCCGAGCGCAACATCGCGCTTTCCATCACCACCCGGCGCACCTGGCGCGTGGCGTGATCAAGCTGGTCCGCGACCGCTCTGCGCTGCGCCCGGAGGGCGCGGCTTGCTTCGATCGCGCGCTCAGCGCGGGCAAGCAGGACGTCGTTCATGGAACGACAATACAGGATTCGGGACGAAACTGCCTTTACGTAAGTTACGTCAATTACTCAAAACCAGCCATCCGCTCAAAAAACATTCGCGAACGCTAACCTGGATCAAGTACGACCGTTCCCCAACCGAGCAAACGCTTAGCTCCGTCGATAGAGTTGCAGATAGCTCGGCGAGAACAGCGCCGCGTCCTTGAGCGCATCGAGATCGGTGATGGTCAGCGTGCGATCGCGCAGCACGATCAGACCGGAAGCACGCAACTCCTGAACCGTGCGGTTGAGATGGACCACCGACAGGCCGGTGGCGTCCGCAAGATCCATTTGCGTCACCGGCATCACGCAGGAATTGCCCTCGACCATGCCGACAGGACGCAGCCGCTCGATGATTTCGCAGAACAGATGGGCCACGCGTTCGAAGGCCACCCGGCGGCCGAGATTGATGGCCCATTCGCGCTGGATCGCGTTGTTGACAAGCGTCTCGCACCAGAACGCTTCCGCCAGCGCGCGGTCGCTCGCCACCAGACTCTCGAACCGCGCGCGCTTGATTTCGGTGTAGACGACCGGCGTCATCGCCGCGATGGAATGATCCATCACCGACAACAGGAACGCGTGCGCGTCGCAACTTTCGCCGGGAAAGAGAAAATTGACGATCTGGCGCCGCCCGTCCTCGAGCGTCTTGTAGCGGCAGAGCCAGCCCGACAGCACGAGGCGCACGCTGTCGACCGGATCGCCCTCCGAGATCAGATCCTCGCCCGCTCCTGCGCGCTGGATTCCCTCGAGCATTGCATATTCGAGCGAGGTGCGGGCCTCCGTCGACAGCGGCCTCAGCACGTTCAGCCGGCGAATGACCGGGTCCACCTGGCTGCGATCTAGCGTCGACAAGGGCATCAGCTGGCCACCGCCGGTGTATGAAACGCCCGCTTGCTGAGGGGAATGGTGATCGTGCATTCCAATCCCTTGGGACTGAATGCCAACCTGGTCTGCCCCTTGAACTCGAACGCGAGTGTGCGCTCCAGAAGCTCGGTCCCAAATCCTTTGTGCGGCGGCGGCGCAACCGGCGGCCCACCGCGCTCCCGCCACTCGAACACCAGCTCCGCCGGGTCGGTGCCCTGCTCGAGGCGCCAGGAAATCTCGATGCGACCGTTCGGCCGGCTCAGGGCGCCGTATTTGAGTGCGTTGGTCGCGAGCTCGTGAATGGCAAGGGCAAAGGTTTCCGCTGCCTTCGACTGAAAACGCACCGGGGGACCGCTGACACGTACCTGCTCGCCCTCCCTGGCATTATAGGCCAGCATCTCCTCGACGGCGAGGTATTCGAGATCGACGCCGCCCTCGGGATCGCGGGTCACCAGCGCCTGGGTACGGGCGAAAGCGTTGAGCCGGCCGTCGAGATGAGAGGCAAACTCCTCGACCGTCGAGCTCGTATCGGCCGTGCGACGGGCGATCGAGCGCACCACGCCGAGCGTGTTGCGGACCCGATGCTGGAGCTCGGCCAGCAGCAGGCGCTGCCGCTCCTCGGCGCGGGTCATGGCGGTGATGTCAACGAAGGTGATCACGACCCCGGCGATGAAGTTTTCGATGCTGCGATAGGGCAGGATTCGCACGATGTAGCGCGTGCCGCTGTCCGGCGCCCTCAGCTCGCGCTCGGCGCTGGCAAGCGTCCGCAGCACGCTGCGAACGTCGTCATAGAGGTCCTCGATCGGGACGCGCGCCTTGATGTGCGCGATGGGCCGGCTAATGTCGGTTTCTACGAGATGCAGAATTTGCGTGATCGCCGGCGTGAAGTTCATCACGCGCAACTCGTTGTCGAGGAATACGGTCGCGATCTGCGTGCTCTCCAGGAAATTCCGGAGGTCACTGGTGGCGCGCGTCAATTCCTGGACGCGGTGAGCAAGCTCGCCGTTGACGGTGGTCAGCTCCTCGTTGACCGACTGCAATTCCTCGCGCGAGGTTTCGAGTTCTTCGTTCGCGGACTGGAGCTCCTCGTTGAGGGACTGGTATTCCTCGTTCGAGGACTTCAGCTCCTCATTGGTGCTTTCGAGCTCTTCGATGGTCGCCTGAAGGCGCTCCCGCGTCGCCCGCAGCTCGCCTTCGATACGCTCGACATGCTCGGTCTGCACCAACGCATTGGGCTTGCCTGCGCCGGCATCGATGGCGCGCACCGGGCCGTCCTTGAACAGGACGACAAAATTGCGATCGCCGCTGCCGCTCTCCTGGATCGGCTCCACCGTGATGTCGACGGGAATGTGCTGGCCGTTGGCGCCGAGCTGCACCTGTTCGGCATGGGCGGGCTCGTTGGTCTCCGCCGCGCGGCTGAGCACCGCCCGCAGGTCCAGGCGGAGATCGCGGTGGACGAGTTGGAGCAGATCGAGCGTGGCGGCGCCTGCCGTCGGCTCGATGTAGCGTCCGGTGCGCCCGGAAAAGTGCAGGACCTGAAAGTTGCTGTCGGCGATGACATAGGCGGGCGCATAGCGCTCCGCGATCCGCTGCGCGCGACGCTCCAGCCCGATATCAGGGCGGAAGGAGCGCGCCGGCGCTATCTCGAGGTTTGCCCTCCCCGCGGCGGTCGTGATCGGAAATTCCGGCGGCAGCCGGGTTCCGGTCTCGAGCTTCTTGAAGATGCGGGCGCGGCGGTCGACCGGTACGAACAGTTTTGGATGCCGCGTGACGTTCTCGGAATTGCCGAGGAACAGGAACCGATCCGGCAGAAGGGCGAAGTGGAATAACGGGATCACCCGGTTCTGCAATTCGGCATTGAGGTAGATCAGCAGGTTGCGGCAGGAGACGAGATCGAGCTTGGAGAACGGTGCGTCCTTGATCACGTTGTGCTGCGAGAAGATGCACATCTCGCGCAGCTCCTTGACCACGCAATAGGTGTCACCTTCGCGCACGAACCAGCGCGCCAGGCGCTCGCCGGTCATCTCCGCTTCGATCTTGGTGCGATAGCGGCCGACGCGCGCAGCCGCCAGCGCCCGTCCGTCGATGTCGGTCGCGAAGATCTGAACCTGCGGTGGCGAGTCCATTTTGGCCATGTACTCGCGCAGGAGGATAGCGATCGAATAGGCCTCCTCGCCGGTTGCGCAGCCGAGCACCCAGACGCGAACCTGCTGGCTCGCGTCCTTGCCTTCGAAGAGCTTCGGGACGATCTGGTTCTCCAGCACCTCGAATTCACGCTTGTCGCGGAAGAATTCGGTGACGCCGATCAAGAGGTCGTTGAAGAGGTGCTGCGCCTCGTCCTGGTCGTTGCGCAGGAAATCGACGTAAGCGGAAATGTCGCCGATCTGGACCACCTGCATCCGCCGCTGCACGCGACGCAGGAAGGTGTTCTGCTTGTAGCCGTGGAAATCATTGCCGGTCTTGCTGCGCAGGATGTCGGCGATGCGCGACAGCGAGGTCGCTGCAGCGGCCAGCACCTCATCGAACCCCTGCTTCTCCTCCAGCCGCCGCAGATGACGGGCATAGACCTGGATGTGCTCGGCGATGTCTTCGGCGGTCAGCACGTAGTCGGCGATCGCCGCCGGCGTATCGGCGTCCTTCAGATGATCCGCGTCGTCGCTCGCGCCTTTTTCGGCGATGGCAAGGCCGCCGTGGTCCTTCAGTGTCGCGGTACCCAACGTGCCATCGCCGCCGATGCCGGACAGGATCACGCCGATCGATTGCTCGGCGCGTTCTTCCGCCAGCGACACCAGGAAGCTGTCGATCGTCGCCCGCTCGCCGGGCGCCTGCTCGGCCGGGCGGACGCCGAAGCGACCGTCCTGGATCGTCGTGATCATCGCCGGCGGGCACAGATAAATCGTGCCACCCTCGATGGTCTGGCCGTTGCCGACGTCGGAAATCTTGCCACCGTGGGAATTTCGCACGATCTGGCGCAGCCGCGGCTCGTCGAGGGCCTCATGATGCTGGAATGCGAGCACGACGGCCTGGTCGGCGCTTACGGTCAGCCTGGAAAAGAACCGCTCGACGCTATCCAGAGCTGTCGGCGCGGCGCCCACCCCGATGATCAGCGGAGACCTGGTCTGGCGCTCTCTTTCGACCGACTGGTCGCCGATTTCATGCATGGTCTCGGTAGCTCTCATTCATTGACGGGAACCAGAGGACGCCCGCTCGCCGCAAATAGCAGAATTGATATTATCCCAACAGGTGCAAGGCGGAAACGTCACGCTGCGTTCCGTACAGCGAGCATTGGGCATTAGGCATTGAGCTTGGGTGGCCTGCCAACGCCCCCAGATCACTCCGGACCGACTTGCTGCCGAAGATAGGCGATCCGCTGCTCGATCAGGACGCGATGGCGCAGCCATTCCGTGAGGGTCTGCTTCAGCGCCTCGACCAACCGTTCCGCCTGGCCCGCGTCGTGGCCGCCGGCACTGAGCTCGCGGATGCGCGCCTCCTGATCGAGGATGCGCCGCGAACCCTCCTCGATATCCCGATCGGCCTTGATCAGATGGCGGCGCTCGGTATCGAGCTGCTCGGTCCATTCGGCGAGGGAAATGGCCATCGCGACCCTCAAGCCTCCCGCTTGCGAATGGGAGGATCGAGCGACTTTAGCACAACGCGCCGGATCATGTCGGCATATTCGCGATATTCGGCAGCGCGCGCCTGGTACATCTCGGCCACCGCCGGCCGGCCGTTGCGCCGTCCGTCGGCGGCCATGCGCTGCACCAGCTCGGCCCGCTCCTCGATGATGCGCAGTGCGACCCGCAGGGCTTCATCCACTTGCCCCTCCTGCTCTTTTGCGAGGACGTCGGCGGCGAAGGCGTGACCGACCTGGCAACGGAAGCGCATCGGGTGCGATTCCTTCATCTCGGACAGGACGCCCCCGCAGGCCGGACAGGTCAGCGCAACCGGATCGGCCATCGAGACGAGACGGTCACTGCCGATCCGTTCGCCGGCCGCGATCTCGACCTCGAGCCGGATCTCCGGCGGGATCGGCAGTGCGGCGCCGGCAGCCTCCCTGGCGAGATCAGACAGCACGTCGCCCATTCCGGCGCCGGGAACGCAAAGATCGATGATGGTCGCCTCGAGGGCGCTCCTTGGCATTTCATCGGCGATGGCATCCGAGGGGTCCTGAACCACCGAAATCCCGCCGCAACGCTTGATGGCGTTGAGACCGGCCGAACCGTCCGACAACAGGCCGCTGAGCAGCACACCGATCACACGTGGGCCGTAATTGATGGCGGCCGAGCGAAACAAGGCATCGATGGCCGGCCGGACCATGTTCTCGCGCGGGCCGCGCCCGAGGAATACGCGATCCTCGGACAGCAGCAGATGGTGGTCCGGTGCGGCCAGATAAACCCGGCCTGGCTCGATCTTCATGCCGTTTTCGGCCTGCCGGACCGGGAGCGGACCGGCGCTGCTGGCCACCGTCGAGAGAATGCCGATGCCCTGCGCCGGGATGTGCAGCACGATGAACACCGCCGCGGGCAGATCCGGCGGCAGCCGGCCCAGGATCTGCTTCAGCGGCGCGGTCGCGCCGGCCGAGCCACCTATGACGATGATGTCGCGGTTGCTCATGGAACCCACTATCGGTTGTATTCGTTTGTACCAAGGCGGGTCACCGCCCTATGTTCCTATGAACCGGCAACGAAGGGGTGGAAGGCACCATGGCGATGTCGCCTCGATCGTCAGGTCCAGAGTCGGCGCTCAGCGGGCGACGCATCTTCATTGTCGAGGACGAATATTTTCTCGCCGACGATATTGGCAGAGCATGTCGCGCGCTCGGCGCAGACATCGCGGGCCCGGTGGGCGATCTCAACGACGCACTCCGTATCCTGCACGACGGCAGTGTTCTGGATGCCGCCGTGCTCGACGTGAACATCCGCAGCGAGATGATCTTTCCGGTCGCGCGCGAACTGAAGGCACGGAACGTCCCCTTCCTCTTCACGACCGGATACGACAAGGTCACGATCAGTCCGGAATTCCACGACGTGCCGATCCTGGAGAAACCGATCGATATGCCTGCGATGGCACAGAGGCTGGCGGCGCTGATCGCCGATCCGCACGGCCGAGCCTGACGGCGATCAGAACAGATGCGCGAAAGCGAGCCAGGCGGTCACCGCCAGACACAGAAGCACCGCAGCATAGGGCAACGCGATCCGCAAATCAGCAGCCCTCCCGGTCATCAACCCATCATCATCCAGACGATCGCCGCCATCATGACGAGAAAACCCGTGATTGCCGTTGCGACAAAGGCCTGTTCGACGCGATCCATCGGCATCACAGCCCCCTTTTTCCAGCCGAACCAGTCTGACGGCGCGGGGAGCTTTGCGCATTAGGCTATGTGAATCGGCGTCCTCCTTATCGGTCCGCGCCGCACCGGTTAGCTTAGATTGCGACGGTATCGTTCTACGACTTCGCCGTGCCCGGCTCCGCCATCTTGCGATGCTGCTTGGCCAGCATCTCGTTCGGCGTGACGTTGGCGATCGTGGTCTGGATCTTGTTCTTCATTCCGGTCACGATGTCGGACTCCCCGCGCAACATGGCGTCGAAGCCGGCCTTCGCCACGTCGTAGGCACTGTCCTTCGGCTCGGTGCCGACCTTGGTATCCATCATGTCGGCGCGGCGGAAGAACTCCGTTTCCGTGGCGCCAGGCATCAGGCAGGTGACGGTGACGCCGCTGTCGCGCAACTCCTCGCGGAGCGCGAATGAGAATGAATCAAGAAACGCCTTGCTGGCGTTGTAGACCGCCTGAAAACTGCCCGGCGTGAATCCCGCGATCGAGCCCGTGATCAGGATGCGCCCCGAATTGCGGCGAAGCATCGCGTTGCCGGCGCGATGGATCAGATACAGCGTGCCGGTGATGTTGGTGTCGACGAGGTGCTTGATCCTGGCAAAATCCTGGTCGAGGAAGGCCTTGCCAAGACCAACGCCGGCATTGGCCAGCAGCGCGTCGATCGGCCGGTCGCCGACCGCGGCGCAGAGCTCGTCGACGCCTTCGGTGGTGGCGAGATCGGCCTGGACCGGTTCGACGCTGCTGCCGAGCCTGCGCAGATCGACGGCCACCCTCTCGATCTCGGGCTCGTCCGCCGCGATGACAAGGTTGAAACCTGCTTGGGCACAGCATCTGGCGAGTTCCAGCCCGATGCCGGTGGAGGCGCCGGTGACGACGGCAAGTTGATTGGCGGGCATGAGCGTATCCTTCGCTAATCCTCGAGGGGGATTGATGACGCTCCAATCACCGCAATGGGCGCTCGTTCCTATCGGGGACGCACGCTGGTGCGGCGCAAAGATTTTGCACTGTGCAATAGCAACCATCGTTCGTTGTTCGACTTGGTTGCCTCGTAGCTCGGGAGAACAGAGATGAAGGCGCTGGTTTGGCACGGCAAGGAAGACATACGCTGCGACACCGTCACCGATCCGGAAATTCAGGACGCGCGGGATGCCATCATCAAAGTCACGAGCTGCGCCATCTGCGGCTCGGACCTCCACCTCTTTCACAATTACATTCCGGGCATGCTGCCCGGGGACATCATGGGCCACGAGACCATGGGCGAAGTGGTCGAGGTCGGCTCGGGCGTCGACGGCAAGCTGAAGAAGGGCGACCGCATCGTCGTGCCCTTCACAATCATTTGCGGCGAATGCGACCAGTGCAAGCGTGGCAATTTCTCGGTTTGCGAAACCACCAATCGCAAGAGTCATCTCGCTGAAAAAGCGTTTGGTCATTCGGGCGCCGGCCTGTTCGGCTATACGCACCTGACCGGCGGCTATCCCGGCGGCCAGGCCGAATATTTGCGCGTGCCGTTCGCTGACGCCACGCACATCAAGGTGCCCGCGGGCATTCCCGACGAGCAGTTGCTGTTTCTCAGCGACATCTTCCCGACCGGCTGGCAGGCCGCCGTGCAATGCGACATCGAGCCGACCGACACGGTCGCGATCTGGGGCTGCGGTCCCGTGGGGCAGATGGCGATCCGCAGCGCCATCCTCCTCGGCGCCAACCAGGTGATCGCGATCGATTGCCTGCCCGAGCGGCTCAGCATGGCCGAAGCGGGCGGCGCCACCACCATCAACTTCGAAACCGAAAGCGTCCTCGAGCGACTCGAGGAGCTCACCGACGGCAGAGGCCCTGAGAAGTGTATTGATTGCGTCGGGATGGAGTCGCATGTGATGGCGTCCCTGCCCGACACGCTGCTCGACCGCGCCAAGCAGATGGTCATGGTGGAGAGCGACCGGCCGCATGTGCTGCGCGAGATGATCTATGTCTGCCGGCCCGGCGGCATCATTTCGGTGGCAGGCGTGTACAGCGGATTCTCCGACATGCTGCCGATGGGCGCCTTCATGAACAAGGGCCTGACGATGCGCACCGGCCAGACCCACGTCAACCGCTGGACCGACGACCTGCTCCATCGCATCGAGGAAGGTCAGATCGATCCGTCCTTCGTCATCACCCACACCGTCCCGCTTAGCCAAGGCCCCGAGATGTACCAGGTGTTTCGCGACAAGCGCGACTCCTGCGTCAAGGTCGTGCTGAAGCCCTGAGGAGCAAGACCCATGTTTCATTTCTCCAACATCGTTCGCACCAAGGGCGACCCGAAAATCGTCGAGGGCGGCCCGAGCCTGAAGCGGCCCGAAGACCAGCTCGCCCGTGCGCTCGGCTGGTTCAGCATCGGTCTCGGCGTCGTGGAATTCTTCGCGCCGCGGCGCGTCACGGAAACGCTGGGCATGGAGGGCCATGAGACGCTGGTCCGCACCTTCGGCCTGCGCGAGATCCTGGCCGGGGTCATGACGCTCTCGGTCGAGAAGAACGCCGGCCTGTGGGCCCGCGTCGGCGGCGACGGCCTCGATGCCGCCGCGCTGCTCTCGGGGCTGACCGCGGACAATCCCAAAAAGGGCAATATCGCGCTGGCGCTGCTGATGGTCGGCGGCATCGCGATGCTCGATTACCGCGCCGCGCAGGACACCAAGCCGCAGCGGCCGCAGCGCGACGCACGGCGCAAGCTGTATCCGAACCGCAGCGGCTTTCCCAAGGGCATCGAGAGCGCCCGAACCGCGGCCAAGCAGATCGCAGCGCACGCCGCGACGGAACGGACCTGAGAACGCGCGACGAGGTGATGCAAGACAATGAGCGAAGCGTCCCGTAACGAAGGTGCGTGGTGGGAATCCGCCGTCATCTACGAAATCGCACTGATCTCGTTCCAGGACTCGGACGGCGACGGCAAGGGTGATCTCGCCGGCCTGACATCCCGCATCGACTATCTGAAATGGCTCGGCGTCGACGCGGTGTGGCTGACGCCGGTCTACAAGAGCCCGTTTCGCGACCTGGGCTACGACATCTCCGACTACTGCTCGATCGATCCTGCGTTCGGCAGCCTCGAGGCGTTCGACCGCCTGCTCAAGGCCCTGCACGCGGCGGATATCCGCGTGATCCTCGATCTCGTGCCCAATCATACCGCGAACGATCACGCATGGTTCGTCGAGAGCAGCAGCTCACGGAACAGCGCGAAGGCCGATTGGTACATCTGGGCCGACGCAGCCGAGAACGGCGGCCCGCCGAACAACTGGCTGAGCCGCTTCGGCGGCAGCGGCTGGGAATGGTGCGAGGCGCGGCGGCAATATTACTATCACTCCTTCCTGGTCGAGCAGCCTGATCTGAACTGGCGCAACCCGCAACTGCGCGCCGCGATCGCCGACGTCATGCGCTTCTGGCTCGATCGCGGCGTCGACGGCTTTCGCGTCGATGCCAGCGCGGTCCTGATCAAGGACGCGCTGCTGCGCGACAATCCGCATAACCCGCAAGCGAAAGGCAAGCCGCCGCCGCAGCGCCAGACGCCCGTCTTTACCGACGACCGGCCGGAGACGATGGATTGCATCGAATTCATTCGCGAGGTGATCGACGGCTATCCAGGGCGGATGTTGTGCGGTGAAGTCCAAGGCAAGACCGACCGCATCGGCCACTTCTACGGCAACGACCGACCGCGCCTGCATCTGCCCCTCAATTTCGCACTGCTGGACTCGCAATGGGACGCGCTGTCCCTGCAAGCAACGATCGACGCGTATTTCAACGCCATCCCGGATCATGCATGGCCGGTCTGGGTGATCGGTGGTCACGACAAGCAACGGATCGCGAGCCAAATCGGCGAGCCGCAAATGCGCGTGCTGGCGATGCTGCTGATGACGCTGCGGGGAACGCCCTTCTTCTTCATGGGCGACGAGATCGGCCGCAAGCGCGTTCCCATTCCGCCCGACCGCGTCCACGATCCCTTCGAGAAGCTCGTGCCGGGGTATGGCCTTTGCCGCGATCCCGAACGCGCGCCGATGCGATGGGATGACAGCAGCAACGGCGGCTTTACAACCGGCGATCCATGGCTGCCGCTCGAGCCGCGCGACGGCGCGGCCAACGTGGCCGCGCAGCAGCGCGACCCACGTTCGATCCTGGCGCTGTTTCGCGCGCTGATGCGACTGCGGCGCGAGCGCGCGTGCCTGCGCCACGGCGGCTACGAGCCCCTACGCGCGCAGAACGACGTTCTTGCCTACAGGCGGACGGATGGCGGCAAGGAAATTCTGGTCGCGCTCAACATTGCCGCCGAGCCGCGGAAATTGCATTGGCAAGGTCGCGGCCGCCTGCTGATGTCGACGCATCTCGACCTGCCGTCCGAGCCGCTGCCGGACGCCTCCATCCTGCTCCGCGGCAATGAAGGCGTGATCATCGAACTCGAGCCACGGTGACGGCCGAGGAACCATCCGCGCGTCAGAGAGTCTCATCAACGCCTCCGACGTCCCCCCTGCCGGAGGCTGAATAGACGAAACCGCAGCCCCGGCGCTCACCCCCTTCAAGCGCCGGGGTGGCGGCGTGAGCCAGGAGGCGGATCATGAGCAAGACCAAGGGCCTCGGTCAGCGGATCGCCGGCAAGACGAAACAGGCCGTCGGCGAGATCGTCGGGGATCAGGATCTCCATGAGGAAGGCAAGCAGCAAGCGGAGCGCGGCCGGGACGAACAGAGCAAGCCGAGCGAGCTCAATCCGTTGAAGAAACTCAATCAGCTGACGTGAACGCCGCCGCGCCGTCAGCCATTTCCAAGTCAATTCGCACCGGTGATGAAGCCGCCTCACGGCGACGCTCGCGCTGGGTCGCCGCTGCCGAACTCGGCCTGGTCAGCAGCACCTTCTCGACCATCGTCAGCCAGCTGTTCGCCGCGCGCATCGGACGCGATGCCGCCGTCGACTGGATGACGGTCGCCGCCATCCCCGCGCGCGATTGGGCGATCAGCGCAGAGCCGTCGTGGAGCGCGATCCTTGTCGGGATCGCCTTCCACCAATGGGCGGACTTCTCCTGGGCTCTGGTGTTCTTCGGTGTGCTCGGGCGCTGGACCGCCGACCTGCGGCCGCTGACGATCCTGCTGCTCGCGCTGCCCTGGGCCGTGTTCTCGTCAAGCATGGAATGGTTCGTGCTGGTGCCCCTGTTTCCGTTTTGGCAACCGCTGTTCACGCTGCAGCAGCCCTACTGGATCGGCCTGCTCGTCCACGGCTCCTCGGCCGTGATGTACCCCCTGTTTGCCCGGCTGCGCTGGACCGGGGGAGCAGCACCCGCGCGCGATGTTCGCTTCACCAATGCCTGGATCACCGGCGCGCTGGCTTTGATCGCACTGCTCGGCGCGGCTGCCTTGTTCGGCAGCCATGGTTACGAGCCGCAGTGGGCGGGCCGCGACAGGGACGCGGACCAGACTTACATCCGCCACATGACTGCGCATCACGCCCAGGGCATCGCGCTGGCCCGGATCGCCACCGAGCGCGCGCAGGACCCGCATCTGCGAAAGCTGGCGATGCTGATGGTCGCAAGCCAGACCGGCGAGAACCGGATTTTCGAGACGTGGTGGCTGAGCTGGTTCGACACCGAGATGCCCGATTGCAGCTCGGACGAACGTGCCGCCATGCCGGGCTTCCTGACACAGGCCGAGATGCGACAGGTCAAGGCCGCGCCGGCGGACCAATTCGACACGGTGTTCGTCGAGACGATGAGCAAGCATCACGCAGGCGCGGTCAGGATGGCCGACCAGATGTGGCATAGCCGCGGCGATCTGCGCCTGCGTGTGATGGCCCACGCCATCCGCCATGAGCAACAGGGCGAGATCGCGCTGATGCACGGCGCCAGCGGCATTGCCGCCGTCGCCGCCGCCTTCCGCAACATGCTCGGCGACAATGTCAATTGAGCGGGTCGTGCCCTACTCGCGCCAGAACTCCGCCAATTCCTCGGCGGTCATCAGATCGACCTGGCCGTGAAAGCGGGTGCGATACATCGTCATCAGCGCATCATGGCCGACGTCGGACGAGCTGCACAGCGCATCCTCGACGATGACGACCCTGAAGCCGAGATCGACGGCGCTCAGGACCGTCGAGAGCACGCAGACGTCCGTCTCCGCCCCGGTGATGACGACCGTGCCGACGTTCTTGTCGATCAGCAGGCTCGCGAGGCCAGGATTGCTGAACGCGGAATAGGCCGGCTTGTCGATGACGGCAGCCGGCGGAACGAAGCGGCTCAGAGCCGGCACGAGTTCGAGGCCGGATGGCGGCAGATGTTTGCGGGTCGCTTCGCGCCAGCGACGAAAATAGCGCTGCCACTGTCCGGGACGATCTTCCGGATCTTCCGGCGTGATGAATCGCGTGAAGATCGTTCTGGCCTGATGGCGCGAAACGATCGAGGCGATCGTCGGCAACACTCGCGCCATCCATGGCGTCTCCCAAAGGCCACCCGGAGCGAAGATGTTCTGCATGTCGATGCACAAGTGAACGGCGTCGCTGATGTCGGTCACGTCCGACGCGCTGTCTCTCATCGTCCTTCACTCCTGTGGGCGTGATCGACGGCGTTCACGACGCCGAAATCGGAGCCTCTCCGGCCTCGACGATCTCTGGAAGGATGTCCTTGAACAGACGCACCGGAATGGATTTTGCCGCAGGGACCTTGCTGCCCTCCGCGTAATGCCAGAGCGGAATGAGCACGTTGCACTCCGGATAATAAGCCGCAATGCTCCTGCGCGGGATGCCATAGGGGACGATTTGGAGTTCGCTCAGGCTGCGTTCGACACCGTCGCCCGCCTCCGTCACCAGCGTGACGGTATCTCCTGCTTTCAACCCGTCTCCCTCCATGTCGGCGGGATTCATGAACACGACGTAGCGGCCGCCCTCGATGCCGCGAAAGCGATCGCCTTCGGCGTAGATCGTCGTATTGAACTGCCCGTCCGCGCGCAGTGTCATCAGCTCATAGACGCGGTCGGTCTCGCGCGGCGGCGCGAAGGCCGACTTCGGAACGGTGAAGTTGGCCTTGCCGTTCGGGGTCTTCCACTTCCGCTCGCGCGCCGCGAGCGGCCGCGCAAAACCGCCGGGTTCGAACATGCGCGCATTGAAGTCCTTGAACTGGTCGGGATAGGTGCGCTCGATGGCGTCCCGAACCCGCGAATAGTCGGCGACCCAGGCGTCCCAATCGATCTTGGGGTTGGGCTTCAACGTTGCCTTTGCCAGGGCGGCGACGATCGCCGGCTCCGACAGGAGATGGTCGGCCACCGGCTTGCGCTGGCCGCGCGATCCGTGAATGCAGGTGGTGGAATCCTCCATCGACACCGCTTGTGCGCCGCTGGCCTGCCGGTCGATCTCGATCCGGCCGAGGCACGGCAGCAGATAAGTGACCTCGCCCGGCACGAGGTGGGTCCGGTTGAGCTTGGTCGCGATCTGCACCGACAGGCGCAGGCCGGACCAGGCGGGCTCCATCAGGGACCGCTCCGGAACGGCGCGCAGGAAATTGCCGCCGAGGCCGACGAAGCCGCGAACGTCGCCTTTCAGAATACCCTGGCAGGCGTCGACGGTGGACAGTCCCTCCCACCGCGGCGGCTCGAAACCGTAAAGCTCCGCAAGCTTGTCGAGCGGCACCAGCTTGGTCTTCTCGGAGATGCCGACGGTGCGCTGGCCCTGCACGTTGGAGTGGCCCCGGATCGGCAAAATGCCCGCGCCCGGCTTGCCGATATTGCCGCGAAGCAGCAGCAGGTTGACGATCATCTTGTTCGTCTCGACGCCGTGCTTGTGCTGGGTGATGCCCATGCCGTAATTGGCGATCACAGCCTTGGCTTCCATATAGGTGTTCGCGGCTTCGCGCAGCGCACCGCGCGAAAGCCCCGAGGCCCGTTCGATCTCGTCCCAATCCTGTGTACGGCAGAATGCGGCGAACTCCTCGAAGCCGGCCGTGTGCTGCTGGATGAATTCGACATCCACCACGCGCGCAGCTTCATTCTTGCGCGCGAGGTCGTCCGCCTCGATCACCCATTTGCAAATCCCGACGATCGCCGCAGCATCACCGCCGACCCGCACCTGATAATATTGCGAGCTGATGCGCGTGCCGCCGGCGATCATCTGGACCGGATTTTGCGGATTGACGAAACGCTCCAGGCCGCGCTCGCGCAGCGGATTGAAAGATATGATCGGCACGCCGCGCTGCGCCGCCTCCTGGAGCGGATGCAGCATGCGCGGCGCATTGGTGGTCGTGTTGTGGCCGAAGAAGAAGATGCAACCGGTAGTCTCGAAATCCTCCAGCAGAACGGTCCCGACCGGAACTCCGATCACCTCCGGCAGCGCCACCGACGTGGTTTCGTGGCACATGTTCGAGCTGTCGGGGAAATTGTTGGTGCCGTACATGCGGCCGAATAATTGGTACATGTAGCTGGTTTCGAGCGAGGCACGTCCAGACGTGTACATCACGACCGAACGGGGATCGAGCCGGTTCAGCTCGGCGCCGATAGCCGCAAAGGCCTCCTCCCAGTCGACCGGCAGATATTTGTCGCTTGCCCTGTCGTAACGCATCGGCGTCGTCAGGCGCCCCTGCTCCTCCAACTGATGATCGGACCAAGTTCGTAGTTCAGCCAGCGTATGTTGCGCAAAGAACTCCGGTGTCACGGTCTTGCGCGTAATCTCCCAGGCGGTCGCCTTGGCGCCGTTTTCGCAGAACTCGAACGGACGCGGCTTGGCCGGCTTGGCCCAGGAGCAGCTCACGCACATGAATCCGTCCGGCTTGTTCTGCTTGAGCAGGATCTCGCTGCCGAGAATGGCGACCTCTTCCTGTGTCAGGATACTGGCAACGGCTTTGAGCGAGCCCCAGCCGCCTGCCGGCGCATCATAGTTCTCGACCTTTGCCTTTTGCCGCATGGCGTTTCCTTCAATCGCAAGCCCTGCACGCAAAACCCGAGATGGGATGGCAAGTTCCAAGCGTTCGGAACCTTGCTCCGGTTCGTGCGTCGATGAATCGACGTAGGACGAACACCCATGCACGGCTCTCGATCCGGCGCACACGATCGCGCATCCATGCCCACGGCATCCGTGAGAATGCCCCGGCTGACGTCGAGCGGAACGCGGGATGAGCGGATGCTGGCGGAGGAATGTCCCGTGGCACTCGTCTACGACGGAACGACCGTCGCCGTTGTGATGGCAACTCCCGCCGATCTGACCGATCTTGCTGTGGGATTCAGCCTGACCGAAGGGATCATCGGGGACATCGGCGAGATCGAGGAGCTCACGGTCGTTCCCGGTCGCGACGGCATCGAACTGCGGCTATGGCTGCGAACGAACGCCGGGCGCCGCCTGAAGGAGCGCCGGCGACATCTGGTCGGGCCGACGGGTTGCGGCCTGTGCGGCATCGACAGCTTGCGGGAAGCCGGGCGGATCGTTCAGTGCGTCGAGCAGCCAGCGAACCTCACGGCGGAGCAGATCAGCACGGCCGTCGCAACCCTCAGCGAGTCACAGATCCTCAACTACAAGACACGCGCCGCTCACGCCGCGGGTTTTTTCGAGCCAGTCGGCAAGACCATGACGGTGCGCGAGGACGTGGGGCGCCACAACGCCCTCGACAAGCTTGCCGGCGCTCTCGCGACGGAAGGAGCATCCGGCCGCGCTGGCGCCGTCATTCTCACCAGCCGGATTTCGGTCGAGATGGTGCAAAAAACCGCCGCGATCGGCGCCGGCGTCGTCGTTGCCATGTCTGCACCGACCGCGCTCGCAGTCCGAACGGCCGAAGCCAGCGGGATCACGCTTGTCGGCATAGCGCGGGGCGACGAATTCGAGATCTTCAGCCATCCGGCGAGGGTGTTTAAGCCCGCCGCCACGCAGATCGAGCCGGAGTCTCGACCGCAGGCAAACTAAGGGAACCCGGACGTGAGGGCATAGCGAACTTCGCCAGGCAACTTCATGCCCGATCGCGCCGAGGGAGCGAACCCTCGGCCGCGAGATCGAGCATCGAAGACTTGGGGAGGCCCCGTTCCAGGGTCCGCAGCGCGAACAGGGCGGGCACCGAAAATCGCGAAACAATCTTTCGCGTGTCTGTTTGCTTGGTGCGCTCGGAGGGACTCGAACCCCCACGATTTTACTCACTGCCACCTCAAGGCAGCGCGTCTACCAATTCCGCCACGAGCGCTTTGGGGATGCCGGCTTGAGGCTTGAAGGCCAACCGGATCAACGGCGCCGATCTAACAAATCCGTCAGAGGGGTACAAGCCTCCAAAGGCCCTGAATTCCACAAGCTTGGCAGGAAAGTTCCGGCTCCTTGCGCCGGGATCGGCCTTTTCCGCCTGCCCGGCCGCTACTGCGTGCCCAGGCCGCGACGCGTGCCCGGGCCGCGACGCCTGCCCGGGCCGCTACCGTGTGCCCGGGACACGTGGCAGCATCTGCTTGACCTCGACCGCGATGCGGTTGCGGTCGACCAGCACGACCCCGGAGGCGACCGGCAAATTATTGGCCAGAACCTTGACCTCGTCGGCCTCGGTTGCGTCCAGCTCGATGATGGCGCCGCGGGAAAGACGCAATACCTGATGGATCGGCATGATCGTCGTCCCGAGGACGACCATGAGGTCCACGGTGACTTTGTCGAGAGTAGGCACTTCAGCACCACCGCAACTTGGGACTAGGACTAGGGACTGGTATTTGCTCCTGGGATCATCACCCGGTTATGGTTAGCCAATGGTTAATTCGCCCCAACACCCCCGCCAAGAGCTCGATTTGACGCCGTTTTCCGCTTCCACCGGCGAGCCGGTGGAATGGCGGATTTCGGACGCGCCGGTGCCCTATCCGGAGGCGGTCGCCGAAATGGAGGCGCGCGTCGCGGCGATCGCGGCCGGTGCAGCCCCGGAGCTGGTCTGGCTGCTGGAGCACCCCCCGCTCTACACGTCCGGCACCTCGGGCAAGACCACCGACCTGCTCGATGCCCGATTCCCGACCTTTGCCACCGGGCGCGGCGGCCAGCTCACCTATCACGGGCCCGGCCAGCGCGTGGCCTATGTCATGCTTGACCTGAAGCGCCGCCGGCCGGATGTCCGAGCCTATGTCGCGAGCTTGGAGGAGCTGATTCTGCGAACGCTCGCCGCCTTCAACATCCGTGGCGAGCGGCGCGAGGACCGGGTCGGCGTCTGGGTCAAGCGGCCCGACAAGGGACCCGAGCACGAGGACAAGATCGCCGCGATCGGCGTCCGGCTGAAGCGCTGGGTCTCGTTTCACGGCATTGCCATCAATGTCGAGCCGGAGCTGTCACATTTCGCCGGCATCGTGCCCTGCGGCGTCGCCGATCCCCGCTACGGCGTCACCTCGCTGGTCGATCTCGGCCAGCTCCTGACGATGAGCGATGTCGACGTGGCGCTTCGGCAAGCCTTCGAGGAGCTGTTCGGGCCGACCCAGGCGCTGATGCCGGAAGCAGCGGCCTAACTTCGGTCTCCCTCATTCTCGGCAAACCCGGAATCAGCTACCCTCGATTCCGGTGTCGCCTACGCCTCCCTCCTCCGCCGGGAAAGCAGATGTCATGCCGGGCGAATTGATCATCGGACCGACTGTTCGAGCGCCAAGGCATAAGGAGGGGTTGCGCTTCAGCTTGCAATGGGAGGTTTTTGCGATGAGACTGTCTGCACCCATTTATCATCTGAAACGAAAAGCGAAGCGCTTGTCCCACGAGGTAGGCATCCCGCTGCACGATGCGCTCGACCGCGTCGCTGCGACGCAAGGCTTTTCCGCATGGAGCCTGCTCGCGGCGAAAGCGGCCACAGCGACGCCGGCCAACCGGCTTTTCCCGCAATTCCAACCGGGTGACCTGGTGCTGGTGGGCGCGCGTCCCGGCCAGGGCAAGACCCTGATGAGCCTCGGGCTTGCCGTAGAGGCGATGCGGTCGGGCCACCGCGCCGCGTTCTTCTCGCTCGAATACACCGAGAAAGACGTTCTGGATCGCTTTCGGGCGATCGGCGTGGATCTGGCGGAGTTCGAAAAACTCTTCGAGGTCGATTGCTCCGACGCCATCAGTGCCGACTACGTCGTCAAGCAGATGGCCGCAGCACCGCGCGGCACGGTCGTGGTGATCGACTATCTGCAGCTGCTGGACCAGCGGCGGGAAAATCCCGACCTCACCGTTCAGGTGCGCGCGTTGAAATCATTCGCGCACGACAAGGGATTGATCGTCGTCTTCATCTCGCAGATCGACCGTTCCTATGATTCCTCGCTCAAACCCTGCCCTGACCTGGACGATGTCAGGCTGCCGAACCCGCTCGACCTGAAGCTGTTCGACAAGACCTGTTTCCTGAACAAGGACGAAGTTCAGTTTCGCATAGCGAGCTGACGATCCCTGGCAACGGTTCAGGCCGCGGGTGCGGTTATTCACCCGCGGCCTCCCTCCTCACGCCTTCTCCGGCGAAACCTCGAGCTTGCCGGCGATGTAGCGCCGCTCCTGGGTCAGGCCGCCAAAGCCATAGGCGTCGCCCTTGACCTCGTCGACATGCAGATAGGTCTCGTGATGCAGCGGGCCCAGGATCCCGGCCATGCGCTGGAACATCGCGGCGAGATAGGCGGCCTTCTCGTCCTTGGTGTTGGTGCCTTCGCTGACGTGAATGTCGATCCAGTAGCTCGCGAGCTTTTGCTCTGCGAGCGACTTGCCGCCAGCGAACCAGTCGCTCGCCTCCACCGACTTCACGATAATGGCCGTGACCTCAGGGTCCTTGTGCAGGATTTTTGCGGTGAGCTCGGATACGGCGCTCGCGATGTCGGCCTTCAGCGGCGGCGACTGGCGCGGGGTGGTGTAGGACACGGTGATCAGCGGCATGGTCGTTCTCCTCGGATGTCGCGCAGGTGTTGCGCGGCGTTCATGAGAAGCTAGACCCGCCCTCGACATCTTGGTATCTTATCTCTGTTGATACCAGTGATAAGAAATCGTAATGATAGCAACGCTCGACATCGCCACCGTCCAGGCCTTCCTGCTGGTCGCCGACCTCCAGAGTTTCACGCGGACCGCCGAAGCGCTCGGCACGACCCAGGCGGCTGTCAGCCTCAAGCTGCAACGGCTGGAGACGCTGCTGGGAAAACGTCTCGTCGAGCGCTCGCCGCGCGCGGTCCGGCTCACGGCAGACGGCGCGACGTTCCTGGAGCGCGCCCGCGCGCTGATCGCGGCGCATGACCGCGCGCTATCGGGCGAGGCCTCGGTCGCGCAGTCGCTCTCGCTCGGCATCTCCGACCATGCTGCGGGGCCGGAGCTGGTACCCCTGCTCGAACGCCTGCATGCGATGTCGTCGAACCTCACGCTTGCCGTCATCATCGGCTTCTCGCGCGAGATGCAGGAGGCCTATGATGCGGGCCGACTGGATGCGGTGATCGTGCGCCAGGAAGGCAGCCGGCGCGGCGGAGAGACGCTGGCCGAGGACGAATTCGGCTGGTTCGCGTCACGACGCTTCACCGTGCCAAAGGGGCAGCCTTTGCCGCTCGCGACGCTCGCCCCGCCCTGCGGCGTCCGCGCCATCGCTGTGCGCGCGCTCGACAAGGCCGGCCTGAACTGGCGTGAGCGCTTCGTCGGCGGCGGCGTCACCGCCGTGGTTGCAGCCGCGCTCGCCGGACTTGCAATCGCGCCGCTGGCGCGACGGATCGCGCCGGCAGGCCTGGTCGACGTCGGCCCCGCCCACAAGCTGCCGAAACTCGGCAGCTCAAAGGTGATGCTCCATTCGAAGGTCAGCGATCCCGCAAAGCTGGCGGCGCTGCGTGCGGTGGCGGCGACGTTCCGTAGCGTGGCGGCGGTCTGACGCGCACGGCTTTCCGGCTCGAATGCGGGCGAGCGTCTGCTGGCTTGCGTCCTGCATACGGACGCGCAATGTTGCCTAAAAATGTTCCAACCTCCGGGAACAATCCGCCACCTACTGCGTTTGCCCCCGTTGAGGCAGGGTCCGGGAATGGTCGAGAAGTCTAGTCAGCAGAGGGATTTGTTCGAAAGCGAACGCAGTTTCCGCCTGTTAGTTGAAGGAGTTGCGGACTACGCACTCTACATGCTGGATCCCACCGGGAGAATCACCAGCTGGAACATTGGCGGCGAGCGCATCAAGGGCTATTCACCCGGGGAGATCCTCGGCCAACACTTTTCCCGGTTCTACACCGAGACCGACCGCGCCAACGGCAAGCCCGCCCGTGCGCTCGGCATCGCGCGGGAAAAGGGCCGCTACGAGGAGGAAGGCTGGCGCGTCCGCAAGGACGGCACCTTCTTCTGGGCCAGCGTCGTGATCGATCCGATCTACGAGGCCGGCGAGCTGGTCGGCTTCGCCAAGATCACGCGCGACATCACCGAGCGGCGCAATACCCAGCTCAAGCTCGAGGCGATGCAGAAGCAGCTCGCCGAATCCCAGAAATTCGACGCGCTCGGCCAGCTCACCGGCGGGGTCGCCCACGATTTCAACAACCTCCTGATGATCATCAGCGGCAGCCTCCACATGCTGAAACGAGGGGCCGACGACGAAGCCAAGCTTCAGCGCGCGATCTCGGCCATCGAAACCGCTACCAGGCGCGGCGCCGCGCTAACCAACCAGCTCCTCACCTTCGCGCGGCGGCAGAGCGTCAATCCGCAGGCGATCGACTTCGCCGACCGCATCGCGGCGATCCGCGAGGTACTCGATGCCGGCGT
The DNA here is from genome assembly GCF_023073015.1 of Bradyrhizobium sp. 87. Classification (NCBI taxonomy): domain Bacteria; kingdom Pseudomonadati; phylum Pseudomonadota; class Alphaproteobacteria; order Hyphomicrobiales; family Nitrobacteraceae; genus Bradyrhizobium; species Bradyrhizobium sp. 87. The sequence goes on from NZ_JADPIQ010000084.1 coordinate 77,789, forward strand.
CGGCAGCTCCGTGCGCCTGGCTTTCGACGTCAGCGACGACGTCTGGCCGATCAGGACCGACGTTTCCGAGCTCGAGACCGCGCTGCTCAACCTTGTCATCAATGCCCGCGACGCGATGCCCGACGGAGGCACGGTGACGATCGCAGCGCGCAATCTCGTGCTCGACGAGGACCCCCTCGTGGGCGAATTCATCGCGATCGACGTCACCGATACCGGCCTCGGCATTCCCTCCGACGTTCTCGACAAGATCTTCGAGCCGTTCTTCACGACCAAGGCGATCGGAAAAGGCACTGGCCTCGGTCTCTCCCAGGTGCACGGCTTCGCCCATCAGGCCGGCGGCACGGTCCGGGTCGCGAGCGCGCTCGGCAAGGGCACGACCTTCACCATCCTGCTGCCGCGCGGAGAAGACGAGCCATCGCGTGAGGCGGCGGGAGAACCGGCGTTCCAAGGCAGCGGCACGGTGCTGCTGGTCGAGGACAATCCGGACGTCGCCGCCGTCAGCATCGGCCTTCTGGAGCAGCTCGGCTATCAGGTGCACCGGGTCGCGGACGCCGAAGCCGCCTTGAGCGAGATCGAGAAGAACGGCGTCGACTTCGTGTTCTCGGATATCGTCATGCCCGGCAAGATGGACGGGCTCAGCCTCGCCCATCACCTCCGCCAGATCCGCCCCGGCCTGCCGATTCTGCTCGCCACCGGCTACAGCGAAGTCGCCGCAGGCGTGCGCGGCGATTTCCCGATCCTGCGCAAGCCCTACGAGATCCACGAATTGAGCGAAGCGATCGCCAAGCTGCCGCGGTGATTCTTTAGCTACACCGTCGGCAACACCGAAAACGCCTCGCCTGCTCGGCGCAAGTTCAGTTCATCGACGTCGGCCGTCTCGCTGGTGACGCTGTCGACGCGCGAGGACGGCGGGCCTTGGCGGCACAGCGCAACCATGTCCGCGACGTGCTTCGGCGGCCCCGCGAACAGCGCTTCGACGCTGCCGTCACGGCGGTTGCGGACCCAGCCTTCGAGACCGCACGTCGTCGCCTGATACTCGAGCCAGGCCCGGTAGCCTACCCCCTGCACGCGGCCGCGGATCATGACCTGGAGGATCGCCCGGCTCATTGTTTCAGTCCGAGGACATCGGCGCTCCGCGCCTTGACGTCGGCCTCCCGCGTGACGCGGCTGGTCAAGTCCGACGATGGGAGACCTTTGAGATTCTTCGGCGCAGTGCCGTCGCGTAGCGCCTTCTGCGTCTCGTAGACGGCCTGCGTTGCGGCCGCGATCGGCGCGTGGCCCTGAAGCGCGATGCGCACGCGCTGGCCAGCGAGGTATTCGAGCACGTTCAACTCCTCCGGCGCGCCGCCGAGCACGATCGGCAGGCGCGTCGCAGACACGATGGCCTCGAGCTCGGCGCGCGACTTGATGCCGGTGAAGAACAGCGCGTCGACGCCGGTAGCCTCATAAGCTCTGGCGCGGCGGATCGCATCCTCGATCGAGGTGATCGAGGCCGCACCGGTGCGGCCCATGATGACGAGCGAGGGGTCGCCGCGGCCGTCGAGTGCCGCCTTCATCTTGCCGACGCCCTCCTCGAGCGAGATCAGCTGCGTCTTCGCTTCGCCGAAGCCAGCCGGCAGCAGCGTGTCCTCGATGGTGAGGCCGGCGGCGCCCGCCGTTTCCAGCTCCTGCACCGTGCGACGCACGTTGAGCGCGTTGCCATAGCCGTGATCGGCATCGACCAACACCGGAAGCGCTGCAGCACGCGACATCCGCCGCATCTGCTCGGCAAGTTCCGTGAGCGTGATCAGCGTGATGTCGGGGTCGCCGAGCACCGCGAGCGAAGCCACCGAGCCGCCGAACATGCCGAGCGGGAAACCGAGATCCTCGGCGATGCGGATCGAGATAGCGTCGTAGACCGAGCCGGGATGGACGCACGTCCCGCCCGACAGGATCGATCGCAGTTTTTCGCGGCGGGAACGAAAGGCCATGGTGATGTCTCGGTTAGGTCACGGAGGCCGCAGCATACTCCGTCATTGCGAGCGAAGCGAAGCAATCCAGAAATGCATCCGCAGAGACAGACTGGATTGCTTCGTCGCGGAGCCTGTCATCGGGCCGCGCTTCGCGCGGACCCGGTGGCTCCTCGCAATGACGTTACGCAAATTCCAAAATCAGCGCATCCACCGCGAGCGTCGCGCCGGCGCTGGCGTGGATCTTCTTCACCGTGCCGTCCTGCTCGGCGCGCAGAACGTTCTGCATCTTCATGGCTTCGACCACCGCGAGCGTCTCGCCGGCCTTGACCTCCTGCCCTTCGGTCACCGCGATCGAGACCACGAGACCGGGCATCGGACAAAGCAGCTTCTTGCCGGTGTCGGCAGCCGTGGTCACCGGCATCAGCCGCGCCGAGGCAGCTTCCGCTTCGGTCCAGACATAGACCGGCACCTCGACGCCCTGATGCGCGAGGCGGATACCGTTCGCGATCGGGCGCACCTGCACCGCGACGACATGCCCGTCGATGGTGCCCTGCCAGACAGGATCGCCCGGCTTCCACGGCGACTGCAACAGATGCGCATTGCCGGTCTTGCCGTCAGCATTGACGAAACGCACCGCGACCGCCTCGCCCTCGCGCGCGATCTCCAGCAGGATCTCCTGGCGGTCGAGCCAGACCGCACGGCGACGCTCGCGCTGCACGATGCGGCCGCCCATCTGCCCCGAGATCTGCCGCTTGCGCTCGCCGAGCACGTGATCGATGGCGGCGCCGACCGCAGCGAGCCGCCGTGCGACCTCGCCTTCAGGCACGCGCACGGCAAAGCCCTTGGGGAATTCCTCGGCGATGAAGCCGGTGGAGAGCCGGCCTTCGCGCCAGCGCGGATGATGCATCAGCGCCGACAGGAACGGGATGTTGTGGCGGATACCGTCCACATAGAACGAGTCCAGCGCAGTGGCCTGCGCCTCGATCGCGGCGGCGCGCGACGGCGCGTGGGTGACGAGCTTGGCGATCATCGGATCATAATGGATCGAGATCTCGCCGCCCTCCTGCACGCCGGTGTCGTTGCGCACGGTGATGCCGTCCTGGCTCGCTTCCGCCGGCGGACGGTATTTCACCAGGCGCCCGATCGAGGGCAGGAAGTTGCGGAACGGGTCCTCCGCGTAGAGGCGCGACTCCACTGCCCAGCCGGTCAGCGTGACGTCCTTCTGCGCAATGGCGAGCTTCTCGCCGGCGGCGACGCGGAGCATCTGCTCGACGAGGTCGACGCCGGTGACCAGCTCGGTGACAGGATGCTCGACCTGGAGGCGCGTGTTCATCTCCAGGAAGTAGAAGCTCTTGTCCTGCCCCGCGACGAATTCGACGGTGCCGGCGGAGTCGTAATTCACCGCCTTGGCGAGTGCGACCGCCTGCTCGCCCATCTTACGGCGGGTGGCTTCGTCGAGCAGCGGCGACGGCGCTTCCTCGATGACCTTCTGGTTGCGGCGCTGGATCGAGCATTCGCGCTCGCCGAGATAGATCACGTTGCCGTGCTTGTCGCCGAGCAGCTGGATCTCGATATGGCGGGGATCTACGATGAACTTCTCGATGAAGACCCGGTCGTCACCGAACGAGGCCTTGGCCTCCGCCTTGGCGAGGTTGAACCCTTCGGCGACCTCGGAGGTCGAATGCGCGATGCGCATGCCCTTGCCGCCGCCGCCGGCGGAGGCCTTGATCATCACGGGATAGCCGATCTCGTCAGCGATCTTGACCGCGTGCGTAGCGTCCTCGATGACGCCGAGATAGCCGGGCACGGTCGAGACTTTTGCCTTCGCGGCAGCCCTTTTGGATTCGATCTTGTCGCCCATCGCCGCGATCGCGCCCGGGTTGGGGCCGATGAAGACGATGCCGGCCGCCTCCAGCGCGCGCGGAAACGCCTCGCGCTCGGACAGGAAGCCGTAACCGGGATGCACGGCCTCGGCGCCGGTCTTGCGGCAGGCCTCCACGATCTTCTCGATCACCAGATAACTCTCGGCCGCAGCCGGCGGGCCGATCAGCACGGCCTCGTCGGCCATCTCGACATGGAGAGCGTCGCGGTCGGCCTCGGAATAGACCGCGACCGTCTGAACTCCCATGCGGCGAGCGGTCTTGATGACCCGGCAGGCGATTTCGCCGCGATTGGCGATCAGAATGCGTTTGAACATGCTTTTCTTGAGTCTCGACCTTGGGCGGGACCCTTCCCTGGCCGTTGGAGCCTATGGGAGGGGCCGTGTGGCTCCCGTGGTACATCAAAATAGGCTGGAGGCAACGGTCAAAATCCGGCCCCTCTGGCGTACCAGCGCAAGACCGAAGCAAGACCGAAACGGGCCTGACAGGCCCCGGACGGCCTACGGCTTCCCGGCCTTGCCCACGTTCCGGACCAAGCCGTGAATGAAGCCGAGCTTGTCGACAACGACCGGCGAGAGGATGAACGGATAGAGATCGCGCATGCCCATGGCACGGTTGACGCTGTTCATGGCGAAGGTGAAGGGCAGCCATGCGTTGACGATGGCCTCGACGTCCCTCGCTTCGTACGGGTTGAAGCGGATGCGCGCCGTCAACTCCCCGTCGCGGTCCACCTTGGGCCGCACCTCCATGCCGAACTCGCTAGCCATCTCCAGAGTGTCGACGATGTGAAGATAGTGCGCCCAGGTCTCGGCGAAATCTTCCCAGGGATGCGTGGTCGCGTAGGCAGAAACGTAGTTCTGCTGCCAGTCCGGCGGGGCGCCTTCGGCATAGTGGCGCTGCAAGGCCTGACCGTAATCGGCGGAATCGTCGCCGAACACAGCGCGGCATTCGTCCAGCATGCCGCCGTCGCGCACCAGCACGTCCCAGAAATAGTGCCCGACCTCGTGGCGGAAATGCCCGAGCAGCGTCCGGTAGGGCTCGCCCATCTCCAGCCTGCGCCGCTCGCGCTCGATGTCGTCGGCCTCGGTCAGCGCGATCGTGATCAGGCCGTTGTCGTGGCCGGTCAGGACCTTCTGCCCGCTCTGCGGATCGTCGGCGAGGAAATTGAAGATCAGGCCATGTTCGGGATTGTCCTGCCGGGTCTGGAGCGGCAGCTTCCAGCGGATCAGGGAATAGAACAGCCGGTGCTTCGCCATCTCCAGCTCGCGCCAGCCGGCGAGTTGCGCCTGATCCGACAGATCCGGCACGACGCCGTTATGCCGGCAGGCGCGGCAATAGCCGGTGGTATCACCTGCATCCGTCAGCCAGTTGCAGGAATCATATTCGGCATTACGGCACGGCATGCGTCCGCTGCCCTTGTCGGCGAGCGTGGCCCAGACCTCTCCGTCGGGCTCGATCGCCGACATCGTCTCCTTCTCCGGCAGGAACGCGACCCGATGGCCGCAGCGTTCACAGGTGCGGTTCTCGAAATAGAGGACGTTGCCGCAGGCCTGGCAGACAAAAAGCTTCAAGATTTAGCCTCTTCGGAAAGGGAGCTTTTGGGAATGACAGTTGTGGCGCCTCGCGGATACGCGCGCGGCGGGCTCATCGTTCCAATGTTCGGAACAAATAGCCAGACCTTGGCGTTCGCTCATGCCCACCATACTGCATCCGGCGACGCCTTTCTTTCCATATTCCCTCTGAGCAATGGCCATCGCGCTACGTCTGTGTGAATATCGGTCCGCCACGTGCGCTCTCGCATCACAACGGCCAACGCCTTGAACGATCCTTTGCCCGAGACCATCGCCGCCGAAAAGCTGCGCCAGCACCTGGAAGATGTTGCGCGCGAGCGCGACAACGCCTATCGCGCGCTCCAGGAGCGCGAAGCCGAACTTGCGCGCATCCAGCGCATCGGCAAGGTCGGCGGTCTCGAAGTCGATTTCCGCGAAGGCTTCAAGAACCGCCGTTCGCCGGAATATCTGATGCTTCACGGCCTGCCGCCGGAAGCTGCCGACGAGTCGCACGAGGACTGGATCAATCGCATTCATCCCGGCGACCGGGACGCTACGGTGAAGCACTTCATCGAAGCGCTGTCCGGCACCAGTGAGGACTATACCGCAGAATACCGCATCATCCGCCCCAGCGACGGCGAGACCCGCTGGATCCGCGTCGTCGCCAAGATCGAGCGGGACGGTGGCGGCCGCGCCCTTCGCCTCGTCGGCGCCCATATCGACGTCACCGACCAGATGCTGGTGCGTGAGACCCTGCGCGAGAGCGAAGAGCGCTTCCGGCTGATCGCCGACAGCGCCCCGGTGCCGATCTGGGTCACCAAACTCGACCGCACACGGTCCTTCGCCAACCAGGCCTATGTCGATTTCGTCGGCCTGCCCTACGACCAGGCCATTGCCTTCGACTGGCGCAAGGTGCTGCATCCGGACGACCTGCCCCACGTGCTACAGCAATCCGTTCAGGGCGAAGCATCACTCAAACCGTTCGTGCTGGAAGCCCGCTACAAGAACGCCGCCGGCGAATGGCGCTGGCTGCGTTCGGAATCGCAGCCGCGCTGGGACCCGACCGGCAGGCATATCGGCTTCATCGGCGTTGCCCATGACATCACGGTGGCCAAACAGGCCGAGATCGAGCTCCGGCAGCTCAACGAGACGCTGGAAGAACGCATCGTCCAGCGCACCGCCGAACTCGAATCCAACGAGGCGCGGCTGCGCGCCATCCTGGAGACCAGCAACCAGTATCAGGGCCTCGTCAATCTCAGTGGCGAGCTGCTTTACGCCAACACGACCGTGCTCGACGCCATCAAGGCGAGCCCTGCGGATGTGATCGGAAAGCCGTTGTGGCAGACGCCCTGGTTCAGCACGACGGAGGGCATGGGCGCACGAGTGCGCGAGGCCTTCGACACCGTGCTCAAGGGCGAAGCCGTGCGGATGGAGATGCGCCTGCGCCTTCCCATCGGGGAGCGCGATTTCGAGTTCGGCATGCGCCCGGTGCTCGACCGCCACGGCAACATCACCGGCGCGGTGCCTGAGGCTGTGGACATCACCGAGCGTCGCCGCGGCGAGGAAGCGTTGCGGCAATCGCAGAAGATGGAGGCGATCGGCCAGCTCACTGGCGGCGTCGCGCACGACTTCAACAATCTGCTCACCATCATCCGCTCGGCCACCGATTTCCTGCGCCGCCGCGAGCTGCCGGAGGAGCGCCGTCGCCGCTATGTCGATGCTATCTCGGACACCGTCGAGCGTGCCTCCAAGCTGACCGCCCAGCTGCTGGCGTTTGCGCGCCGGCAGCCGCTGAAACCGCAGATCTTCAACGTCGGCAGCCAGGTTGAAGGCGTGGCGCAACTGGTCCGGCCGCTGGTCGGCGGCCGCATCGAAATCGCGGTGGAGGTTCACGATGGCGACTGCTTCACGGTCGCCGATATCGCGCAATTCGAGACCGCGCTAATCAACCTCGCCATCAACGCCCGCGACGCCATGGACGGCGAAGGCCGTCTCACCATAGCGGTCCGGAAAGTTCAGGGAATCCCCGACCTCCGCACGCAACCGGCGCGCGGCGGCGACTATGTCGCGATCTCCGTTGCCGACACCGGCAGCGGCATCGCGCCCGAAAACATCGAAGCCATCTTCGAGCCGTTCTTCACCACCAAGGAGGTCGGCAAGGGCACCGGCCTCGGCCTGAGCCAGGCCTTCGGCTTCGCAAAGCAGTCCGAGGGCGACATTGCCGTGACGAGCACGCATGGTGAAGGCGCGACCTTCACCATCTATCTGCCGCGGGCACACAGCCCCGCGACAGATCAGGAAGCCGCGGCGCTGACCTATGAGGCCGCGGCCACCGGGCGCGGCTATCGCGTGCTCGTGGTGGAAGACGACGACGAGGTCGGCCGGTTCTCCACCGAGCTGCTGGAAGACCTCGGCTATGTCGTCCGCCGCGCCGCCAACGCCAATGCGGCGCTCGCCATTCTCGGCGAGAACGAGTTCGCCGTCGATCTCGTTTTCTCCGACGTCATCATGCCCGGCATGAACGGCGTCGAGCTCGCCGGCATCATCCGCGAACGCTATCCGGGCCTGCCCGTCGTGCTCACCTCTGGTTACAGCAACGTTCTCGCCGAGAACGCCGATCGCGGTTTCGAGCTGATCCAGAAGCCGTATTCGGTCGAAGCGCTGTCGCGCATCTTGCGCAAGGCAATCACGGCAAAGCCGTCGATGGCGCGATGAGTGTTATGGTCGCACGAAGCTGCCACAAACTCCGTAGTTGCGAGCGCAGCGAAACAATCCAAAATCTTTCCGCGGAAACAGTCTGGATTGCTTCGTCGCTGCGCTCCTCGCAATGACGGCGCTATCGTGCCGCTCCAACCCAACGGGCTTTTGAACAACATTGTGGACTGAAACTCGGGCCGAGACGCGGCAATCGCAGATAGCCGTCCGCGCTCGCGGGGGGAAGACATCGACATCGGCTTCCGCTATCGCTGCCGAATGAACCGACACATCTCAAGGATCGAACGTGCCGTCTAACGCCATCTGGGCCTGGAGCATCATCGTCGTCGCGACCGCAGGCGTCATCATCCGGCCCTTTCGCCTGCCGGAGGCGATCTGGGCCATCATCGGCGCCAGTGCGCTCGTGCTGTTCGGTCTGCTGCCCTGGCGGGATGCGCTCACCGGCATCGAGAAAGGCGTGGATGTCTATCTTTTCCTGATCGGCATGATGCTGATCGCCGAGCTGGCGCGGCTCGAAGGCCTGTTCGACTATCTCGCAGCGCTCGCCGTGGAACATGCCGGCGGCTCGCCGCAGCGGCTGTTCCTGCTGATCTACATTGTCGGCACGCTCGTCACCGTCCTGCTCTCGAACGACGCCACCGCGATCGTGCTGACCCCCGCCGTCTATGCCGCGACGCGTGCGGCCGGCGCCAAGCCGCTGCCTTATCTCTTCGTCTGCGCCTTCATCGCCAATGCCGCGAGCTTCGTGCTGCCGATCTCCAACCCCGCCAATCTCGTCGTGTTCGGCGCCCACATGCCTGCGCTCACCGAATGGCTGCGGCTGTTCGCCCTGCCCTCGGCGGCCTCGATCCTGCTGACTTATGTCGTGCTGCGCCTGACCCAGCACCGCGCCCTGAAGGAAGAGACGATCGCGCGCAGAGTGCCGCATCCCAAGCTCGGCCGCGGCGGCAAGCTGACGGCCATCGGCATCGTGGCGATCGGCGTCGTGCTGGTCACGGCCTCCGCGTTGGACAAGCAATTGGGCCTGCCGACCTTCGTTTGCGGCGTGGTGACAGCCGCAATCGTGCTGCTGCTCAACCGGCAATCGCCGCTCCCCGTGCTGCGCGGCGTCTCCTGGAGCGTGCTGCCGCTGGTCGGCGGATTGTTCGTGATGGTGGAAGCGCTGATCAAGACCGGCGTGATCGGGCAGCTCAGCGCGCTGCTGCATGAAGCTGTCGGACAATCCGTGACGAAGGCGGCCTGGAGCGTCGGCATCGCCACCGCGGTCGCCGACAACATCGCCAATAATCTTCCCGTCGGTCTCGTTGCCGGCTCGGTCGCCGCCAGCGATCACTTGCCCGCGCCGGTCGTGAGCGCCATCCTGATCGGCGTCGATCTCGGTCCCAATCTGTCGGTGACCGGTTCGCTCGCCACCATCCTGTGGCTGGTGGCGCTGCGGCGGGAGAAGATCGAAGTCGGCGCCTGGCCGTTCCTCAAGCTCGGACTGCTCGTGACGCCGCCGGCCCTGATCGCGGCCTTGGCGGCCGCGATCAGGTAACTTGCGAGATCAGTCGTTCTCGTAGCCGTAGACTTCCGGCAGGATGAAGATTGCGGCAAGCAATCCGATCAGCGGGAAGATCGCGACGAACAGCGTGGCATTCGCCTGCCCAATCGCCGCGAACAACGACGGGAACAGGAAGATCGCGAGGAACGACGGCAGCTTCACGAACATGTAGGCGAAGCCGCTCGCGGTGCCGCGATATTTCGGCTTGGCGACCATGGTCGGGATCGTCATGCAGTTGGAGGCATCCCAATAATGGCCCCACAGCATCGCGGCAGCCGCGAACGGCAGCAGGATCTTGTTGTCGGTGTAGAGCGCGAAGGCCGCGACCAGCAGCGAGACCAGCACGATCGAGAAGCCCGTGATCGAGATGCCGCGGTGGCCGATTTTCGGGGTCAGCAGCGGACCGACCCAGCCCGACACGGCAGCGAAGGAGAACAGCGCCATCGTCACCAGATTGATGCCGAGCACGCTCGACACGCCGACCATCACGAAGAGCACCGGCAGGTAGAACGCGAAGGTCGAGAACTCGCTGGCCTGCGCGAAGCAGGCGATCCAGCCGTAGATCGTGGCGCGCCAGCGGATCGGATCCTTCTTGAGGTCGGCGAGGAAGTCGCGGGTGGACACCTTGGGCACCTCCACGTCATGGTCCGGCAGCATGGCGAGGTCGTCGTTGAACATCTCGCGCGCGACCTGCTTGGCCTCGCGGTAGCGTCCCTTCTGCACCAGCCAGACCGCCGTCTCCGGCACGTCGTGCCGCATGATCAGGATGATCAGCGCCGGCAGCGCGCCGAGGCCGAGCGTCACCCGCCATAGCGTTTCGTGGTTGATGTCGAGCAGCAGGAAGATCACGATGACGCCGATCGTCAGGACCTCACCGACCGCGAACATGAATTGCCAGCGGTTGCCCATGACTTCGCGCTCACCCTTGGCCATGGATTCCATGATGTAGGTGTAGCCGGTCGAGATGTCCGAACCGAGCGGAACGCCGAGCAAGAAGCGGATCACGACGAGCCAGAACACATTGGGCACGAAGGCCTGCGCCAGCGCCAGCACGATGAACAGCACCATCGTCACCAGGAACATGACGCGGCGGCCGATCTTGTCGGAGAGCCAGCCGCCGAGCAGCGCACCGATCAGGGCGCCGCCTTGCGTACCGGCCGCGGCCAGGCCCAGCATCAGCGGATCGGGATTGAACTGCTCCTTGATGAAGATCAGCACGAAGGCGATCGAATAAAGGTCCCAGGCTTCGACCAGGATCGAGGCCATCATCAGCCAGCCGACCTTGTTGCCCTTGGGACTGTAGTTCGTGATGAGGTAGCGGACCGCGGCTTCGCTCGCGGTCGGTTGTGGCATCGCCATCGTCGACATCTTTGGTCCTCTCTTCAAAACTTTCTTACGTGCCAAGCAGCGGCTCGATGCTGCAATCGAGCAGGCGCGGGTCGATCCCGACCTCCATGCCGGTGAACATCTCGCCCATGTAGTCGATCAGTGCATCGCTCGCCTTCACCGCGTCCTCGACGCGGCGGCCGGCGACCGCGGCGAGAATGGCGAGGTGACGATCGATCGTGCCTGACAGTTCGGCCTGTCCCGGCATGAACCGGTGGTGGATGTAGCCGATGCGCCGGTACAGCGTGTGTAACGGCCGTAGCGTGTGCACCAGAAACGGCTCGCCTGCCGCCTCCAGCACCAGCGCGTCGATGCGGCGGTCAATACTGTTGAACTCGTCGAGGGTCAGAGTGGCGCGGCGCTCGCGCAAAAGGCGCTCGATATGCAGCGCCTGATTGCGGTGCGAGAGGCTGGCGCGATCGGCCGCAAGCCGGATCACGAAGCGCTCCATGTCGCGGCGCAAGGCCAGCAGCATGCGCTCGCGTGCCAGATCGATCGGCGCAATGCGCAGACCGTGGCGCGGTCGGATGATGATCAACGTATCGGCGGAGAGACGATTGACGGCGTGATGAACCGGCGTACGGCCGAAGCCGGTGATGTGCTGCAATTCCAGCATCGTCATGAACTGGCCTGGCTTGAGCTCGCAATGGACGAGCAGCTCTTCGATCCTCTGGTAGGCGAGCTCGAAGAAGTTGAGACGGTTGCGTCGGAAGGGCTTGCCCTCGCCGTCGTCGTTCCTCACCACCTCGAGCGCGCGCTTGCGCGTTGCCATGCCGTCTCTCCCTCAGCCCGCGCCGTCGTTGCTGGATGGCGCCTTGTTGGTGATATCCCTAAAACATGTTGTGATATATTACAAGCGAGCGTAAGAGTTCGCACGCGCCCGCACCATGTTGCGGTGCGGAATGACAACAAGACGGCGCTGCGCGCGCCTGCGACGGGAGGAGTATTGCCGTGAAGATCACGTCGATAGAGACGCTGCGCACCGAAGAATTCTCCAACGTCATCTGGGTGCGCGTCCACACCGACACGGGCATGATCGGCCTCGGTGAAACCTTTTATGGCGCCGGCGCAGTCGAGGCGCAGATCCACGACACCTTTGCCGGCCGCCTGCTCGGCCGCAATCCGCTGCACATCGAGGCGATCCATCGCGACATGCTGAACCTGCCGATGGCGCAGTCGTCCACCGGCGTCGAATATCGCGCGGCTTCGGCAATCGACATTGCGCTGTGGGACCTGTTCGGCAAAGTCTGCAATCAGCCGGTCCACCAGATGCTCGGCGGCCTCTGCCGCGACAAGCAGCGCATCTACAACACCTGCGCCGGCACCCAATATGTCCGCTCCACCAATATCAGCCCGGTCGCGAACTGGAATCTTGGCGCTGCCAAGAGTCCCTACGAAGACCTCGACGGCTTCATGCACCGCGCCGACGCGCTTGCCGAAAACCTGCTGGAGAGCGGCATCTCCGCCATGAAGATCTGGCCGTTCGATCCGGCGGCGCAGGAGAACAAGGGTCTCTACATCTCCGCCGCGCAGATGAAGCAGGCGATCGAGCCGTTCGAGAAGATCCGAAAGGCGGTCGGCGACAAGATGGAGATCATGGTCGAGCTTCACTCGCTGTGGAACCTGCCAACCGCAAAACAGATCGCGCGCGCGCTCGAGCCCTACAAGCCGACCTGGTACGAAGACCCGATCCGTATGAACTCGCCGCAGGCGCTGGCCGAATATGCCCGCTGCACCGACGTCTGGGTCTGCGCCAGCGAGACGCTGGGGTCGCGCTTCCCCTACAAGGACATGCTCGACCGCGACGCTATGCATGTGGTGATGGCGGATCTGTGCTGGACCGGCGGCCTCACCGAGGGCCGCAAGATCGCGGCGATGGCCGAGACCTATCACCGGCCCTTCGCACCCCACGACTGCATCGGCCCGATCGGCTTCATCGCCGCCATCCACATGTCGTTCAGCCAGCCCAACACATTGATCCAGGAATCCGTGCGCGCCTTCTACAAGGGCTGGTACAACGAGCTCGTGACCACCATGCCCACGATCAAGGACGGTTTTGTCTATCCGATGGAAGGCCCCGGCCTCGGCGTCGACCTTCTGCCCGCCGTCTTCGACCGCTCTGATCTGACCGTGCGCCGTTCCAACGTCTGAGGATTCTTGAGATGAGCACCGCCCTCTTCGATCTTTCCGGCCGCACCGCGCTCGTGACCGGCTCCTCCCGCGGCCTCGGCCGCGCCATTGCCGAGGGCATGGCCAAGGCCGGCGCCAAGCTGATCATCAACGGCGTCGATCCCAAGCGTGTCGAGCAGGCCGTCGCCGAGTTTCGTGCCGCCGGACATCAGGCGGAAGGCGCCCCGTTCAATGTCACCGACGAGCCTGCGATCGTCGCCGCCTTCAACGACTTCGACAAAAAGGGCATCGCGGTCGACATCCTCGTCAACAATGCCGGCATCCAGCACCGCAAGCCGCTGGTGGAGTTCACCACCGACGAGTGGCGCAAGGTGATCGAGACCAACCTCACCAGCGCCTTCGTCATCGGCCGCGAAGCGGCCAAGCGCATGATCCCGCGCAAGCACGGCAAGATCATCAATATCGGCTCGCTCGGCAGCGAGCTCGCGCGTCCCACGATTGCGCCTTACACCGCCGCCAAGGGCGGCATCAAGAACCTGACCCGCTCGATGGCGGTGGAATGGGCCCAGCACGGCATCCAGGCCAACGCGATCGGCCCCGGCTATATGCTGACCGACATGAACGAGGCGCTGGTCAACAACACTGATTTCAACAACTGGCTGATGGGCCGCGTTCCCTCCAAGCGCTGGGGCCGACCGGACGAGCTGGTGGGCGTTGCGATCTTCCTGGCGTCGGAGGCCTCGACCTATGTCAACGGCCAGATCATCTATGTCGATGGCGGCATGATCGCCGCGATGTGAGCCGCGAAACGCTGAGGGAGCCAACCATGCACGCCGTCGTCATTCACGCACCGAAAGATCTGCGGATCGATAGCTATCCAGATGCAGCGCCCGGTCCGGGCGAAGTCCGCGTCAAGATCGCGAACGGCGGCATCTGCGGCTCCGATCTGCACTACTATCATCACGGTGGCTTCGGTGTCGTGCGCATCCAGCAGCCGATGGCGCTGGGGCACGAGATCGCGGGCGTGGTCGCAGCCGTCGGTGACGGCGTCACGAACGTGAAGCCGGGCACTCGGGTCGCGGTCAATCCGAGCAAGCCGTGCGGCCGGTGCCTGCATTGCCAGGAAGGCATGCGCAACCAGTGCCTCGACATGCGCTTCCTCGGCAGCGCGATGCGCTTTCCCCATGTGCAGGGCGGCTTTCGCGAATTCATCACGGTCGATGCGGCGCAGGCCGTTCCGATCGCCGACGAGCTATCGCTGGCGGAAGCCGCGGTCGCCGAGCCGCTCGCGGTGTGCCTGCATGCCGGCAAGCAGGCCGGGCCCCTGCTCGGCAAGCGCGTGCTGATCACCGGCTGCGGCCCGATCGGCGCGCTGATGATTTTGGTCTCGCGCTTCGGCGGCGCGGCCGAGATCGTGGTCACCGATGTCGCGGAGGCGCCGCTTGCGGTCGCCAGGAAGCTCGGCGCCACTTACGCCATCAATGTCGCGGCCGGCGCGACGGCGCTCGATCCGTGGCGCACCGGCAAGGGTGTGTTCGACACGCTGTTCGAAGCCTCGGGCAACCAGGCCGCACTCCGCACCGCGCTCGACGTGCTCAGGCCCAGGGCCACGTTGGTGCAGCTCGGCCTGGGCGGCGAAATGACGCTGCCGATCAACTCCATCGTCGCCAAGGAATTGCAGCTCCGCGGCACCTTCCGCTTCGATCCCGAATTCGAGCTGGCGGTGCGGCTGATGGGCGAAGGCCTGATCGACGTCAAGCCGCTGATCACGGCGACCATGCCGTTCGAGAACGCGGTCGCAGCGTTCGAGCTCGCCAGCGACCGCTCGCAGTCGATGAAGGTGCAATTGACGTTCTGATCGATGAGCGCTGCTATTGGTTCTCGATCAGCCGGTCGCTGACCAGCCGCACGGCGCCCCGTTTCCAGGAATAGTCCGCGCCCAGGCGCAGGCCGCTGTCGCCGCGTGCCAGCACCGCGCCGGTCCTGGCATCGCGCACCTGGAAGCCGAGCGTGTATTCGGTGCGGCTGACCCGCCGCACCACCCCGATCAGAGACTGATCCGCACCGAGCCCTTGCGCCATCGCCGCTTCGCAGCCGCCGCAGTCGCGTAAAGCGCGTGCCTTTACCGCCTCCTCGTTCGCGCTGCCGACATCGACGAGGCGGTAGCGGCCGGATTGGCCAAGGGCATCGCGCACACTGCCGGTCACTTCGGCCAGATAGGATGCATCTGCGGCCGCGAGACCGGCGGCCGGCGCCGCGGTGTTGTCCTCGAGCTCGAATTCGAACACCGCCAGCGCGATCGGCGCGGGTGCGCCGAGCGCGGCCATGATCTCGCGGGACACGAAGATCTCGGCACGCTCCCATGATTCATCATTGTCGCCGCGGAAGGTGTAGAGCTTGTCCATCACGACCTTCCTGGCGCCAACGTCGATCACGGCGACCTTGGCCCATTGCACCAGTGTGCTCGTCTTCTGGATGCCGCCGATCACCTTGAACGCCGCGCCGTCCTGGGCCGAGGGCACCAGCCGGTAGCGCCGGTCTCCGCCGATATCTTGCCGGAGCGCAGCCATGAAGGCCGCCAGCCGTCGCTCGTGGGCGGCGGTCTGGTTGGCAGGCTCCGCTGACGTATCGGTATAACTGAAATCGTCCATGGCGACGCCGACGGCAGTCTCGGCACCAAGCGCATAAGCCGGCGGAAGGACGACAAGGAGACAGACTGAGAGGATCAACCGGCGCAGGTGCATAAATGTGCCTCGTATGACGGAGCGGCGCACAATCTGGACGGCGTAATCAGGGCTCGCAGCAGCGCCGGTCCCGGCGATGACCGGGAAAATTTCACGACGGTGCACCGCACTCACGCCTGACGGCTTTGCGCTAGGTGCGTTCTGCCGTTTAATGCGGGCGCGACAACCCGTTCGCACCAGGTGCCCGCCGATGTGGAACCGCCCGAGGTTCGATCTCAAAGTCCGTCTGACGTTGCGCGTGGCCGCGATATCGGCCGCCTGCTTCGCCGTTATCTCCGCCTATTTCCTGATTACGGCCGACCGCGCGGCGCATGCGCGCCTCGACGACATCGCCGCCATCGTCGCCAAGACGCTGGAGCTACAGCAGGGCAAGATCCAGTGGGTCGCCAGCCCGCGCTCGGACTTTCCCAACCTCGACCCCGTTTCGGCCTATGTGATGACGCCCGGCCTGTGCCTGGCATTCCGCGGCACGAGCGGCGACATCCTCCAGCGCTTCTGCAGCGGCGCGCCCGCCCCGGCAAACCCACCGCCGCAAGCCTTCACGGCCTTCTATCGCAGCCTGTTCGACCCCGGCCGCGAAGCGGCACGGCCTGTGATCGTGCGCGGAGCGAAGCTTGGCGACGCCGTGGTCTCGGTCGAGCCGGCCGTGCAGACGGCGGAGGCCTGGCACGAGGCCGGCCGCCTGATGCTGGCGCTGGCGATCGCGCTGCCGCTGCTCTGCGCCCTGGTCTACGCCGCGCTGGCACGCGCGCTGCGCCCCACCCGCATGATCCGCACCGGCCTGGAGCGGATTGCCGCCAACGACCTCACCACGCGGCTGCCGCCGTTCGACCTTGCCGAGCTCTCCGCGATCCGCGACGGCTTCAACCATCTCGCCGAAAGCCTCGAGACCGCACTTGCCGAACGCAGCGAGCTGACGCGGAAGCTGATCGCGCTCCAGGACGAGGAGCGCCGCCATCTCGCGCGCGAGCTGCATGACGAGTTCGGCCAGTCGCTCGCCGCCATCCGGGCGCTCGCCTCCTCCGCCCGCCAGACCGCCGCGCAGGACTGCCCTTCCTTGCTTGGCGAATGCGACGGCATCGCGCGGACCGCAACCGGCATGATGGAGACGTTGCGCGGCACACTGTTCCGGCTGCGGCCGCCGGATGTCGAGGAGCTCGGGCTCGTCGCCAGCCTCGAAGGCCTGGTCGCGGGCTGGAACGGGCGCAGCCGCGGCGAGACGCGCTTCTCGATCCGGTTCGACGGCGCATTCGAGACCCTGCCGGCCACGATCAGCGCCAGCCTCTACCGGATCGTGCAGGAGGCGCTCACCAATGCCGCCAAGCATGCCGTCGCCACGCGGGTCAGCCTGGAATTGACGATGGGGGCGAGCGAGATCGCGCTTGCGATCGACGATGACGGACGCGCGACCGATCCCGTCGCGAAATCCGGAATGGGCCTGCTCGGCATGCGCGAGCGCGTCGCGGCCTTGCGCGGCCAATTGAGCTTCGAGGCCAAGCCGAACGGCGGCTCCGCACTGCGCGTCGTCATTCCGCTCGCAGCCGCCGATCGGCCGCCGCTGGAGCACGCCGCATGAGCGCGGCCGGCGCGACCATTCTGCTGGTCGACGACCATTCCGTCGTCCGCGAGGGCTATCGCTCCGTGCTCCAGAAGCAGCCGGGACTTCGCGTCATCGCCGAAGCCGCCGACGGCGCCGAGGCCTATCGTCTCTACAAATCGGAGGCGCCCGACCTCGTCATCATGGATCTGAGCATGCCCGGCATCGGCGGCATCGAGGCGGTCAGGCGCATCAGGCAGTGGGACAAGGGCGCGAGGATCCTCGTCTTCACCATGCACGAGAATGCCGGCTTTGCCGTGCAGGCGATCCGCGCCGGCGCCAGGGGCTACGTCACGAAGACCAGTCCGCCGGAGACGCTGGTGCGCGCCGTGATGGACGTGCTTGCCGGCAAGATTGCGATCAGCCCCGACATCGACCATGAGCTCGCGCTGAGCCGGCTGGCCGGGGAAAGCTCTGCCGCCGACGTCCTCACGCCGCGCGAGTTCGAGGTGCTGCGGCTACTGCTCGCCGAGAATACGACAGAGGAGATCGCCGAGACGCTCCATGTCAGCCCGAAGACGGTGGCGAACCTGCATTCCCTGATCAAGGACAAGCTCGGCGTCGGATCCGACATCGAGCTGGTCCGGCTGGCGCTGCGCCAGGGCATCTTGACGGAGGTCGATCTCGGCGAGACCTGATTGCTCAAGCCAGATAGCGCGTGAGATAGCCTTCCATCGCGTAGAGCGCACAAAGCGCAAGGCTCGACCACACGGCGGCGGTGAAATACAGGAACATCCAGGTCAGCTCGCCCTTCCAGTGCGCGATGTCGTGGGTCACGACCCAGCGCGTCGAGACGTCATGCAGGCCTTCGAGGAAGCCGAGCAACCGGTTGCCCTCTTCATACCCTGCCCGCCAGCGGCTGAGATACATCGGCACGTCGACGGTGACGAGGAAGGCCAGGAAGCAGGCGATGCCGACGATGCCGGCAATCAGCGCCCAGCGCACCGGCCCCTGGAATTCCGGCATCAGCCGGCACAGCGCGATGCCCGCGAGGAAGAATGTCACCGCCCACAGCGAGTTCTCGATCGCGTTGAAAAGGAAGTTTGTCGTCACCACCGCATACCAGGAGAAGCACTCCGCGATGATGATGATGGGCACGATCACCCACGCGATGTTCACAACCGTCTCGGCGCCCGTCATGGTCCCGAGTTGATGCAGGATGACCGCCCATTGCGCCGCGAAGCACAGTTCGGCCACGGTCGCGACCGTGCGGCCGACGAAGACGCTGGAGAGCCAGGTGTCGAACAGACAGATGCGCTGCACGTCGGCGCGCGGCAGGAACGAGCGGAAGGCGCAGCCGAAGACATAGCCGGCGCAGAGCAGGAACATCAGTCCGATGTCGGAGCCGCCACTGATGCTGCCGGCGGACGTGGGATAGAACGCGCGGTACAGCATGAACCAGGCGAGAATGTTGGCAGCACTGACCAGCGTCAGGGACCCCCACCACCACGCGAGGGGATTTGTCCGCGCCTGCCACTGCAACATGAATCGCTCCGCTGTAATCGATATGACATTCAGTCGTAATAATCCTGTCACAACAACCCACGGAATCACGACGAGAATCTGTGTGCGGCGGAGCTCGTCGCGCACATTTTATCCGCACGGGCAACGCCGCCGCGTGTCCGGATAGTGGACACAAAATACAATTTTATGAATCTATTGGACAACCGCCCCGACCGGGTTCATTAATCCTGGATGGCCAAAACCGCGTCCAAACCGATCCGCGCCTCCTCGTCCGCTGCCGCCGTGCTGGCGGACAGCATCGACGACGCCGCGTTCGCGACGACGCTGGCAAGGGGTCTCGTGGTGCTCGAAGCGTTCAAGGCGGGAGCGACGCAGCTCGGCAACATGGAGCTGTCGACGCTGACCGGGATTCCGCGTCCAACGGTGGCGCGGCTGACGCATACGCTCGCCGAGCTCGGCTACCTCCGCTACGATTCCGAACGCGCCAAATATCGCGTCGGCGCGCGCGCCCTTCGCATGGCGCATCCGCTGCTCGCCGACATGCAGTTCCGCCAGGTCGCGCGGCCCATGATGCAGGAGCTCGCGCAAAGCGTGCGCGGCACGGTCTCGATCGGCCTGCTCGATGCGACCTCCATGATCTATGTCGAGACCGCGCGCTCCGGCGACGTCGGCCCGCACGTCCCCGACATCGGCATGCCCATTTCCGTGGTGATGACGGCGATGGGCCGTGCCGCGGCGGCGACCTTGCCGCAGGCCGATGCCGCGCTGCTCGAAGAGCGCATTGCAAGCGAGGACACCGAGCTGTGGTCGGCCTTCCGCGAGACATACCGCGCCGGCCTCGCACAATGCATCAGCCGTGGCTTCTGCACCTGCTTCGGCGAGTACATCGCCTCGATCCATGCCGTCGCCGCGCCGCTGTTTCATGCGCGTGAGGCGAAGCAGGCCTTTTCGATCAATTGCGGCATCCCCGCATTCCGGCTCCAGCCCGGCCAGCTGGAGGGCGAGATCGGCCCGCGCATTGCCGCTCTTGCCGACAGCATCCGCACCATGATTGGGGCGGCACCGACGACCGAAACACAAAAGCAGAACAAGAAGAGCGCCAGGCGATGAACAAGACAATCGGCGCTCCGCCATCGGGAGGCCACCATGACCATCACACGGCGAACATTTTTGGGCACCCTCGCTCTTTCGATATCCGGACTTCCATTCGCCGCACGCGCTGAGGACGCCTGGCCGTCGCGTATGGTGCGGCTGATCTCGCCTTACGGGCCCGGCGGCTCCAACGACATCTCGCTGCGGCTGCTGGCCGAAGAGTTCGGCCGCAACCTGCACCAGCAGTTCATCGTAGAGAACAAGCCGGGCGCCGGCACCCGCATCGCCAACGACACGGTCGCGCATGCGCCGGGCGACGGCTATACCCTCCTCTATGTCGCGGCGCCCTACGCGACCGCCGAAGCGCTGTTCGGCAAGCTGACCTATGAGCGCAAGGATCTGCAGCCCGTCGCGATGGCTGTGATCGCGCCGCTGTTCCTGATCATCAGCGCGGATGCGCCGTTCAAGACGCTTCCCGAATTGATCGCCTACGGCAAATCGAAGCCGGATGGCCTGACCTTCGCCTCGCCCGGCGCCGGCTCGCAGCCGCATCTTGCCGGCGAACTCCTGTTCAGGGATGCCGGCGTCAAGGGTCTCAACATTCCCTTCCGTGGCGATGCCGCGTCCTACACCGAACTGCTCGCCGGCCGCGTCGATGCCACGCTGACGGCGCTGCCGACCGCACTGCCCTACATCCAGAGCGGAAAGTTCATCGTGCTCGGCGTCGCCTCGGCCGAACGCAGCGCGCTCTATCCGCAAGCGCCGACCCTGCGCGAGCAGGGTTTTCCCAACGTGGCCGCGGCCGGCTGGTACGGTTTCATGGCGCCTTCGACGACGCCGCGGGCCATCGTCGACAAGCTGCAGGCCGAAGTCTTGCGCGCGCTGGCCGAGCCGGTGGTCATGGACAAGCTGACCGCCCAGGGCCTCGAAGTGCGCGCCGGCACCGCGGCCGAGTTCGGTCAGTTCATCGACAACGAAACAAAAAAGTGGACCGGGCTGATCCGCGAGGCCGGTCTCAAGGGCGAGTGACGGTCACGAACAGGGAATGGAAATGAAAAACGTACTTCTCAACCGTGTCCCGGCAGTCGCGATCGTTCTCGCGCTATCGATCCCGGCGGCACAGGCCCAGAAGAAATACGATCCCGGCGCATCCGACACCGAGATCAAGGTCGGCCAGACCGTCCCGCTCAGCGGGCCGGCCTCGGCCTATGCCGTCATCGGCAAGACCCAGGCCGCCTACATGAAGATGATCAACGACCAGGGCGGCGTCAACGGCCGCAAGGTCAATCTGATCCAGTATGACGATGCCTATTCGCCTCCGAAGACGGTTGAGCAGACCCGCAAGCTTGTCGAAAGCGACGAGGTGCTGCTGACCTTCCAGATCATTGGCACGGCGCCCAATGTCGCCGTGCAAAAATATCTCAACGCCAAGAAGGTCCCGCAGCTCTTCGCGGCAACGGGCGCGGCGCGTTTCACCGATCCGAAGAACTTCCCCTGGACCATGGGCTTCAATCCGTCCTACCTCGTCGAGGGCCGGATCTACGCGCAATATCTTCTGAAGAACCATCCGAACGCCAGGATCGGCGTGCTCTATCAGAACGACGATCTCGGCAAGGATTACCTCGCCGGCTTCAAGGCAGGTCTCGGTGACAAAGCGAAGATGATCGTCGCCGAGACGTCCTACGAGATCACCGAGCCGACCATCGACTCGCAGATCCTGCGGTTGAAGGATGCCGGTGCCGACGTGCTGTTCAGCGCCACCACGCCGAAACAGGCCGCGCAGGCGATCAAGAAGGTGGCCGAGATCGGCTGGAAGCCGCTGCACATCATCGACATCAACGCCTCCTCGGTCAGCGCGGTGCTGAAACCTGCCGGACTCGACAACGCCAAGGGCGTCGTCAGCGTCGGTTATGTCAAGGATTCAGCCGATCCCGAATGGAAGGACGATCCCGGCATGAAGCGATATCTCGCCTTCATGGCCAAGTACTACCCGGAGGGCGACAAGGATTCGAACCTGAACGTCTACGGCTATATCACCGCGCAGCTGCTGGTGCAGGTGCTGAAGCAATGCGGCGACGATCTCACGCGCGAGAACGTGATGCGCCAGGCCGCCAGCCTGAACAACATCGCACTCGACCTGACGCTGCCGGGCATCTCGGTGACGACGACGCCGACGGACTACCGCGTCAACAAGCAGTTCCAGATGGTGCAGTTCGACGGCCAGCGCTGGCAGAAACTCGGCGACATCGTCACGGACGACGCGAAGGAATGAAGCGCCCCTCATCCCGAGGGGCGCGCGCCTTGAAGAATGAAGGCTTCACCAATGGTCCTCGTGCTTCGAGGCGGCCGCTCCGCGGCCTCCTCCGCATGAGAGAGGAAGTGGCTGCTCGCCCTACCTCTTCATCCCACTCACATAGGCCGCGAGCTTGTCGAGTGTCTGGTAGCCGTATTCGACGGCACCGAAGTTGATCATGCCGTCGCGCTGCGCCGCGCTCGACGCCAGCTGCCGCATCATCAGAACCGTCTTGCCGTTGCTCTGCTCGGCGAAGGTGACGGTGAAACGGAACATTCCGGGATCCTCGTCCTGGTCGGTACCGTGATCCATCTCCATCAGCGACGGCCGTTCGATGCGGCGAAAGCGCATGCGGTTCGGGTAGACCGTGCCGTCCGGGCCGATCATGTTGAAGCGCCAGACGCCGCCGACCCGCACGTCGATCTCGAAGGTCTCGAGCTTGAAGCCCTTCGGGCCGAACCATTGCGGCAGATGCTTCGGGTCGGACCACGCTTCGAACACCAGATCGCGCGGCGCGTCGATCACGCGCGACATCACGATCTCACGGTCGAGCGACCATTGCGACAGAGCGGGATTGGCAGAATTCGTCATCGTCAGGAACCTTTCCGTCTGGTTGTCTTGTCGGTTGTCTTGTCGATCGGCTTGTTACTTGTCTTGGTCGCCCGTTTGGCAGCCGCCCGCTCTTTCTTCAGCTTCATTACATAGGTTTCGAAGCGATCGAGCCGCGCCTCCCAGATCGCACGCTGGTGCTGGAACCAGTCCTCCGCAGTGAGGAGCGCGTCAGGACTGAGGCGGCAGGTGCGCACGCGGCCGGATTTCGCCGACAGGACGAGACCGCTCGTCTCCAGCACATGGATGTGCTTCATGAAGCTCGGCAGCGCCATCGCGAAGGGATCGGCGAGTTCGCCGACCGACGCCTCGCCGGCGCAGAGCCGCATCACGATCGCCCGCCGGGTGGGATCGGCAAGGGCCGCGAAAACCTGATCGAGCCGGGATAGTTGGTTAGCCATGGGGCTAACTATAGGGCTGCCATGATCTCGCGTCAACAATTGTTAGCCAATTAGCTAAGTTAAATTCGCCGACTGGTAGCCTGGATGAAGGGAAGCGAATCGGGGCCGCTAGCTCGGCTGCGGCACTTTCCGGATTGCGCTTCGCTCCATCCGGGCTACCGACCACTCGCGCGGAACCCACCACGCGCAATCGTGAATAGGGAGGCTCGGTCCTTCCCGCTACAAGGGACCGGGGGCGCATCGAATCTTGCGCCAGAGCCGTGTCGTCTGTTGTCACCTCATCGTATCTCACCCGACGGGCGCTCGCCCGGGCTGCGCTCGTTCCCGTTGCGCTTGCATGGCCGCGCGGGGCCGCCGCGGATTCCGACATGATCGCGCAGATGCGCGACATCGTTGCGAACGAACTGACGCCGACCGCGACGCCGGACCAGCCGGGCGGTCTCGCCGCTGCACTTTATGCCGGCAGCCATGTCGAGTTCTTCAATTACGGCTTTGCCGACAGCGCCACGCGAAGGCCGGTCACGCCGGACACGCTGTTCAATCTCGGTTCCCTACGCAAGCCGTTTGAGGCGACGCTGGTTGCGCTCGGCACCCTCCGCGGCGAACTGCGGCTCGACGATCGTCTGGCGAAATATCTCCCGGAGCTCACCGGCGACTATGTTCGCCGCATCACTGTCGGCGAACTCGTCACGCACACCTCAGGCATGCTGCTGCCGACCGATCATCCGCCGTGGCCGAGCGACGCGTTTTCCCGCGCGCAGCTCATCGATATGTTCAACAGCTGGAGACCGCAAGCCGGCGAAGTGCCCGGCAAGCAGCGCGTCTACAGCCACGCCGGCTACGTGCTGCTTCAACTCGTGCTCGAGCGCTGTTACGGCGCTCCGATCGCAACCCTGTTTGAACAACACATCCTCAAGCCGATCGGCATGAATGCGACCTCCGTGCCCGAACGCGGCGAGGACAGCCGTGCCGTCATGGACGACGCCTGGATGCAGCTCGCGGTCCAGGGCTACTCGGATCAGGGCATGGCAATCGGCCCCATCGGCAACCAGCAGAGTTATTTTGATTTCCCCGGCACCGGCCAGATGTTTTCTTCGCCGCGGGATCTCGCCGCATTCGTTGCGGCCTGCGTCGATGGGCGGTCGACCGAGCCTCACTTGCGCGAGGCCCTGCGGATGACGCAGCACGAGATTTTCCGCGTCGACGACAAGTTTGGGCAGGGAATGGCCTGGGAGACGGTGCGTCTGCCGGGCGTCACCGTCGTCGACAAGCCGGGTGGGCTCAACAACGCCTCTGGCTATATCGGCCTGGTGCCGGCGCAGCGGATCGGGATCGTCCTGCTCGCCAATCGGGGCGAATATCCGCACGAGATCGCGCGCTACAGGATCCTGCCAGCATTGGCGCATCTGGTGGCATCGCACTGAATCCGCCTAGCGAAAAACGGAAAGCCCCGGCTAAGCCGGGGCTTTCCACGCCAGGTCGGAACGGGAATGCTCAGTACCTGGCAACGACGGGTCCGCCGAACTTATAGTTCACGCCGACGCGCACGATGTTCGATTTGAGATCGACCGAGTGGGTGAAGACGTTGGTCGGAAACGCGCCGCCAAGCAGATTGGTGCTGGTCACGGTGCTGCGTCCGAGGTCGACGTAGAGATATTCCGCCTTGAGCGACCAGCCGCCGCCGAAGGCATATTCGGTGCCGACACCTGCGGTCCAGCCGAGGCGTGTGTCGCGGAACGCGGCCGACTCCGTCGCCGCAGCGAACGTGTCCACGAAGTTGAAATTGCCCTTCACCTCGGCGATCGCCGCACCGCCGGTGGCGTAGAGCAGCCAGGTCGGAGCCGCGAGGAAGCCGATGCGGCCGCGGATGGTGGCGAGCCAGTCGGCCGAGACCTGCGAGGACACGGTGAAGCCGGTCGGGGCGCAGCAGGGATAGAGCGCCGAGCCGGATGCACTGCCCTTCAAGCCGAAATAGTTGATATCGCCTTCCAGGCCGAGCACGGCGTTGTTGAGTTGCCAGTTATAGCCGGCGGTAAGACCGCCGGTGACGCTGGAGCTGTTGACACGCTGGGCGCCGACTGCAGCAATCGCGGTAACACTGGTGTCCGCGAAATAGCCGGCAGGATCGAACGCGGTCGAGGTGGCCGGATCGGCGCTGCCCCATTGCCCGCCGACATTGCCGCCGACGTAAAAGCCGGTCCAGCTGTAGGCCGTCGCCATCATCGGCGCCTTGGTGTAGTGCGCCGCGAGGTCGGCCGCCTGCACGGATGCGGAGCCCAAAACAACCGCGGCAACCGCCAGCAAAAACTTCTTCATTCCAGTCTCCTTGCCCCGCGCGATTGATCTCGCGTTTCGAATGCGCGGGCGGAAGTTGTCCGGCGCAGATTGGGCATAGGCTGCCGGTCCCTCGCCGTCTTGGGCTGCGGCGAAGTTCATAGGGACTGTGACGTAGCGTGAGCCGTGCGGCACGCGAACGCGTGACGGGTGTGACTGGAGGGCCACGCGTCATCCCTCCTCCGTGACGCGCGACGCACACCACTGTCGCATCGCGACAACCCGCGCGCGATCCGACGCTCCGCGTCTCAGACCGAACGCGTCAGTCCGCCGTCGCCGCGGATGTTCTGTCCCGTGATATAGGCCGCGCCGTCGGACGCCAGGAACGAGATCGTCGCGGCGATCTCCTCGACCTTGCCGTAGCGCCGCATCGGCACGCTGTCGCGGCGTGCATCCAGCTGCGGCAGGCTGTCGATCCAGCCCGGCAGCACATTGTTCATCCGGATGTTGTCGGCGGCATGGGTGTCGGTGAAGATCTTCGTGAAGGCGGCGAGGCCAGCGCGGAACACCGCAGAGGTCGGAAACATCGCGCTCGGCTCGAACGCCCAGGCGGTCGAGATGTTGATGATGGCTCCGCCCTTTTGCGTTTGCATGATTGGCATCACCAGCCGGGTAGGACGGATCACGTTGAGCAGATAGGTGTCGAGGCCGGTGTGCCACTGCTCGTCGGTGATCTCCGTGATCGCCGCCCGGGGCCCATGGCCCGCGCTGTTGACGAGCGCGTCGATGCGTCCCCATTTGGCCATCGCGCCATCGACAAGCCGCTTCAGATCGTCGTTCGATTTGTTGGAACCGGTGACCCCAACCCGCCGAGCTCGGCTGCCAGCGCCTCGCCCTTGCCGGAGGAGGACAGGATGGCGACGCGAAAGCCGTCGGCTGCGAGCCGGCGCGCAGCCCCAGCCCCCATGCCGCTGCCGCCGGCGGTCACGAGTGCGACCTTCTCTGCTGCCATCTCTGCTGCCATGAGCGATCATCCTTTGATATCGTGGAGGCGAGCCGTGGGCCCGGCCTATCATGAGGCCTTCTACCGCCGGACCGGCCGGAAGGTCCACCGTCGAAGGCGACTTGAAAGATGAGCGATTTGGAGATCCGCAATTTGCGCCCCGAGGAGATCGCCATCGCCGTCGACTGGGCCGCGGCCGAGGGCTGGAATCCGGGCCTCTCCGACGCCGCCTGTTTCGCGATCCCGGACGCGAAGGGCTTCTTCGTCGGCGAGATCGACGGCGAGCCGGTCGCGACCGTCTCCTGCGTCAACTACGACGATCGCTTCGCGTTTCTCGGCTTCTACATCGTGCGATCGGGTTTTCGCGACAGAGGCCACGGCCTGCGCATGTGGAACGCGGCGATCGCGCATGCGGGCGCTCGCGTGATCGGCCTCGACGGCGTGGTGGCGCAGCAGGATAATTACAGAAAGTCCGGCTTCCAGCTTGCTTACGCCAATATCCGCTATGGCGGCATCGTCGCCGCGCCATCGAGGCCGCCCGCCGATGTCGTTGCGCTCGACACGATCCCGCTCGCGCTCGTTGAAGCCGACGATGCAACGGTTTTTCCGGCTCCGCGCAGTGCCTTCCTGCGTGCCTGGATCGGCACATCAGGACATGTCGGGCGCGCGCTGCTGCGCGACGGCAAGCTCGCTGCATGGGGCGTGATCCGGCCGTGCCGGATCGGCCGCAAGATCGGCCCGCTCGTCGCCGACGACCGCGCGGCGGCGGACGCGATCGTGCAGGCCTTGCTGGAAAGCGCAAACGGCGGCGAGATCTTCCTCGACGTTCCCGCCGTCAATCGCGAGGCGATTGCACTCGCGGAATCGCTCGGGCTGAAGCCGGTGTTTGAGACGGCGCGGATGTACACGGGGCCGGTCGCGCCGCTGCGGATCGACCGCGTCTTCGGCGTGACCAGTTTTGAGCTGGGCTAGCTGAGCCGAACTCGCTGCTCAGTAGCAGCGCATGATGTTGACGGTGTGCTCGCCGCCGCCGCGGCCGGGCACAGTGACCTGCTCCGTCGGACAGCTCGGCACGTAGGGCCGGTCTGACGGCACCACGTTGGGCGGGAAGCGATGCGTCCAGTCCCAGGGAACGTCGTACGTATAGGTGTAGCGCACGTCGCTGGAGACGGGTTGGGCGGTCTCGGCGAAAGGCTGGCCGTAGCCAGCATTGTCATAGTAGAACCCGCCGCCGCCCGGCCAGTAGACCCAGGGCGTGTTGCGGCCACGGAACCTGGCGCCCGGCGCAATCGGCGGACGCGCCGCCGGACCGGAAGGCGTGGCGGCATGCGCGACGGTGCCACCGGGCCTGGCAAAACCGACGCTGGGGGCAAGGAGCAGCGCGGCTGCGCTGAGCGAGGCGAGCAACGCCCCAAATGATCTCGACATCATGATACGCACCAACTCGTTTGGCTTCGCGAATAGCGGCTCCCCACCGCACGCTAGGCCGGGCTGTCGCCCACCCGCAAACGTATAATTAATTATTGGTTAAGGCACGGGATGAACAGGGAACAAGCTGCGGCAAGACGCCCGGGATTCCGGCTGATGTCGCTCGTGTTCCCGGGAAACGGACTTCATAACCAGTTGATCGGAGTTGATCGCTTCGGCCGACAACACCCGGAACGCTCCCGCACTGCGGTCGTTGGCTCCCGACACCAGCAAGGAGCATCTCCAATGCAGAACAAATCAAAACTCCTCTGCCTGATCACGGCTTCCCTCGTCGCGGGCACGACGGCCGCCTCGGCCCAGGGCTATGATTGAAACGGATCCCGCGCGGGTTGGGATCGCACCGCCCCCGCTTACCAACCGGTTCAGCCACGCGCGTACTATCCTGATGTGGCCGGACCTTACAGTGCGCTCAACGGCACCAACCATCCCGCGCCGAGCTCGACGCAGGGCGATGTCGGCCCGGAGGGCAACAACAACGGCACCCTGACCGGCGTCTATCGCAGCTGGTAACGCCCGCTCACGATGAGGCCCATCGTCCATCACGGACGATGGGCCTTCGTGCGTCAGCGGCCCTGCTGCTTGCGTAGCCAGTCCAGCATGTCCTGTGGATTTCCGGTGCTCTGCGTCACAATGGCGGTGTTGCCGCCGCTGCGACGATAGACCATCGTGCGCCCAGGCTCCTTCTCGATCTTGACCTCAGCCTGCGCCGGATCGCCGCTCTGGGTGATGACGGATGTGCCATTCTCGTCCTGAACCATTGTGGTATGGCCGTCACCTGACTCGCCAGCTCCGGCCGGCCCGGCTGTCATCGCCGTCATGATGCTCATTCCTGCTGCAAGTACGATGAACCTCATGTTGCACCTCACCTTCTGATCACCGGCTGAACTGAAATATCGACAGCCAGTTGAAGCGCCCGAATTGTCGCACCGTTCCCGTGTTCATATCGCCGATCTGGAGCAGGAGGGCATTGGTGGAATTGCAGACCTGAGTGATATCGGCGATGTTGCTCACGCCCGACTGACCGATCGCCAAATTGGTGGTGCCACCCACCTGGATCACATCGACATAATTTCGCGTGCCGTTCTGGATGATCGTCGCATCGACCGTTCCCGTGCCACCGATCTGGATGACACGCGCAATATTGATGCTGCTGTTCTCCTCGATCGTGACCGGCTGGACGTCGTTGCCGAATTAGCACGATCGTTTCGATGCTCACGTTGCGGTTCGTCACGCCGCGCTGGACGGATCCGGCGGATGCCTCGGACGCGACGCTGACGGCGGCGAGCAATGCCGCCAATGCCAGGAGCAGTCTACCGCATATCATTGCCTTGCCCCCATTGCATTTCTGACGACGCTGAGGTCGCGCCAAACTCAATGGCTATTCTGGACAACAGTCGCCGAGTTGAACGCACCGAACTGGGACAGGAAACTGCTGGTCGACTGGCCGGCCTGGCCGACAAACGCGACATTGTTCACGCCCGCCTGCCCGACCGATGCCGACGTCGTCCCGCCGAATTGCAGGATTCCGGTCGCGTTGTTCGTGCCGTTTTGAGTGACGGTCGCGCTGGTGCTGCCGCCTATCATGAACACGCCGGCCATGTTGAGTTGACTGTTCTGGTTCAGCACGACCGGCGGGCCGCCGAGCGACACGATGGTCTTGATGTCGGCGGTCTGGGCACCGGCCGATCCGGCGCCTATGCAACACAAGGTGAGAAACGCGCCGCAGGCGGCGCCGGAAAAATGTCTCATGACATGCCTCGCGACTGAAAATGGATTTGCGATCAAGGAGTCTGCTGCAAAATCGTCGAGCCGTTCAGGATTCCGAGCTGTCCGACGGCCGCCGCGTTGTTCGCGCCGAGCTGGCCGATCAGGCTCGAATTGGAGCCACCGGCCTGGCCGAGTAACGCGGTGTTGGACGCCGTCGCGGTGGTGCCGCCCTGCCCGATCACTGAGGTGTTGACGGTCAGGAGCGAGCCCGTCTGCAGGGTGGTCGCAGTATTGGTGGCGCCGAACTGCATCGTGGTGGCGCTGTTGTTGGTGCCGCCACTCTGCGAGATGAAGGAGTTGTTGGTGGTGCCGAATTGCAGCACGCTGGCCGAGTTGCCGGCCTGGGCATCGACAGCGGTCAGCAAGCCGAACGCGACGATCGTGGCAACGAGATATTTTTGATGCATGACATTTCCTCCGCGAAAGTCGGCGGACAAGCTCTCACCGAGTCGTCCCGCCCGAGGCGGTGCTTTCCAGGATGGCGCGGACGCGCCGCAGATGACGCGTCCGGCCAAACGGGGCTGGCTTAGTGCGCCGTCTGCGAGACGGTGCTGCTGTTGACGCCGAACACGCTGAGCTGTCCGACGGCGGCGGCGTTGTTCTGAAGCGCGGCAGGCCCGAACGAGTTCTGGGTAATCGCGCTGCCGTTGTTGCCGAACGCCACTTGGCCGGTCGTCGCCGAGTTCTGCACGCCAACCTGGTTGACCGTGCTGCCGTTGTTGAGCGAGGCCGCGCTGGTGCCCTGCATCGTGGTCGCGCTGTTGATGATGCCGAGCTGGCTGGTCGACGAGCTGTCGTTGGTGAGGCCCTGCTGCGAGACGCTGGAACCGTTCACGACGCCCACTTGCACCGTGGTCGCAGTGTTGGCGGCCTGCGCGGCGGAGGAGAGGGCGAGCACGGCAACGGAAGCAAAAAACAATTTGCGCATGGAATATCCTTTCTGGCTAAGATCTCTGACTGGGTTCGGATGCCGTCTTGGAGGAGGCCGACATCGCAGGACCGACTTTGAACCGATCGTGCTGCGTGCGACAGACTGCAGTTCATGCTAATCGGTACGGACTAGACGTTGCGCGGCGCCTTGGTGCCTGCGGCACTAGCTGTACGGTTGTCCCGTGCCGGTTCGTGTCGTCTCTTCTTCGCGTCCCATGCTGTCGACCAACCGCACCACCTCGATCGGCGAGCGAAGCTCCAGCTTTCGCATCATCCTGGTGCGATGGACCTTGGCCGTCACTTCGCTCACCCCGAGCCTCGCCGCGATCTGCTTGGCGACGAGACCTTCGGCCAT
Organism: Bradyrhizobium sp. 87; assembly: GCF_023073015.1. NCBI lineage: Bacteria > Pseudomonadati > Pseudomonadota > Alphaproteobacteria > Hyphomicrobiales > Nitrobacteraceae > Bradyrhizobium > Bradyrhizobium sp. 87. The sequence continues at coordinate 108,962 of NZ_JADPIQ010000084.1, forward strand.
CAACAGCATGATCTCCCGCTCCCTCGCCGTCAGCGTCTCGACGCGCTGGCGCGCTTCGCGCACGCTATCTTCGCGTTCGAGCCGCCTGCGGTCGCGCTCGATGCCGTGCCTGATCGCGTCGAGGATCTCCTGTTCGCGAAAGGGTTTTGGAAGAAACTCGACTGCGCCGCGCTTCATGGCCTCGACCGAGACGCGGACGTCGGAATGGCCGCTGATGAAGACGATCGGGATAAGCACGCCCGTCTCGGCGAGCCGGCGCTGAAGCTCGAGGCCGGTCGGCGCCGTGCCGGGAAAGCGGACGTCGAGCACAAGGCATGAAGGCCCGCCGGAAATAGTCTCCCCGAGAAACTCGTCGGTCGACGCAAACAATTTCACCTGATGCCCGGTCTCCTCGCAGAGACTTCCTATCGCGGTTCGAATCTGGATCTCGTCGTCAATGACATAAACTGTGGCTTGACCTGAACTCATGGAAACGGGCTCCCCGGATTGGGGCTCGATGAACAAGCAACGAGCCATCCATTCTTCTTGCAAGCGAGATCAAGGTGCTTGGATGAATTCGCGGGGATCGAGCGAGTCGCTCCGATCCGCCGCTTCGACGTCTTAGGCCCAACACCCCTTCAAGACGAGTGAAGGTGTTCACACATCGGGTTTCGTGATTGCGGGGATGCGCCCTCGCGACCTGCGGCATCATGGCGAGGCGCGATATCGGCAATGCTGCGATTGGGAATGCGACGACCGGAAACGCGACGATCTGGCGTGGGAACTTCGGTATCGCCGAGTGCGTCATGGCGTCGCCACCCACGTGCCGACTTGAACGCCGGGCGCTTCGGCCAGAGCAGACGAGACGTTCAGTCAGCTTGTCGAGTTCGATACCGCGCGCGTCATATCGATACGCTCCGTATGCATTTCGGGCAAGTCGTGAAAAATAGCACCCGCGGACTTTACTTCTGGATCATCAAGCGCACCCGACCGTCGCCCCGGCAGCGGCGACACACTGACGATCGCCTGCGTTTTCAAGATTTACAACCATAGCGGGTTTACAACTATAGCGCGATCTCTGCCTTTGCCGCCAACGATGCCATTTCTAGAGGCGGGTTTTTGATATGCGATTTGTGCCAGTTATTGCCTTGCTCGGAACTGCATGTGGCCTCGCCGCGGTCTACGCCGCGGGGCCGGCCGTCATCACCGACGCGGCCGGGGCCGCGGCGCAGAAGGCGGCCCTCGCCTACGCATCGAGCCAACGGCTGCTCAGACCCGTGGGGCTGGAAGCACGGAGCTTCGGATCGGACGCCCCCGTATTCCGCTTTGCCTCAATCCAGCGCGGCAGCATCGAGCAGACCATCACCGTCACCGGAGCCCTGCAGCCGGTCAAGACGATCGAGGTGGGTTCCCAGCTCTCCGGGCAGCTCGCCCGGGTCTATGTCGATTTCAACGACACGGTCAGCAAGGATCAGCCGCTCGCCCTGATCGATCCGCGCAGCTTTGCGGCCAAGTTCGACGAAGCCCGGGCCTCTCTGGCCGTTGCCAATTCTCTGGTCGACGTCGCGCGGGCCAAGCTCGATCGCACCAGGATCGATCTGCAAAACGCAAGGGGTAGCCGGGACGTGCTCGCCGCCAAGCTCGAGAGCGCCCAGGCAGTCAAGAGCTCGGCGCAAAAGACCTTGCAGCGGAAGCAGGCACTCCAGTCGCAAAACGTGGTGGCCACGACGACGGTCGACGACGCGCAGACGGAGTTCACCGCGCGTCTGGCCCAGGAACGCGAGGCCGAGGTTCTGATGTCCCTCAACTCCTATGCAGTGGATGGGGCGCAGGCCGACGTCCGCCGGATCGAGGCGGAATTGCAGCAGGCACGCATGGCCGTGCCGGAAAAGGCGGCCGTTCTCGCTGCGGCCCAGGCCGATCTCGACCGCACCGTGATCCGCTCGCCGATCGATGGCGTCGTCGTCGGCAGGTTCGTCAACGAGGGCCAGACCCTCGCGGTCGGACTGGAATCGCGCACCACGTTTGTGGTCGCGCATCGACTGGAGGACATGGAAATCCACGCGCAGGTCGACGAAGCCGATATCGGGCGCATCGCCCCCGACCAGCGCGCGCATTTCACGGTGGATGCCTACCCGGACCGTCGCTTCGAGGCGGTCGTGCGGCAGGTGCGCAAGGCGCCGCAGAACCAGCAGCACGTCGTGACCTACACCGTCGTCCTGGCGACCTCCAATCTCGACGGCGCGTTGCTGCCCGGCATGACCGCCCTGGTAAAGATCGTGATCGAGCGGCAGGACGACGTGCTGAAAGTGCCGCTTGCTGCATTGCGCTTCCAGCCCTCGGGCACGCAGCCGGATGCCGCGGCACGCAGCGGGGTGTGGGCGCGCACCGCCAGCGGCTCACTCCGGCGTATTCCGGTGACCGTCGGCGCGGCCGGCACCGAACAGGTCGCACTCAGGAGCGGAGACCTCGTCGAGGGCAGCCAGGTCGCCGTGGGTCAGGCCATCCGGCCGGCCGGCATGGAGTTTCTCGGCATCAGGTTCGGATCATGACGGCCCTCCCGCCCCTCATCAGCCTGCAGTCGGTCTCCAGGACCTATCGCGCCGACGGAGTGGCGGTGACTGCGGTGCGCAATGTCAGTTTCGACATCGAACGAGGCGAGATCGTCGCCGTGATGGGACCGTCGGGCTCAGGAAAATCGACGCTGATGAACATGATCGGGCTGCTCGACCTGCCGAGCGAGGGCGCGCTCTATCTCGAGGGAGCCGACGTCGCCGATCTCTCGGAAGACCACCGGTCGTCCCTCCGCGCCCGCAGCATCGGCTTCGTATTCCAGTCCTACAATCTGCTCGCTCGCCACAATGCGATTGAGAACGTCGCGCTGCCGCTGGTCTATTGCGGCATCAGCCGCAAGGAACGTCTGGTCCGCGCCGAGCAGAGCCTGGAGGCCGTCGGCATGGTGCACCGGGCCCACCACTTCCCGCGGCAGCTCTCGGGCGGTGAGCAGCAGCGCGTCGCGATCGCGCGCGCACTGATCGCCTCCCCGCTGATCGTGCTCGCCGACGAGCCGACTGGCGCGCTCGACAGCCGTACCGGCGCCGAGATACTGGCCCTGTTCGCCGCTCTCAACCGGACCGGCCAGACCATCGTGATGATCACGCATGATCCCGGCATCGCGACCCAGTGCCGGCGCACGATCCGCCTACACGACGGCGAGCTCGTCGCTGACGAAACGCTGGTCCCGATCCTGCCGAAACGGAACGCTGCGCCATGACCATGCTCCAGGGCTTTCAGATCGCTTTGCACGCCTTGCGCCTGAATCCGTTGCGCAGCATCCTCACCATGCTCGGCATCGTGATCGGCGTCGCCTCGATCGTGACGGTGTTTGCGATCGGATCCGGCGCGCAGCTTCGCCTGCAGGAGCAGATCCGGTCAATCGGCGCCAACGTGCTGATGATCAACCCCGGCGCGGTCTACCAGGGCGGCGTGCGTCTCAAGGATGGCAGCAAGCTGACCATGACCGAGAGCGACGTGCAGGCGATCCTCGAGCAGATCCCCGAGATCCAGGCAGCGGCCGGTTCGATTGCAGGAACGGCCCAGGTCATTCACGAGAGCAAGAACTGGAACACGACCATCAACGGGACGACGACCGGGCACTTCATGGTGCGCGACTGGCAGCTTGCGACCGGCCGCTATTTTTCCGGCAGCGAGGAGGCAGCAGCCGGCAAGGTCGTGATCCTCGGCAGCACGGTGGCGCATGAGCTGTTCGCGCCCGGCGAAGACCCGATCGGCGCACAGATCAGGATCATGAAGGTGCCGCTCGAAGTGGTCGGCGTTCTCGATCGCAAGGGACCGGCGCAGGACGACGTCGCCTTCGTGCCGCTCACCACGGCCAAGCTGCGCTTCCTCGGCAGCGCAAGCAACATCAACCGGGATTCGGTCGCCTATATCATCGCCAAGGTGGCCGCGGACGGACAGATGGCGGGGGCGCGAACGGAGATCGAAAACCTGCTGCGGCAGCGCCACCGTATTCCCGCAGGCCAGGAGGACGACTTCAAGGTCCAGGATCCGGCCGCCGCCATGGAAGCGCAGCAGGGAGCGATCCGCACCGTCGCGCTCCTGCTCGTCGCCATCGCCTCGGTCTCGCTGCTCGTTGGCGGCATCAGCATCATGAACGTCATGATCGTTTCGGTCACCGAGCGCACGCGCGAGATCGGAATCCGCCGCGCGCTTGGCGGGCGGATGCGGGACATCCGTCTTCAGTTTCTCTGCGAGGCCCTCGTGCTCTGCCTGCTCGGCGGCGCGATCGGCGTCGGTGCCGGCGTCACGCTCTCGATGACGGTCGCTCGCATGGCAGGATGGATCACCTCGATCGACGGTCAGGCGATCGGCCTTGCCCTCGCCTTCTCGATCGCGACCGGCCTGATCTTCGGTTTTTATCCCGCCCACAAGGCATCCAAGCTCAGTCCGATCGAGGCACTCAAGACGGAGTGAGAACATTCTGGGGTGTTCGCATCGACCAAAGGCCACGAAGGAGCAGTTATGAGTCGGGATCCGAAACATTCGATCACACCAACGCCGCGCGAGCGGGACCTGATGATGCTGATCGCACGCGGAATGCAGAACAAGAACATCGCGTACGAGCTCAAGATCTCGGAGAACACGGTGCGGGCGCATATCGGCAACATCATGCGCAAATACCGCCTTCAGAACCGGACCCAGATCGCGATCATCTTTGCCCTGCACGCGGCGCCGCCATCGCTTCGCCGCAACCTGGCCAATGGCGGCCGCAATTCCACGACGGCCGCGCCGGCCAAGGCGGTCGCTCAGAATACGCCGGTGCCGACGGCACCGGATTGACCGCTCGGCCACAATCCCTTGCGTCATTTCTGGCGAAACACCCAAGTCCGGGGTCAACGCAACGGCGACAAAATATTTCTCTTTATTAGAATTCGGATTTTTGTTAGGAATTTCTCAACCCGGCCCAAGGAAGAGGGGCGTATCGCGATCGTCACGAACGCGGGCCGGACGGCGGTGGACGTTAGTCACATCGGCGCGAATGGCTTCGCAGGGCGGCTAACCGTGAGCGAAGGCGTCGCGCACACGACCGGTGCGATCGGCGTACGGCAAAATCGTGTGGTCCTGACGCCCGGGGTCTGTGCGTCAAGCGTTGCGGTGATGTGGGTTGCCCAACCGGGCACACGCATCAGCCATCCGCAAGGCGACGGGGGCAATAGTGCATCGCTCCCCGGGGAGAGCACGACATAAGCCGTAAAGCCACTGCGCAGGGAAGGCCGGATGTTGGGCTTCACCTGTATGCCGCTGTGCATTGTTCTTACGACAATCTCGCACAGTGGACCGCGGGTGCCAGCCGGCACCCGGTCTTCCCTGCGCCCTCTTTCATTTTGAGGGTGAGGCGACCAAGCAAAGCTCGGGCGAAATGCGCCGCGAGAGGGCGAAGGTGTGTCTGCCACTCGGAATGCGAATCGAAGCGCGACGCTGCCAGCCACTCACTCCGTCATTGCGAGCGCAGCGAAGCAATCCAGTCTGCCGCCGGGGAAAGATTCTGGATTGCTTCGCTGCGCTCGCAATAACGATGCTGAAGCAGCGCGTGCCGACACCGCGATCTCGTGCCGCCGGACGCCGCGCAGAGCGGGGCCCCTGTCCTTCTTTACATGGCGCTCCGCTCTTGTAACAAAACCGTCATGCAGCGAAACTAAATGAAGCCGGGGGCCGCGGTTGGCGGCCAAGCCGCCTCGCAGGGAGAGATTTTGATGCGCCGTTCGCTGGTGTTGCTGTCAGCCGGACTGACAGTGTTGTCCGCAGGATTTTCGACCGGACCTGCCTCCGCAGAGAACAACACGCCCCGTAACCTGATCCTGTTCATTCCGGACGGTCTGCGGGCGCTGAAGGTCACGCCTGAGACCGCCCCCGCAATGGCCGAAATCCGCGACAAGGGCGTCAACTTCAAGAATTCGCATTCGCTGTTCCCGACCTTCACCATGGCCAACGGCTCGGCGATGTCGACCGGCCATTATCTCGGCGATACCGGCGTGTTCTCCAATACGATCTGGACCAACTACACCTCGGTACCCGCCGGCGACACCGTGGTCCCCTTCATCGAGAACGACGCCGTGCTTGGCGACATCGACGAGCATTTCAAGGGCGACTACCTCAACGAGGACACGATCCTGAAATTGGCCCGCGACAAGGGCTACAGCACCGCCGCGCTCGGCAAGCATGGTCCGACCTATCAGTTCGACCACACCGACAAGCCCGAAAAGGCCGGCCTGCATTCGGTCGTGTTCGACGATGCGACCGGCGGCAAGAACGGCGTGGCGCTGTCGGACGAGGTCAAGGCCGCTCTCACCAAGGCCGGCCTGCCCCTCGCCACGCCGCCGCGCGGCGACAACTCCAAGGCGGGCGATGCCAAGACGCCCGGCACCACGGCGGCCAACGTCGCGCAGCAGGCCTATTTCGCCGACGTCGCGGCCAAGGTCGTGCTGCCGATGTTCAAGGCGCGCAACAAGCCGTTCGTGCTGGTGTTCTGGTCGCGCGACCCCGATGGCAGTCAGCACAACACCGGCGACAGCCTCAACCAGATCATGCCCGGCATCAACGGGCCGACCTCGATGGCCGGCATCAAGAATGCCGACAACAACCTCGCCCAGCTCCGCAAGGCGCTGGACGAGCTCGGCCTTGCCGCCACCACCAACATCATGGTCCAGGCCGACCACGGCTTCTCGACCATCTCCAAGGAAAGCAAGACCAGCCCCTCGGCCAAGGTCAGTTATGACGACACGCCGAAGGACTTTTTGCCGATGGGTTTTCTGGCGCTCGATCTGGCGAAGGCGCTCGACCTGCCGCTGTTCGATCCCAACGACAAGAACGCCAAGGTCGAGGGCAACAAGCATCCCAAGGCCGGCAACGGCGTGCTCGGCAAGGATCCGGAAAAGCCCGATCTCGTCGTCGCCACCAATGGCGGCTCTGACCTGATCTATTTGCCGACCAAAGACAAGAAGCTGGCGGCCAAGACCGTCAAGCTGCTGCTTGAGCAGGATTACGTCTCCGGCCTGTTCGTCGATGACTCGCTCGGCCGCTTCCCCGGCACGCTGCCGCTGTCGAGCATCAACCTGCGCGGCAAGGCGGCGACGCCGACGCCGGCGATCGTGGTCAACTTCCGCTCCTATGCCAGCGATTGCGGCGAGGCGCCGACCAACTGCTCGGTGCAGGTCGCCGACACCGTGCTGCGCCAGGGCCAGGGCATGCATGGCAGCTTCAGCCGCGGCGACACCATGAACTTCATGGCCGCGATCGGTCCGGACTTCAAAGCCGGGTATGTCAGCGAGATCCCGGTCAGCAATGCCGACGTCGGCATGACGGCCGCTCAGCTCCTCGGTCTGCGCGCTTCTCAGAACGGCGGTCTCGTCGGCCGCGTGATGTCGGAGGCGTTGTCCAACGGCATCGTGCCGAAGGCCTACAAGGGGGTCGAGAAGTCGAAGAAGTCCGAGAACGGCCTGCAGACCGTGCTGAACTTCCAGCGCGTCGGCAGCCAGAGCTATTTCGACACGGCCGGCTTCCCCGGCCGCACGCTCGGGCTGGAGCCGGACGCCGGCAAACAAAAAACGGCGGGGAAATAACCCCGCCGTTCAAATGCGTCCTTCGTGAAAGGCGCAGAATTTTACATGCCCAAAATCTTACATGCCGATGTCGAACACGTTCGGCAATTGGCCCGCCAGAGGCAGCGCGGTGGCGCCCAGGAAGGTCGCCACCATCGCCATCAGGCGACGGTTGTTCTGGCGCTTGCCGCGCATCTGGCCGGCGATCCACTCCAGCATTTCGCTGTTGACCTTGGAGGCATAGGACGGCGCCCAGCTCTCGATGTCGGACTCGGCCGACAGCGCCACGCTGCGCGGCGGCACCTTCAGGCCGGAGGCGCTCGCCGCATAATGAGCTACCGCCTTGGCGAGCAGGTCGTCGAACTGGCCGCCATCGGTGCGCTCGGTGGCGGCTTCGTTGATCTCGAACAGCACTTCGGCCTCAGTGCGGCTGACCGGCTGGTCGTTGACGGCCGTGGCGGTGAGGATGCGGGCGCACCAGGCGGTGTCATCGGCATCGAGCGAGCGGGAGAAGTGCACCCTTCCCTTGGTGGTCGGGCCTTCGCCCGTGATCACGCCGTCGCGCACGATGGTCAGTGCATGGGCCGAGGTATCGCGGCAGGATGGTTCGAGGGACGGTGACTCAGCAGACTTATGCGCAGCGGCAGACATAGTTCACTTCCAGATTTCTTCTGATCGGCCAGCAATTTCATGCCGGCGTAAAGGGGTGGTTAATGATTCGGTACCGGGATCGCGACTCTTTGAGATAGTTGCCAATTGGTCGCTGTCAGGACCATTTTGGTTCTGGCAAGCGCCGGGCGAGCGTGATGGAAGTCATAAAAGGCTTTCTCGGGGCAATCACGCCCGTATAGCCCCGGTGGAGATGTTTCGCCGCGGGCGCGGCTGTAACAAAAAGGTGCTAGGAAATCAGGCCTTCAAAGAAGGAATTCACATTTTACTTGAAGCGGTTCAGTTAGCGTTCACTTGGGATCGCGGAGACCCTATAATGCCCGCGACGGTCAAAGATGAATTCGCAAGTAAATTCAATAACATGAGGTAGAACCATGACACTTCCGATTGGCACCACCGCCCCCGACTTCGAAGCCGAGACCACCGAAGGGAAGATCAAGTTCCACGACTGGATCGGCAATAGCTGGGCGCTGCTGTTCTCGCACCCGAAGGACTTCACACCGGTTTGCACGACCGAGCTCGGCGCGCTGGCCAAGCTGAAGCCGGAATTCGACAAGCGCGGCGTCAAGCTGATGGGCCTCTCGGTTGATCCGGTCGACCGCCATTCCAAATGGTCGGAGGACATCAAGGAGACGCAAGGCGCGGCCCCGAACTATCCGATGATCGGCGACACCGATTACAACGTCTCCAAGCTCTACGGCATGCTGCCGGCCGCGATTTCGGGCGATCCCCTCACCCGCACGGCCGCCGACAACCAGACGGTCCGCAACGTCTTCATCATCGGGCCGGACAAGAAGATCAAGCTGGTGCTGGTCTATCCGATGACGACGGGTCGGAACTTCCAGGAGATCCTCCGCGTGATCGACTCGCTCCAGCTCACCGCCAAGCACCGCGTCGCGACCCCGGCCGACTGGTCGCAGGGTGACGACGTCATCATCGCGGGCTCGGTCTCCAACGACGAGGCCAAGACGATCTACCCGCAAGGCTGGAAGGAGCCGAAGCCCTACATCCGGATCGTGCCGCAGCCGAAATAACGGAACTGTCATTCCGGGCGATGCGTCAGCGCCGCCCGGGACGACGATGTTAGCTCTTACGCCGCGCGCACGCGCTCGAGGAAGCCCTCGACCTCGGCCTTCAGGTGCAGGCTCTCGCCCGACAACGCCTGGGCGGAGGCAAACATCCGGCTGGACGTCTCACCGGTCTCGTTCGCACCCTCGGCGGCCTGACGGACGTTGACGGCGACATCGGCCGTGCCCGATACCGCCGCGCGAACGCTGACGACGATGTTTTGGGTCGCGCTCTTCTGCTGCTCGACCGCCGCCGAGATCGAGCCCGCGATGCCGCTGATGCGCTCGATGGTCTGGCTGATCGCCTTGATGGCGACAACCGATTCCTCGGTCGCAAGCTGCATGCTGGCGATCTGGTTCGAGATCTCGTCGGTCGCCTTGGCAGTCTGGCCGGCGAGCGTCTTGACCTCCTGGGCCACCACCGCAAAACCGCGGCCGGCATCGCCCGCGCGCGCGGCCTCGATGGTCGCGTTCAGTGCCAGCAGGTTGGTCTGCTCGGCGATCGAGGTGATCAGCTTGACGACATCGCCGATGCGCGCGCCCGCCTCGGAGAGCTGCGCGATGCGCTGATCGGTCGCCTCGGCCTGCCGCACGGCCTCAGCGGAAATGACGTTCGATTCCTGCACCCGCCGGGTGATTTCGGAGATCGATTGAGACAGCTCGTCCGAGGCCGACGCCGCCGAACGCACGTGCTCGGAGGCGCTTTCGGAAGCTCCGGCCGACCGCGCCGACAGATCGGCGGTGGAGCGCGCAGTGTCGGTGAGCTGCCGCGCCGTCCGCTCGAATTCGCCTGACGATGTCAGCACCTTGTCGAGAATGCCGCCAACACCGCCCCGGAACTCCTCGACGAAATTGCGCAGCTCGGATTTGCGCTGCTCGGCGGCCGCAGCCGAAGCGGCCGCCTGCTCGCTGCGCATCCGCGCCCGCTCCTGCGAATTGCTCCTGAACACCGCGACCGTGCGGGCGATCTCGCCGATCTCGTCGGCGCGATTCTCGCAATCGATCTCGACGTCGCTCTGGCCTTCGGCGAGCGCGGTCAGCGAGCGCGTCACTGAGGTGAGCGGCTTGGTGACGCGGCGGACGACCAGCAAGGTCAGAACCAGCACCAGCAGCGCCGCGAGCCCGGCGGCGATCGCCATGCTTTCGATGGTGTGGGCCAGCATGCTCTCGAATTGGGCCATCGGGATGCCGACATAGAGGATGCCGGCGACCTTGCCGCTGGCGTCGGCGATCGGGAAATAGGCGGTCATGAAGGACTTGCCGAACAGGGTGGCCGGGCCCTTGTAGGCCTCCCCACGACGCAGCAGCGCCTGCGCCGGATGATCGGCGGCAAGCTGGGTCCCGACGGCGCGGTCGCCATTTTCCTTCTTCACGTTGGTCGACCGCCGCACGAACTGCCCGCTCGCATCGTCGAACACGAACAGGGTCGCGTTGCCGCCGACATAGGACACCGCGCGATCGACGATGGCGTGATCCCTGAAGTCCGGCATCTTGGGAATCTCGGCGCGCGCCACCGCGCCATCCCGCATCGTGATCTTCGCATCGGGAACGATTTCGGCAAAGGCCAGGGCCAGCGTCCGCAGGCTAACCTCGATGTCGCGGAGCGCACGATCGTTGAAAGCGGAGCTGAGCGACCAATAGCCGGCGCCAACCACGAGCGCCGTATTCATGGCGATCAGCAACACCGCGCACAGGAGCGCCTTGGTGCCAAGTTTGAATTGCGGCAGAAACTTCGCCGTTGCTCGTCCGTACATGAATGAAATCACCTCCGTAATTCCTGCATACTCGTGCAATCGGCTTACGGTCGCATTAATGACGGTTCCATCGCAGCACGCGACATGCTTTCCAAATCGTTAATGAGGCCACCCTGACCACGCCCAGAACTACGCTAAGCACTACGCCAAGCGCTCCGCCTATCATCGTCTGGCTTCGCGACGACCTCCGCCTGTCCGACCACCCCGCCCTCCACGCTGCCGCCAAGGCGGCTGCGAAGACCGGCGCGCCGGTGATCTGCCTCTATGTGCTGGACGATTCGGCCGGGCGAGCGCCGGGCGCCGCGGCGCGCTGGTGGCTGGCGCAGTCGCTGCGGGCGCTCGGCGCCGACATTGCCACGCGCGGCGGTTCGCTGATCCTGCGCAAGGGGCCGGCAGCCAGGGTGATCGCGGAGGTGGCGCGTGAGAGCGGAGCCCGCACGGTCCACTGGAACGGGATCGCACAGGCGCCGCATCAGGCGATTGAGCGGCAGCTCGAATCCGCGCTGGCAAAGATCGGCGTGGACTCGCAATGTTTCCCCGGCGACCTGCTCGTTCCGCCCGCGGTAATCCGCAACAAGGAAGGCCGCGGCTTTCGCGTGTTCACGCCATTCTGGCGGCGCGTGCTGGCGCTCGGCGATCCGCCAAAGCCCCTGCCGGCGCCGAAGGACCTGCGTCCTGCGCCGACGGTCGCCAGTGACACGCTGGAGACCTGGAAGCTCGAGTCTGGCAAGCCAGATTGGGCCGGCGGCCTGCGCGAGACATGGACCCCGGGCGAAGCTTCCGCCCGCGCTCGCCTGCGCGACTTCCTCAAGCACACCGCACAAAGCTATGTCGGCGATCGCGACCGCCCGGACCGAGAGGGCACCTCACGCCTGTCACCGCATTTGAGGTTCGGCGAGCTCAGCCCGCGCCAGGTCTGGCACGCCGCGCGGTTCGCCGCGGCGGAAAATCCCGCGATCGGACCCGGCGTCGACAAGTTCCTGAGCGAGCTCGGCTGGCGTGAGTTCTGCCGGCACCTGCTGCACGACCACCCCAATCTTGCAACCGAAAACCTGCAAGCGAATTTCGACGGCTTCTCATGGAAGCCCGATGCCAAGGCGCTCTCCGCCTGGCAGCGCGGCCGCACCGGCTATCCCATCGTCGACGCCGGCCTGCGCGAACTCTGGCACACTGGCGTGATGCACAACCGGGTCCGAATGGTGGTCGCCTCGTTCCTAGTCAAGCACCTCCTGATCGACTGGCGCGCCGGCGAAAGCTGGTTCTGGGACACGCTGGTCGATGCGGATGCCGGCAGCAATCCCGCCAACTGGCAGTGGGTCGCGGGCTGCGGCGCCGACGCGGCGCGCTATTTCCGCGTGTTCAATCCGGTGCTCCAGGGCGAGAAGTTCGACCCGGATGGAGCCTATGTGCGACGCTGGGTGCCCGAGTTGAAGGATGTGCCACCCGAGCTGATCCATCAGCCCTGGCAGGCGACACCGATCGAGCTTGCGAGCGCCGGCGTCACGCTCGGCAAGAGCTATCCGCATCCGATCGTCGATCATGCCAAGGGACGAGAGCGCGCGCTCACCGCCTACGCAAAGATCCGCAAAGGTTGAGCGTTGCTTTGACACAATTATGAAACGCGCTATCGTCACCGCTCCATGCAAACCGTGGGGGACGATATGGACGACGACAAGCCGATCACCGAACAGGCGATGGACACGATCACCACCGCCGTGGAAGCGACCAAGGACGCCGCTGTCACTGCGGTGAAGCAGGTCAGGAAAGCCGCCAAGAAGGCTGCGAAGAAGGTAGCGCCGAAGAAGGCGTCCAAGAAGAAAGCCAAGAAGGCTCCGAAGAAAACTTCGAAGGCCACCAAGAAGACTTCGAAGAAAGCTGCAAAGAAGTCGTCGAAGAAGGCGGCCAAGAAAACAGCAAAGAAGGCCACCAAGAAAGCTGCCAAGTCGAAAAAGAAGGCCACGAAGGCCAAGCGCTGATCGCAACGCTCAAGTCTCCGGGGGCGGACGCGCCCGGAGACGGCTCCAGCGATACCCTACCCTCACCGCTTGGCTGCGCGCCGGCCCGGGTGATGCTCGCCTTGCGGATCGCGAAATTCGCTGCGATGGCCGCGCCGGTCCTCGGCGTTGAAGCGCCGGCGCTTCTCGGGCGAGCCGAACTGCTTGATCGATCTCCTGCCGTTCACCTTTTTGATGACGTAGCCGCCCTCGGTCATCGAGAACGGCTCCTTGAGCAATCCCATGTGGTCGAACTTCGTGCCGCGGGGATGCTTGAAGGGTTCGAACCAGGACGGATAAACGAAGTTCGACATCGGGAGATCGTTGACGACGAAGGCGTCCTCTTCCACTGCGTCGCAGACCTCGTAGGCGTATTGGGTGTGCCGGGTCTTGTCGGCCCACAGATTGGCCATAGGGTCGAGCACCATCTCGAACAGCTCATGCGAGGCTGCCAGACTGACCGGATCGTCCTTGGACAGCGCCTTGAGGAAGATCTTCGAGATCGGCTGTCCCCGATGCGTCAATTCATGCCGCCCGAGGAAATTCTTGTGGGTCGCATCGTCGAAATAGACCAACTGCCAGTCAGTGGGCTTCGGCTTGCGGGTAACGTCGAGATCGACGGGGTAGCCCCAGACCGGCAGGAAGTGCTCGTCATAGCATTTCTGCAGCGCGGCCGTGAGCCGCGCCATCATCTGCTCGCTCATCATCTCCTCTGCATAATTAATGCAGGCAATCCGGACTGGCTTCAGGGACCTGCCAAGCAATGCGCGTCTCGCCTTCTTCATGGAAAATCACCTGTGAAAGGGGCACTGAAATGCGCCGACCCTAGCACGAACGCGCCGCGCACGTCAGGGATGTATTCGAGCGGCTTGGCCCGCCGGCCCTAGAAGCGTCGGTTGACCACGAACACCGCGGCCGCGCACATCACCATGCCCGCGATCGCCAGCGCATCGAGCTTTTCTCCGAACAGCAGATAAGCCATCAGCGCCGTCACGGCGGGCACCAGATAGAACAGGCTTGCAACAGACGTGGCGGCGGCGTGGCGGATCAGCCAGTACAGCAGCCCGATCGACCCGATCGAGAGCGCCACGGCGAGCCAGGCCAGCGCGAGCATGAACTCGCGCGTCCAGTGCACCACGCGGTCCTCGAACAGGAACGCGCCGATCGCGAAGAAGATCGTGACGGACACGTACTGCACGAGATTGCCGGCGCGCCAGTCGATGTGGTTGCAGTAGCGGCGCTGATAGAGCGTGCCGAGCGTGATGCTGATCAGCGAGACCACCGAGGCGAGCCAGCCGAGCCCGGCTTCGCCGGTCATGGGACGGCCGTGCAGGATCAGCACCACGCCGCCGAGGCCAAGCACGAGCCCCGCCCATTGCACCGGCGTCACCTTCTCCCCGAGCCAGCGGTTGGCGATGGTCGAGGTCAGGATCGGCTGAAGGCCCGGAATGAGCGCGGACAGCCCGGCCGGAATCGAGTGAGCGATCGCGATTGCGGTGCCGCCGAGATAGAAGCCATGGACGAGAATGCCCGCGACTGCGCTGTGCGCGATGCCGATACGATCCGGCCATTTCGGTCGCGCGATCGCGACGATGATCGCCATCAGACCGACCACGAACGCCATGCGGATGGCGAGGTAGGTCAAGGGATCGGCATTGTTGACGACGTATTTGGTGCCGATGAAGCCCGTGCTCCAGAGCAGGACGAACAGGATCGGCGCGGCGCGGGCGGCCAGGGCTTCTTGATTGTGGTTCATTGCCGACCTCATTGCCTCACAGGGGGCCGATGCGGCAATGCGAATTTCGGCCAATTTCGTCCGGGCGATGCTGCGCTGCGACGGACCGGACGGCTCAGCGGCTCACCATTCGTCCGGACAGGGATCGATGATCTTCCAGAGCTCGACGCCGTTCTTGATCTTTTTCATGTCGGTGGTGAGCCCGCCATTGCGGCGAATCCAGTCCTTCACCGTGTCGGGGTAGTAGGCCATCAGGTCGGACGTCCCCTCCGCGCTGGTGACCTTGATGCCGAAAGTGAAGGCCTTGTCGTAGTAAGCCTGGTGGAAGCCGAGGCTGGCGCGCGGCGTCACGCAGATCTTGTTCATCGGCACGATGCCGAGCACCAGGGTGCAGGCCGAGTTGCAGATGCCGTCGATGATGACGCGTTCGCCCTTCTCGCGGACGCGCTTGTACTTGGCCTTGTACTCCTCGACATAGCCGCCGTGGTCGCGGGTAATATGCAGCTCGGCCCGCGCCGGCGTGGCGGCGACGACCGAGAGCAACAGCAGGCTCAGAAGCGTGATGCGCATGGCGAGGTGACGGCGAAAGCCTTCAGGAATGGACCGGTCTATGAACCCCGAGAAGCCGGCAACAGGAGTCTTGAGCTAATTCTCTTTGGTCATACTTGTGTGGGGAATTCGTTAAGCATCTCGAAAAGGCTAAAAATGGGCAAGTCCGGACCACAGAACCGGCAATTCTGTCACACCCACCCCGGAATCTGCGGGATTGGCGTCGATTTCCGGGCTGCAGACGGGTGTTCCGGCCGCCCGAACTGGCTATAAACGGCTGACCTATTCGTGCGGGTTCCGGAGATTCGAGATGAGCAAGTTGAAGCTTGTAGCCGCGGTTGCTGTCCTGTCGGCCGCAATCCTTGCCCCTGGCCTCGCAGAGGCGCGGGGATACCACCGGTACCATCGCCACTACACGAACCCGCTGCCCTACCCGATCAGCTATCTGCACAATTACGGGCCCGGCATCACGCCCGGGACGTTCGCCTTTTACGACGGCCCGTCGACCAACCATTGCTACCAGAGCGCAGCCGCCTATGTCGGCCAGGACCGCCGTCGGCACCCCTGCTTCTGAGGGGTGCAGGCGCGTCCTCTGCGGGGGCCGCTATTTGGCGGCGCGGACAGCAGTAATTGCTTCTCGATCTCGTAGACCGGCAGTTTGACGAGGTCCTTGCCGACCTCGCCCTGGAGTGCCTTGCGCACCACATCCGAATAATCGGCGCGAATCATCCCAAGCGCACGCGGCGAGGCCACCATGGTCAAGGCCGAGGTTCTCGCCTGAGCTGACGGCGGAATCGAGCCGTCCGGCCAGGCCGCGCAGGAAGGCGCGCTCGGCCTCGTCGTGCCAATCAGTCTGCTCCACCGAGCTGCGCGTGCTACCGGCCGCGCCGTGGAGCCTGCCCGGCGCGTCGGTCCCTTGCGCACCGGTCGAGGGATTGGGCTGTTCGTGCACCTCCCTGGTGTGGAGGTTCGGAAACATCTCGTCGCCGAGGTTTTCCAGAATAAGCGCCTTGCGCCCGTCGCACACGACCAGCCAGTCACCCTTGTCGATTCTCATTTGGTCCATTGCACAGCTCCAAAGCCACCTCGCTAGCCAGCTCATCGAAATGCTCGAAAGCTGGCCACGACGCCAAGCTTAGGGACGAAGCTGCACCGACGAATTGCGCGGGATCAAGGACGGCGGCGATGTCCTGCGGAGCGCAACGCAAGCGCAGCATTGGTCAAGAGCGCGAACCTGGGATAGTCTGGCGGAGCTAAAGGTCAGGCCTGCGGCGGGCTGGGCTGAAGACCTGTTCATCAGCATTACATTTCGGTCCCGCCACAATTTGATCAGAACAAACTTCGATATCCCTGTATTGCGTAAGCGGAGAAAGACATCATGAAGCTGAGAATTGGCCTCGTCGCCGCGTCCCTGTTCGGTGCGTTGGTCGCATCATCGGCGGCGTCTGCCATGCCCATCGCGCCTGCTCCTGCGACGCCGCAGGTCTCCGACGTCGAGCAGGTCCGCATGGTCTGTGACGCCTGGGGACGCTGCTTCTGGCGCCCGAACTACTATGGATACTACGCCCCGCGGCCCTATTACGGTCCCCGATATGCACCGCGCTTTTACGGTGGCCCTCGCTATTACGGACCACGCTATCGCCGCTGGTGATTCTAAAGGGGCCCTTCGGGGCCCCTTCGCTTTTGCGAGATCAAGGATGTTGGTCTGGAGTCATTCCAAAACTGATCTAGATCAAAGACGCAATCCGCCACGCCGTCATTCTCCGACGATGGTCGATTTGATCGTTTTTCGATGTCCCCAGACGGGCATGAATGTGCAGACACATCTGGAGAAGCAACTGAGACAGGAGGCACAGAGCTTTGCCTCCTTCGCCTGTCCCGCCTGCACGCGGCTGCATTTCATCGACCTCGCCTCCGGCCAGCCGATGACTCGAGATCGTTGACGACGACACCGATCCGCCAAGCTTCATGCCATGATGTCCGCAATACTACGGCCCGGAATCCGGTTTACTGAAGCGCGATGTTTCGCCATTGATGGCGATGTTCCGACGTTCATTTGATTGTCATATTGCAGCAGCCGGTCGCACGCATGTTGTTCGACGCCCTCGCCCCATCCTCGGCGCTTCAATTGATCGGCTTTGCCGACGTCGATGCGTTTCGGCCCATCGAGTCGATGGAAGATGCGAGAAGCATTCCGCTCGACGTTCGGAATTTCGCGGCGGCTCGTGCTGTCGTCTCCCTGCCCGGCTGCCGCATCGTCATGATGCGCTCGTTCGCGCGCATCCTCGACGCCGCCTATCGGATGCCCGGGGGGATGGTGATCCTGCCCATGACGGACGACCTTCAGGTCAATTCCAAGGGCATGGATCTGGACGCGCGTTTCTTCATCGCGCTCCGCGGCAGCGATGAATGCCATTTCGTCGAGCGCCGGACCAATCATCATGCGATGATCATCTTCTCACCCGGCATGAGCGACCGGGGCTGGTTCGATCAGGCGGACGACTTGCGGGCCTATGTCGCGAACCGCCCCGCTTTGCTCCACATTCGGCAGCTCCTGCTCGACATTCTGCGAACCGCGTCGGTGCAGCCGGCCCTGTTCGAAACGACCGAGGTCGCCGCCCATCTCCAGGAAGGCCTGCTGCTCGCGCTCGACGATCTGTTTCGCATTGATTCGCTCTCGGACCGGAGTGCCTCCGTCCAGGGCGAGCGGTCGATCAAACTCGTGCAGCGGATCGACGATTACGTCGCAGCACATCCGACTGCTCCGATCTATACCGCCGATCTCGCCGGCGAGTTTGGCGTCTCGATCCGGACGCTCGGCGGCGCCGTCAGCAAGGTGCGTGGCATGAGCCTGCATCAATACATTCGCCTGAAAAAATTGTGGGCGACGCGGTCTCGCCTTCTCAAAGGCGGGGGTGCCAACGTCGCCACATGCGCGCGCGCCCAAGGCTTTCACCATTTGGGGGAGTTTGCCGCAGCTTACCGCGCGACCTTCCACGAAGCGCCGTCCGACACGCTGGCACGGGGCCGGCAAGCCGGTCCGACGGCGCGCTGACCAGATAGGCTCCGGCCTTCCGACGCGGCGCGCGCCTCAAGGGAACCAGTTCCTTCGAACCGAATTATCCAAGCAGTGCGCCGGCGGCGCACTGAAGCACCCCGCGCCCCACACGCGGGTTTTTTCTCGCCGTCAACCAAGTGGTTCAGGAAAAAAATGTCTATCAGCCGCAACGTATTGTTTCTGATCATCGGTGCTCTGGTCGTCACGGCGGCCGTGCTCGGCTACAATCTCTACCAGACGAAGAAGCAGCCCGATGGCCTGCAAATCAATGTCGGTCCCAACGGGCTGAAGATCCAAGGCAAATAGAGGCGGCTCACGGCCTCGCGCCAGATCCGAGAAAACTCTGGCCCTGCAAGTGGCGCGCTCGGAGAGATTCGAACTCCCGACCCTCGGAATCGAAATCCGATGCTCTATCCAGCTGAGCTACGAGCGCCCTGGCCCAGATCTTGGACCGTAACCGAGACGCCCCAGATAGCTGCTGGCGAGCCAGCAGGCCGGGCGACGTTCGGATGGGTTCGAATTAGCAGAGAGGCCGGCCAATAAAAAGCCCTTCCGGCCTCGATTCGGGACGGGTCAGACCCGCCCTCACCAGGTGCTGTTGAAGAAGCCGAAATGCGGCTGCTGCGCCATCACCATCATCGGCCGCCCTTGCTGCGGCACCGGATGCGTTCTGGCGACCTTGCGCTTGGGCTGCTGCGCCGGGGTCTGAGGAGGCTGGGCCTGCGCCTGAACTTGCGGCTGAATTTGCGTCTTGGCCTCGGTCCTCTTGACCGCAGCGGTATCGGCCTTCGCGGCCGGCGTGAATTGGGCGAACGTCTCGCGGACCCGCGCCTTGGCTGATATCTCGGCCAAAGCGGGTGACATGCTCTCCACGGGCGGCTGGGGAGCCGCGACGGCGGCGATCTTCGCCGCAGGGGCGGCAAGCGTCGGCTGACTGGTGTCGAGTACGACACGCTCCGGCAGGTGGCGATCGGACCGGATCCGAATCAACGGCTGTTCGTTGCTTGCGGTTGCGATAGCCTGCGTCACAGGCGAAGTCGGCAGAACGTAGTTCGCCGCGAACAGCAGTGCGAGCAAGGCTCCACCGACGAAGAAGAAATACCGAAAGATGGGCATTGGCCACGCTCCGCCCGCCGCATCCCCGCGTGGGCTCTCCGCCTTAACAGGCGATCATTTAATTAGTTCCTGGCCCAGCCGTTCGGTTCAAATGGCGACGCCAAGTTTTTCGGCCAACCCCCAGGACAGTAACTTTTCCGCTACCCGGCACTGCCGGCCTTAGGTCCGGCGTGCTGCCACAAGCGAACACTTCGCCTGATCGGCATTCACGTTGACGAAGCCGACAGGAATGCGCGCAAAAGTCTTGCGGCTCTTCATGCTGACCGGATCCGCCAGAACGCGGGTGCGGTCGGTGAGATGACTGCCATCACGCCGCGCAAAAGCGCAGACGATCTCGACATCCTTTACGGCATAGTCGTTGTCGTTGCGCAGCGTGAGCGTCACCAGCGCCTTCGATCCAAGGCCGCCGCGGCGCCAGGTCTGAGATGAAATCCTGATCCGGCCGAGTTCTGCCATTGTCGGAATCTGAGCTTCGGAGGCCGGCGACACGGCGACCGCATCGCGCGAAGGCGCCGTCTCGACGGCTGCCACGTCAGACCTCACCGGTTCGGCACTGTTGCCTCTGGAGACGGGGAGCAGCATCCAGATGCCGCAACCGACGATGATGGCCGCCAACAGCCACAGCAGGCCTCGCCCAAATGAAACGCTCGCGATCGTCACCGCCCGCGCCAGTCGTTCGCCGGTCCCGGCGAAACGCCCTAACCCGATGCGGTCAAACCCAGCGCTCATGGTTGCCTCACCGATCGCAGCGGAAGCACGTTTCGACAACGGATTCGGCCACTGCTTACTTAATCCGGAAGGCGAACTAAGGTTCCCGCGCAGCTGCCGAGTCGGCAAGAGCGGTGGCGGTCACGGGCCGAGCCCGCTAACATGCGCTGCAACATCAAGATCCGTCGGGAGAACACGAAATGCCAGTCGTCACTTGGGATCACGTCCATCTGCGCAGCCCCGATCCGGAGGCCACGGCGGCCTGGTTGCGGGACATCCTCGGTGGCGAGATCGTGCAAGCGCCCGGACGGATCGACGTGAATCTCGGCGGCGCAAGGATCTTCATTGCGCCCCTCGAGGGCGACAATGCGGTCAACCCGCCGCCGCCGCACCCGCATCAAGGCCTCGACCATTTCGGTCTCACGGTGAAGGACATCGACGCCGTCGCCGCCGAGCTCAAGGCCAAGGGCGTCACTTTCACGCGCGAACCGACCACGATCCGCCCCGGCGTGCGCATCTGCTTCATCCGCGGCCCCGAAGGCATCTCCATCGAGCTGCTCGAGCGCGACAAGAAATATACCTGACACGGCGCGCGCCGCTCACCGGGCGACGTTGCCTCCCGGCGTGCCTCAAGTCATGCTGCCGGGCATGAAGCAGCGGACGGCGACGCCCATGTAGCCATAGATCGGCCAGACCATGGTGCGCCCCACCCGGCTCGGCTCCGAGATCACGGCCTCCTCGGGCACCTCGACCCAGACGAGCTCCTGCGGTCGGCCGTCGATCACGTAGCCATAACGCGGGACGCGGACCCGATAGTGCCCGTCCTTGCTGTCCCAGTCGGTGTCCGAGAGCGCCGAGCCGTCGGCATCGGAGCAACAAGGCCCCTTGCCGCTTCGCAGTCCGTCGAACCAGGCCTTCAATTCGGCATTGGCGTTGACGAACTGGCCGCGGTCGCGCGCGTGGCCGAAGGGGGCCGCGAGTGCGATCAGGGCCAGGACGCATGCTAGGCTCGCCACGGTTCGCCAGCATGCCGCGCCGCCGATCCGCCGTTGTCGTGTTTCGCAAATCGTGGGACGCACACTGTACAGACGCGGCTTCTCGCCGCCGGAATCGATCCAGTTGCTCACGTTTGTCTTGCTCCAGCACCCCGCGGCCAGTGCAACAATGGTTATGCATTTCGCGGGCCAACTTGATTCGCAACGACTGGCCTCGCTTCATGATCAGACCGTCATGGCAGTGTCATAGACAAGCCGGGACAATTACGGCTCACGGGCAAGCTCGCAAGGTCGGCGGCCAAACTGCCGCGTTGCGTGGCCGCATGCCCTTTGGCATAAATGCCTACCGGCTACGCCATTGGGCGATGGCGGCCGGCCTCGGGACGTTATGAAGAACGGCCTCTATTCGATTCACGTGAACCTGCTCGATGGTCGGGTCGGCAAGGGCAGCGGCGTGATTCTTTTTCGCGACGGCAAGATTCTTGGCGGCGATGCGTACCTCTATTACACCGGCAGCTACACGGTGAAGGACAACACCTTCAAGGGTGAGGTGCTGGTCCAGCGTCACACCTCGCCGCGGGGCGACGACAATCCGCTGTTCGGCGGGCCTGCCGCGGTCGGCATCGGTGTCAGCGGCACGTTCACGGAGACGCGCGGGGACATGACGGGCACCGCGCTGGTCGGCAAGGCCAGCCAGATTTTCGGCGCGACGCTGCACAAGCTTGCGGAGGTCGACTAGGACTTCGGTTCTGATTGAATCAACCAAAGCTCTCAATTGTTGATTCGACGCGTTTTCATCACGCGAACGGCATCCACTTCGCTCGAAAACCGCTAGCTATTCGGCGGCCTGCTCGAGCGGCGCCACGCGCGGCAGGATGATCTGGATACGTGTGCCGCTGCCCGGTTCGGAATCCAGATCGAGCCGTCCGCCGAGCCTGTTCGTGACGATGCTGTAGACGATGTGCAGCCCGAGGCCGGTGCCGCCCTGATCGCGCCGCGTCGTGAAGAACGGATCGAAGGCACGGCGGCGGACGTCGAGCGACATGCCGCAGCCATTGTCGGAGAAGATGATCTCGACATTGTCCTTGCCGGACTCGCGCACCTGGATGTCGATGGTCCCCGGCCGGCCGTCCGGGAAGGCGTGCGCCACCGCGTTGAGAAACAGATTGGTCAGCACCTGGCCGTAGGGTCCGGGATAGCTGTTCATGGTCAGATCAGGCTGGCACTCGACGTTGAGCGTCAGATTGTGCTTGCGAAGGCCGGGCCGCAGACTCATCACCACCTGCTCGGTGAGGTCACCGAGATCGAAGCTGCGCTGGTCCGAATAGTTGCGGTCGGCGGCGACCTGCTTGAACGACTGGATCAGCTCGGCGGCGCGATTGAGATTGGCGACGAGCTGCGAGGACGCGTCGCGGCTGGTATGGAGAAAGTCGTTGAGCGTGGAGCGGCGCAGCTCGCCGCGTTCGACTTCGGCGGTGAACATCGCGGTCTTGCGCTCCAGCGCGGAGGCGACCGTGAGGCTGATGCCGACGGGATTGTTGACCTCGTGCGCGACGCCGGCGACGAGGCGCCCGAGCGCCGCCAGCTTCTCCGCCTCGATCAGCGAGGCCTGGGTCTCGCGCAGATTGCGCAGCGCGGTCTCGGCGGATTCCTTGGCTTTCCGCATCTCCTGCTCGCCGCGCTTGCGCTCGCCGATGTCGAGCGCCACGGTGACGATCCGCTCGATCTCGCCTTCGGCATCGAGCAACGGCAGCTTGTTGACGAGCCATTGCCGCATGTGGCCGGAAGAATCAATGTACTCCTCTTCGTAGAAGCCGAGGCCCTTTCGCAGCGTCAGCACGCGCTTGTCGCTCTCGTCGGACTTGGCCGCGCCGTAGCGCGACATCAGGTCGGCCGTGGTGCGGCCGAGCGCATCGCCGGGCTCGATTCCGAAGATGCCGGCCATGTAACGGTTCATCAGCACGTAGCGCAGGTCGCGGTCCTTGACGTTGATGACCGCTGGCACGGTGTCGATGACCTGCTGGAGCAGGCGCCGTCCTTCGGCAATGGCGTCTTCCGCGCGCTTCTGGTCGGTAATGTCGCGCAGCGTGCCCTCATAGCGGACGATGTTGCCCGCCTCGTCGCGGACGCCGGTGGCACTGTCGGACAGCCACAGGATGTCGCCGCCGCGCTGGCGCACCTGGTATTCGAACTCGCGCACCATTCCGTCGCGTGCCATCAGCCGCTGATATTCGACGCGAGCCTCGGGATTGACGTAGATGGTGTGGGCGATGTCGTTGATGCTGTCGATGAGGTCTTTGGGGCTGTCATAGCCCATCATCCGCGCCAGCGCCGGATTGGCGTTGAGGAGGTCGCCGGCCGGCGTCGTGACATAGATGCCGTCGACCGAGCCCTCGAACAGTTTCCGGTAGCTCTCTTCGGCAAGGCGTTGCTCGGTCAGTGCGCGCACCGCCGCCTCGCGTGCCGTGTCGGCCTCCTCCAGCGCACGGCGGAACACTTCGGCCGCCCGCGCGATGTCGCCGATCTCGTTGTCGAGGTCGGCGGACGGGATCGAGGTGTTCTTCTCGCCGGCTGCGAGCGCGCGGATCGACCGCGCGATCTGGGCGAGCGGACGGACCGTCCGCCGCACCACGAAGCCGGCCGCGAGAATGCCGATCAGCACACCGATGGTACCGAGCACGATGCTCTGCCAGCGCGCCTCCGTCAGCGTGCGGGCAAAGTCGCGCGACAGCACGTGACCGCGCCGGGCGCTGACCTCGCGCAGCAATTCGGTGACACGGCCGATCAGCCGACCCTCGGTTCCCAGCACCTCGCGGTCGATGTCGGCGATCTGCCGTTCACGGACCGCGACCGCGATGATCGCCTCGGCGTACTCGTTGACCGCCGATCTGAGCTTGGGATCAGTGACGCCCATCGCCCGCATGCTCTGCGCCGCCTGCTCGGCCGCGGACGGGTTGCGCGCAAGCAACCCAAGCGCGATCCGGCTCTGCGCTTCCGACAGGCGGGACGCCAGCTCTCGGTCCGCAGTGCCGGAGACAGCTGCGTCGAACTGGTCGCGGAGCGGCGGCAGCCCGGCAAGCAGCTGGGCGCGGCGGTCGATCAAGGTCGAGATCCGCTCCAGGCCGCTGCGATAGGTCGCAAGCCGCTCGCTGACGCCGTCGATCATATCCTGCTGCTCGGGCACGAGCTCGATGCGGGTCTTCTTCAGGATGTCACTGAGCGTCGAAGCCGCCTCGCCCACCTGCTTGAACTGGATGCCGGCGCCAGGGTCGGTGACGAAGTCGCGCGCGGCGAGCCGCAGCTCGTTCATGCGGCGGTCGATGTCCTCGGCGAGGTCGCCGACGCTCTGCAGCCGCTGCAGCTCGGCGAAGGTCGTGTCGATGTGCCGGATCGCAATCACGCTCGCGGTCGAGGTGACGATGATCACCGCCAGCACCAGAAGGAAGCTGCCGAACGTGAGCTGGCCGATGGAGAGCGAGAAAGTTCGCTTTTTCTCAGGGGTCGGCGTCAATTCGGCGGACATTGGTGATGTGTGGACCGGGCCATTGGAGCTCCAATATACGACGTATTGCAGTCCCGGGGGAACATGCGTCTGGCCGCCGAATATCCTTAATGTTGAAGCCCTACCGGCCTCCTTGGCCCCGGTTTTATGACGTTTTGACGCCGGCCGGCCGCCGGGCCGGGATGGTCATGGCGGCGACGCCGAGGACGACGCAGGCAAGGCCGATCCAGGCGGTCCGGCTCAGGCTCTCGCCGAGGAAGGCGACGCTGATGGCAACCCCGATCGGCACGCGGAGATAGGCCTGCGCGGTGGTGCCGACCGAGCCCAGGGTCTGGATCAGGCGGAAATAGATCACGAAGGCCGCGGCCGTCGAGAAGGTCGCCAGCGCGAGCAGCGCCAACACGGAACTCAGCGAGGGCGACAGCGTCCAGGGCTGCTCGACGATGAGCGAGGCCGGGAGCAGCGCCGCCGCCCCCGCCAGCAACGAGCCGGCCGCGGGCGCCATGGGATCGAGGCCCTTGAAGCCGCGACCGAAGATCGCGGCGCAGGCGTAGCAGATGGTGGCGGCAACGATCGCGGCCTCCGCGACGAGGCCGCTTCCAACATTATGGAAGGCATCGACGCCGACGATCAGCAGGATGCCGGCCATGCCGGCGACCACCCCGACCAGCTTTCGCGGTGTCGTCGCCTCGTGACGCGTCACAACGGCCGTGAGCAGGAAGGTGAAGATCGGGCCGGCCGAGTTGAGGATGGTCGCAAGTGCGGCATCGACGTGGCGCTCGCCCCAGGCGATCAATGTCCAGGGGATCACGCTATTGAGCACGGCCTGGAAGGCGAAGCGTCGCCAGGTCGCGGCATCCGTCGGCAGCCTGATGCCCCGCGCCCACATGATCGCGAGCAGCAGCAGGCCCGCAATCGTTGTGCGCGCCGCGATCAGCGTGATCGGCGGAATGGTGGCGACGCCGAGCTTGATGAAGGTGTAGGAGCCACCCCAGAGCGTCGCGAGCGCGAGGAGCAGCGCCAGCTCGACGGCGATATTGTTGTCCTGCCGATTGCCCTGTCGGTTGTCCATGTCGCGCGCTCGATCCCGTTGTCAGGGACGGAACCTAGCGCGTCTGCCCTCGCCGATACTTCGCTTTGTATCGAAGTGTCCTAGCCGATGGCCCCGACCTCGAACACCTCACCGTCATAGCCGGCCTCGCGGGGAATGCGGAGCTGACGGCCGGTTTCGGTCTTGGTCATGACAGGCATCACCGTCACGACGGACATGCCGCGGGCGTGCTCGAGCGCTGCGCTCACGCTGCCCTGCTTGGCGAGCCGGATCAAATTGCGCGTTGTCGGGAACGGCAGCTTAAAGCGGCCGCTCTCGCCGCCCTCCACCGCCTCGCGCGGCGAGACCCAGATCGAATCGGTCGACTCCCGGCCATCATGCGCGCCGAGCTGGTCGGGCGGTGCTGCCGCAAGGAAGAACCAGGTGTCGAAACGTTTTGGCATGCCCTCCGGCGTGATCCAGTGCGCGTAAGGCACGAGCGTATCGAGCGCGAGCTGGAGGCCGTTGTCGGCCAGAATGCTCAGGAAGCTGATCTTGTGCTCGTTGAGCGCGACGCGATGCGCATCGGCGATCTCGCCAGCGCGCCTGGCGTCAACAGGCGTGCCCGAATCCTTCGAGCGCGCCAGCAGGATGCCGCTTTCCTCAAAGGTCTCACGGATCGCGGCGATCCGAAAGCCGCGATCCGCTTCGCTCAGGCCCTCGCCGCCTGAATACAAGTCGGAGCGCTTGACGATCTCCTGATCGCCGGCATCGACGCTGCCACCAGGAAACACCAGCGCGCCCGAATTGAACTCGATCTGATGATGGCGGACCATCATGAAGACTTCGATTTCGTCGCGGCTCTTGCCGTCGACCGTCACGCCGTCGCGCAGCAGGAGGATCGTCGACGCAGGGCGTGATGCTGATGCCTCGGCCATTCGACTAACCTGCGGCGCTGGATTGCGGGCCGAGATTGGCGCGCTTGTCGACGCGGGCGACGCGCGACAGCAGGTAATCGACCTCCGCCTTCGCCATCGGGGTGATGGTGGCGCCGGGCTTGCGCTGGGCGCTGGAGGCAATGATGCCGCGCTTCTGCAGCACGTATTTGCGCACGGCAAGGCCCGCGCCGGGCTGCTGCTCGTAGCGGATCAGCGGCAGATGCGCGTCGAACAGATCATGGGCGGCGTCGCGCTTGCCTTCCTTCGAAAGCCGCACGACGTCGATCAGGAGTTCGGGGAAGGCATAGCCGGTCATGGCGCCGTCGGCGCCGCGCTCCATCTCGAAGTCCAGAAAGAGCCCGCCATTGCCGCAGAGGATCGAAAGCGGCCGCAGCGAGCCGTCCTTCTGGAAATTGCGCAGCGTCGAGATCTTTTCCAGCCCCGGCCAGTCCTCGTGCTTGAGCATCACGCAGTTCGGATTGTCGGTGACGATCTTGCGGATCACGGCCGGGGTGAACACCACCGACAAGGTCAGCGGATAGTCCTGGAGCACCCAGGGCACGTCGGGGCCGATGGCCTCGGCCGCCTGCTTGTAATAGCCGACGATCTGGTCGTCGGTCCGCAACGACGGCGGCGGCGCGATCATGACGCCGGCCGCGCCCGCATCCATCGAGGCCTTCGCCAGCGAGCGCATGGTGGCAAAGCCCGGCGCGGAGACGCCGACGATCACCTGCATCTTCTTGGCGCGCTTGACGAAGCGTACCGCCACCTGTTCGGCCTCGGCGGCATCGAGCTTCGGGGCCTCACCGAGGATGCCCAGCACAGTGACGCCGTCGCAGCCGACCTCCTCGTAGAAATCGGTCAGGCGGTCGATCGAGCGCTCGTCGATCCGGCCGTCATCGTGGAACGGCGTCGGCGCGATTGCGAAGGTGCCCTTGGCGTCGGCGGTAAGTTTCATCGTTGTCCTTGTTTCTCTCTGTCGATGGCTAAAACCGCCGCGCCCCCATCTTGATCTGCTCTTCGGAGAAGAAGATCTCCTTGGCATGATCGGCGATGTCCTGGGCCTTCCAGCCCGTGTGCGGCGGCTTCCAGCCGTCCATTTCCATCATCCGGATTTCGCGCACGCCGCGGGGCCCGGACACGCCCAGCACCTTGCCGGTCTGGTCACCGGACAAGTCGCTGACCATGTATAGCACGGCCGGCGCGATGCCGTCCGGACCCAGCGCCGCGCCGGGGTTCTCCTTATAGCGGGGCAGGTCTGCGGTCATGCGGGTCAGCGCGCCCGGCGCAAGCGTCCAGATCCGGATGTTGTATTTGCGGCCCTCGATTGCCAGCACGTTGGACAGGCCCCAGATGCCGCCCTTGGCCGCGCCGTAATTGCTCTGGCCGAAATTGCCGATCAGGCCCGAGGTCGACGAGGTGTTGACGATGACGCCGCCGCCGTTTTCCCGCATCCAGCGAAATACCGGCATGGTGCAACAAAAGGTGCCCTTCAGATGCACCTTGATGACCTTGTCCCAGTCGGACTCAGACGCCTTGGCGAAGGTCTGGTCGCGCAGAATGCCGGCATTGTTGACGAGGATGTCGGCGCGGCCGAAATGCTTGATGGCGTCGTCGAACACCGACTGGCCGCCTTCCATGGTGGAGATGTCGGCGCCGTTGGCGACCGCCTTGCCGCCTTCGGCCTTGATCGCATCCACCACGAGCTGCGCCATCGATGTGTCGGCGCCGGAGCCGTCACGGGGCCCACCGAGGTCGTTGACGACGACGGAGGCCCCTTCCCGCGCGAACAGCTTTGCGTAGGCCTCACCGAGCCCCCCGCCCGCGCCGGTGATCAGCGCAACCTTGCCGTCGAGTAGTCCCATGGTGGCTCTCCCTGTTTTGTTCTTTTGCTCCGTCATGGCCGGGCTTGTCCCGGCCATCCACGAACTTGATCGCCAACCGCGCGAAGAACGTGGATGCCCGGGACAAGCCCGGGCATGACGAAATAACTCAGAGCGCGACGAGCGGCATCATCACCCCAGCACCGTCTTGCCGTTCTTGATCACAGTGACGCCGCGCGACTTTACCTTGGCTTCGAACGAGATCACGCTGCCGTCCTTCCAGAGGTCCATGGTCACGGTCTCGCCGGGATAGACCGGCGAGGAGAACCGCGCGACGTGCTGGCGGAAGGCGGAAGCGTCGTAATCGGCATAGGTCTGGAGCACGCCGCGGCAGGTGATGCCGTACGTGCACATGCCGTGCAGGATTGGACGTGGGAAGCCGGCCTTCTTCGCGAACTCAGGGTCGGAGTGCAGCGGGTTGCGATCGCCGCAGAGACGATAGACCAGCGCCTGGTCGGGACGCGTCACGATGTCGATGGTCGTGTCGGGTGCGCGGGACGGGCTCTTGTGCGGATCCGGCTGGGTCAGGTTCGGCCCGCCAAAGCCGCCGTCGCCGCGGGCGAAGCGGGAGGCGACCAGAGTTGCCAGCTTCTCGCCCTTCTCGTTCTTGAGCACGGTCTGATGGCTGATGACCACGCCCTTGTCCTTGCCCTTGTCGTAGACTTCGACCACGGAGGAATCGGCGGTGATGTGCGCGGCGACCGGCAGTGGCTGGTGGAAGGTGATGTCGCGCTCGCCGTCCACCACCATCACGCGGTTGAGGTTCATCTCGCCAGGCCCCGCGCCCCACGCGGCGACGGATGCAAAAGTCGGCACCACCTTGAGCGGTCGCGGCGTCAGCGTGCCCTCGTTGACGAAGGCGAGCTCGTTCTCGTCCATCGGATCGGCGCCAAGCCCAATGCCGTAGGCATAGAGCATCACTTCGCGGTCGGTGTAGGCATATTTCTGGCCGAGGTTTTTGAGGCCTTTGAGTTCGTCGTATCTGGCGGACATTTTTGTTGTTTCCTCCCGGCAGTTTCAGCGAATGGCGGCGCCCATTGATGCGCCCTCTCCCCTTGCGGGAGAGGGATCCAAGGTGCTCGCAACAAACTCGTTTGGGTGAGGGGTTCGCTCCGCATCGAACAATCTCTCGGTGGAGAGAGACCCCTCATCCGGCGCTTCGCGCCACCTTCTCCCGCAAGGGGAGAAGGGAAGAAAGCGACTACGCCGGCGTAAAAAACGGCAGCGGCGCGCCGTCGGTCGGCTTGAACACCACCTTCACCTTCTGGCCGATCTTCAACGTCGTCAGATCGCAATCGACGAAATTGGTCTGGAGCGATGGGCCTTCCTTCAGCGTGACGTAGCCGATCGCGTAAGGGCCGGTCGGCGACTTCCGCATCAAGCTGTAGGTGTAGATCGTACCCTCGCCCGAAGACTGCTCCCACACCGTCTTGTCGGAGTAGCAGAACGGGCAGATCGCACGCGGGAAATAGTGCGCCTCGCCGCACGCGGTGCAGCGCTTGATCATGAACCTGCCCTCTTTGGCCGCATCCCAGAACGCGGCTGTCTCAGGGTTCGTCACCGGGGCCGGATATTTCTTGGCTTCGCTCATCACACGCGCTCCAGAATGGCCGTCGAGGCGGCGTGGCGAACACCCAAAAGTCCGCCGGTGCCGTGGGCGATGGCGAGATCGCAATTCTTGACCTGCACCTTCGGATGCGCCTCGCCGCGCAGTTGCCGCACGGCCTCGAGGATCTTGGTCATGCCGCCGCGATTGACGGGATGGTTGCTGCAGAGGCCACCGCCATCGGTGTTGAACGGCAGCTTGCCGACGCCCGAGATCAGATTGCCGTCGGCGACGAACTTGCCGCCCTCACCTTTCTTGCAGAAGCCGAGGTCTTCGAGCTGCATCAGGACGGTGATGGTGAAGCTGTCGTAGATCGAGGCGTATTTGATGTCCTTCGGCGTGATGCCGGCTTCCTCGAAGGCACGCGGGCCGGACCAGATGCCGGCGGAGTATGTGAGGTCGAGATCCTTGCCGCCGCGCGGGCCCTTCATCGCCTCGCCATGTCCGATCAGCCTGACCAAAGGCTTCTTCAGGCTCTTGGCGATTTCAGGCGTGGTCACGATCAGCGCGCCGCCGCCGTCGGAGACCACGCAGCAATCCATGCGATGCAAGGGATCAGAGATCATCGGCGAGTTCAGGACGTCCTCGACGGTCACGACGTCCTTGAGCATCGCATGCGGATTGTATTGCGCATGGTGCGAGGCCGCGACCTTGATCCAGGCGAGCTGCTCGCTGGTGGTGCCATAGTCGTGCATGTGGCGCATGGCACACATGCCATAGGCATTGTGCGTGGTCGCGCCGTAAGCCGTCTCGAAATCGGCCTCGGCGCCCGCCGCGCGCGGCGGCATCGCCCCGGTGCGCGGCTTGCCGGCCAGCGTGATCAGCGCGATCGAGCACTTGCCCGCGGCGATCGCTTCAGCGGCATGGCCGAGATGGATGATGTAGGAACAGCCGCCGGTCTCGGTGGAATCGACATGGCGGAGTTTTTTGGTGTTCAGCCCGAGATAATCAACCATCGGCCAGGCGCCGCCCGGGGCGTCGCCCGCGCAGAAATAGCCGTCGACATCGTCCTTGCTGAGCCCGGCATCCTCGATCGCGCCCTTGGCGACCTCGGCATGGAGTTGCGCGGTGGATTTGTCCGGCGCGTGCCGGGTCGGGTGTTCGTAGATCCCGGCAATGTAGGCCTTGCCCTTGATGGTCAAATAAGGTCTCCGCTGGCGTTTCTCACTTCCGGTTTTTTCTGAACCGCTGCCGCCCTGTTGGCAAGCGCGGAAATATTCCGTCGGGCGAGAGGGCAGCGGGCTGGCGCAAATGGCCGCCGCATCATCCGAGGTGCGGTGGAAGGCCCTGCTGCCGCAGTCGTCGTTGCGAGCGCAGCGAAGCAATCCAGGAATCTTTCCGCGGACGCACTCTGGAATTGCTTCGCTGCGCTCGCAATGATGGGAACGACGGGCAGAACCCTAAAGCTGTTTTGCCCGACGGCACAAGTGATTTCGTTTTATCGAAAAATGTTTTTTCGCGAAAACAACCCCATGCACAGTAGAACGGTGGTTGATTTCAAACAGGAATTTGCAGGGTGGATTAGCGAGTCCACCCCACGAAAATTCTACTCCGCCGCGATCTGCCTCGGCGCCGGCGGCGGGTTCGCGAGGTCGGCGGCGAGCTGGGCGTAGCGGGCCTTGGCGTCTGCTACGGCCTTCTCCTTCACCGGGCCGTAGCCGCGGATGCGGTCGGGCAGCGAGAGCAGCTCCACCGCGGTATCGATCGTCAGCGGCGACAGCAGGCCGAGCACGGTGGCGACGTCCTTCTCGTAGCCGGCGATCAGATCGCGCTCGAGCTTGCGGTCGGCACTGCGACCGAAGATGTCGAGCGGCGTGCCGCGCAGGAACTTGAATTTTGCCAGCACGCGGAACACCGGAAGCATCCACGGGCCGAAGGAGCGCTTCTTCGGGCGGCCGAGCGCATCGACGCCCCTGCTCAGAATGGGCGGGGCCAGGTTGAAGTTGAACTTGAAGTCGCCTTCGAACTGGTCGCGGAGCTGCTTTTCGAAGGCGCCATCGGTGTAGAGGCGCGCGACCTCGTATTCGTCCTTGTAGGCCAGCAGCTTGGCGTAGTTGACCGCAACGGCGCGGGTCAGCGCCTCGTCATAGCCGCCCTGCCTGGCGACGTCGCTGACCTGATCGACCAGCTTGCGGTAGCGTTTCGCGAGGCGGCCGTTCTGGTACGCCGTGAGATGCCTGGTGCGATGCTCGATGACCTCGTCGAGCGTCATTGCGTCCAGGGACTTGGGCGCAACGACCTCATCCGTTCCCTTCAGCATGCCGGCAAGCCGTGCGGGATCGGCGACCGCGAGGCGGCCGAGGCGGAAGGCTTCCTTGTTCATCTTGATCGAGACGCCGTTTACCTCGATCGCCTGCTCGATCGACTCCGCTGACAACGGCAAGAGGCCCTTCTGATAGGCGTAGCCCATCATCATCATGTTGGTGGCGATGCTGTCGCCGAGCAGCTGTTCGGCCGGCTTGGTGAAGTCGAAGAATACCGAGTCCTTGTGCAGCGCGGTTTCCAGCAACCCGTTCAGCTTGCGGGTCTGGAAGTTGAAATCGCGGTTGAGGACGAAGTCGGCGGTGGGAATGACGTGGCTGTTGATGATGCCGCGGGTGCGGCTGCTGTCGCAGAGCGAGATGGTGTCCTTGGCAACCGCGACCACCTCATCGGCTGCGAGCACCACATCGGCCGTACCGGTGACGATGCGCGAGCAGGTCACCTCGGCCGGATGATCGGACAGGCGGACGTGGCTCAGCACCGCCCCGCCCTTCTGCGCCAGGCCCGACATGTCGAGGATCATCGAGGCCTTGCCCTCGATATGGGCGGCCATGCCGAGCAGCGCGCCGATCGTCAGCACGCCGGTCCCGCCCACGCCGCCGACAGCGATGTTGTAGGGCTTGTCCAGGTTGGGGCGCGATGCCGGCTCGGGCAGATCGCCGATATCGCCGACGCCCGCCGGCGCGCGCTTGCGCATCTTGCCGCCGTCGACGGTGACGAAGGACGGACAAAAGCCTTTGACGCAGGAATAATCCTTGTTGCAGGTCGACTGGTTGATGGCGCGCTTGCGGCCGAACTCGGTCTCGAGCGGCTCGACCGAAATGCAGTTCGATTGCACCGAGCAATCGCCGCAGCCTTCACACACCGCGGGATTGATCAGCACACGGCGCGCCGGATCCTCCATCGTGCCGCGCTTGCGGCGGCGCCGCTTCTCGGCGGCGCAAGTCTGCACGAACACGATCGCGGACGCGCCCTTGACTTTCCGCAGGGTCTTCTGGACCGCGTCGAGTTCGTCACGATGCGCGGTCTTGACGCCGGGCGCGATCTCGTTCGCCGGATAGGCGTCGGGATCTTCTGAGACCAGATAGATCTCGCGGATGCCTTCGCTGTGTAGCTGGAAGGTGATCTGCTGCGGCGACAATTCCCCGTCGACATGCTGGCCGCCGGTCATCGCGGTCGCGTCGTTGTAGAGGATCTTATAGGTGATGTTGGCGCCGGAGGCGATCGCCTGGCGGATCGCGAGGCTGCCGGAGTGGAAATACGTGCCGTCGCCGAGATTGGCGAAGACGTGCTCTTCCTTTGTGAAGGGGGCAACGCCGACCCACGGCACACCCTCGCCGCCCATGTGGGTGAAGGTCTCGGTGGAGCGATCCATCCACAGTGCCATGAAGTGGCACCCGATGCCGGCAAAGGCGCGACTGCCTTCGGGCACCTTGGTCGAGGTGTTGTGCGGGCAGCCGGAGCAGAAATAGGGGGTGCGGGCGACAGGCGCGGTCGCCTGCATTTGCGATGCCTGGCGGCCGTTGAACCAATCGGCCTTGGCGCGCAGCATCGTTGCAATTTCGGGATTGAGATCGAGTCGAAGCAGCCGCTCGGTCAGCGAGCTCGCCAGCGAGGCGACGCTGAGTTCTTCGGCAAAGGGAAGGAAGCGCTTGTCGTGATCGTCCATCTTGCCGATAATGCGGGGACGGACATCGTCGCGCCAGTTGAACAGCTCCTGCTTCACTTGGTTCTCGACGATCTCGCGGCGCTCTTCGATGATGAAGATTTCCTCGAGTCCTACAGCGAATTGCCTGACGCCTTCCGGCTCCAGAGGCCACGGCATGCCGATCTTGTACAATCGAAGTCCGATCTTGGCGGCGACCTCGGGCGTGATCCCGAGCTCGCGCAGCGCCTGACGGATATCCTCGTAGCTCTTGCCGGACGCCATGATGCCGTAGCGGGCGTTGGGCGAGTCCATGGTGACGCGATTGACCTTGTTGGCGCGTGCAAAGGCGATCGCGGCAAAGCCCTTGTAGTCCTGCAGGCGGCGGTCCTGGGCGAAGCGGTCGTCGGGCCAGCGCAGATTGAGGCCGCCTTCGGGCATCTCGAAATCGGTCGGGATCACGAACGGCGTCATCTCGTCGGTGAGGTCGATCTCGGCGGTGGTCTCCACCGTCTCCGTGATCACCTTCATGCCGACCCAGCAGCCCGAGTAGCGCGACATCGCGATACCCAGAAGACCCATCTCGATCATCTCGTGTACGCTCGACGGGTAGAGATAGGGCATCAGCGCCGACATGAAGGCGTGGTCGGATTGATGCGGGACCGTCGAGGATTTTGCGCCGTGGTCGTCGCCGGCGAGACACAAGACGCCGCCGTTCTTGGCGGAGCCCGCGGCATTGCCGTGGCGGAAGACGTCGCCGCAGCGATCGACGCCGGGGCCCTTGCCGTACCAGATGCCGACCACGCCGTCATACTTGGCGCCGGGCGAGAGGTTGAGCTGCTGCGAGCCCCAGACCGCGGTCGCGGCCAGATCCTCGTTCACGCCGGGCTGGAACTTGATGTTGTACTGCTCGAGATGCTTGCGCGCGGCGAAGAGCTGCTGGTCATAGCCGCCGAGCGGCGAGCCGCGATAGCCGGAGATGAAGCCGGCGGTGTTCAATCCCGCGGCACGGTCGCGCCGGATCTGGGCCATCGGCAGCCGGACCAGGGCCTGAATGCCCGTCGTGAAAATATGTCCGGTGTCCTGGGTGTATTTCTGATCGAGACTGATCGGACCCTGGTTGATGCCCATTATGTCCTCTTCCGCCCTTTTGAGCGCTTGGCTGCTTAAGCCGTTGCCTGCCCGTTGTTTTTAGCTAGGGCGCGCCGACCATTTCCGCCACTCTATGTCGGATATTTCACGCTCCGCATCACAATTCTGGACCAAAGGGAGCGCCGGGTAAAAATCGCAATTTCGTGGCTGCATTGGCATCCGCGATTTTCATTTTGTGTCACCATACCCCCGCCGTCGCGCAACGAATTGACGCCCCGTCATCCGGGACGGCGTCGATGGGTCGCAGGAGAGGCTTTCGATGCGGACGATTCTCACTGGCCTGGCTCTCGTGGGCCTGGCGTTGTGCAGTGCGGTTGCGAGCGCGGCCGGCGCCGCCGAGCCGTCACCGGAGCTGATCGCCTACGGCAAGTCGCTGGTGGAGGCCGGCGACTGTGCCGGCTGCCACACCGCCGATCCCGCCAAACCGTTCGCGGGCGGAAAGCGCATCGACACACCATTCGGCGCGATCTATGCCCCGAACCTGACGCCGGACCGCGACACCGGCATCGGCGCCTGGACCGACACCGATTTCACTCGCGCCGTGCGCACCGGTGTCGCCCCAGACGGCTCCAACTATTACCCGGCGTTCCCCTATCCCTATTTCACGCGGATGACGAAGGACGACACGCTGGCGATCCGGGCCTATCTCGGAACGCTCGCGGCCGTCACCAGCCGCAACAAGCCGCCGGAACTACGCTGGCCGTTTGGCTATCGCGGCCTGATGCGGATCTGGAACATGGTCTATTTCAAACCCGGCCTGTTCGAACCGGACCAGAGCCAGAGCGCGGCGTGGAATCGGGGCGGCTATCTCGTCACCGGGCTCGGTCATTGCGGCGCCTGCCATACGCCGAAGAACTATTTTGGCGCGGACAAGCAGGCGCAGGCCCTCGCGGGCAACGAGGTGGGCGGCTGGTACGCGCCACGGCTCGATGGCGCCGCCCGCACCGGGCTGAAATCGTGGAGTGTCGAAGACATCACGGAATATCTTCAGAGCGGGCGCAACGCCAGGAGCCATGCCAGCGGGCTGATGGCGGAGGTGGTCGTCAATTCGACTTCGAAGATGAGCGATGCCGACGTGCGCGCGATCGCGGTTTACCTGAAGAACCTGCCGCCGGCACGGCGTGAGACGATCGTGACGCCGCCTGACGATGCCGAGATGAAGGCCGGCCAGGCCATCTACGCCAAGTTCTGCATCGCCTGCCACGAGGCCGACGGATCCGGCGCACCGCGCATCTATCCGCCGCTGCCCGCCAACGCGCTGCTGCAATCGGTCAATCCGTCCTCGACCTTGCGCATCATCCTCGACGGCGCCCACACCGTGACGACCCCGCGCGCGCCCAACACCGGGGAGATGCCGGCCTATTCCAACCAGCTGTCCGACGCAGAGATCGCGGCGGTGACGAACTACATCCGCAATTCCTGGGGCAACGCCGCGCCGCTGGTGACGCCGGCGCAGGTGGCGAGGGCGCGGAAGCAGGAGCCGTAGCTCAAGGCTCCCGCTCCTCCTCTTCCGTGAAGACGAATTTCGGCATCTCCCATTTGTAGCGCACCGCCAGCAGGCGGAAGCTGATGCCGAGGACGAATGTCAAAATGGTCCAGAGCTCGGCGTTCAGCTTAAGACCGAACGCGGTGGCATAGAACAATCCCGTCACCACCGAGACGCTGGCGTAGAGCTCGGAGCGGAACAGCAGCGGCACGTCGTTGCAGAGCACGTCGCGCAACACGCCGCCGGCGCAACCGGTCACCATGCCGGAGACGATGACGATCGGCAGCGTGGCATCCATCTGCCAGGCGATGTCGCAGCCGGTCATGGTGAAGACGACGAGGCCGATGGCATCGAGCACGATGAAGGCCAGTTTCAGCCGGTGCACCAGGCGCGCCATCAGGATGGTGAGGAAGGCGGCGCCTCCGGCCAGTGCGAGGTAGATGGGGTTCTGCACCCAGGCCAACGGATAATGCCCCAGGAAGAGATCGCGCAAGGTGCCGCCGCCGAGCGCCGTGATGCAGCCGAGGAAGCAGACGCCGAGCCAATCCATGCTGCGGCGGCCGGCAGCGAGCGCGGCGGTCATGCCTTGCGCCGCGACCGCAACCAGCGACAACAGATTCAGCACGCTATAATCGCTCGGCGGCAAGCTCCACATCGCTTTGTTCCCTTCCGTCAGCGGAGCTTACGCGTCAGGTTCCCCAGCGAACAGGTTCCCGATTCCCGCCGCGGGCGCAACATGCGACGAAAGCATTAAGGAGGGCGGAACAGAATCTCGCATCCACGGGTTGTCCCGCCGCAATAATCGAGGAGAACCAATCGATGGCTGACGACCGTTTTATCAACGATCCGTACCGCCCGAATCTCGCCGATGATGAGTATCGCAATGCGGCGCGACGGGATGCCCAGCTTCAGGTCGACCCGGAGCTTGGCGAAGGCCCCGCCTCCAGCGGCAAAGTAGCCCTGTTCGCAGTGGCAATCGCCTTGGTGCTGGGTGCCGTATTCTACGGCCTGAACAACACCGGCACCAGCAACCAGGCCAGCACCACGCCGGCGACGCAGACAGCGCAGCAGGCACCGGCCACCAATCCGGCCGCACCTCCCGGCATGCGCGACGTGACGCCGCGCACCAATACCGGGCCGGGCGTGACCACGGGCGCCGCGCCGAGCAAGGCGGCCCCGGATACGCCGGCACCCGCTGACGGCGCGAAGTAACGAATTGCAACAATATGCAACAGCGGCGGGATTCAGATCCCGCCGCTTTCGTTTGTCTTAGCTGAACATCTTGTTGAGCTCGCCGCCGGGATAGCCGCTCGCCAGCTCCGCGAAGGTCCCCTTCTCCGCCATTTCCTTCGCGGCCCGCATGAAGCCGCCCCAGGCGGCGCGAGCGAGTGAACCGCCGACGCTGATCCGGCGCACGCCAAGATCGGCAGCTTCCTGCAATGACAGCCCGGAGACGCCGATCAACAGGTTGAACGGTTTGGGTGCGACAGCCTTCACCACCGCGGCGATGTCCTCGCGGCTCTTCAGGCCCGGCGCGTAAAGGCAATCGGCGCCAGCATCTGCGTAGGCCGTCAGCCGGTCGATGACCAACTTGAGGTCGGTCACGCCCCACAGATAGGCCTCGCAGCGGCCGACCAGCAGCACGCCGCTATCGCCGATCGCCTTGCGCGATGCCTTGATGCGCTCGACTGCGAGCGCGCGCTCGTAGATCGGCTTGTCCTTGTCGCCGGTGGAATCCTCGATCGACAGGCCGGCAACGCCGGTGCGCACACAGCGCTCGACATTCTCCGCGACCTTGTCCGGCTCGACCGCAAAGCCGCCCTCGAAATCAGCGTTCACGGGGATGTCGACCGACGTGCTCAATGCCGCCAGATGCTGACAGACGTCCTCGACGGTGACGTGGTTGTCGGCTTTGCCGATGGTCCAGGCAAAGCCCGCACTCGACGACGCGAGTGCCTTGAAACCGAGATGCTGCAACGCTTTCGCGCTGCCGACGTCGACCGGATTGGGCAGGATGAAGCAGCCGCTCTCGTGCAGCTTCCTGAAGGCCGCGCGCTTGTCAGCAGTTGTCACGTGCATGTTTCTCTCCCTTGTTGGCCGCGCAGAGATGGGGACGTGCCGCCACGAGCGCTAGTGCGCGTCGTGCACCGCGCGGCTGTCCTTTGGCGCCTGTTCGCGATCATTCATGCTGTAGTCACGGATGACGCTGGCGATACGCAAGTGATAATCGGCGAAGATTTTCGCGCGGCCCTTGGCCTGGGTGCGGCGATGCTCCATCGTGTTGCGCCAGGCTTGCACGGCCGCCTCGTCCCGCCAGAACGACACCGATAAGATCTTGCCCTTCTCGGTCAGGCTTTCGAAACGCTCGACCGAGATGAAGCCGTCGATGGTTTGCAGGATCGGCTTGAGGTCGGCCGCGAGGTCGAAATAATCCTGGCGGTGTTCCGGCTTCGGCCAGACCTCGAAGATCACGGCGATCATGGGCGTCTCTCCTGTCGTTGATGGCCTACGATAGCACTTACAAAACCACTTGGCGCAGAAACGTGCGCTCTTCCGCGAGGATGAATTTGTGCTCCTCGGCGAAGTGGAAGTTGGCCATGCCTTCCGTATCCTGACGCAGCCGGGCGCGATAGGCCTCATACGCAGCCAGACTCTCGAAGGTAATCAGCGCAAACGCGATGTTGTTGGTGCCCTCGTGCGGCATGAAATAGCCGATCAGATCGCCGCCGCATTTCGGGATGATGGTGAGCCAGCGCTTCGAATACTCCTCGAACTGCGCGCGCTTGAAGGGATCGAGCTGGTAGCGGATGAAGACGGTGACGGACATGATGGGCTCCTCTGGTTCCACACCGCCATTGCGAGCGCAGCGAAGCAATCCAGGAATCCCTCTGCGGAGGCAGCCTGGATTGCTTCGTCGCTTCGCGCCTCGCAATGACGAACAACCCCACGCTACGCGCTTGCCCGACCTCAATGCTTCGGCTACCATCGAAGCATGAAATCAGGTCCCGACATCGCCATGATCGCCTCGCTCGTCGGCGATCCCGCACGCGCCAACATGCTCACGGCGCTGATGAACGGCCGCGCGCTCACCGCGAGCGAGCTGGCGCAGGAGGCCGGCATCACGCCGCAGACCGCGAGCTCGCATCTTTCCAAGCTCGAGGCCGGTGGCCTGATCGAGCCGGAGAAGCAGGGCCGCCACCGCTACTACCGCCTCACTGACGACGATGTCGCCGGGGTGCTGGAGGGGCTTGCGGGCCTCGCCGCGCGGACCGGCCATATGCGCGTGCGCACCGGGCCGAAGGATCCGGCGCTGCGGCGTGCCCGGATCTGCTACGACCATCTCGCCGGCGATCTCGGCGTGCAGATGCTCGACACCCTCCGCGCGCAAAACCTGGTCAGGCAGAAGAAGCAGGAGATCGAGCTGACGGCCGAGGGCGAGCGCTTCCTGGCGAAGCATTTGCAGATCTCGCCCGACATGCTCGCCCATCCCCGCCGGCCGGTCTGCAAGGCCTGCCTCGACTGGAGCGAGCGGCGTCACCATCTCGCGGGCACGCTGGGCGCCGCCATGATGCAGCGTTTCGCCGAGCTGAAATGGGCTGCCCGCGACGCCACGCCCGGCAGCCGCGTGGTGAATTTTACGCGCACCGGCGAGAAGCAGTTTGCCGCGTTGTTCGGGACTGCGAAGGACTGA
Organism: Bradyrhizobium sp. 87; assembly: GCF_023073015.1. Taxonomy (NCBI): domain Bacteria; kingdom Pseudomonadati; phylum Pseudomonadota; class Alphaproteobacteria; order Hyphomicrobiales; family Nitrobacteraceae; genus Bradyrhizobium; species Bradyrhizobium sp. 87. The sequence continues at coordinate 149,400 of NZ_JADPIQ010000084.1, forward strand.
ACACAAGCGCGTGTAAGCGTCTCTCGTCGTCATGGCCGGGCTTGACCCGGCCATCCACGTCTTTAGTGCAGTTTGCGTGGCACCACGTGGATGCCCGGGCCTTCGCCTCGCCGAAGCGGCTTCGGCCGCGCAGGCGGGCCAAGCCCGGGCATGACGGAGAATGTGTCTCCTAGCGCCAACATGACTCAGAGCCTTCAATGATCCGCCTCCTCCCGGCCGTGCTTTGCACGGCTCTTCTCGCCGCTCCTCTTACATCCCACGCCGCCGACACCGCCCCGCGCGAACCCTACGGCATCGCGCTCGAAGGCTTTGCCTATCCCTATCCCGTGCACCTGCTGCCTGTTGTCAATGACGGCGAGCAGCTCAGCATGGCCTATATGGACGTGCCGCCTGCGCAGCCGAACGGCCGCACCGTCGTGCTGCTGCACGGGCGCAATTTCCCGTCGAGCTACTGGGCGCCTGTTATCAAGATGCTGAGCGAGGCCGGCTTCGGCGTCGTGGTGCCGGACCAGATCGGCTTCGGCAAATCCTCGAAGCCGAAGGGCGAATTGCATTTCGACAATCTGGCGCGCAACACCATCGCGCTGCTCGATCACCTCAAGATCGACAAGGCCGAGATCGTCGCCCATTCGCTCGGCGGCATGCTGGGCGTCCGCATCGCCCGCGCCTTTCCCGATCGCGTCGCCCACCTTGTTCTGACGGCCCCGATCGGACTGGAAGATTACCGCCTCTATGTACCGCCGACGCCGACCGAGAAGATCATCGAGACCGAGGACAAGCTCACGGCCGATGGCTATCGCAAGCAGCTTCAGACCAATTATGCGATCAAGCTGCCGCCGGACGCGATCACGCCGTTCATCGACGCCCGCTTCAACATCGAGGGCAGCCCGGATTATCCGCGCTGGCTGCGTGCCTTCGTCAGTTCCGGCCAGATGATCTATCGTGAGCCGGTGGCGCACGAGATCGCACTGATCACCGAGCCGACGCTATTCATCATGGGCGCCGACGACCACAACGCTCCGGGCCGGCCGAACGCGCCGGAGGCGCTGCGCGCGAAAATGGGAGAGAACGCCGAGCTAGCGAAGGCACTCGCGGCGAAGATGCCGAATGCGCGGGCCGAGGTGATCCCGGACACCGGCCATCTCGTCTTCCTCGAGGCGCCTGAGAAGTACAGGGAGCTAGTCCTGGGCTTTCTCGGCCGCTAGCGTCATTGCTGTCGTCCGGAGCCGCGTGCGGGGAATGTTCATGCCGCATTCAGGTCATGATTGGCAGATTTGGCTGGCGTCGTGTCGGCATGTTGCGATTTTAACGTGTCGAATCGTGTCTTTTGATTCATGGTGCGCCGAAAAGCGCCAAGCCCTCCTACCTGCCCCCAAAACCTACACCCAAGGACGAGAAGGAAGATCAAATGAAATACCTGTTTGCCGCCGTGATGCTCGCCAGCGCGGTCGTTGGTTTCAGCGAGGCGGCGAGCGCCGCCGGCGGTTGCGGCCCCGGCTGGTACCGCGGCGCCTATGGCGGCTGCCGCCCGATGCGCGGTCCGGTCGTTGTCCGCCCGGGTCCGATCGTGGTTGCGCCGGCCCCTGTCGTGGTCGTGCCGCGCGCCCGCGTGTGCCCCTACGGCTTCCGCTGGTACGCCGGCCGCTGCCGCCCGTTCTGATCTCGTTTTTTTCGCATTGCGAAATGGCCGCGCGGCGAAAGCCTGCGCGGCCATTTTCTTTTTGAGCGCCTGACGTCGCACCGGGATGTTTCGAATCAGAACGGGGACCGCGATCGCGGTCCCCGTTCAAGCCTGGTGCGCGAAGCTTACCAATGGCGGCGGTGCCATCGCCGGCGATGCCAGCCCCAGTGACGGCGGCGCCAACCCCAATGGCGATGGCGGCCGTGCCAGTGCACCTGCTCCGGCTTCAACTGCGCGGCTTCTTCGCTGCTGGTGACTGCGGGATGAGCGTCGGGATTGCCTTGCGGCATGCGGGGGTCACCGAGCGGCTGCGGCGCCAGCGGCGCAGCCTTTGCGGCGGTCGTGAACGCGGCAGCTCCGGCCGCGACACCGATTGCAAATTTTAAAAAGTTCCGGCGCTCCATGACTTCTTTCCTCTTGGATGGTCGTGCCAGTGATGCAGAGGCGAGTGTCGTGGTGACGACATGAACCGAAGCTGAATCGCGCGTTCAGCTTCGCTGCGACTCCGACGGTGACAGCCCGCCGCCGGGCGCTACTTGCCAAACTCCTGCGCCAGCACCAGCAACTCGCGCGTGCGCGTCACGTCGGGCCAATCGCGGTTGAAATCGGCCACCAGTTGCGTCAGCGCTTCGCCCTTCAGCATGGCGTGCAGCGCAGCCTCGCTCGCGAACTGATACATCGCCTGATGCAGTGAGGGATCGTCGAGGCTCCAGAACCGCCAGGCCTTGCTCACGCCGAAGGCCTTCATCGCGTCGGGCAGATGTTCGGTCTCGTACCACCTGTCGAAGGCGGCGCGCTTGCCGGCATCGGTGACGACGGCGCGGACGACGAAGAAGGCTGACGGCATCGGATTTTCCTCCTGTTGTTTGGGGTGAGACTAGCCGATGACGTCGGCGACGACAAAAAAGGACGGCACCGGTGTCGGAACGCGCATCTCTCACCCGTCCTATGCCTGGACAGCAGACGGAGACACCACATGCCCGACCTCACGCTCACCACCTTCGACTGGGTTCCCCCGCCCCCGCGCGGTTTCGTGCGCGACCTTCGGGTGCGCTGGGCGCTCGAAGAGGCCGCATTGCCCTATCGCGTCGCGAGCGCGCCGTTCGACGGGCGCGGCGCCGAGCATCTTGCGCATCAGCCGTTCGGGCAGTTGCCGTGGCTGACCGACGGCGATCTCTCGATCTTCGAGAGCGGCGCGATCCTGCTGCATCTCGGCGGCCTCAGCGCGAAGCTGATGCCATCCGATCCGCGCGGCCGCAACGAAGCCACGGAGTGGCTGTTCGCCGCGCTCAATTCGGTGGAGATGGCGAGTCTGCCCTGGACGATGTCGAAGTTCATGGGTCACCCGAGCGATACGGCCGCGTGGAAATTCGTCGACGACTTTCTAAAACTCCGCCTCAAGCACATGGAGGCGGTGCTGGCCAACCGCGAATGGCTGGCAGGCACGTTCTCCGTCGCCGACATCCTGATGTCAGACGTGCTGCGCATCGTCGATCAGTTCGATGGCCTCGCGGACAGTCCCGCCTGCCGCAACTACCTCGCGCGCGCCACAGCCCGCCCGGCTTTCGCAAAAGCCCATGCGGATCAGATGGCGCATTTTGCGGCGGCGGACGCGACCCGCTGACGCCGCGCGGGGGTGTGACGTGCCTCACATAATTAACTCGGCGACGGCCCTAGGCTCACAGCCATCAAATCATCCCTGCGGAAGGTGACACATGGCCCGCATCGCATATCTCAGAGACCAGCTTGCCCGCGCCGAACGGCTGGCAAAGGCGATCCTCGACCGGCAAACCGCGGAGCAGCTTCAGGCGTTCGCAGCCGAATGCCGCGAGGAGTTGCAGGTGCTGTCGCGCAGGGCTGCGGCTTAAGGCTGCTCGGTTACACGAGCTTCATCGGCGTATCGGCGACCACGCGAAGGTCGATGCGGCTGATCAGTTGAGACCGAAGCGCCTCCGCATCCCCGATCGCACTCTCCGTCTGCCGCAACGTGCTGACGTTCGAGCCGAGCGAGACGATCCCACCGAGCACCAGAGCGATCGATCCGAGCGCGGCGGTCTGACCCATCCCAAGCAAACCGAAGATCGTGATCAACAACAGCGCGCCGCCGCTCCCGATCGCGAGCTTGGACGCCAGGATGTACTTGCGGCATCGCTCGGCGATCTCGGCCAAAGCCTCGATCCGCGCTTCGATGTCTGAAATCTCGTCGGTCGGATCGTCTTCGGTCATTGGATTTGGATCGAGGATGCCAACTCAGAAACAGAATCGGTAGCCCGCATGAGCAAAGCGACATGCGGGACTTGGATAGACAAACCCGGATGTCGCTACGCTCATCCGGGCTACAAGTGCGCCCTCACAACGGCAAATTGTCGTGCTTCTTCGCCGGCGTTTCCACCTTCTTGTCCTTCAGCATCGACAGCGCCCGCGCGATCCGCTTGCGGGTCGAGTGCGGCATGATGACGTCGTCGATGTAGCCGCGCTCGGCGGCGATGAAGGGGGAGAGGAAGCGGTCTTCGTATTCCTTGGTTCTTGCGGCGATCTTGTCGGGGTCGCCGATGTCGGCGCGGAAGATGATCTCGACCGCGCCCTTGGCGCCCATCACCGCGATCTGGGCGGTCGGCCAGGCGTAGTTCATGTCGGCGCCGATCTCCTTGGAGGCCATGACGTCGAAGGCGCCGCCATAGGCCTTGCGGGTGATGATGGTGACCAGCGGCACGGTGCACTGCGAGTACGCAAACAGCAGTTTGGCGCCGTGCTTGATCAGGCCGCCATATTCCTGCGCGGTACCCGGCAGGAAGCCCGGCACGTCGACGAAGGTGACGATCGGGATGTTGAAGGCATCGCAGAAACGCACGAAGCGCGCCGCCTTGCGCGAAGCGTCGGAGTCGAGCACGCCGGCCAGCACCATGGGCTGGTTGGCGACGAAGCCCACCGTGCGGCCCGCGATGCGGCCGAAGCCGGTGACGATGTTCTTGGCGAAAGCATCCGCGATCTCGAAGAAGTCGCCCTCGTCCACGACCTTCAGGATCAGCTCCTTCATGTCGTAGGGCTTGTTCGGATTGTCGGGGATCAGAGTGTCGAGCGACATGTCGAGGCGGCCGATGTCGTCGAAGCTCGGCCATTCCGGCACGCCGTCCGTGTTGTTGGACGGCAGGAAGTCGATCAGGCGCCGCATCTGCAACAGCGTTTCGACGTCGTTCTCGAAGGCGCCGTCGGCGATCGAGGAGCGCGTGGCGTGCACCGAGGCGCCGCCGAGCTCTTCGGCCGTGACGACCTCGTTGGTGACGGTCTTCACCACGTCGGGGCCAGTGACGAACATGTAGCTGGTGTTCTTCACCATGAAGATGAAGTCGGTCATCGCAGGCGAATAGACGTCGCCGCCGGCGCAGGGGCCCATGATGACGGAGATCTGCGGGATCACGCCGGAGGCGAGCACGTTGCGGCGGAACACGTAGGAATAGCCGGCGAGTGCTGCGACGCCTTCCTGGATGCGGGCGCCGCCCGCATCATAGAGGCCGATGATGGGCGCACGCGCTTTCATCGCCATGTCCTGAAGCTTTGTAATTTTCAGCGCGTGCGTTTCCGACAGCGAGCCGCCGAACACGGTGAAGTCCTTGGCGAAGACAAAGGTCTTGCGGCCGTTGACGGTGCCCCAGCCGGTCACGACGCCGTCGCCGGGCACCTTGTTCTTCTCCATGCCGAACTCGGTAGAGCGGTGCTCGACGAACATGTCGAATTCCTCGAACGATCCCTTGTCGAGCAAGAGCTCGATGCGCTCACGCGCGGTCAGCTTGCCGCGGGCGTGCTGCGCCTCGATGCGCTTCTCCCCACCGCCGAGCTTTGCGCCGGCGCGACGGTCTTCAAGGGCGTCCAGGATGTTCTTCATTTGCTCCCGCCAGTTCTTAGCCTAAATGCGATTGCCGGGGGTTCTAACACGGCATTTTGCGGGCCGGGAAGCGGCTTTCGGCCCCGCAGGGCTGCCTTGCCGCAGCGGGAAAGCGCAAGGAATTACAAAGTTTTGCCTGGGAGACGAGCATGACCGAAGGAACGGCTGAGACCGGCGCGGCGACGGGCGGCGTCAACATCCTGCTGCGGCTGGAAGGCCTGACGCTGTTTGTGGGGATGGTGATGCTCTACTGGACCTGGGACGGCTCTTGGGCAGTCTTTGCCCTGCTCTTCCTTGTCCCCGATCTGAGCTTCCTCGCCTATCTTGCCGACGCCAAACTCGGCGCGATGGTCTACAACGCCGCCCACAGCTACATGGCGCCGGTCGCGCTGCTGACGCTCGGCTTCGGCCTCGCCTCGCCACTCACCCTGTCCATCGCCTTGATCTGGCTCGCCCATATCGGCATCGATCGGGCACTGGCCTACGGCCTGAAATATTCGGCCGGGTTCGGCTTCACCCATCTCGGCCGGATCGGCTGGCAGAAGGATACGTGACGCAGTTGCAAATCTGGTCCCGCCCGGTTGACCGGGCGCGGCGATTCAGGCTTGCTCCAGGCTTGCGATCAGGCGCCGAATGTTGCGTGAGCTCAGTCGGTACGGCGGCGGTCATCATTTCCGGCTGCAAGCATCACCCCATGTCCGCGACGGTCGTTCCACTGCCGCCGAACCCATCGTCCGAAACCACCGACTTCCTGCGGCGCATGGCCAGCATGGTGTCGGGGCGGAACGGCGAGATGTTGCTGCGCGCGGTCGCGCTGATCGAGTCGCTGACGCAACGGGCGATGTCGGCGGAACGCCTCTATCACCGGGAGCACGAAGAGAACACGCGCAACAGCGAGCTGCGCGAGACCGGTGAGATGGCGTCCGACGCCATGGTCAAGCAAATCGACGGGCTGCGCAGCCAGCTTGCCGAGGTCACCGCGGCCGCGGCGGCCGAGCGCGCGGCATTCGATGCAGAGCGCGGCAAGCTGCTCGGCCTGATGCAGCACGCCGAGAACCATATCGGCCAGCTCACAAGCGAGCTGCAGACGCTGCACGCCTCGGTCGATAGCTTCAACGAGACCGCAATCTCCGTGCCGATCGAGGTGCTGCGGCTGGCGCGCACCCAGTTCGATTTCCTCTCCGCCGGCTTTGCCCGCAAGGGCGACGTCATCTCGCAGGCGATGAGCGAGATTGGCGGTTTTGCGATCGACCAGGCGCTGACGGTGAAGAAGGCCGATCCCGCCTGAGGCGAACCGCCGGCTTGCGTCAATTTGACAGCGCGCAGGCCTGTTGTTCTACTCACTGAAAATCACGGGGAGGATCCGATGCCGACAGCATTCCGCGTCGCCATGGCGCTCTGCATTTCAACGCTGTTCGCCGGCATAGGCGCCAACGCGCAATCGCTTCCCAGGGAAGTCGCCACCCGCGCCGAGATCTACCCGATCTCCTCGCTCACCCTCTCCGACCAGCAATTCCTCAGCGGCGACGCCGCGGCCGGAAAGCCGGTGACAGTCGCCGGCGAACTGCGCGTGGCGCAAGGCAGCGGAAAACTCCCCGTCGTGGTGCTGATGCACGGCTCGAGCGGCGTCGGCGCAACGACCGACGCCTGGGTGCACGCGTTCAACGCCATGGGCATCTCGACCCTCGTCATCGACGGCTTTACCGGCCGCGGGCTGACGGTGGTGGGGCCGAACCAAGCCCTGCTCGGCAGGCTCAACCTCGTCATCGACATCTACCGCTCGCTGGAGATCCTTGCAAAGCATCCCCGCGTCGATCCTGATCGCATCGTGCTGATGGGCTTTTCACGCGGCGGACAGGCGACGCTCTATGCGAGTCTCGACCGCTTCCACAAGCTATGGAACAAGTCCGGCATCCAGTTCGCCGCCTACATTCCCTTCTATCCCGACTGCTCCACGACCTATCAGAACGACACGGACATCGCCGCGCGCCCGATCCGCATCTTCCACGGCACGCCCGACGACTACAATCCCGTGAAGAGCTGCAAGGCTTTCGTCGAGCGACTCAAGACGGCCGGCCGCGACGTGGTGCTGACCGAATACCCCGACAGCGCGCACGGCTTCGACAGTGGGCTGCTCGGCGTCAATACGGTTGCCGTGTCCACGGGCGCGCAGACCGTGCGCAACTGCCAGATCCGCGAAGGCGACGGCGGCGTGCTGATGAACGCCGATACGAAAGCGCCGTTCACCTACCAGGACGCTTGCGTCGAGCTCAATCCGCATGTCGGCGGCAGTCCAACGACTGCCGCCGAGTCGCGCAAGGCCGTTGAGGAGTTTTTGCAGGCGCTGTTCAAGCTGGGTTGAGAAGCATCTCGGCCTGCATGGTTCGAGACGCCCGCTTTGCGGGCTCCCCACAATGAGGGTCTGTCTTCTTACCGCAAACAAGTCCTCATCCTGAGGAGCCTGCGAAGCGGGCGTCTCGATGGATGGCCACAACAAAACTGCCTCCGCTACGGCTCGCCCGGCTTGAACGGCTCCTGCTTGTCCGGCGGCACGGTCTCCTCCGCCATTGCGAGCAACATCGCGACCATCACGTAATTGCCGGCGAGCGCGGTGAGGTCGACGATCTGCTGGTCGTTGAAGACCTTCTTCGCGCGCGCATAGGTTTCGTCGCCGACCTTCTTCGTCGTGGTGAGCTCGGTGACGAAGTCGTAGACGACGGCCTCCTCCTCGGCCATGTTCGCAGGCCGCTTATTGGCCTTCAGCTCCGCGATGATGTCGGGCGACAGGCCCGCCTTCGCCGCGAGCGGCGCATGGGCGTACCACTCGACCTGCGAGCGCTATTGCCGCCCGATGATCAGGATGGCGAACTCGTTGAGTTTTGTCGGGACCGAGGTTTCCCAGCGCAGATAATGGAACAGGTCGAACAGGCGCTGGCCGAGCACCGGGCTGCGGATCATCGGATTGTAGGGACCGCCGATGCCGACGCTCGAGACCTTCATGATCTGCTCGCCGAGCGGCTTCTGCTTGGCGTCGAGCTGGTCCATGGTGAGCTGAGGAAAGCGCGGCTCCCTGCTGGTGACGGGACCGGCAAACATCGTGGCGGCGAGCCAGCCGCCTGCGGCGGCAAGCGTGAGCGACGGCAGCCAGAGTGGCGTTGAGTTCATGTTCTCCTCCCGGTTTTTCTTGACCCGGGGGATGCTAGTCGAGCGGCGCCAGCGCGGTATCGCTAGATAGCGCCGATCTCGGCAAGGCAGGCTTGCGTCAGCGGCATGCGCTCTCCGACCAGGCGCGGCTCCTTGCAGTCCATGTTGAGCGCGAACACGGTGTGCGCTTCGCCCTTCTCGGCCCAGCCCACCATCCAGCCAAGCGATGGCTCGCCGCGGTCGGCGCCAAGCAGCCCGGACTTGGCGCGAATGACGCTATCGCCGACCTTGGTCACCGGCAGGATGTCAGCGACGAGATCCTGGCTGCGTTTCGAGATCGGCAGTGCGCGGCGGCGCAGCCGGTCGATGAAATCGACCTGCTCGACCGGATCGATGCGCAAGGCGCCGGTGAGCCAGAACTGGTCGATGCCGCCGCCGATGTCGCGATTGCCATAGTCGAACAGATCGACGTATTTTTGCATGCGCTCTTGCCCGATCCGGCGCGCGATCTCCTGATAGACCGGCACCGCGCTCACGAGAATCGCGCTGCGCAGCGTGTGGTCCTTGTTCCAGGCCTCGATCGGCCGCTTCACGCCGTCCCAGGGAAATACGTCCTTGTCGGGGTCAGTGACCACGCCGGTTTCGAGCGCAATCAACGAGTTCGGAATCTTGAAGGTCGAAGCCGGCAGCTTCGCCTCGCCCGAACGTTCCTTGTCGCTCGCAACGACCAGATAGTCCTCGACCTTGTAGCCGACGAACGTCCCGGCCGTGTTAAGGTCGGTGAAGCGCTTTGCGAGGCTGTCACGGATCTCGTTGCGCGGCGGCGCGACATGGGCGAATGCACGCGCTGGCAAAGCGGCAGCTGCGACGAGAAGGCCGAGAGTGGAACGGCGGGTAAGCACTGGCGATGTCCGTTACGCGATGAAGATGGCCGCGACCATGCAGCCGCTATCGTGGTGAAACGATGACAGCTACCGCCTGCCCGACAGCCGCAGCACGAACACCAGCACTTCGGCGACGGCCTTGTAGAGGTCGGGCGGAATCTCCTCGCCGAGCTCGACCTTGGAGAGAGCACCGGCCAGGATCTCGTTCTCCTCGATCGGGATGTCATTGGCCTTGGCGATCTCGACGATCTTTTCGCCGATCGTGCCCTTGCCCTTGGCGACGACGACCGGCGCGTTGCTGCCCTTCTCGTAATGCAGCGCAATCGCAAGCTTCGACGGGTCGCTCATGTGGCGCGATCCAGAAAGTGACCGGCGCGGGCCGGTGCGGGCTGTGGCGGGGTGCCATCGCGGACCAGGATGTCGCCGGGCTTGAGCTCGGCCCTGGTCAGGGCCTGGTTGAGCTCGCCGATTCCGGCGCGAAGCTGCTGTGCGGTCGTCGGCCGCTCCGCCCACATCCGCACGAAGGTCTTGTCACCGTTGAGCGTAATCAAAGCGTGCACGGGGCCGGCCGGCTCGACATTCAGCGAGAAGCGCGCGCGCCAGGCGCGCCTGGCGGGATCGGCGGATTCATTGCCGCCGTCGCGCGAGATCTCGAACTGCGCCATTGCCGTGCCCTGCGGCGTTGCGAATGGAATCTCGAAATTCCACTGCGGCACGCTCGGATCGATCCTGTGACCGCTGGCGTCGGTGCGATCGGGGAGCGAAGCAACCTGGAGCAACGTCTGGCGCGCGAGAGCGGCATCGGTGTCATCGAGCAGGCGATGCACGGTCGCAGCGAGCGGCGTATCCGGTACGAGTGACGGCGAGGCAATGAATTGCGGCGACGGCAGCGCGCCGCGAACCGGTGGTGGCGTCGCGCGCGCGGCGGCTTCGAAAATATGTCCGTCGGGTACGGCCTTGTTCGAGCCCGGCACGTTTCCCGTCATTCGCGGCAGGCTTTGCGTGATCTCTTGCAGGAGGCTCGCGGCAAGGCCTGCGGTCATGGCCCGCGGCACCGCAGCCTGCGGAGCACCGCCAGCAATGTCCGCCAACACAGAGGCTGCAAGATTGACGCTGCGCGGCATTTGCGGTGATTGGGCGATCTCGGGTTCGGGTGCGGACAATGCGGCCTGCGTCTCCGCGGCGACGAGCTGCGGTGTCGCCACAGTACCAGCCGGAAGGGCGGCACCTTGCGCCTGTGGCGCGATCGCCTCGAGCGTCGTCAGCGTTTGGCGCAGCACCAGCAATGCCGCCTTCAGGTCCGGCATCGTGCCGGAGGACGGCGTCGGGCCCTCGGCGAGCGAGGCCTCGAGGAATAGGCCGGATTTTTGGAATGCGGATTCAATGTCGCCGCCATCGAGCCCGGTGTTGAGCGGCGTCTGCTGCGCCAGCACGCCCAGGATCGCCTGCTTCAGCCCCGCCGGAAGATCGCTGCCGGTGACGACCGCGGCCAGATTGGCGAACAGCGGCGCCTGGCTGGCCTGCTTTGTGACCGCCTCGGCCGAAGCTGCGGTAACGGCGACCTGCTCCGATGGCGTCAGCACGTTGCGTCGCGCGCTCGCCGACGGAGCAATCGGTGGGCTGTCAACCAGCGAGGCCGCAGCCGGCGTCAGCGTGACCTGATCGGCGGTCGCCTCGCCTGCCGCGCCCATGACGGCGAGCCGGATGGTGCCGCCGTTCTGCGATACCGCAAGCTGGAGATTTTGTCCTGGTGTCAGCAACACCTCGGACATCACATCCATCGAGAGGTTGGCGATCGCGATCCGAACCAGATTGCCGGCGAGCACGCTGACCACTCTGGCGTCCACCACGCTGCCGGCCTGCAGCACAAGATCGGGCGTCACCGCGTCAGCAACAGAGCTGGCGGCACTGACGGGAACGATCAAGCTTATCGGCGTCGGCATGGCGAGGGCCCGGGGAGCGTAGGCCCTACCCTAAGGCCGCCCTCGTAAACCTCTCGTTAAGGACCTTTGGCCGCGGGCGGGTTCACAGCGGCCAAAACCGTCACGGCGGCCTGAAAGTCCCTGAGGCGGGCGGCGCGGCGGCCGGCGGCTTCCTCGTCGACTCCCCATTTCTCGTCATTCCAGTCCTCATCGACATAAGCCGCCGCCCAGACCTGGCTGGCATCGCGCACGCCATGGGCCAGCGCCAGCGCCAGCAGGGCCGAGCCGGTCAGGGTGGTGATCACATGGAGGGCGGCGACCGACCAGGCATCCCCCGGCAGCGCCGCACGCGCGGCCTGGACGGCCGCCTCCGGCTGCGTCACAGGCATGACGCCTTCGGACAGGATGAAATGCGCTCCCAGCGTCTCCGCGGCCCAAAACAACACGGGATCCCAATGCGCGGCCTCGCGGGCGAGGAGCCCCTCGGGATGGCCGGCGCGATAGAACAGCAGATCGGACTGGAGATACTTTGCGAGGTCGTCGCTGACGAGATCGACGCGGTCGACGACGCCCTCGACCACGCTATTGGCGATCCGCGTCAGCGGCATGGTCATGGGATTGATCGTCTCTTTCTGATCCGCCCACTCGGCAGCCACTGCGTCGGCTAGCACGCGCGCAGGGATGATCACCTGGCGGCCGGACGGCGTGCGGATCGCCTTGCCGTCAAGCGTGATGGCAAAGCCGCCCTCAGCCTCAGCGACCCCCACCTCCTTGTAGAAGCGCTTGCGCAACGGCACGCGCGAAGCCTGGCGGACCAACTCCTGCGGATCAAGCGGGGATCGCCCCGCAGCTTCATCGAACAATTCGCGCATCTGGTTTTCGGCCCTGATCACTCAATGCTAGGCTTGTAAGGTAAGAGCGACGACCGATAAAGCGAGCGGCAGGTATGAGGGAACTTGCAGGCATTGCGGCTCTCCTTGCCGGGTTTTGGCCGGCCGCGGCGCAGGCCGGCTTTCGGGCTCCGGAATCGGTGGTCCGCAACGTCTACGCTCATTACGGCCAGGGCGCGCCGGAGCTCTCAAAAGGCCTGCCGCGGGATGGCGCCACCGCCCGGCAATTCTTCGACCCCTCCTTGTGCAAGGTGTGGTCCGCGCCGCGGGTCGAGCCCTACGATTTCCTGGTGCAGAGCCCGAGCTGGAAGCTCGGCCCCGTCGCGATCGCGGTCGTTCGCAGGCAATACGACAAGACCTATGTCGCGGCGAGTTTCGACAATCGCGGCCGGCCGGTGACTCTGAACTTCATCCTGGTCAGCGGACCCGAGGGCTGGTTGATCACGGATGTCGAGAGCCCGCACGATAGCCTGCGGATGTTTCTGGAGCAGTTTCGGAATTGAGCGGGTTTCATGATTCGGGGCGCAGCGAAGCAACCCAATAGCAAACTCAACTACTCCTCCGGCGCGTTCTCGATCGGATCAAACCGGCTCGCATCGAGCCCGAGCAGGTTCCATGACTGCTGCATGTGCTGCGGCAGCGGCGCGGTGGCATCAATGAAGCCGCCGCGGGGATGCGGGATGACGATGCGGCGCGCCAACAGGTGCAGCCGGTTTTGCAGGCCGCCCGGCAGTTGCCAGTTCTCGATGTTGAAATATTTGGGATCACCGACGATGGGGTGGCCGATATGTTCCATGTGGGCGCGCAGCTGGTGGGTGCGCCCCGTCACCGGCTTCAGCGACACCCAGGTCAGCTTGTTGCCGGCGGTCTCGACCACCGCATAATATGTCACCGCGTGGCTTGCGCCCTCATCGCCATGCTGGGCGATGCGCATGATGGTGTCGTCCTCGCTCTCCTCCTTGGCAAGGAAGGTCGAGATGCGGCCCTGCTTCGGCTTCGGCAGCCCCGGCACCAGCGCCCAATAGGTCTTTCGCGCCGACCGCGAACGGAAGGCGCCGGTCAGATGCGAGGCGGCAAAGCGAGTCTTGGCGACTAGGAGACAGCCCGACGTCTCCCTGTCGATGCGGTGTACGAGGCGCGGCTTCTGGCCCTTGGAATCGCGCATCACCTCCAGCATCTGGTCAATGTGTCGCGTCATGCCAGAGCCGCCCTGCACGGCAAGTCCGGCCGGCTTGTTCAGCACGAGAACGTCGTCGTCCTCGTAGATTGTCATCTCCTTCAGCGCGGCAAGCGTCTTTTGCGCCGCCTCCGACTGCGGGTTGGGTGCCTTCGGCGTGTCGAGCTTCAGCGGCGGAATGCGGACGCTCTGGCCCTCCTCCAGGCGGTCCTTGCTGTCGACGCGCTTGCCGTCGACGCGCAGCTCGCCTTTACGAACCACCCGCTGGATGTGGGAGAACGACAGGCCGGGAAAGTGCGCTTCAAGGAAGCGATCGACGCGCATGTTGTTCTCGTCGGCCGTCACCTTGACGGTCTGCACCTTGGTCGGCAGCAATGCCTCGACGGGCTTTGCCGGTGCACCCTTTTCCGGTTCGGCTTTGGGCGCGCGCCGGTCAACGCGCTCGCTCGCAAAGCGCGGCGGCTTCGTGCCCGGCTTGCCGCCAGGCCGCAGCCCAGCAGGCTTCGCGCTGCGCGCCTTGAACGGACGCGCCTCCTTGCGCTCATCGCGCTCGCGAGGTTTCGGGTTCATTCTCTTGATGCGGCGGCTCATGCGGTTTTTCCAAGCTTTGGTGTCAACTGTGTATCGGCGCGCCGAGGCAGTGACGCGACTTCCGCGCCCATCTCGTTCTCCGCCAGCCGCAGGTCATATTGCTGTTGCAGGTTCATCAGGACGGCGCCTGGCACGAGCGAAGTCATACCAATTCGACTCGTAGTGTACGGCCAACCGCACTTGCGGCGCGTTGCAGTGTATCCAGCGTCACCGAGGGGGTCGCGGGATCAAGGAGCCGATCGAGCTGACGACGACTGGTCCTCATGCGTGCGGCCATCGCCGTCTTCGTGATTCCCTGCGTCTTCATCGCCTCCGTCAATTGCTCAGCGATAAGCTCCTTGAGAGCACGCTCCTCACAAGTCCCAAGTATACCTTGCTCGGTAAGAAACTCGTCGAACGTTTCTTTGCTCACGTGCGCTTTGCTTTTCGTCATCACGTCACCTCTCGCCTGCGCTTCAGCGCAAGATCAATATCCCGCTTTGGCGCTTTCTGCGTTTTCTTGATAAAGCCGTGGAGCAGGATCATCTGACCGTCTTCCAAACAGAAGATCACTCGCGCAATCCGGTTGCTGTCGAGATCACTTCGAACCTCCCACAATCCATCCCCCAGCGGGGCACAATGCGGGCGTCCGATCGGCCAACCGAATTCGACTTTCTGAATATCCTTCCCGACAGTTTTTCGATCTTCAGAAGGCAAATCCAATATCCACTCGCGAACAGGATTTCGACCTGTCGAGCTGACGTAGAATCTCGCGGGAAGCTTCTTCGTGCGATCGATCATTCGGCTGCGCTTATGTGTCATTTTTGACACGTAAACGCAAGCGCCTTCTCAGCGACGCAGAACCTACTTCCCACCCCGCTCCTTCCGCAACTTCGCCCAATAATCCAGCCGCTTGCGGATCTCCCGCTCGAACCCCCGCTCGGGCGGGTCGTAGAAGGTCTGGCGGCCCAGGGCTTCCGGGAAATAATCCTGGCCGGAGAAGGCGTCGGGCGTGTCGTGGTCGTATTCGTAAGATGCGCCGTAGCCTTCCGACTTCATCAGCTTGGTCGGCGAGTTGAGGATGTGTTTCGGCGGCAGCAGCGAGCCGGCCTGCTTTGCGACCTGCATCGCCTTGCCGAAGGCGGTGTAGACGGCGTTCGATTTCGGTGCGGTGGCGAGATAGACCACCGCCTGCGCGATCGCGAGCTCGCCCTCGGGATGACCGAGGAAGTCGAAAGCGTCCTTGGCCGCGTTGGCGATGGCCAGCGCCTGCGGATCGGCAAGCCCGATATCCTCGACTGCCATGCGCACGACGCGGCGGGCCAGGAACAGAGGGTCCTCGCCGGCATCGAGCATGCGCGCGAGATAATACAGCGCGGCATCGGGATCGGAGCCCCGTACCGACTTATGCAGCGCCGAGATCAAATTGTAATGGCCGTCGGCCGACTTGTCGTAGATCGGCGCCCGGCGCTGCAATATCTCCTGCAACTGCGCGGCGTCGAAAATCTCGTCCTTGCGCGCGGCGCGCCAGACTTCCTCGACGAGCGTCAGCGACGCGCGGCCGTCGCCATCGGCCATGCGCACCAGCACGGCGCGCGCTTCCTCGTCGAGCGGCAGCTTGCGGCCCTCGACCTCCTCGGCATGCGCAAACAGCTTTTCGATCGCGGCCGCGTCGAGCGAGCGAAACACCAGCACGCGCGCCCGTGACAAAAGCGCCGCGTTGAGTTCGAAGGACGGGTTTTCGGTGGTGGCGCCGACCATCACCACCGTGCCGTCTTCCATGACCGGCAGAAACGAATCCTGCTGGGCGCGGTTGAAGCGATGGACCTCGTCGACGAACAGCAGCGTGCCCTTGCCCATCTCGCGGCGTGCACGCGCGGCCTCAAAGGCCTTCTTCAAATCGGCGACCCCGGAGAACACCGCAGAGATCTGCTCGAAATGCAGATCGGTGGCGTCCGCGAGCAGCCGCGCCACCGTGGTCTTGCCGGTGCCGGGCGGGCCCCAGAACACCAGTGAGCCCAGCGTACGCGTTTCCAGCATGCGCGTCAGCGCGCCGTCGGGACCCAGAATGTGATCCTGGCCGACGACCTCCGACAGCGCGCGCGGCCGCAGCCGATCCGGCAGCGGATGCGGAGCCTCGTGATCGAGCCCCGCCGCGGCGAAGAGAGTTGGCGTCTCCTGTGGTCGCTTCGGACTCATCCGCCCAGCGTGACGTTGATCTGCTGGCCGCCACGCACTAGCGTGATGCGCCAGATGCGCTGGCGCTCGGCCGCCGCCTTCTCGAGATCGCTGGTCTTGCTGATCTTTTGGTTGTTGACCGCCAGGATGACGTCGCCCTTCTGGAAGCCGACATTCGCGGCCGCACTGTCGCCGCCGAGATCGGTGACCACGACGCCTTCGGTGTCGGCATCCAGATGCAGCTCGTCGGCCAACGCCGGGGTGATGGTCGAGACCTTCGCACCTTGGAGAGGCGAGCGCGCGGTGATGACGAGCTCGTTGCGGCCGGCATCGGGCGCGGCGTCCAGCGCCACCGTCAGCTTGATCGGCTTGCCACCGCGCTGCACGTCGATCTGCGCCGAGCCGCCAAGCGGCCGTGTGGCGAAACGATAGTCGAAGGCGTTGGGATCATCCACGGTCTGGCCGTCGATCGAGACGATCAGGTCGGAGGATTTCAGCCCGGCCTTGGCCGCCGGCCCGTTCGGGACAACGCTTGCGACCAGCGCACCGGTGGGCGAACGCAGGCCGAGACTCTCGGCGATCTCCGGCGTCACCGCCTGCAACTTCGCCCCGAGCCAGGGCCGCTTCACCGCCTTGCCGCCGCCCTTGGCGGAGGCGACGACGACGCGCACCATGTTGGCGGGGATCGCGAAGCCGATGCCCTGCGAGCCGCCGGAGCGCGAATAGATCGCGGTGTTGATGCCCGCGAGCCTGCCGTTCATGTCGACCAACGCGCCGCCGGAATTGCCAGGATTGATCGCCGCGTCGGTCTGGATGAAGAACTGGTAGTCGGTGATACCGACCTGCGTGCGCGCCAAGGCCGAGATGATGCCGTGAGTCACGGTCTGGCCGACGCCGAAGGGATTGCCGATCGCCAACACGACGTCGCCTACCATCAGCTCGTCCGAATTGGTAAATTCGAGAGCCGGAAACTTCTCCTTGGTGTCCTTCAGACGCAGCACCGCGAGATCGCTGCGAGAGTCCTTCAACACGATCTCGGCCTCGAACTCACGCTTGTCCGACAGCGACACCTTGACCTGGTCGGCGCCTTCGATGACGTGGACGTTGGTGACAACGAGCCCCGACGCATCGACGATCACGCCCGAACCGAGCGAGCGCTGCACCTGCTCCTGCTGCTGGCCGGGCACGCCGAAGAAGCGGCGGAAGATGGGGTCGTCGAGAAGCGGGTTGCGGTTCTGCACCACCTTGGCGGCGTAGACGTTGACAACCGCCGGCTGCACCCGCTGCACGATCGGCGCATAGGACAGCCGCAGTTCGGCGGGCGAGGACGGCACACGGCGGTCCTGCGCGGCGGCCGGATTGAAGTTGGCCGAAAAAGCTATGCACAGTGCCGTGACGACGGCGGTCCAGGTCGATCGAAACATTCCTACCTCTTGGAAAAGACGCCGGAATATAGGCGCGTTCGCCCCCCATTAGAAGGGCGCCCGGCGGCATATTCGACCCCCTTTGGCGTGTCCGGCCTGCAAGCTGTGCGTGCGAAATAGCAATTTGCCGGGGCTGTGGATTGGCATGATGTGCGTCATCTTGCATGGTGGTGCAAGGCGGATTCGGTTGCGGCGAATTTACACCAGTGGGAACCGCGCAACCGGCCGCAGCGTCGCGGGGTAGTCATCGATCAAACCTAGGCTCTCCGCCAGCGACTTGGGGAAGTTCGTCAAACGATGGAGTCATGACGTGAGCAGGACAAGAATTGCAGCCACGGCGATGGGTCTCGCCGCCGCACTGGCAGCCTCGCAGGCCCAGGCCCAATCGGCGAGCAGCAGCGACCAGGAGATCGCGCTCCTGAAGCAGCAGCTGAAGATGCTGGAGCAGAAGCTCGACAAGCTCCAGAGCCAGACCGCCGCGAATACCGCGGCCACAGCGAAGGCCAGGCTTGAGGCGAAGGCGGAGGCGAAAGCCGAAGCGCGTTCCGAAGCGAAGGCCGCCGTCGCCAACGCCAACGCGGCGATCCCGCTCAAGGGACCGGCGCCCGCATCCGGCGTCGTCGTGACAATGCCGAACAACCGACCGACCATCTGCACTGCCGATGGGGCTAACTGCGTCGGGATCACAAGCCGCGTGCATTGGGATGTCGGCGGCTACGACTATCGGCCCAACACGGCGGCGACCGTGCCGCAAAAGCTCGACAGCGGCGAGAACGTCCGCCGCGCGCGCATCGGTGTCGCCGGCAAGTTCTTCCACGACTGGAATTTCGCGCTGGTCTACGACTTCGGCGGCTCCTCCGACGGGTTTGGCGGCGCAGCTCCGGGTTCGCTGCCCGGCGGCGGCGTCTCCGGCATCGAGAACGCCTATCTCAGCTATACCGGCCTGAAACCGTTCGGCGGCAAGATGGCCATCGAAGGCGGCATCATGGACCTGCCCTACACCCTCGATGAGGCCACGAGCTCCAACGACATCATGTTCATGGAACGCGCCTCGGCGGGGATCGTCGCCACGAGCATCGCTGCGGGCGACTTCCGTTCGGCGGTCGGCACGCGCTGGTACAACGACGTGTTCTGGGCTGGCGCCTATGTCACCGGTCCCGCCACCGGTGCGATCCACTCAGCGTCGAGCGTTGCGCCGAACGGCACCACGGAACAATACGGCGCGGTCGCGCGTGTCGCCGGCCAAGTCCTCAGCGGCAAAGACTACTCGGTCCATCTCGGCGGCAATGCCGAATGGCTGATCCAGCCGACGCGCAATCTGGTGACGGGTGCACAGACGGTGACGCTGAACGATCGTCCGGAACTGCGCATCGATCCCACGGCGCTGGCTACGACCGGCGCAATCGCCAATGCCTCCGGCGCGCAGGTCTACAGCGTCGAAGCGGCCGCCACCTATGGACCGCTGATCCTGCAAGGCGAGTATTTCTGGTACAACATCGATCGCAGCGCCAATACCGGCCTGCCGCCGCTGGGTGCGCCAAGCCTCAAATTCCAGGGCGGCTATGCGCAAGCCGGCTACGTGCTGACGGGCGAGGGTCGCAGCTATAATGCGGCCAATGCGGCCTATGGCGGCGTCAAGCCGGCACACCCGTTCTCCCTCGAGGGCGGCGGCTGGGGCGCGTGGGAGGTCGCGGGACGCTTCTCCACGATCGACCTCAACGATCAACTCGGGACCGCAACCGGCATCGCAGGCGGCCGGCAGACCGTCTACACGGCAGCGCTGAACTGGTATGTCAACGGCAACGTCCGTTTCATGCTGGACTATCTGCATGGCACGGTATCGAGGCAGGCCACGCCGATCTCGACCGCCGATGTCGGTTCGAAGTTCGATGCGGTCGCGATGCGGACGCAGTTCGCGTTCTAGGTCTCGCTTGTCATCCCGGGGGCGCGCGAAAACGCGAACCCGGGACCCGGCATCTGCAACACTATCTGAAGGAGACAAGCCATGAAGGCCGTCGGCTACAGGAAGTCGCTTCCGATCGAGGATCAGGACGCGCTGTTCGATTTCGAGACCGCCAAGCCCGAACCCAAGGGCCGTGATATCCGCGTGGCTGTGAAGGCGATCTCGGCCAATCCGGTCGATTACAAGGTGCGCAAGCGCGCAGCCCCGCCCGAGGGCGAGACCAAGATTCTGGGCTATGACGCGGCCGGCGTTGTCGACGCCGTCGGTCCCGACGTCACGCTGTTCAAGCCAGGCGACGAGGTATTTTACGCCGGCTCGATCCTGCGCCAGGGTACCAATTCCGAATTCCACCTGGTCGACGAGCGCATCGTCGGCAACAAGCCGAAGAGCCTGTCGTTCGCGCAAGCCGCCGCCCTTCCCCTCACCTCCATCACCGCTTGGGAGCTGTTGTTCGATCGGCTCGGTGCGGTGCCCGGCAAGAGTGTCGATCCGCGCACGCTCTTGATCACGGGCGGCGCTGGCGGCGTTGGCTCGATCCTGATCCAGCTCGCCCGCCGCCTCACCGGGCTGACGGTGCTCGCGACCGCGACGCGGCCGGAGTCGCAAAAATGGTGCCTCGATCTCGGCGCGCATGCGGTGATCGACCACGGCCAACCGATGAAAGAGCAGGTCGAGAAGCTTAAGCTGCCGCCCGTCGCGCTGGTGGCGAGCCTCACATTCACCGACCAGCACTACAAGAGCATCGCCGAGTTCATGGCGCCGCAGGCCAGATTCGGCCTGATCGACGATCCCTCGGAATTCACTGTGAGCGCGTTCAAGGGCAAGGCCATCTCGGTGCATTGGGAATCGATGTTCACGCGCTCCTCCTTTCAAACCGCCGACATGATCGCGCAGCATCATCTGCTCAACGAAGTCGCCGACCTCATCGACAAGGGCGTCTTGCGCACGACGCTCGACCAGACCTTCGGCACCATCAACGCGGCCAACCTCAAGCGCGCGCATGCACTGCTCGAGAGTGGCAAGTCGCGCGGCAAGATCGTGCTGGAGGGGTGGTAGCGGCCACTCACTCCGTCATGCCCGGGCTTGTCTACGGTGCCACGCCCTCGACAAACAGCAGCCGACGCTCCAGCGCCGTGTGCCGCAGCTTCAGCGCCTCGGCGTACTCGGCCGAGGCATACCATTCCTGCGCCCGCGCCATCGATGGGAACTCCACGATGATGATGGTCTTGGGCGGCGGGCCGCCCTCCACCAATTCGGCGGCGCCGCCGCGCACGAGATAGCGGCCGCCATATTGCGCGATGGTTGCTGCGGCCAGCTCGCGATAGGCTTCCATCGCGGCTCTGTCGCGTACCTCGACCTCGGAGATCACATAGGCCGGCATCCGCAGGCCTCAGGCAATCGTATTGATGATGCCGCCCTCCGCACGCAACGCCGCGCCGTTGGTCGCCGAGGCCTCCTTCGAAGCCGCATACACCACCATGTTGGCGATCTCATCGACGCTGGCGAAGCGCTGGAGCAGCGAGCTTGGGCGATGTTGTTTGACGAAATTGGCCGCGGCCTCATCGACCGACTGGCCGTTCTGCTTGGCAAGATCCTTCACGAACGTCTCGACGCCCTCCGACATTGTCGGGCCCGGCAGCACGGAATTGACGGTGACGCCGGTGCCCCGTGTGAGCTGCGCCAGGCCCCGCGCGACCGAGAGCTGCGCCGTCTTGCTCATGCCGTAGTGGATCATCTCGACGGGAATGTTGAGCCCGGACTCCGAGGAGATGAAGACGATTCGGCCCCAGTTGCGCTTGAGCATGCCTTTCATATACGCACGCGAGAGACGCACGCCGCTCATCACGTTGACCTCGAAAAAGCGGCTCCAGTCCTCGTCCGGAATGTCGAAAAAGTCCCTCGGCTCGAAGATGCCGGCATTGTTGATGAGGATGTCGACGTCTGGCAGCGCCGCGGCCAGCGCCTTGCAGCCCGCCGCGGTCGAGACGTCGGCGGCGATGCCGCGGACCTTTCCGCCCGCCCCTTCCAGCTTGCGCACGGCCGCATCGACCTTGTCCTGGCCGCGTCCGTTGATCACGACGCTCGCACCCGAGCCGGCAAGGCCCTTGGCGATGGCGTGGCCGATGCCGGCAGTCGAGCCGGTGACGAGGGCGGTCTTTCCGGATAGGTCGATGTTCATGCGTGATCTCCGTTGATGCTTGCGGAGATATTGGGCGCTGCCGGCACGATAGCAATCGGCACTCACCGACGCGTGAGGAGCGGGACGTAACCAACAGGACGGCCAATAAAAAAGCGGCGCCCGAAGGCGCCGCTTTCTGAAAACTCTCTGCCGGTCGGCTTATGCCGCCTCGGCTTCCTTTTCCTGCACCGGACCGGAATCCAGGCCCTTGGCATCGACATCACGATCGACAAACTCGATCACGGCCATCGGGGCGTTGTCGCCGTAGCGGAAGCCGGCCTTGATGATGCGGGTGTAGCCACCCTGGCGATCCTTGTAGCGGGGCGCGAGCGTGTCGAACAGCTTCCTGACCTGATCCTTGTCACGCATCTCCGAGATGGCCTGACGGCGCATGGCCAGCCCGCCCTTCTTGCCGAGGGTAATCAGCTTCTCGACGATCGGACGCAATTCCTTCGCCTTCGGCAGCGTGGTGACGATCTGCTCGTGCTTGATCAGCGCGGCGCACATGTTGGCGAACATCGCGCGGCGATGCTCAGCGGTGCGGTTGAGCTTGCGATGAACCTTGCCGTGACGCATTTATCTATTCCTTGAATTTCATTCGTCGCGACGGTTCGTCGGACCAGTTGCTCAGGTGGGCTGCCTGCGTTCGCCCGCTAAGGCGCGATGAATTCGCGCCTCAGCCTGTTGTCGTTCGGATCAGTAGTGATCCTCGAAGCGCTTGGCGAGCTCGTCGATGTTCTCCGGCGGCCAGCCCGGCACTTCCATGCCGAGGTGCAGACCCATCTGGGCCAGCACTTCCTTGATCTCGTTCAGAGACTTGCGGCCGAAGTTCGGAGTGCGGAGCATTTCCGCTTCGCTCTTCTGCACGAGGTCGCCGATGTAGACGATGTTGTCGTTCTTCAAGCAATTGGCCGAGCGCACCGACAGCTCGAGCTCGTCCACCTTCTTGAGGAAGGCCGGGTTGAAGGCGAGGTCCGGGATGATCTCCTGGGCGACTTCCTTGCGCGGCTCTTCGAAGTTGACGAACACGTTGAGCTGATCCTGCAGGATGCGCGCCGCGTAGGCCACGGAATCATCCGGCGTCAGTGCGCCGTTGGTCTCGATCGTCATGGTCAGCTTGTCGTAGTCGAGGATCTGGCCCTCGCGGGTGTTCTCGACCTTGTAGGAGACCTTGCGGACCGGCGAGTACAGGCTGTCGACCGGGATCAGGCCGATCGGTGCGTCCTCGGGGCGGTTGCGCTCGGCGGGAACGTAGCCCTTGCCCGTTGCGACCGTGAACTCCATACGGATCTCGGCGCCCTCATCGAGCGTGCAGATCTGCAGGTCGGGATTGAGCACGACGACGTCGCCCACGGTCTGGATGTCGCCGGCGGTGACGACGCCCGGTCCGGACTTCTTGACGACCATGCGCTTGGGGCCTTCGCCCTGCATCTTGATCGAGATGTCCTTGATGTTGAGCACGATGTCGGTGACGTCCTCACGGACGCCCGCGATCGAGGAGAACTCGTGCAGCACGCCGTCGATGTGCACCGACTGCACTGCCGCGCCCTGGAGCGAGGACAGCAGGATGCGGCGTAGCGCGTTGCCGAGCGTCTGGCCGAAGCCGCGCTCGAGCGGTTCGGCGACGATGGTCGCGAAACGGGTCGGATCGCTGCCGGGCTGTACCTGCAGCTTGTTCGGCCGAATCAGTTCTTGCCAATTTTTCTGGATCGTCACTGTTTCACCCATACAGGCCAGTCAGACTGCTGTTGCAGGCACTGGCGTTGGAGAAAGGCCGCAGATCATTTCCACGGCTTTGCAAAAAATCATCGCGGGCGCCAATGCGCCCGCAATCTGGTATCAAACGCGCCGACGCTTACGGGGACGGCAACCGTTGTGCGGGATCGTGGTCACGTCGCGGATCGAGGTGACGGTGAAGCCCGCGGCCTGCAGCGCCCGGAGCGCCGATTCGCGGCCCGAACCGGGACCGGCGACTTCGACTTCCAGCGTGCGCATGCCGTGCTCCTGCGCCTTCTTCGACACGTCCTCGGCGGCAACCTGTGCGGCATACGGGGTCGACTTGCGCGAGCCCTTGAAGCCCATCGTGCCGGCGGAGGACCAGGCAATCGTGTTGCCCTGCGCGTCGGTGATGGTGATGGTCGTGTTGTTGAACGACGAGTTCACGTGCGCGACGCCGGAGGCGATGTTCTTGCGCTCACGACGACGAACGCGGGTGGCTTCCTTGCCCATAGACTACCTTTCCTGAAGATCTCAACGCCGCCGTAATGCCAGCGGCTACACCTGTGGAACGAAAGGCGCGTGGCGAACGGGTCATCCCCGGGTCGCCACACGCCGTGATTGGATGCGAAAACTTACTTCTTCTTGCCGGCGATGGCCTTGGCCGGACCCTTGCGCGTACGCGCGTTGGTGTGGGTACGCTGGCCACGCACCGGCAGACCGCGACGATGGCGCAGGCCGCGATAGCAGCCGAGGTCCATCAGACGCTTGATGTTGATGCCGACCTCACGACGCAAATCGCCCTCGACCATATAGTCGCGGTCGATCACTTCGCGGATCTGGAGCACTTCGGCGTCGCTGAGCTGATTGACGCGACGATCCACCGGGATCTTCACCTTCTCCAGAATCTCACCGGCGATCTTCTGACCGATGCCATGGATGTACTGGAGCGCGATCAGCACGCGCTTGTTGGTCGGGATGTTCACGCCGGCAATACGGGCCACGGCCTTCTCTCCTGTCGCCAATCCCTCGTCAGGAATCGGGCTTTAAGTGCTTGGTTTCTCGGGCAGGTGTTCACAAACGCGAACACGACGCCCACCCCTAGTCTTCCTGGGGCCCGGCATCGTTTGAAACTATCCGACTTGGATGCGGGGCTTATTAGGGGATTCAGGGGGCTTTCGTCAACCGCTGCTAGCGCTTAGCTCGCCTTTTCGTGACCTTTTTTGCGACCTTTTTGGCACCTTTCTTGACAGCCTTCCTGGCGGTCTTTTTGGCTGCCTTCTTCTTCCCCGCCTTCTTGGCGGCTTTCTTGACGATTCTCTTGCCTGCCGTCGTAGCCTTCTTGGCCGCCTTCCTGGATTTGGCAGCCTTTTTGGCCGCTTTCGCAGGCTTTTTGGCCGATTTCTTCGCCGCCTTGGCCTTTCTGGCCGGGGCCGCCTTTGTCGCACTCCGGGCGTGCGTCTTGCCATGCGTCTTGGGCTCGACCGCCCCGAGCGCCAGGAGTTGGCGATGGATGGCGCGGGTGACCTCATCGATGGCCATCATGCCGTCGATGGTCGAGAGCTTGCGCCGCTCGGAATAGTAGTGAATCAGCGGTTCCGTTTGGCTGCGGTAGCTGGCGAGGCGCTTGGTCAGGACCTCCGGGGTGTCATCGAGCCGGACCTCTTCCCCGCGCTCGCGCATCTGGGCGACGCGAGTCTCGACGCGATTCAGGAGCGCGCTTTCGTTGACGCGGAGCTCGATCACGGCATCGAGCTTGAGGTGCTTGTGCTTGAGCAGCTCATCCAGCGCCTCGGCCTGCGGCACGGTCCGCGGGAAACCGTCAAGGATGAAACCGTTTTTGGCATCCGGCTGATCGATCCGATCGGAGATGATCCCCACCACGACATCGTCTGGCACGAGACCGCCGCTGGCCATGATCTCCTTAGCCTTGAGCCCGACCGGCGTTCCGGCCGCCACCGCTGCACGCAACATCTCGCCGGTCGAGAGCTGGACGATGCCATAGCGCTGCACCAGCAGCTGCGCCTGGGTGCCCTTGCCCGATCCCGGTGGCCCCAGAAGTATAATTCTCATCGGCGTACGCCCCCCGATTGGTGCGCGATACGTCGCGCGCCCGTGTTTTGAAGTCCAGTTACAGTGCAAATCATAATCAGCGCCGCACCGCTACCCATATCATAGGGGAGCAAATGGCCGGACGCCAAGAAGCCTTTGAAATCAATGCTTGCACGACAGGAAGAGCGACTCTGCCGAGGCGACCGAATGGCCGGCTCGCCGTCCGCGCGCATTGCACGCGCGGCGAATCGGCGGCGCAATCGCGCCGCCCGAGGGACGCCGCGCTTAACGGCGGCGGCCGCGCAGCTTCGACTTCCGGATCAGGCCTTCGTACTGATGTGCCAGGAGATAGCCCTGCACCTGCGCCACCGTATCCATGGTGACGCTGACGACGATCAGCAGCGAAGTGCCGCCAAAGTAGAACGGCACCGACGCGTAGGAGATCAGGATTTCCGGAATCAAGCAGACGATCGCCAGATACACCGCGCCGAGCACGGTGATCCGCGACAGCACGTAGTCGATATATTCCGCGGTACGCTCGCCGGGGCGGATACCCGGAATGAAGCCGCCGTGCTTCTTCAGATTGTCCGCGGTCTCGGTCGGATTGAACACGATCGCGGTGTAGAAGAAGGCGAAGAACACGATCAGCGCCAGATACATGATCAGGAACAGCGGACGGCCGTGGCCGAGCTGGGTGTTGATCCACTGGAACCATTCCGGCCCGCTGCCCGCGTTGAAGTTCGCGACCGTGGTCGGCAGCAGCAGCAGCGAGGACGCGAAGATCGGCGGGATCACGCCCGAGGTGTTGAGCTTGAGCGGCAGATGCGAGGACTGCCCCTCGAACATCTTGTTGCCGACCTGGCGCTTCGGATACTGGATCAAGAGCCGGCGCTGGGCGCGCTCCACGAACACGATGAAGGCGATCACGGCCACCGCCATGATGATGACGACCAGAATCAGGCCGGTCGACATCGCACCCTGACGGCCAAGCTCGAGCATGTTGGCGAGCGCCGCGGGCAGCTCGGCGACGATGCCGGAGAGAATGATCAGGGAAATGCCGTTGCCGATGCCGCGCGAGGTGATCTGCTCGCCCAGCCACATCAGGAACATGGTGCCGCCGGTCAGCGTGATCGCCGTCGACAGGCGGAAGAACATGCCGGGGTCGCTGACGACGTTGCCAGCGCCTTCGAGGCCCACCGCAATGCCGTAGGACTGGAACGCGGCCAGGATCACCGTGAGATAACGGGTGTACTGGTTGAGCAGCTTGCGGCCGGACTCGCCTTCCTTCTTCAGCGCCTCGAGCTGCGGCGAGACGGTGGTCAGGAGCTGGATGATGATGGACGCCGAGATGTACGGCATGATGTTCAGCGCAAAGATCGCCATGCGGTGAATGCCGCCGCCAGCGAACATATTGAACATGCCGAGGATGCCGCCCGCCTGGGAGCGGAACACCTGCTCCCAGATGTTGGGATCGATGCCGGGCAACGGGATGTAGGTCCCGAGCCGATAAACGAGCAGCGCGCCCAGGGTGAACCAGATGCGCTTCTTCAGTTCGTCGGCCTTGGCAAACGCACCGAAATTGAGATTGGCTGCCAGTTGTTCCGCTGCAGAGGCCATCTTGGACTTTCTCCCGCCGCTTATTGCGCCGTTATGCCCGCGGCCGG
Source organism: Bradyrhizobium sp. 87 (assembly GCF_023073015.1). NCBI lineage: Bacteria > Pseudomonadati > Pseudomonadota > Alphaproteobacteria > Hyphomicrobiales > Nitrobacteraceae > Bradyrhizobium > Bradyrhizobium sp. 87. The sequence continues at coordinate 176,727 of NZ_JADPIQ010000084.1, forward strand.
GCTACATTATACCGGACACCGGACATTATCTGGGGCTACGGCTTCGATAAGTCCATCGTCCCGCGTGCGTAAAGGCCCGCGAGCCGCGGGCCGATGACGCAGTTGTTACGCCGCCTCGCCTTCTTCCTTGGCAGGCGCGAGGATCTTCACCGAGCCGCCGGCCTTCTCGACTGCCGCGATCGCGGTCTTCGAGGCACCGTGCACTTCGATGTTGAGCTTGGCCTTGAACTCGCCGCGGCCGAGCAGCCGCAGGCCGCCCTTGGCGCGGCGCAGCACGCCGGCCTTGACCAGGGATTCGACGTTCACGACGCTGCTGGCGTCGATCTTTTTGGCATCGACCGCATCCTGGAGCCGGTCGAGATTGATCTCGGCGAACTCGACGCGGAAGATGTTGTTGAAGCCGCGCTTCGGGAGACGGCGATGCAAGGGCATCTGGCCGCCTTCGAAACCCTTGATGCGCACGCCCGAACGCGCGGTCTGGCCCTTGCCACCGCGGCCGGCCTGCTTGCCCTTGCCCGAACCAATGCCGCGGCCGACGCGCATACGCTTCTTGCGCGAGCCGGCATTGTCGGCGATATCGCTGAGCTTCATCGCCCTGCTCCTTGTTTCTTGCGCATGACCTTCACCGAAAACGGGTCCCCGCTCCGGGATCGTGCGCCTTTGCTTACTTCTCGTCGACGATGCGAACGAGATGGTGAACTTTCAAGATCATGCCACGGACCGCCGGGGTGTCCGGCAGTTCGCTGGTGCGGCCGATCTTGTTGAGCTTGAGCCCGATCAGCGTCGAACGCTGCGAGTGATGGCGGCGGATCGCGCTGCCGGTCTGCTCGATCTTGATCGTCTTTGCGGTCGTAACGGCACTCTTGGCCATAGGCGTCTACTCCGAAAAGCTTCCGTTATTCGGCAACCGCCTCGGCGTCACCACCGATACGGCGGGACTGGAGGGTGGACACCTTGATGTTGCGGCGGGCAGCGACCGAGCGCGGCGAATCCTGATGCTTCAGCGCATCGAAGGTCGCGCGAACCATGTTGTACGGGTTCGACGAGCCGATCGACTTCGCAACCACGTCCTGGACGCCGAGCGTCTCGAACACGGCGCGCATCGGACCGCCGGCGATGATGCCGGTACCGGCCGGAGCTGCGCGCAGGTAAACACGGCCCGCGCCATGACGGCCGGCGATGTCGTGATGCAGCGTGCGGCCCTCGCGCAACGACACGCGGGTCAGGTTGCGCTTGGCGGATTCGGTTGCCTTGCGGATCGCCTCGGGCACTTCGCGCGCCTTGCCGTGACCGAAGCCGGCGCGGCCCTTCTGGTCGCCGATCACGACCAGCGCTGCGAAACCGAAGCGCTTGCCGCCCTTGACGACCTTGGCGACGCGATTGATGTGGACGAGCTTGTCAACGAACTCGCTGTCGCGCTCTTCCCTGCGTTCACGTCCGCCGCCGCGTTGATCGCGTCCACCACGCTGTTCGCGTTCTGCCATGGTTTTTCCAGTCCTTCAGAGGCTTACGCCTCAATCCTCAAATTCTGTTAGAAGCTCAGCCCGCTTTCACGCGCCGCGTCGGCAAGAGCCTTGACGCGCCCGTGATAGAGATAGCTGCCGCGATCGAACACGACTTCCTTGACACCCTTCTCGGCGGCGCGCTCGGCCAGCAGCTTGCCGACCGCCTTCGCCGCATCGATGTCGGCGCCGGTCTTGCCGCCATCGCGCATCGACTTCTCGAGCGACGAGGCAGAGGCCAGCGTCTCGCCCTTCAGGTCGTCGATGACCTGGGCGTAGATGTGCTTGGACGAGCGGAACACCGACAGGCGCGGACGGCCGCCACCCGAGCGGCGCAGCTTCAGACGTACACTGCGCTTGCGCCGGGCATTCGTAACCTTGGCTTTCGACATGACCGGCTCCGTTACTTCTTCTTGCCTTCCTTGCGGAAGATGAATTCGCCAACATACTTCACGCCCTTGCCCTTGTAGGGCTCCGGCGGACGATAGGAGCGAATCTCGGCGGCGACCTGGCCGACGCGCTGAATGTCGCTGCCCGTCACCGTGATCTCGGTCGGCTTCGGCACGGTAATCGTGATCCCTTCCGGGATCGCGTAGACCACATCGTGGCTGTAGCCGAGCGCGAGCTGCAGGTTCTTGCCCTGCAGCGCGGCGCGGTAACCGACGCCGGTGATTTCGAGCTTCTTCTCGAAACCCTTGGTGACACCCTCGACCAGATTCGCGACCTGGGCGCGAGCGGTCCCGTACAGGGCCCGCGCGCGGTTGGTCTCGACCCGCGGGTTCACCTTGACCTGGCCGTTGTCGAGCTTCACCTCGACGTCGTTATGGACGACGAACTGAAGCTGGCCCTTCGGCCCCTTCATCTTGACGGTCTGCCCGTCGACGGTCGCGGTCACACCCGACGGCACCGCTACCGGTCTTTTGCCAACACGTGACATGGATCAAAAATCCTTCTCAGAACACCGTGAAGAGAACTTCGCCGCCCACGTTCGCTTCACGCGCACTGTGGTCAGCCATGATTCCCTTCGGCGTCGACAACACCGAAATGCCGAGTCCGTTATTGACCCGCGGCAGGTTCTTCACCGAGGCGTACACGCGACGTCCGGGCTTGGAGACACGCTCGATCTCACGGATAACGGGCTCGCCGTCGAAATACTTCAGCTCGATCTCGATCTCGCTGCGGCCCGAGGAATGCTCGAGCGTCGCGTAACCGCGGATGTAGCCTTCGCTCTTCAGCACCTCGAGCACGTTCTCGCGCATCTTCGAGCCAGGCGTGGAGACCTTGTTCTTGGAGCGCATCTGCGCGTTACGGATGCGGGTGATCAGATCGCTGATTGGATCGTGCGTAGACATCTAAACGACCCTCCTTACCAGCTGGACTTCACGAGGCCCGGGACCATGCCCTTGGAGCCAAGGTCCCGCATTGCGATGCGGGACAGTTTGGTCAAGCGATAGTTCGAGCGCGAACGGCCCGACAGCTCGCAACGCAGACGGATGCGGGTCGCCGACGAGTTGCGCGGCATTTCCGCCAGCTTCAGGGTCGCAGCGAACCGCTCCTCCATCGGCAACGTCTTGTCGGCGATGATCGCCTTCAACCGCTCGCGCTTCGGGGCGGCGTTCTTCGTCATCCGCTTGCGCCGGTTGTTCTTCTCGATTGAACTCTTCTTTGCCATGCTTGGCTCCTGGGTATCCGCGTTTGAGAGGCTTTAGGTCAGCGTCTCACTGCCGGAACGGGAAATTGAATGCGGTCAACAAGGCCCTCGCCTCGTCGTCGGTCTTGGCCGTGGTGCAGACGGTGATGTCCATACCGCGGGATTCCGTGACCTTGTCGAAGTCGATCTCGGGGAAAATGATGTGTTCCTTGAGGCCGAGCGAGTAGTTGCCGCGGCCATCGAAGCTCTTCGGGTTCAAGCCGCGGAAGTCGCGGACGCGGGGCAGCGCGACCGTCACCAGACGATCGATGAACTCGTACATACGGGCCTTGCGCAGCGTGACCTTGCAGCCGATCGGCTGGTTCTCACGCAACTTGAAGGTCGCGATCGCGATCCGCGAATAGGTCACGATCGCCTTCTGGCCGGCGATCTGGGTCAATTCCGCAGCGGCGTTCTCGGCCTTCTTGCGGTCGTTGACGGAATCGCCAACGCCCATGTTCAGCACGACCTTGTCCAGGCGCGGAACCTGCATGACGTTCTCATAACCGAACTTCTCGGTCATTTCCGTCCGGATCTTCGCGTCGTATTCCGCGCGCAGGCGCGGTGTGTAAGCGGCCTCAGCCATCGATCTCAGCTCCCGAGCTCTTGGCGATGCGGACCTTCTTGCCGTCCGCCAGAATCTTGAATCCGACGCGGGTCGGCTTCCCGTCCTTGCCGACATACGCGATGTTGGACAGTTGGATCGGCGACTCTTTCGAGATGATGCCGCCCTCCTGGGCCTGCGTCTGCTTCTGGTGACGCTTGACCATGTTGATGCCGCGCACCAGCGCCGTACCGGCGTCGGGACGCACTTCGAACACCTCGCCGGTGCGCCCTTTGTCGCGGCCGGTCAGCACGACGACCTTGTCGCCCTTGCGGATCTTCGCAGCCATCACAGCACCTCCGGCGCGAGCGAGATGATCTTCATGTGGTTCTTGGCGCGCAGCTCGCGCGGCACGGGCCCGAAGATACGGGTACCGACCGGCTCGGACTGATTGTTGATCAGAACGGCGGCGTTGCGGTCGAAGCGGATGACCGAACCGTCGGCGCGGCGAATGTCCTTGCGGACGCGCACCACGACGGCCTTCATCACGTCGCCCTTCTTCACCTTGCCGCGCGGAATAGCTTCCTTGATCGAGACAACGATGATGTCGCCGATCGTGGCGTAGCGGCGCTTGGAGCCCCCGAGCACCTTGATACACATGACACGGCGTGCGCCAGAATTATCGGCCACGTCGAGGTTGGTCTGCATCTGAATCATTGATGCACCTCGTCCTCTTCTCTTTGCGCCAGCCCAGCCGGCGCTCAACATTAACCTGAAGTCAGTCGAATAAAGCCAACAGATCAGGCGCTTTTCTTGTGTTCGCCCCGGATCACGACCCAGCGCTTCAACTTCGAAATCGGCTTCGATTCCTCGATCCACACCATGTCGCCCGGCTTGAACTCGTTGCTCTCGTCGTGCGCGTGGTAGTTCTTCGAACGGCGGATCGTCTTCTTGTAGATCGGGTGCGTAAAGCGGCGATCGACGCGCACCACGATGGTCTTGGCTTGCTTGTCGCTGACGACCACGCCCTGCAAAGTACGTTTCGGCATCTTCGTAAGCCTCTTACTTCTTCTTCGCGCGCGTCTGCGCGGCGACGGTCTTGATCCGGGCGATGTCACGGCGGGCTTCGCGCAGGCGCGAGGTGTTCTCGAGCTGCCCGGTGGCGCGCTGGAAGCGCAGGTTGAAGCGCTCCTTCTTCAGGTTCAGGATGGCGTCGTCCTGCTGATCGGGGCTCAACGCGCGGATGTCTTCGATTTTCATCTGGGCCATGGCCATTACTCCGCAATGCGCTCGACGAAGCGCGTCTTGATCGGCAGCTTGGCTGCCGCCAGGGTCAGCGCTTCACGCGCCGTCTGGGTGTTGACGCCGTCGATCTCGAACAGCACCCGGCCCGGCTTGACGCGCGCGACCCACAATTCCGGCGCGCCCTTGCCGGAACCCATGCGGACTTCGGCAGGCTTCTTCGACACGGGAACGTCGGGGAATATGCGGATCCAGACGCGGCCGGCGCGCTTCATGTGGCGGGTCAGCGCGCGGCGAGCGGCTTCGATCTGGCGCGCGGTGACGCGCTCAGGCTCGGTCGCCTTCAGACCGAACTGGCCGAACGCCAACGTCGCGCCCGAAGACGCAACGCCGTGGATACGGCCCTTATGCGCCTTCCGGAACTTCGTTTTCTTAGGTTGCATCATGGCTTCAAGCCCTCAAATTCTCTGTGCTGGCGTCAGGCTGCAGCGTTGTCCCGGCGCTGCCGGCCGCCGCGATCGCCGCCGCCACCAGTCTCACCTTCGGCCATTCTCTTGTCCTGGGCCATCGGATCGTGCTCGAGGATCTCGCCCTTGAAGATCCAGACCTTGACACCGCAGGTGCCGAAGGTCGTGAACGCGGTCGCAACCCCGTAGTCGATGTCTGCGCGCAGCGTGTGCAGCGGCACGCGACCTTCGCGGTACCACTCCATGCGCGCGATTTCCGCACCGCCCAGACGTCCCGAGCAGTTGATGCGGATGCCTTCCGCACCGAGACGCATCGCTGACTGCACGGCGCGCTTCATGGCGCGGCGGAACGCCACGCGGCGCTCCAGCTGCTGCGCGATCGACTCGGCCACCAGCGTCGCATCGAGCTCCGGCTTGCGGATTTCGACGATGTTGATGACCACGTCGGACGCCGTGATGTCCGCGACCTTCTTGCGCAGCTTGTCGATGTCGGCGCCCTTCTTGCCGATCACCACGCCCGGACGAGCCGAGTGGATGGTGACGCGGCACTTCTTGTGCGGACGCTCGATCACGATGCGGGCAACGGCTGCCTGCTTGAGCTCCTTGTGCAGGATCTCACGAATCTTGACGTCCTCGTGCAGCAGCTTGCCGTATTCCTGCTTGCCGGCGTACCAGCGGGAATCCCAGGTCCGGTTGATGCCGAGACGCAGACCGATCGGATTGATCTTTTGACCCATCGTGTTCTCCTGCGTCCCTTAAGCCGCTGCTGCGGCTTCGACCTGACGAACGATGATCGTCAGCTGTGAAAATGGTTTGTAGACACGGCCCGAACGGCCACGGCCGCGGGCGGCAAAGCGCTTCATCACGAGGCCGTTGCCGACGAAGGCCTGCGCCACGACGAGATCGTCGACGTCGAGGTCGTGGTTGTTCTCGGCGTTGGCAATAGCCGATTCCAGGCACTTCTTCACGTCAACCGCGATCCGCTTGCGCGAAAACTGCAGGTCGGCGAGCGCAGCAGCCGCCTTCCGGCCGCGAATGAGCTGGGCGACCAGGTTGAGCTTCTGCGGGCTCACCCGCAGCATCCGGGCGACCGCCTTGGCCTCGTTCTCGGCGAGGCTCCGTTCGCGCTTAGGTTTGCTCATCGTTTAATCCTCAAGCCTTCTTGGCTTTCTTGTCCCCGGAGTGGCCATGGAAGGTGCGGGTCGGCGAGAACTCGCCGAACTTGTGACCGACCATTTCCTCGTTGACGGCCACCGGCACGTGCTTCTGACCGTTGTAGACGCCGAAGGTCAGGCCGACGAATTGCGGCAGGATCGTCGAGCGACGGCTCCAGATCTTGATGACGTCGTGACGGCCGGACGAGCGCGCGGCATCTGCCTTCTTGAGCAGAGAACCCTCGACGAACGGGCCTTTCCAGACTGAACGAACCATGTCCGGCGTTCCTTACTTCTTCCGCTTGTGGCGGCTTAGGAGAATGAATTTGTTGGTCGACTTGTTGGAGCGGGTCTTCTTGCCCTTGGTCGGCTTGCCCCACGGAGTAACCGGGTGGCGGCCGCCCGAGGTACGACCTTCACCACCGCCGTGCGGATGGTCGATCGGGTTCATCGAAACGCCGCGGTTGTGCGGCTTGCGGCCCAGCCAACGGTTGCGGCCGGCCTTGCCGATCGACGTGTTCATGTGATCCGGGTTCGACACCGCGCCGATCGTGCCGCGGCAACGGCCGTGCACCAGGCGCTGTTCGCCCGAGTTCAGGCGGATGATCACGTAGTCCTGGTCGCGACCGACGAGCTGGGCGTAGGTGCCCGCGGAACGGGCGAGCTGGCCGCCCTTCCCGATCTTGACCTCGATGTTGTGGATGATCGTGCCGACCGGCATGTTGCCGAGCGGCATGACATTGCCCGGCTTCACGTCGACATAGTTGCCGGCGACGACGGAATCACCGACGGCCAAACGCTGCGGCGCCAGGATATAGGCCTGGGTGCCGTCTTCGTACTTGACCAACGCGATGAATGCGGTGCGGTTCGGATCGTACTCCAGCCGCTCGACCGTCGCGGGCGCATCGACCTTGTCGCGCTTGAAATCGACGGTACGCAACGTTCGCTTATGACCACCGCCGCGGAAGCGCACGGTGATGCGACCGGTGTTGTTACGGCCGCCGGAGGAGTGCTTGCCTTCGGTGAGCGCCTTGACCGGCTTGCCCTTGTAGAGGGCCGAACGATCGACCATGACCAGCTGGCGCTGGCCCGGCGTCGTGGGATTGAATGTCTTCAGTGCCATCGTCGTACGACCTTACAGACCGGTGGTCACGTCGATCCGGTGACCCTCTTCGAGAGTCACGATCGCGCGCTTGGAGTTCGACTGCGAGCCGAGATTGCCGCGGAAGATCTTGGTCTTGCCCTTGCGGACCAGCGTGTTGACACTCTTGACCTTGACGTCGAACAGCTTCTCGATCGCTTCCTTGATCTGCGGCTTGGTCGCCTTCGCGGCCACCTTGAACAGCACCTTGTTGTGCTCCGAGGCGATCGTGGCCTTTTCGGTCACGACCGGCGACAGGATCACGTCGTAGTGGCGAGGCTCGATGTTCTTCGTCATTTGAAGCGCGCCTCCAGCGCATCGATGGCGGCCTTGGTCAGAACAAGCTTCCGACGGCGCAGGATGTCATAGACGTTGATGCCCTGGATCGGCAGCACGTCCATGTTCGGGATGTTGCGGGCCGCAGCGGCGAAGCCGTTGTTGAGCTCGGCGCCGTCGATGATCAGCGCGTTGGTCAAACCCAGACCGGAGAAATGACCGAGCAGCGCCTTGGTCTTGGCAGCTTCCAGCGCGGCCTTGTCGATCACGATGAGATCGCCGTCCTTGGCCTTGGCCGAGAGCGCATGCTTGAGGGCGAGCGCACGGACCTTCTTCGGCAGGTCGGTGGCGTGCGAACGCACCACCGGACCGAAGGCACGGCCACCTCCGCGGAACTGCGGCACCCGGGCCGAGCCGTGACGAGCACCACCGGTACCCTTCTGCTTGTACATCTTCTTGCCGGTGCGCCAGATCTCGGCGCGGCCCTTGGCCTTGTGCGTACCGGCCTGGCGCTTGTTGAGCTGCCACTGCACGCAACGTGCAATGATGTCCTGGCGCGGCTCGAGGCCGAAAATGGTGTCGGAAAGCTGGACCGAGCCGGCTTCCTTACCTTCGAGGGTCGTGACCTTCAATTCCATCTCACGCCTCCTGCGCAGCCGGAGCAGCGTCCGCTTCGCCAGCAACCTTGAACTTGCCGGGCTTCGGAGCTTCCTTAGGCAGCGGCTTCTTGACGGCGTCGCGCACGCGGATCCAGCCGCCCTTGGAACCCGGAACGGCGCCTTCGACGAGGATCAGACCGCGCTCGACATCGAGCTGAACGACCCGAAGGTTGAGCGTGGTGATGCGGTCAACGCCCATGTGACCGGGCATCTTCTTGTTCTTCCAGGTCTTGCCCGGGTCCTGACGGCCACCGGTCGAACCGATCGAACGGTGAGAGACCGACACGCCGTGGGTGGCGCGCAGACCGCCGAAGTTCCAGCGCTTCATACCGCCGGCAAAACCCTTACCGACCGAAGTACCGGTGACGTCGACGAACTGACCGACGACAAAGTGGTCGGCCAGGATCTCGGCACCGACGGGGATCATCTGATCCGCGGAGACGCGGAATTCCTCGACCTGCCGCTTCGGCTCGACCTTCGCGACCGCGAACTGGCCGCGCTCCGCCTTGGGCATGTACACGGTCTTGCGGCTGCCAGAACCAAGCTGGAGCGCGACATAACCGTTTTTCTCTTCGGTGCGGTGGCCTACGACCTGGCAATTGCCGAGCTTCAGCACGGTCACGGGGATATGTTCGCCGGCCTCTGTAAAGACCCGCGTCATCCCGACCTTTTGTGCGATCACTCCGGAGCGCATCGGCGTGCTTCCTGTTCTTTCTGTCCGCTAGTGGCGAACGTGATCCAAAAATCTTAGAGCTTGATCTCGACGTCGACACCGGCGGCCAAGTCGAGCTTCATCAAAGCATCGACGGTCTGCGGGGTCGGATCGACGATGTCGAGCAGGCGCTTGTGAGTGCGCATCTCGAACTGCTCGCGGCTCTTCTTGTCGACGTGCGGCGAACGGTTGACGGTGAACTTCTCGATGCGGGTGGGCAGCGGAATGGGTCCGCGGACCTGCGCGCCGGTGCGCTTCGCCGTGTTCACGATCTCGCGGGTCGACGTATCGAGGATACGATGGTCGAACGCCTTGAGACGGATGCGAATGTTTTGGCCGTTCATTGCCGTGGTCTTTCTTCAATGGGGTGGCGAATAGCGAATAGCGAATGTCACATTCGCTATTCGCCGATCCCTATTCTCGTAATTACTCGATGATCGAGGCGACGACGCCGGCGCCGACGGTGCGGCCACCTTCGCGGATCGCGAAGCGGAGCTTCTCTTCCATCGCGATCGGCACGATCAGGTGCACTTCCATCGCGATGTTGTCGCCCGGCATCACCATCTCGGTGCCTTCCGGCAGATGCACGACACCGGTCACATCGGTGGTGCGGAAGTAGAACTGCGGACGGTAGTTGGTGAAGAAGGGAGTGTGGCGGCCGCCCTCTTCCTTGGTGAGGATGTAGGCCTCAGCCTTGAACTTGGTGTGCGGCTTGACCGAACCCGGCTTGCACAGCACCTGGCCGCGCTCGACGTCCTCGCGCTTGGTACCGCGAAGCAGCGCACCGATGTTGTCGCCGGCCTGGCCTTGATCGAGCAGCTTGCGGAACATTTCGACACCGGTGACCGTGGTCTTCTGCGTGGCGCGCAGACCGACGATCTCGATTTCCTCGCCGACCTTGACGATACCGCGCTCGACACGGCCGGTCACGACGGTGCCGCGGCCCGAGATCGAGAACACGTCTTCAACCGGCATCAGGAACGGCAGATCGACCGGACGCTCCGGCTGCGGAATGTAAGCGTCGACCTGCTTCATCAGCTCGAGGATGGCGTCATGGCCGAGCGTCTTATCGGAATCTTCGAGGGCGGCAAGCGCCGAGCCCTTGATGATCGGGATGGTGTCGCCCGGGAATTCGTACTTCGAGAGCAGCTCGCGGACCTCGAGCTCCACGAGCTCGAGCAGTTCCGGATCGTCGACCATGTCGCACTTGTTGAGGAACACGACGAGCGCGGGAACGCCGACCTGGCGGGCGAGCAGGATGTGCTCGCGGGTCTGCGGCATCGGACCGTCGGCGGCCGACACGACCAGGATCGCACCGTCCATCTGGGCGGCGCCGGTGATCATGTTCTTCACGTAGTCGGCGTGGCCGGGGCAGTCGACGTGCGCGTAGTGGCGGTTCTTGGTCTCGTATTCGACGTGCGCCGTCGAGATCGTGATGCCGCGCGCCTTCTCTTCCGGCGCCTTGTCGATCTGGTCGTACGCGGTGAACGTCGCGCCGCCGGCTTCGGCGAGGACCTTGGTGATCGCCGCGGTCAGCGACGTCTTGCCATGGTCGACGTGACCGATGGTGCCGATGTTGCAGTGCGGCTTGTTACGTTCAAACTTTGCTTTGGCCATTTGACTCTCCGTTCAATCGTCAGTTCGAGACCGACGACAATCAGGCAAACTTCTTCTGGACTTCTGCCGACACGTTGGCCGGCGCTTCTGCGTAGTGGTCGAACTGCATGGTGAAGGTTGCGCGACCCTGGCTCATCGAGCGCAGGTTATTCACGTAACCGAACATGTTCATGAGCGGCACCATCGCGTTGATGACATTGGCGTTGCCGCGCATGTCCTGACCCTGGATCTGACCGCGCCGCGAATTCAGGTCGCCGATGACGGAGCCGGTGTAATCTTCCGGGGTCACCACTTCGACCTTCATGATCGGCTCGAGCAGGACGGACTTGCCCTTCTGCAAGGCTTCGCGGAATGCAGCACGCGATGCGATTTCGAAGGCGAGCGCCGACGAATCGACGTCGTGATACTTGCCGTCGACGAGCTGAACCTTGACGTCGACCACGGGGAAGCCCGCGACCACGCCGGAACTCAGCACGCTGTTGATGCCCTTCTCGACGCCGGGGATGTATTCCTTCGGCACCGCACCGCCGACGACCTTGGACTCGAACTCGTAGCCCTTGCCGGGCTCGTTCGGCTCCACGATGATCGACACTTCCGCGAACTGTCCGGTACCGCCGGTCTGCTTCTTGTGGGTGTACTTGACTTCGGACCTCTTGGTGACGCGCTCACGGAACGCCACCTGCGGCGCGCCGATGTTGGCATCGACCTTGTAGGTGCGGCGGAGAATGTCGACCTTGATGTCGAGATGGAGCTCACCCATGCCCTTGAGGATGGTCTGGCCGGACTCCTGATCGGTCGACACGCGAAAGGACGGATCCTCCGCGGCGAGCTTCGCCAGCGCCACGCCCAGCTTTTCCTGGTCGGCCTTGGACTTGGGCTCGATCGCGATCTCGATGACGGGCTCGGGGAATTCCATCTTTTCGAGGATCACCGCCTTGTCGGGATCGCACAGCGTGTCACCGGTGCGCGCTTCCTTCAGGCCAGCCAGTGCGACGATGTCGCCGGCATAGGCTTCCTTGATGTCTTCGCGGTTGTTCGCATGCATCAGCAACATGCGGCCGATGCGCTCCTTGCGGTCGCGCGTCGAATTGATCACGCCGGTGCCCGACAGCAGCGTGCCGGAATAGATGCGGCAGAAGGTGATGGTGCCGACGAACGGGTCGTCCATGATCTTGAAGGCCAACAGAGCCAGCGGCTCCTTGTCGTCCGGCAGGCGAACGACCTCGTTGCCGTCTTCGTCGACGCCCTTGATGGCGGGCACGTCAACTGGCGACGGCAGATAATCCACGACCGCGTCGAGCAGAGGCTGCACGCCCTTGTTCTTGAACGCCGAGCCGCACAATACCGGAAAGAACGCGCCAGTCAGCACGGCCTTGCGGATCAAGCGCTTCAACGTCGGCTCATCGGGCTCCTTGCCGTCGAGGTAAGCGGCGAGAACTTCGTCGTCGAGCTCGACGGCGGCTTCCAACAACTTCTCGCGATATTCCTTGGCCTTCTCGACCATGTCCTCGGGAATATCGATGTCCACGAACTTGGCGTCGAGCTTCTCTTCTTCCCAGACCACGCCCTTCATGCGAACGAGGTCGACCAGGCCCTTGAAGTTGTTCTCGGAGCCGATCGGAAGCTGGATCGCGATCGGCTTTGCGCCGAGGCGGTCAACGATGTCCTGCATGCACTTGTAGAAGTCAGCGCCGGTCTTATCCATCTTGTTGGCGAAGACGATGCGCGGAACTTTGTACTTGTCGCCCTGGCGCCAGACCGTCTCGGTCTGGGGCTCGACGCCCTGGTTCGAGTCGAGCACGCACACGGCGCCGTCGAGCACGCGCAGGCTGCGCTCGACTTCGATGGTGAAGTCGACGTGGCCGGGAGTGTCGATGATGTTGAGACGCTTGCCTTCCCAGAACGCGGTGGTCGCGGCCGACGTAATCGTAATGCCGCGCTCCTGCTCCTGCTCCATCCAGTCCATCGTCGCGGCACCTTCGTGCACTTCGCCGATTTTGTGGCTCTTGCCGGTGTAATAGAGGATGCGCTCGGTGGTCGTGGTCTTGCCGGCATCGATATGCGCCATGATACCGAAGTTGCGGTAATTCTCTATGGCATGAACGCGGGGCATGGAGTGTTCCTTAGATTCCGTGTGTCGCCGTTACCAGCGATAGTGCGAGAAGGCGCGGTTGGCTTCCGCCATCCGGTGCACGTCTTCGCGCTTCTTGACGGCGTTACCCCGGTTGTTCGACGCATCCAGGAGCTCCGCAGAGAGCCGCTCGGTCATCGTCTTCTCGTTGCGATCGCGCGCAGCCGAGATCAGCCAGCGAATGCCCAGCGCCTGACGGCGCACCGAGCGAACTTCGACCGGAACCTGATAGGTCGCGCCGCCGACGCGGCGGGAGCGCACTTCAATCGTCGGCATGACGTTCTCGAGCGCCTGCTCGAACACGCCGAGCGGGTTCTGCTTTGTCTTGCTTTCGATGAGGCCGAACGCGCCGTAGACGATGCCTTCGGCGACCGACTTCTTTCCGGCGTACATTACCGAATTCATGAACTTCGTGACGATGATATTCCCGAACTTCGGATCGGGAAGGACTTCGCGCTTTTCGGCAGAATGGCGACGAGACATGGACCTGGTTCCCGCTTACTTCGGACGCTTGGCGCCGTACTTCGAACGGCGCTGCTTACGGTTCTTGACGCCCTGGGTATCCAGAACGCCGCGGAGGATGTGGTAGCGCACGCCGGGCAAGTCCTTGACGCGACCGCCGCGGATCATGACCACCGAGTGCTCCTGGAGGTTATGGCCCTCACCGGGGATGTAGCCGATCACCTCGAAGCCGTTGGTCAGGCGCACCTTGGCAACCTTACGAAGCGCCGAGTTCGGCTTCTTCGGGGTCGTGGTGTAAACGCGTGTGCAAACACCGCGCTTCTGCGGCGACTGCTGCAGCGCCGGCACCTTCTTGCGCGACTTCTGCACTTCCCGCGGTTGAGCGATCAGTTGGTTGATCGTCGGCATCCTGGCATTACCCTTTGTGTTCTGCCGCGGCCCGTCACCGGGTCCGCAAATTCTTTCGAGCTACCCGCCCGACGAGGCCGCCTTCCGCGGAACAATCCGCACAAAGCGAAATCGCGCCAACCACCCATCAACGGGCGGAAAGCGCTTCGACGCCACAGAGGACCGCAGTAGTTGAACCGGTCAGCTTGAAGCTGCGGCCCGCGCACCGAGGTCATGCATCCGAATTCGATCTCGAGAGAACATGCTCAAGAGAACTAAAATCGCACTGGCATTGCCTAGCTATGATCGACAGCGTTTGAGCGGCATTCGTCGAGGTTGGTGCCTGTCTTGGTGATCCCAGGGGATCAAACAGGTGGCCCGTTCCGACGTTGGCGATGCTCACCGCCTGTCGTTAAGTGAGGGGGTTCTATAAGTGGGAGTCGGTCAAGTCAAGGCGAAACGTCAGTCAGAAGCGCTTCCCGCACCTGCCGAAATCGCTTCTTGGGCCGCTCGCTGCGCCTTCGTGAGATGGAAACGAAGAGCGCGTCGCGCCACCTCGAAACCTATTTATACCCGGGCTAAATATACTTTTATAACCATTGGCTAAGGCTTTCTTTCCTGTTGGAGCGCCAATGTGCCGCCTTGGGCAGAGATTAGCGCCATGCGGTACACCGACATTGCCATTATCGGCGGGGGATTGTCCGGCTCGACCGCCGCCGCGATGCTCGGCCGTAGCGGCATTTCGACCATCCTGATCGATCCGCATGAGAGCTATTCGGCGGACTTTCGGGTCGAAAAACTCAGCGGTCACGTGCAGGTCGGGCGATTCCTGCAGACGGGAATCGCCGAATCGGTGTTGCACCGCGCGACCTTTGTGTTTGAGAACTGGATCGCGCGCTTCGGCCGCCTTCTCGACAAGGCGCCGAGCCGGCAGTCCAACATCCTCTACGATTCCCTCGTCAACGCTGTCCGCGACGAAATTCCTGCCGGCGTCGAGCGCATCTGCGCCAAGGCTGTCTCGGTTGAGACGAGTGCGGAGCGGCAGAAGGTCACTCTCTCCAACGACGCGATGGTCTCCGCCCGGCTGGTCGTGCTCGCCAACGGACTCAATGTCGGCCTGCGCCACCAGCTGGGAATCGCCCGAAAAGTCGTCAGTGCCTGCCATTCGATTTCGATCGGGTTCGACGTGGTGCCCGCGGGACGGGACTCGTTCGACTTCCCTGCGCTGACCTATTTCTCGGAACGGCCGAGCGACCGCATCCCCTACCTCACGCTTTTTCCGATCGGGACGCGGATGCGCGCCAATCTGTTCGTCTATCGCAGCTTCGACGATCCCTGGCTGCGTGAGCTGCGCCGCGCGCCGGCCGAGACGTTGAACGCTGCGCTGCCACGGCTCAAGCACATCACCGGACCATTCGACATTCCCAGTGAGCTGAAAATCCGTCCGGTCGATCTCTATGTGAACGATGCCAGCGGCCAGCCGGGTCTCGTGCTGGTGGGCGATGCCTTCTCGACCTCCTGCCCGGCCGCCGGCACCGGGTGCGACAAGGTCTTCACCGACGTCGAGCGGCTCTGCAACGTCTATATCCCGCAGTGGCTGGCCTCCGACGGGATGGATACAAGCAAGATCGCCGCCTTCTACGCAGACCCGGTCAAGCGGGAGTGCGACGATTGGTCGGCCGCGAAGGCCTTCGATTTCCGCTCAGTCTCCATTGCGACAAGCCCTTATTGGACGGCGCAGCGCTGGGCACGCTTCATTGCCTGGTCGGTTCAGGGACTATTGCGGCCGCTTGGAGCAGCCTTCGATCTGGAGCCGAACTTCCTCGGTCACTCCTCCTCATCGTCCTCGTCGAGGTCGTCTTCATCCTCGTCGTCTTCGTCGCTGTCCTCGTCGACGTGAGCCGGCGCGCCATGCGGTTGGTGGATCTGGTCGTTCCACAGCTTGCGATAGGTGCCGTTCTTGGCGAGCAGCTCGGCATGTGAGCCGCGCTCGATCGCCCTGCCCCCTGAAATCACGATGATCTCGTCCATCTCGACCACCGAGGTCAGGCGGTGGGTTGACCAGATCATGGTGCGGCCCTTGGCGACCTTCAGCAGCGTGCGGTTGATCGCAGCTTCCGTGGTCTGGTCGAGCGCCGAAGTGGCTTCGTCGAGCAGCAGCACGGAAGGATTACGGATGACCGCGCGCGCGATCGCGATGCGCTGGCGCTGGCCGCCCGACAAGGTATCGCCGCGCTCGCCCACCGGCGTGTCGTATCGTTGCGGCAGGCTCATGATGTAACGGTGGATCTCGGCTTTCTTGGCCGCCTCCTCCACCTCCTCATCGGTCGCGCCCTCCTTGCCGAGCCGAATGTTCTCCCGGATCGACATGTTGAACAGCATATTCTCCTGGAACACCACCGCCATGCTCCGGCGCAGGGAGTCCAGCGTCACCTTGCGGACGTCGACGCCGTCGATGGTGACGCGCCCCTCGTCCGGCACATAGAGCCGCAGGATCAGATTCAGCAGCGTGCTCTTGCCGGAGCCGGACGGACCGACGATGGCAATGCGCTTGCCGACATTGAGCTTGAGGCTGAGATTGTCCAGCACTGGCGTCTGGCTGCCTTCGTACTGGAACGTCACGTGGTCGAAGGTGATGTCGTTGGTGATGCGGGGCAGATCGGGCGCGCCGGCACGATCGGCGCTGCGCGTGGGCTCGTCGAGCAACTCCTGCATATGACGGATCGCGGCTGCCGCGGAGATCGACACGGGGATGAAATGCATCACATGGGCGATGTTGTAGGACACCTCCCAGAACGCACTCTCGAAGGTGACGAAGGTGCCGATGGTAATCTGCCCCTTCGTCGCCAGATATGCGCCGATCGCGAGCACGACGAGATGCAAGAGCAGCACCGAGATGGTGACCGTCCGCTCCACCATGGTCGACAGGAACGCCGCCGAGGCCATCCTGTTTCGCGTCTCGTCGTTGCGGAATTTGAAGAAGCCGAACATCCGGCGTTGCAGGCTGAACGCCTTGATCACGGCCTGCGCCGCCACGTTCTCCTGCACCATGCCGAGCAGCGCAGATTCATTGAGCTTCTGCTCGTAATTCGCCTGGACAGCCTTCGGCGTCAGCATGCGGGGACCGATCAGCGTGATCGGGAACACCAGCAGCGCAACCGCCGCGAGCTGCCAGTTCAGGAACACCATCAGGATGATGCCCGCGATCAGCTCCAGGAACGGCAATGCCGCGCTGTTGGCGAAGGTCTTGACCGAACCCTCGAAGGCCGCGAGGTCGACTGAGAAGCGCGACAGGATCTCGCCGCGCTTGGTGCGGCCGAAATAGGCCGCCGGCAGGTCCTGGACGTGCTCGAACAGCCGTTTGCGGACGTCGGAAATGATGCACGCCGCGAGCCGCGCATCCCAGCGCTCGTACCAGACCGCGACGATCGAGGTGAATATGCCCGCGACCGCGAGCACGCCGAGGATCTTGTACAGCGCCTGAAAATCCTCCTCGCCGAGCGCGTCGTCGATCAGGTACTTCAGGCTGAGCGGCATGATGACGTTGAAGAGCGTCTCGACGAAGACGCCGAACGCCACGAAGGACAGCATCTGCTTGTAGTTGAACAGGAAGGGTTTGACGAAACCCAGGATGGTCGCGAGCGCGCCGGCGGCCTCCCGCGCGGTAAAGACGACGAGGTCCTCGTCCTCATCGTCGTCATCGAGCTCCAGCCCGCCATCCTCCTCGTCTTCATCGTCCTCGTCGTCTTCAAGGTCCGGCTTGGCGGTAGGGACAAGCTTGTCGTCGAGCTCGGCCGCCTCTTCCGCGGCGAGCTTCTGTTTGTCGGGCGGGAGGGGCTTGGACGCCATGAAACCAACCGATGCTGACGGCCGGCATGACCGCAGAGAAAGCAGGAAATAGCGCCAACCGCTACTGCATCGATTCTATGCGATCAAGATGAATTCGGCAAAACAATTGGCGAAGGCGCCCGCTTCAGGCGGCTAGTCGTCTTCCTCATCCTCGACCTTGTCGAAAAAGGAATAGCGCAAGGAATCGGCGTCGGCGTACCACTGGCCCGGTCCCTTGTTGGCGGCGAGCGTCGTCTCCCAGAGCGCGTCCGTGCAGTCCTTGCGGTGCATCGACAGCTCGAAGCCGTTGCCGAAGAACAGTTCGGACCATTCCCACCAGGTGCCGAGCTTCTTGACGCCGCGCAGAAGGTCGTAGCGGTCGATCAGTGCCGGCGCCATGTCCGAGGTGATCGAGCCGAACACGAGCCCGGTCTTGACCACACGGTTCAGCTCCCTGATCGCACGGACCACCTGCTTCGGGGAAACATGGCAGAGGCTGGTCTCGAACACGAAGTCGAACGCACCATCCTTGAACGGCATGTCGGTGATCGAACCGAGCTTGTTGTACTTCCTCAGCGCCTTCGGCGTTCTGGCGTGAATGGTGCGGTTGTTCTCGATACCGAAGGCATCGATGCCGCGATCACGTAGCGCGCCGACAAGCTCGCCGCTGGCCGAGCCCGCGATCAAGAGCTTCGTGCCTTTGGCCTTGCCCCAGACGATGCCGATCAGTTTTGTGAGATAGTCGGGATCCGTGAAGTGTTGCCACACCTCGCTGTAGGGGCCCTGGCCGCGATAATTGTCAAAATAGGCACGATCGATCTTGTCCGAGAGCGGCTTGTCGTCCTGCGAACGCTCGCGGCGCAAGCGCATCATCTCGGTCAAGATGATGTCGGTCGCCGCGTCCGAGGAATCGAGCAGGCCGTTCAGCGTCGAGTCGAACAGATAGTCGCCGACCACCACGATTCCGGGATGTTCCTTCGGCTCGGGCCGGTGGTTGGTCATGACGTCGCGCACGGGCAAGCCGCCCGGAATCGCGTTCACCGAGGACAGCCAGCGGTGGATCTTGCCTTCCATGAAATGCGCGCGTGCATCGCCGAGCGATGCCGGAAGCGATTTCAGCGCGGCATCGATCAGCTCCCGGTCGGAGAGATTCGCAAAGGCCAGCGCATCGGAGCCCGGAATCAGCCAGTTCAGCACGCCGTGCTTGCCCACATCATGGCGGGCGCCCTCGTTATAGACGCAGCAACCGCCAAAGGCTTCCGACATGAACCAGGCGCCGGCGATCTTGTCGCCCCAGAACGGCGTGTCGAACAGGATCGAGACACGCAAATAGTGCGCAGGACGGTCGAAGTACGCGACGTGCTTGACCATCGACTTGCGGAGCTGTTCGCCTTCCCAGCCGACGGTCCCAAGCCAGGAATGCGGCAGACAGACCAGCACAAGGTCGAAGTCGCGCGTCTCCGGCCCCTTGCCGTTCATCATCTTGAGTTGATAGCGGCCGGTCGGCGCCTTGCCGACCGTGAGGATTCGGTGATTGAGCTGGATGTCGGCATTGACCTCCGACTGGAGGCACTCGATGAGCTGCTCGTTGCCGTTCTGGATGGAATAGAGGCCGATATAGCCGTCGACATCCATCAGGTAGTTCTTGAGCGCGTTGAGCCCGTTGGTGTTGTGGCTCTCGGTCGCGAGGTCCGAGCGCGCCATCACCTTGAAGAATCGCTTTGCGGTCTCGTCCTCGACCTCCTCGTCGAGCACCTGTTCGGCGGTCTTGTAGGCCCAGGGATTCTCGTTGTCGTGCGCGCCGACACCCTCGTAGTACTCGATCGGCGTCATCGCCTCGGCGCAGCGCTTACGGAACGCCTCGATTGCGGCTGCGGTCTTGGCACCGTATTTGCGGCGCATGCCCGCGACGTCGTTGAGGAGCTCACCGCCGAACTGCACCTGCTCGGCATCCATCGGAATGGTCTGCAGGCCGAAATGCTGGATCAACTCGCGCAACGGATCCGGCCCGGTCATCGAGTAGTCGTAGATCTCGGCAACGCCGGCCTCGTACATCGCGGGCGCGGAATCGAATTTGCGCGTGACGATCTTGCCGCCGAGCCGGTCGGATGCCTCGTAGATGGTGACGCGGCAGAGGTCGCCAAGCTTGCGCTTCAGATACCAAGCGCTCATCAGCCCGCCGGGGCCGCCGCCTACGATTGCGAGATCAAGCATGAGAATTCCGTGGTCTCCGGCCCGCCCCCTTCACGGGACCACCGGTCTAAGCTCTCCTAGCAGAAGCGCTTTTGCGCCTGAAGGAAAGATGAACAAAGGTTGATCCTGCACCGCAACAGGGAAACAAAGCAGCAAAAAGGCCGGCTTTCGCCGGCCTTTTCAGTGTCCTCGGTATTCCTACGGATGAACGATCATTCCGCAGGTGGCAGCGCCATCGGCTCCACTTCCGGCGCCGGCGGCACGACCGCCGCCTGCTTCTCGCGCTCGTCGAGGATCATCTTGTCGCGCTTCACAGCGACTTCGCGGATCTTCGCCATGGAGGCGCCGGTGCCTGCCGGAATCAGCCGGCCGACGATGACGTTCTCCTTGAGGCCTTCGAGCGGATCGACCTTGCCGTTGACCGCCGCTTCCGTGAGGACTCGGGTGGTCTCCTGGAACGAGGCCGCCGAGAAGAAGGAGCGGGTCTGAAGGCTCGCCTTGGTGATGCCGAGCAGAACCGGCGTCCCCGTGGCGATCTTCTTGCCCTCTTCCTTGGCCTTCGCGTTGATCTGGTCGAACTCGATCTTGTCGATCTGCTCGCCCGAGATCATGTCCGTGTCGCCCTGGTCGGTGACTTCCACCTTCTGGAGCATCTGACGGACGATCACCTCGATGTGCTTATCGTTGATGAGCACGCCCTGGAGCCGATAGACCTCCTGGATCTCGTTGACCAGATAGGCCGCGAGTTCCTCGATGCCCTTGACCGCCAAAATGTCGTGCGGCGCCGGATTGCCTTCCACGATGAAGTCGCCCTTTTCGACGACGTCGCCGTCCTGAAGGTGGATGTGCTTGCCCTTCGGGATCAGGTACTCGCGCGCCTCTTCGGTCTTGTCCATCGGCTCGATCGAGATGCGACGCTTGTTCTTATAGTCGCGCCCAAACCGGATGGTGCCCGCGATTTCGGCGATGATCGCCGCATCCTTCGGACGCCGAGCCTCGAACAGTTCCGCCACCCGCGGCAGACCGCCGGTGATGTCGCGCGTCTTGGCGCTTTCGGTCGAGACACGGGCGAGAATGTCGCCCGCCTGGACCTTGGCGCCGACATCGACCGACAGAATGGCATCGACCGACAGCATGTAGCGGGCATCGCCGCCACGGGCGAGCTTGAGCACCTTGCCGTCCTTGCCCTTGATCACGATGGCGGGACGCAGGTCCCCGCCGCCGCGCATCGAGCGCCAGTCGATGACCACGCGCTTGGCAATACCGGTGGCCTCGTCGAGCGTTTCCGAGATCGACTGTCCCTCGACCAGATCCTCGAAGCCGATAGTACCTTCGACCTCGGTGAGGAGCGGACGGGTGTAGGGATCCCATTCCACGATACGCTGGCCACGCTTGACCATGTCGCCCTCGTCGACGTGCAGGCGCGAACCGTACTGAATACGGTGCGTCGCACGCTCGGTGCCGTCGGCATCGACGATCGCGATCACCATGTTGCGAACCATCGCGACCAGGTGGCCTTCGCTATTGCGGGCGATGGCCTTGTTCCTGATCACGATCTTGCCGTCGAAGTTGGATTCGACGAAAGATTGCTCGTTCAGCTGCGCCGCACCGCCGATGTGGAAGGTGCGCATGGTGAGCTGGGTGCCCGGCTCGCCGATCGACTGGGCCGCGATGACCCCGACCGCTTCGCCGTGGTTGACCGGCGTGCCGCGAGCGAGATCGCGGCCGTAGCACTTGCCGCAGATGCCGTTGACGAGCTCGCAGGTCAGCGCCGAGCGGATCTTCACCTCCTGGACGCCGCCCTGATGGATGGCATCCAGATGGCTCTCTTCCATCAGCGTACCGCGCTTGAAGATCACCTTGCCCGTGCTGTCACGCACGTCTTCGCAGGCCGTGCGTCCGAGGATGCGCGAGCCGAGCGAAGCGACCACGGTGCCGGCATCGACGATGGCGCGCATCTTGATGCCGAGCTTGGTGCCGCAATCGTCCTGCGTGATGATGCAATCCTGCGCGACGTCGACGAGACGACGGGTCAGATAGCCGGAGTTCGCGGTCTTCAACGCGGTGTCCGCGAGGCCCTTGCGGGCGCCGTGGGTCGAGTTGAAGTACTCGAGCACCGAGAGGCCTTCCTTGAAGTTCGAGATGATCGGCGTCTCGATGATCTCGCCCGACGGCTTGGCCATCAGGCCGCGCATGCCGGCGAGCTGGCGCATCTGGGCCGGCGAACCGCGGGCACCGGAGTGAGCCATCATGTAGATCGAGTTGATGTCGGCATCCGCCCCACTCGCCG
Source organism: Bradyrhizobium sp. 87 (assembly GCF_023073015.1). Classification (NCBI taxonomy): domain Bacteria; kingdom Pseudomonadati; phylum Pseudomonadota; class Alphaproteobacteria; order Hyphomicrobiales; family Nitrobacteraceae; genus Bradyrhizobium; species Bradyrhizobium sp. 87. The sequence continues at coordinate 199,022 of NZ_JADPIQ010000084.1, forward strand.
TCTTCTTGGTCGAGGAGATCTCCTTCATCATCGCCTTGGCGATTTCTTCCGTTGCCTTCGACCAGGCGTCGACGACCTTGTTGTACTTCTCGCCATGGGTAATCAGACCGTCGTTGTACTGCTGCTCGAAATCCTTCGCCAGCGTACGGGTAGCGTCGACGATCTTCCACTTGGAGTGCGGCACGACCATGTCGTCCTTGCCGAACGAGATGCCGGCCTTGAACGCGTTGTAGAAGCCGAGCGCCATGATGCGGTCGCAGAAGATCACCGTCTCCTTCTGGCCGCAGTGGCGGTAGACCTGGTCGATGACGCCGGAGATCTCGCGCTTGGTCATCAGCTTGTTGATGATCTCGTACGGAACGCGCGGGTTCTTCGGCAGCAAATTGCCCAGCATGACGCGGCCGGCGGTGGTCTCGATCCAGCGCCTGGAGATCTTGCCGGTCTCGTCGATGCCTTCCCACCGGTACTTGATCTTGGTGTGGAGGTGGATGACCTTCGCGTGCAGCGCGTGCTCGAGCTCCGCCATCTCGCCGAAGATCTTGCCCTCGCCGGGCAGGCCTTCGCGCATGATGGAGACGTAGTAGAGACCGAGCACGATGTCCTGCGACGGCACGATGATCGGCTGGCCGTTCGCCGGATGCAGGATGTTGTTGGTCGACATCATCAGGACGCGCGCTTCCAGCTGCGCTTCCAGCGACAGCGGAACGTGCACGGCCATCTGGTCGCCGTCGAAGTCGGCGTTGAACGCGGCGCAGACCAGCGGGTGGAGCTGGATCGCCTTGCCCTCGATCAGCACGGGCTCGAACGCCTGGATGCCGAGGCGATGCAGCGTCGGTGCGCGGTTGAGCAGCACGGGATGCTCGCGGATGACCTCGTCCAGGATGTCCCAGACCTCGGGCCGCTCCTTCTCGACCAGCTTCTTGGCCTGCTTCACGGTGGTGGACAGGCCCTTGGCGTCAAGCCGCGAGTAGATGAACGGCTTGAACAGTTCGAGCGCCATCTTCTTCGGCAGACCGCACTGATGCAGGCGCAGCTCGGGACCGACCACGATCACCGAACGGCCCGAATAGTCGACGCGCTTGCCGAGCAGGTTCTGACGGAACCGGCCCTGCTTGCCCTTGAGCATGTCGGCGAGCGACTTCAGCGGACGCTTGTTGGCACCGGTGATGACGCGGCCACGGCGGCCGTTGTCGAACAGCGCGTCGACAGCCTCCTGAAGCATGCGCTTCTCGTTGCGGATGATGATGTCCGGCGCGCGCAGCTCCATCAGCCGCTTCAGGCGGTTGTTGCGGTTGATGACGCGGCGGTAGAGATCGTTGAGGTCCGAGGTCGCGAAGCGGCCGCCATCCAGCGGCACCAGCGGACGCAGGTCCGGCGGAATCACCGGAACCACCGTCATGATCATCCATTCCGGCTTGTTGCCGGAGTGGCGGAACGCTTCCACGATCTTCAGGCGCTTGGCGAGCTTCTTGTGCTTGATGTCGGAGTCGGTCTCCTGCATCTCCGCACGCAAGGTCAGCTCGAGCTTCTCGAGGTCCATGCCCTTGAGCAGCTCGCGAATCGCTTCCGCGCCGATCATGGCGGTAAAGGAATCCTGGCCGTATTCGTCCTGCGCCTTCAGATACTCGTCTTCCGACAAGAGCTGACGGTCCTTCAGCGCGGTGAGGCCCGGCTCGAGCACGACGTAATATTCGAAATAGAGGATCCGCTCGAGATCCTTCAACGTCATGTCGAGCAGGAGGCCGATGCGCGAGGGCAGCGACTTCAGGAACCAGATGTGGGCGACGGGGGCCGCGAGCTCGATATGGCCCATGCGCTCGCGCCGGACGCGCGACAGCGTGACCTCGACCGAGCACTTCTCGCAGATGATGCCCTTGTACTTCATGCGCTTGTACTTGCCGCACAAGCACTCGTAGTCCTTGATCGGCCCGAAGATGCGGGCGCAGAATAGGCCGTCGCGCTCGGGCTTGAAGGTACGGTAGTTGATGGTTTCCGGCTTCTTGATCTCGCCGTACGACCAGGACAGAATCTTCTCGGGGCTCGCGATCGAGATCCGGATCTGGTCGAAGACCTGAGCCGGCGTCGTCGGATTAAAGAGATTCATAATTTCTTGGTTCATCGTCTTCTCCTCGCGTGCCGGTCGCCTCCGGCAGCAAATTCGAAAATCACTATGCGGGGCGCCCTGCCCTCGCGATTCCAGGACTGGGCGCCGATGCCCGGCCATTCAGGCCGGGCATGAGGGTCGTATTACTCGGCCGCTTCCGCCGTCCCCGGTCCGACCTTGGAATTGTGCAGATCGACGTTGAGGCCGAGCGAGCGCATTTCCTTGACCAGCACGTTGAACGATTCCGGAATACCGGCCTCGAAGGTGTCGTCGCCACGCACGATCGCCTCGTACACCTTGGTACGGCCGGCGACGTCGTCCGACTTCACGGTCAGCATCTCCTGGAGCGTGTACGCCGCGCCGTAAGCCTCGAGCGCCCACACTTCCATTTCGCCGAAGCGCTGACCGCCGAACTGCGCCTTGCCGCCCAGCGGCTGCTGGGTAACGAGCGAGTACGGACCGATCGAACGCGCGTGGATCTTGTCGTCGACGAGATGGTGCAGCTTGAGCATGTAGATGTAGCCCACCGTCACCTTGCGGTCGAAGGCGTCGCCGGTGCGGCCGTCATAGACGGTCGACTGGCCCGAAGCGTCCAGACCGGCAAGCTTCAGCATCTCCTCGATGTCGGCTTCCTTGGCGCCGTCGAACACCGGCGTCGCGATCGGAACGCCGCGGCTCAGATTGTGGCCGAGCTCGATCAACTCGTTGTCGTTGAGCGACTTGATCGTCTCGTCCTCGCCGTAGACCTTCTTCAAGGTTTCCTTCAGCGGCCGGATGTCCTGCTTCGACAAATAGGCATCGACCGTCTGGCCGATACGCTTGCCGAGGCCGGCACAGGCCCAGCCGAGATGGGTCTCGAGGATCTGTCCGACGTTCATGCGCGATGGCACGCCGAGCGGATTGAGCACGATGTCGGCATGCGTACCGTCTTCGAGGAACGGCATGTCCTCGATCGGCACGATCTTCGACACCACGCCCTTGTTGCCGTGGCGGCCGGCCATCTTGTCGCCGGGCTGGATCTTGCGCTTCACCGCGACGAAGACCTTGACCATCTTCATCACGCCGGGCGGCAATTCGTCACCGCGCTGAAGCTTTTCGACCTTGTCGAGGAAGCGCTGTTCCAGCCCCTTCTTCGACTCGTCGTACTGCTTCCGCATGGCCTCGATCTCGGCCATCAGCTTGTCGTTCGGCGAAGCGAACAGCCACCACTGCGACTTCGGGTACTCCTCGAGCACCGCACGGGTGATCTTGGTGTCCTTCTTGAAGCCCTTCGGACCGGCGATGCCCTGCCGTCCTTCGAGCAGCTCGGCAAGACGGTTGTAGACGTTGCGGTCCAGGATCGCCTGCTCGTCGTCGCGGTCCTTGGCCAGACGCTCGATCTCTTCCCGCTCGATCGCCAGCGCACGCTCGTCCTTGTCGACGCCGTGCCGGTTGAACACGCGCACTTCGACGATGGTGCCCTGCACGCCCGGAGGAACGCGCAGCGAGGTGTCGCGGACGTCGGAAGCCTTCTCGCCGAAGATGGCGCGCAGGAGCTTTTCTTCCGGCGTCATCGGGCTTTCGCCCTTCGGCGTGATCTTGCCGACCAGGATGTCACCGGCGCGTACTTCCGCGCCGATGTACACGATGCCGGCTTCGTCGAGGTTCTTCAGCGCTTCTTCCGAGACGTTCGGAATGTCGCGGGTGATTTCCTCGGGTCCGAGCTTGGTGTCGCGGGCCATTACCTCGAATTCTTCGATATGAATTGAGGTAAACACGTCTTCCTTCACGATCCGCTCGGAGAGCAGGATCGAGTCTTCGAAGTTGTAGCCGTTCCACGGCATGAACGCGACGAGCACGTTCCGGCCGAGCGCGAGCTCGCCGAGATCGGTCGACGGACCGTCGGCGATGATGTCGCCCTTCTTGACAATGTCGCCGACCTTCACCAGCGGACGCTGGTTGATGCAGGTCGACTGGTTGGAGCGCTGGTACTTCATCAGCCGGTAGATATCGACGCCCGACTTGGTCGGATCGAGATCTTCCGTGGCGCGGATCACGACGCGGGTGGCGTCGATCTGGTCGATCACGCCCGAACGGCGCGCCGCGATCGCAGCACCCGAGTCACGCGCAACCACGCCTTCCATGCCGGTGCCGACGAACGGCGCTTCGGCGCGAACCAGCGGCACCGCCTGGCGCTGCATGTTCGAGCCCATCAGCGCGCGGTTGGCGTCGTCGTTCTCGAGAAACGGGATCAGCGCGGCCGCGACCGAAACGAGCTGCTTCGGCGACACGTCCATGTAGTCGACCTTGTCCGGGGTGACCGGCAAGACTTCGCCGGCGTGACGGCAGACCACGAGATCTTCGGTGAAGCGGCCCTTCGGATCGAGCGGCACGTTGGCCTGCGCGACCGTGTAGCGGCCCTCTTCCATCGCCGAGAGGTACACGACCTCGTCGGTGACGCGGCCGTCCTTGACCTTGCGGTAAGGCGTCTCGACGAAGCCGTACTTGTTCACGCGCGCGAAGGTCGCGAGCGAGTTGATCAGGCCGATGTTCGGACCTTCCGGCGTCTCGATCGGGCAGATGCGGCCGTAATGCGTCGGATGCACGTCGCGGACCTCGAAGCCGGCGCGCTCGCGGGTCAGACCGCCCGGTCCAAGTGCCGACAGGCGGCGCTTGTGGGTGATCTCCGACAGCGGGTTGGTCTGGTCCATGAACTGCGAGAGCTGCGAGGAGCCGAAGAACTCGCGCACGGCGGCGGCCGCCGGCTTGGCGTTGATCAGGTCCTGCGGCATGACCGTGTCGATGTCGACCGAAGACATGCGCTCCTTGATCGCGCGCTCCATGCGGAGCAAGCCGATGCGGTACTGGTTCTCCATGAGCTCGCCGACCGAACGCACACGGCGGTTGCCGAGATGGTCGATGTCGTCGATCTCGCCCTTGCCGTCGCGCAAATCCACCAGCGTCTTGATGACGGAGAGGATGTCTTCCTTGCGGAGCGTGCGTTGGGTGTCGGGCGCATCGAGGTCGAGGCGCATGTTCATCTTGACGCGACCGACCGCCGAGAGGTCGTAGCGCTCGGCGTCGAAGAACAGTGACTGGAACATTGCCTGCGCCGAATCCAGCGTCGGCGGCTCGCCGGGACGCATCACGCGGTAGATGTCGAACAGCGCGTCCTCGCGCGTCATGTTCTTGTCGGCCGCGAGGGTGTTGCGGATGTAGGCGCCGACATTGACGTGGTCGATGTCGAGCAGCGGCAGCTCCTTGTAGCCGTGCTCGTTGAGAACCTTGATCGACTTGTCGGTGATCTCTTCACCGGCTTCCGCGTGGATCTCGCCGGTCTTGGGATTGACGAGGTCCTCGGCGATGTAGTTGCCGACGAGCTCAGCATCCGAGAGGCGCAGCGCCTTCAGCCCCTTCTCCTGCATCTGACGCGCACCGCGCACGGTGAGCTTCTTGCCGGCTTCGAGCACGACCTTGCCGGTATCGGCGTCGATCAGGTCGTTGATGGTCGAGTAGCCGCGGAAACGATTGGCGTCGAACGGAACGCGCCAGCCTTCCTTGATCCGCTTGTACTGGATCTTCTTGTAGAAGGTGCTGAGGATCGCCTCGCCGTCGAGACCAAGCGCGAACATCAGCGACGTCACCGGAAGCTTGCGGCGACGGTCGATACGCGCATAGACGATGTCCTTGGCGTCGAACTCGATGTCGAGCCAGGAGCCGCGATATGGGATCACGCGAGCGGCGAACAGCAGCTTGCCCGACGAATGGGTCTTGCCCTTGTCGTGGTCGAAGAACACGCCCGGCGAACGGTGCATCTGCGAGACGATGACGCGCTCGGTGCCGTTGACGATGAAGGTGCCGTTCATCGTCATGAGCGGGATGTCGCCCATGTAGACGTCCTGCTCCTTGATGTCCTTGACCGACTTCGCGCCGGTTTCCTCGTCGATATCGAACACGATGAGGCGTAGCGTCACCTTGAGGGGGGCCGCGAAGGTCATGCCGCGCTGGCGGCACTCGTCGACGTCGTATTTCGGCGGCTCGAACTCGTAGCGGACGAATTCCAGCATCGAGGTGCCCGAGAAGTCGGAGATCGGGAACACCGAGCGGAACACCGCCTGCAAGCCCTCGTCCGATCGACCGCCCTGGGGCTCGTCGACCATCAAGAACTGGTCATAGGACGCCTTCTGAACCTCGATGAGGTTCGGCATCTCGGCGACTTCCTTGATGTGTCCGAAGAACTTGCGAACGCGTTTGCGACCGGTGAATGTCTGCTGCGCCATCGTGGCCTCTCATTTTCGTCGCCCGATTTGGGCGCGCCCTCCGGAACGCGGCGACCGCCGCTCCCCGGGTTGAATTTTTCGAACCCGTCTTGGGGGCCGGAGACTCAGTTTCAGGTAGGAATGTCCTGAATCTGTTCTTCAGACCTTCAAAACGCAAAACGACGCGCGGGGCGCAGGAGCGCGCCCGCCCGTCACAACCAACCTCTTCACGGACTGCAAAAGCCCGAAATAGCTTGCTCTCCCAACGGCTTACAGGGAATGCGGCATCCCTGCCCACCGCGCTTTCGTGCTGCCGACCCGATATGGGGCGACATTAGTGCAGATTCGAGGGACAAACCCTCAAATCCCCACACTTTTTCGTGTTCGGCCTGCGTCGGGTCGTTCCGTCGCACGCCTTTTGCATCTGGCCCGCCCTTTCAGGGAGCGGACCGAGACCCCGGTTGCGATGATGCTCACCGGGATCTCGTGTCAGTAAGCGCTGCTTACTTGAGCTCGACCTTCGCGCCAGCCTTCTCGAGCTGGGCCTTGAGCTTCTCGGCTTCGTCCTTGTTCACGCCTTCCTTGACAGGCTTCGGCGCGCCCTCGACGAGGTCCTTTGCTTCCTTCAGGCCCAGGCCGGTGATGGCGCGGACTTCCTTGATGACCTCGATCTTCTTGTCGCCGGCAGCGGCAAGAACGACCGTGAACTCGGTTTTCTCTTCGGCCGGAGCGGCGGCAGCGCCACCACCAGCCGGGCCGGCCACGGCGACAGCCGCGGCAGCCGAAACGCCCCACTTCTCTTCGAGGAGCTTCGCGAGTTCGGCAGCTTCGAGCACGGTGAGGCTCGAGAGGTCGTCAACGATCTTCTGCAGGTCAGCCATTGTTCAGTTTCCTTGAATGTAAGTCTGGTTCGGGTTTGAGTTTTGCGAAGGGCGTCAGGCCGCTTCGCTCTTTGAGGCATAAGCCTGAATGACACGCGCGAGCTTGCCCGCGGGCGCGTTGGCGAGCTGAGCGATCTTGGTCGCCGGGGCCACAAGCAGGCCGACGATCTTGGCGCGCAGTTCGTCAAGCGACGGCAGCGAGGCAAGTGCCTTCACGCCGTCGACATTCAGGACGGTCGTTCCCATCGAGCCGCCAATGATGACGAACTTTTCGTTCGCCTTGGCGAATTCGACGGCGACCTTTGGCGCCGCTACCGGATCGTCCGAAGTGGCGATCACGGTCGGTCCCTTCAGCATGGGGCCGATGGCAACGACGTCAGTGCCTTCAAGAGCAATTTTGGCGAGACGGTTCTTCGAGACCTTCACCGAGGCGCCAGCCTGCTTCATCTGCGAGCGCAGCTTCTGCATCTGGGCAACGGTCAGGCCGGAATATTGGGCAACGACCGCGACGCTCGTGGTCTTGAAGACCCCATTGAGCTGTTCGACCGCTTCCTTTTTTGCCGCTCGTTCCACAGCAAGCTCTTTCCGGTTGGCGGTCATCGCGAAAGCGGGACCGCCGGGTTGCACCCATCGTCCCGCCCAAACCTGAACCTCAGGGCCAAACCCATCGGACACGCCGGGCAAGACGACAATTCAAAGCCTGCCCTCCGAGAGCCCGTTAGAGCCCACGGCGTGTCGAGGTCCGAACCAAACCCATTCCGCAACCGACCCTAAGGTGGCCACGAAGTGAAATCCGGTCTTCACCCGTCTATGCAGGCCATGCGATTAAGCCGTTGAGAAATCGGAATTCCCCGCGGGCGCCTGCAGTCTTGGACAGGACAAGGTCAGCCGGCGAACCGCCCGACCTCTGCCCGCACCCCACACCCGACGGTTTTCCCTCCCTTTCCAGCAAATCCTCACGGACGCCCTGAAAAGGAATGATCTCCATCGCTTGTTTTCGGAATGCGTGCACGAACGCGCCAGCCGAGGCCGGCACGTCCGGAAGCGGTTCTTTAACCGCTCGGGGCCTGCTTGCCAAGAGCAAAATTCACACCAGTTCCAATCCGTTGCCGCTCGCGCTTAACCATGGCCGAAAAGGGCCGGTTTCCGCTCATTTGACCGCGTAAGGCAACTTCTTGCCCTCGAAAAACGCGGTCAGGTTCGCCAGCACGCAGTTCTGCATGGCGACGTGCGATTCCAGGGTGTGGCCGCCAATATGGGGGGAGAACACGACGTTGGGCAGTGCCGTCAGCGCGTCAGGAGCGTGCGGTTCCTTGTCATAGACATCGAGACCGGCTCCAGCGATGGTCTTCTGGGTGAGCGCCAGCACCAGGGCTTTCTCATCGATCACCGAGCCGCGGGAGATGTTGACGACATAGCCGTCCGCCCCGAGGCGCTTGAGGATATCGGCGCTGACGGCATGCTGGGTCTCGGCTCCTGCCCGGACCGCGATCATCAGCACGCTGCACCAGTCGGCCAGCGCCTCCAAGGTCGGGAAATATTGATAGGGCAGATCGTACCTGCTGCGGCTGAAATAGCCGATCTCGCTCTCGAAGGACGCGCAGCGCGCTGCGATCTTGCGGCCGATCTCGCCCATGCCGTAGACCCCGATGCGGCGGCCCGGCATCCCGGCCTGCGGGCGCATCATCGGCGAGGGCTTTGACGCGGCCCAATCGCCGCTTCGGACGTACTGGTCGGCCACCAGGATTCGCCGCGTCGCCGCGAGCATCAGGGTCATCGCGATGTCGGCGACGGAGGCCGCATTGGCACCCGGGCTATGTCCGACCGCAATATTGCGGGCAGCAGCGGCCTTCAGGTCAACACCGTCATAGCCGGTGCCGTAGCAGACGATGGCACCGAGCTTGGGAAACAGGTCCATCGCCTCCGCGCCCAGCGGCGTTCCGCCGGCGGTGAGCACTGCACGGATATCGCCGAGCGCGTCGGCCGAAAACATCTCCCGCGCCGGCTTGCCGCCGGTGTCGAGCAGCTCGAACCGCTCGGCGAAGCGCGCCATCATCGTCTTGGGAAAGCGCGAGTAGATCAGGACCTTGTCAGTCATTGTTCTTGTTTCCGGTGAACGCCGTCACAAACGACGAGGGGCGGAATCGGTTGCCCAATTCCGCCCCTCGCCTCATGTCATTTGCAAACCTTAGCCGAGAATGGTGCCCGGCTCGACCTTCACGCCGGGGCCCATCGACGAGGACACCGCAACGCGCTGGATGTAGGTGCCCTTGGAACCGGCCGGCTTGGCCTTGGAGACAGCGTCAGCCAAGGCCTTGATGTTTTCGACCAGTTTTTCCTCGGTGAACGAGGCCTTGCCGACGCCAGCCTGCAGGATGCCGGCCTTCTCGACGCGGAACTCGACCGAGCCGCCCTTGGCGCCCTTCACGGCGCCGGTGACGTCCATGGTCACGGTGCCGATCTTCGGGTTCGGCATCAGGCCGCGCGGGCCCAGCACCTTACCGAGACGACCGACCAGCGGCATCATGTCGGGGGTCGCAATACAACGATCGAAATCGATCGTGCCGTTCTGCACCTTCTCGACCAGGTCCTCGGCGCCGACGACGTCGGCTCCGGCAGCCTTGGCCTCGTCGGCCTTGGCGCCGCGGGCGAACACGCCGACGCGGAGCGTACGGCCGGTGCCGTTCGGCAGGGTCACAACGCCGCGGACCATCTGGTCGGCGTGACGCGGATCGACGCCGAGATTGATCGCGACCTCGATGGTCTCGTCGAACTTCGCTTTCGCGCGTTCCTTGACCATCTTGATGGCGTCTGCGAGCGGGTAAAGCTTTTCGCGATCAATACCTTCGCGGGCTTTGTTCAAACGTTTTCCGATTGCCATGACCGCTTACCCTGCCACTTCCAGACCCATCGAGCGGGCAGAGCCCTCGACCATCTTCATGGCCGCTTCGATGGAATCGCAATTGAGATCCTTCATCTTCTTCTCGGCGATCTCGCGCACCTGCGCTTTGGTCACCGCACCCGCCTTGTCACGGCCCGGCGCCTTGGAGCCGGACTGGATCTTGGCAGCCTGCTTGAGGAAGAAGGACATCGGCGGCGTCTTCATCTCGAACGTGAAGGAACGATCGGCGTAGATCGTAATCACGACGGGAATCGGGGTGTTTTTCTCTTCCTTCTGGGTCTGGGCGTTGAACGCCTTGCAGAACTCCATGATGTTGAGACCGCGCTGACCGAGCGCGGGACCGATCGGGGGCGAAGGATTCGCCGCACCGGCCGGGACCTGAAGCTTCAGGTATCCGGTCACTTTCTTTGCCATGTATCACTCCTGTTGGGCCGGCCTGGGCCGGCGGTTTCAGGTTCGTGGTCTGGGTCGGAGGCGGCTGGCGACCGCCCTCTCCCTCCCACGGCCTCTTGTTACGCGAGACCGAAGCCTCACGCCTACCCGATCAGACCTTCTCGACCTGACCGAATTCCAGTTCGACCGGCGTGGCGCGGCCGAAGATCGACACCGCGACCTTCACGCGCGAGCGCGCCTCGTCGATTTCCTCAACCACACCCGAGAACGAGGCAAACGGGCCATCGGCCACGCGCACGTTCTCGCCGATCTCGAACGACACCGACGCCTTCGGCCGTTCCACGCCCTCCTGCACCTGGTGCAGAATGCGCATGGCCTCGGCTTCCGAGATCGGCATCGGCTTGTTTTCCGCGCCGAGGAAGCCGGTCACCTTCGGCGTGTTCTTGATCAGATGAAACGCCTCGTCGGTCAGCTTCATCTTCACCAGCACGTAGCCCGGGAAGAACTTGCGCTCGGCGTCGATCTTGCGGCCGCGGCGCACTTCCGTGACCTTCTCGGTCGGAACCAGCACCAGCTCGAACAGCTCCTCGAGCCCGCGCTGCTTGGCCTGCTCGCGGATCGATTCGGCGACCTTCTTCTCGAAGTTCGAATAGGCGTGGACGATGTACCAGCGCTTGTCAGACAATTGAGCCGTTGCTGTTGCCATCAGTGAATGCCCAGAAGGAAGGTGATGAGGACGCGGATGATCTGGTCGGCGGCGAAGAAGAAGATCGAGGCCACGGCGACCATGACGAACACCATGATGGTGGTGATCGTGGTCTCGCGGCGGGTCGGCCAGGTGACCTTGGCGGTCTCCGAGCGGACTTCCTGCAAGAACTTGAACGGGCTGACTGCCATCGTTTGATGTCCAACGTCCGTCGACAGACGCGAATGAATTTCAGGGATCCGAACAGCCGCCGTTGGCCCAGCCCTCTGTCGAAGGATGAGCCGGAAATCGGGCTCGATTGTTCGGGGATTCAAAGCCGCGCCGGAAATCCGCGTCTAACGGGCCGGCTGCGAGTGCGCGGTATCTACTTCGGATGGGACCAAAGGTCAAGATAGAGAGGGCCCGCGCGCCCAAAACGACCTCCGCGGGCGAACGACCAGAGATCAGGCCGATCAAGGGCTTATCTGCCGCCTGCAAAGCGCAGTCCCAGCGCCTCAGCCGGTTCCTCGCAGAACGAGACCACCGGGGCCCCTCACCTGCAGCCCCTTTTGGCGACCCCCTCAAGGTCAGTCGGCCCGATCGATCGTCGAAATGCTCGGCAACGGCACAACGAACTTTCCGCCCTCGGCGAAATAGCCGCCTCCAGTCGGCCGCAGGGTCGCGGCATGGCTGAGGACAAGCTCTTCAACTAATACGAACGTCAGGACGTCTTGCCGACGTTCGGGAATTTCAATTCCGCCGCCGAACTGCCGGGCACGATGCGAGCCGGCTACGACACGTGTTCAGCCATATCATCAACCTCGCGCGCTACGTGCTCGGATCGCCGCCGGCAGTCGCCGAAAGCAACATCGAGAGCTCGGGCGCGGCGACCGTGACACTCGACTCGACGGCGTCGCCTGCGCGCTGCAGCTCGCGAATGGATCCAAAGGCGTCTGGCGCGAGGGGCTGAGCAACGCGTTCGAGCTGGGCGCGCTGACCATCGAATTGCCACCGCCTTTTGCCGAGCAGGAGGCGGAGGTCGTTCTCCATCAGCAAGGACAACCCACGGAATTGTCTCGCGGCAAGGTTGGGCGTTTCGGCGTCAGGCCGAGGCATTCGTCGCCGATATCGTGGAGCAGAGGACGCCGTGGCTTCCGGCGCAGATTCCGTGGCCGACATCGCCCTTCGGAGGCGATCTGGAAACGGCAGATCATCGCCTAGGGCTGCGCCATCCAGCAATATCCAGCCGACGGCTAATCGCCCACATCCCAGTTAAGTGTTTGATTGGTTGGCAGGAGTGGCAGGGCTCGAACCTGCGACCCCCGGTTTTGGAGACCGGTGCTCTACCAATTGAGCTACACTCCTACGGACCCTGCGTTGCCGCGCGGATCAGGCCGCTTTGAAGCACAAGGGGCGGCCGGATTGCAAGGCCGGATTGCAAGGGTGAAGCGCGCTGGCTTCGCTTGTTTGTGCCGCGCCTTCTGGGCCACAGTCCGCTCCGAACAATAATAAGCACCGGGAGTACCCATGACTGCCCAAGCGTCCGCGACAGCCGCCCCTCGCCCCTCGATCGCCGCGAAGACCCCGCCTCTGCCGGAATCCCGCCCCGAGACGCTCGGGCTGTCGCGCCCTCGCCTCGAGACCATGTCGGACGCCTTCAAGCGCGAGATCGACAAGGGAACCGTGCCGGGCGTCACCGTGCTGGTGGCACGGCACGGTCAGGTCGGATGGTTTGAGGCGCTCGGGAAACAGAGCCCGACGGGCGCGGCGCCGATGGCGCATGATTCGATCTTCCGCATTTTCTCGATGACCAAGCCGATCGTGTCGGTCGGCGTCATGACGCTGGTCGAGGACGGCCACCTGCTCCTTGCCGACCCCGTCGCGAAATTCATCCCGGAGTTCGCCAACCAGAAGGTCGGCGTGGTCAGCGGCGGCAAGCTGGAACTGGTTCCGCCGAAGCGCCCGATGACGGTGCAGGACCTGCTCCGCCACACCTCCGGCCTGACCTACGAGCACCAGGGCGACGGCCCCGTGCACAAGATCTATCAGGACTCGCGGGTGCGCAGCCGCAAGATCACCAATGCCGAGCACGCCGCCCTGGTCGCGAGCTTCCCGCTGGTCTGTCACCCCGGCGACGAGTTCAACTACAGCCGCTCCACCGACATCCTCGGGCGCATCATCGAGGTCGTCAGCGGCAAGTCGCTCGGCACGTACCTCACCGAGCGCATTCTCACGCCCTTGCAGATGGCCGAGACCGGCTTTGCGACAGCGGAGGTCAATGCCAACAGGCTCGCCGAGCCATTCGCGGCCGATCCCTGGACCGGCGACAAGGTCGCGCTGTTCAACATGCTCGAGCAGCCCATCATGGAGTCCGGCGGCGGCGGCCTCGTCTCCACCACGATGGACTATGCCCGCTTCGCGCTGATGCTGCGCAATGGCGGCACGCTCGACGGCAACAGGATCATCGGCCGCAAGACGCTGGAGCTGATGGCCTCCGATCATCTCGGCCCGAACGTCGTGACCAACGGCACGCTGCTGTCGCCTGGCCATGGTTTCGGCCTCGGGTTCGCGGTGCGGCGCGAAGCCGGCATCGCGCCCTTCCCCGGCAGCGTCGGCCAGTTTTTCTGGAGCGGCATCGCGGGGACGTTCTTCTGGATCGATCCGAAGGAGGATCTGTTCGTCGTGTTCATGAGCCAGGGCCCGGGGCAGCGCGATCATACGCGTACGCTGGTGCGGGATCTGGTGTACGCGGCGGTGGATTGAGGCGGCGCCGCTATGCGCGGCGCTGCATCACATTTTCGCTGTCATGCCCCGGCTTGACCGGGGCATCCAGTACTCCGGGGCGGATGTGGCGAGAGCGAGCTCTCCAACGAAGGCCGCGGAGTACTGGATCGCCCGCCTTCACGGGCGATGACACCTATTGGGGGCCTCAACTGATCGTCGCGCCGCCGTCGATCACCATGGTCTGGCCGGTCATGAAGTCGCCGGCCTTCGAGCCCAGGAACACCGCGGCGCCCGCGATCTCGTCGGGGATGCCGATGCGCAGCAGCGGCGAACGCGCAGTCGAGGCTTTCAGGTTCTCCGGATTGTCCCACAACGCTTTCGCGAAATCGGTCTTGATCAGGCCGGGCGCGATGCAGTTCACGCGGATATTGTGCGGGCCATATTCGCAGGCCAAATTGCGCGCGAGCTGCATGTCGGCGGCTTTCGAGATCGCGTAGGCGCCGAGGATGGTCGAGCCTTTCAGGCCGCCGATCGAGGAGACGATGATGATCGAGCCATCCTTGCGCTCGATCATCTGCGGCACCACCATCGAGATCAGCCAGTTGTTGGCGACGATGTTGTTGTCCAGGATCTTCCTGAACTGATCGTCCGAGATGCCGGCGAGCGGGCCGTAATACGGGTTCGACGCGGCGTTACAGACCAGCACGTCGATCTTGCCGAAGGCGCGGTTGCTCTCGTCGATGAGGTTCTGCAGATTTTCCTTCGACGAGATGTTGGCGGCGATCGCCACCGCCGTGCCCTTGCCGAACTTGTCGTTGATCCTCTTGGCGACCTGGTCGCAAACGTCGGCCTTGCGCGAGGAGATCACCACCTTGGCGCCGTGCTCGGCCATGCGCTCGGCGATCGCAAGCCCAATGCCGCGCGTCGAACCAGTGATGACGGCGACTTTCCCCTTCATGTCGAACAAGGTCATGTTTCTCTCCCAGAGTACGTTTTGATTGCTTGAAGCTTACGCCGCGTCCGCGCGACCGGGCAATTGCTCAGGCGAGCTTCTTGACTTCCGGTCCCGCGGGTTGATGCATCGCCGCATGCGCATCGTCCGCGATCCACGGCTGCTGGTTCACCATCGGCAGCCGCCAGACATTGCGTTCGGGGCTTGCGAAATAGTCGAGCCGCGTCACAGAGCAATTGTCGATATCGAACGCGAGCCCTCGCTCCGGCTGATTGTCGAGCGCCAGCCCCAGCGCTGCCTTGATGGTGCCGCCATGTGCGACCGCGATCACGTCCTGCCCGGCGGCCTCATTGTTGATCCGCTCGATGGTGCGGCGGGTGCGGTTGTAGAGGTCCATGAAGCTTTCGCCGCCGGGTGCAGGCTCGTTGATGTCGGCAAACCAGCTCGAGCCGACGGGACGGCTGGCGATGAACTCGGCGCGGTTCATGCCCTGCCAACGGCCGAGGTTTTGTTCGGCGAGGTCCGCCTCCCATTTCATCGATGCAGGCCTCGGGAATCCGGCCGCCCAGATCGCTTCGGCGGTCTGATGGGTGCGCATCAGATTGCTCGAATACCAGACCGCCTTGCGTGGCAGCACCTTGGCAACAGCATTGAAGACGTAGGTATCGCTGGTGTCGCAGGCGAGATCGGACTGACCGTAGATGTTGCCACCGTCATTGCGCACGGGCGCGTGACGGACCCACCACCAGCGTGTCGTGACCACTTTGGGCTTGTCTGCACCTGCCATCGAAACCCTTCCATCCCGTCTGATGTCGCTGTACGTCAGTAGCGAACGTGTCTCAAGACACTTTACCGTTTGAAATCTTGTTTGAAATTCCGTCGCGCGGCAAGCGTCGCGCGCGAACCAAAGGGAGAAACCGCATGGGCCGTCTGCAAGGCAAATCCGTCATCATCACCGGTGCCGGCAGCGGCATCGGCCGCGCGGCCGCGCTGCTGTTCACCAGGGAAGGCGCCAAGCTAATCGCGGTCGATCGCAGCGAGGCGGTGAAGGAGACGGTCGACGAGGTGAAGAAGGCCGGCGGTGTCGCGGAAGCCATGATGGCGGATGCGGGCTCCGAAAAGGACGTCATGGCCGTGATCGACAAGGCGGTGAAGACGCACGGCCGGCTCGACGTGATCTGGGCCAATGCCGGCGTCTCCGGCGGACTCGTTCCGCTCGGCGAGCAGACCGTCGAGCAATGGCAGGAAGTCTTGCGCATCAACCTGATCGGGCCGTTTCTCGCGGTGAAGCATGCGATGCCGCACATGGTGAAGCAGCAGTCCGGCGCGATCGTGCTCACCGCGTCCGTCGCGGGCCTCAAGGCCGGCGCCAGCGGACATCCCTATGCCGCGAGCAAGGCCGGCGTCATCTCCCTGGTGCAGACCACCGCCTATTCGCTCACCGGCACCGGTGTGCGCATCAACGCGGTGTGCCCGGGCCTGATCGAGACCGGCATGACCAAGCCGATCTTCGACCGCGCCAAGGAGCGCGGCACCGCCGACAAGATCGGCCAGCTCAATCCGCTCAAGCGCCCCGGCCAGCCGCACGAGCTCGCCGCGATGGGACTGTTCTTGGCCAGCGACGAGGCGTCGTACGTCAATGGCCAGGCCTTCCCGGTGGACGGCGGACTGACGGCGTCGATGCCGTATACGGGGAAGCCGGTTTAGTTCACGCACTCTCGCGTCCCGGAGGCGCTGCAGCTTTCTCACGCTGCTGCGCTGCGTCCGGGGCACGAGACAGAAGTTTTGGCGCGCAACTGCTTCAGCATCGTCATTGCGAGCACAGCGAAGCAATCCAGAGTCTTTCCGCGGCGTCAGCCTGGATTGCTTCGCTGTGCTCGCAATGACGGAGTCTGTGCTCGCAATGACGGAGTCTGTGGGTGGCAGGGTCGCGCTTCCATTCGCATTCCCGTTCGCAGACACACCTTCGCCCTCTCGCGGCTTGTTCGCCCGAGCTTTGCTTGGTCGCCTCACCCTCGAATGAAAGAGGGCGCAGGGAAGACCGGGCGCCGGCTGGCACCCGCGGTCCACTGTGCGAAGTTGCAGTAAAAAATCTGCACAGCGGCATACAGGTGAAGCCAAAACGTCCGGCCTTCCCTGCGCAGCGGTTTTACGGCTTATGCCGTGCTCTCCCCGGGGAGCGATGCACTATTGCCCCCGTCGCCTCATGGATGGCTGATGCGCGAACCCGGTCGGGCCGCCACATCACCACAAGACTTGACGCACAGACCCCGGGCGTCAGGACGACACGGTTTTGCCGTACGCTGTCAGCACCGGTCGTGTGCGCGACGCCTTCGCTCACGGTTGCCCGCCCTGCGAAACCATTCGCGCCGGTGTGGCCCAGCGTCCGCCGCTGTCCGGCCCGCGTTCGTGACGATCGCGATACGCCCCTCTTCCTTGGGCCGGGTTACGGCGACACATACGCCGTTTCCGAATTTCGGTAAAGTGGAATATTTTCAGCGGCGGGCGTTGACCTGCCGCTCGCGTGTTTTGCCCGTCGGCCAATGCAAGGGCTTGTAGCCCGGATGAGCGAAGCGACATCCGGGATTCCGACCACGAGCTGTCCCGGGTATCGCTTCGCTCACCCGGGCTACCGGTCTGTGTTGATTTGCTCTACCAGAGGCGACGTTGGTATGGTTCGTGCAAGCACTTCAGCTTCCATCCCCCTGACAAGAACGTGACAATGCCAAGCTCAAGACCCGACCGTATTCGCAAGCTGCTCGCCGACCTCGTCGGCTTCGACACGATCAGCCATCGCTCCAACCTGCCCCTGATCGCGCATATCGAGAGCTATCTCGCCGCACACGGCGTCAAGAGTGAGCGCATCGTCGACGAGACCGGACAGAAAGCCGCGCTATGGGTCACCATTGGACCCGAGGACCGCCCCGGCCTGGTGCTGTCGGGACATACCGACGTGGTGCCTGTGGTCGGCCAGGACTGGAGCCACGATCCCTTCAAGCTGATCGAGCGCGACGGCAAGCTTTACGGCCGCGGCACCACCGACATGAAGGGATTCGTCGCGGTGTGCCTTGCCATGGTGCCGGAGATGCTGGAGGCGAAGCTGACAACGCCGATTCATCTCGCCATCTCCTATGACGAGGAGATCGGTTGCGTCGGCGTGCGGCCGATGCTGCGCGAGGTCGCGAAGAAACGGATCAAGCCGCTCGGCGCCTTCATCGGCGAGCCGACCGAGATGAAGGTCATCATCGGCCACAAGGGCAAGCACGGCGTGCGCGCCACGTTCCAGGGCCTCGCCCGCCACTCCTCGATCGCGCCCGAGGGCGTCAACGCGATCGAATACGCCGCCGAGCTGATCGTCGAAATCCGCCGCCGCGCGTTGCAACTCGCAAGCACGAAAGCAACGAACAGCCTCTACGATGTCCCTCACTCGACGCTGCTCACCAGCATCGTGCATGGCGGCGCCGCGCTCAACATCGTGCCCGATACCTGCACGGTGGATTTCGAATGCCGCGGCATCGGCATAACCGAATCCAGGGAGGTGACGGATGCGATCGTCGCCTGGGCCAAGACCGAGATCGAGCCGGCGATGAGGGCGCGACACCCGGAGTGCGGCATCGACTTCGAAGAGATCCTCGATTATCCCGCCCTCGACACCGCCGCCGACGCCACCATCGTCACGCTGGCCAAGAGCCTCGCGGGGCGCAACGACCACGCCAAGGTCGCCTTCGGCACCGAGGCGAGCCTGTTCGCCAGCATGACCGATATCCCGTCAGTGGTGATCGGGCCCGGGTCGATCGCGCAGGCGCATACGCCGGACGAGTTCGTGGAGATGGCGGAGCTGGAGAAATGCGCAGGCTTCGTGGAGAAGCTGATCGCGCATTGCGTGAAGGGGTAAGGTGTTTCCGCGTCATTGCGAGGAGCTCTTGCGACGAAGCAATCCAGACTGCCACCGTGCGAAGATTCTGGATTGCTTCGCTTCGCTCGCAATGACGAGCGTCTGGAGACACCCGTAGTCCGCATGAGCATAGCGGCGACATGCGGGGCCGCTGTCCCGGATATCGCTGCGCTCATCCGGGCTACGAATGAGCGGTGCGCCTCATCGCTCCTGCAAAGCCAGCCGCACGCCGACGGCGCAGTAGATGGTCCCGACCACCTTGCCCTGCCATTTCACGACGGCTGGATGGCGGCGTAGCAAATTGCCGAGACGGCCGGCGCCGACGGCGAACACCACCGTGCTAAGGAGGCCGAGCAACACGAACACAGCACCGAGCAGCGCGAGCTGCAGCGTCGTCGAACCATGCTCGGGCCGGACGAACTGCGGCAGGAACGCGAGGAAGAACAGCGCGGTCTTCGGATTCAGCACCTCGGTCAGCACGGCCTGCCGGAATGCCCGTACTGCGCTGATCGCGGGCGCGCCGCCATTCACCTCGAGCGGCGTCTTGTCGAGCATGGCGCGAATGCCGAGATAGATCAGAAAGCCCGCGCCCGCGTATTTGACGACGCTGAACAGGAGCGCCGACGTTGCGATGATCGCAGAGAGGCCGACGATCGCCATGGTGGTGTGGACCACGTCACCAGCCGCAATTCCCGCGCCCGTCGCGATGCCGACCCTGGTCCCCGAGCTCGCGGCGCGCGCCATGGTGAGGAGTGTCGCCGGTCCGGGAATGAAGACGAAGCCGAGGACGATGAGGATGTAGGTGATGAGGGTGGTGTGATCGATCATGCGGGCATCTCTCTCGTCATTCTGTCCCGTGTCCAGACACGAGAGGAACGCAAGCAAAGGCGCGGCCGTCAGCCGCGCCTTCGGATTCCTTAAACCGCGCCCGCCTTCTGCGCGTACTCCCAAGACGCCTTCGACAGCGGAACGGTGCGCTTGGCTGACTCCAGCGCCTTGGCATTCGCCGCGGTGCCGTCGCGGACCCGGCCGGCGATGCCTTGCGTGATGCCGGCGAGACGGAACAGGTTGTAGGCGAAATACCAGTTGAGGTCAGGCACCGTCATCTTGGTGACGTTGCAATAGATCTGCGCGGCCTCCTCCACGCTCGGGATGTTGAGCGCCTTGAGGTCGGCGCCGTCCAGGCCGGGCATGACCCACTGCATCAGCAGATAGGTGAAGTCGGCCATGGGATCGCCGAGCGTCGACAATTCCCAATCGAGCACGGCCTGCACGCGTGGTTCCGTCGCGTGGAAAATCATGTTGTCGAGGCGATAGTCGCCGTGGACGATCGAGACGCGCGCCTGCTCCGGCACGGTCTTCGGCAACCATTCGGCGACCTTCTCGAACTCCGGAATGGTCTGGGTCTCGGACGCGCGGTACTGCTTGGTCCAGCGGTCGATCTGCCGGGCAAAGTAGTTGCCGGGTTTGCCGAAGTCGCCAAGACCGATCGCGACGGGATCGAACATGTGGAGTTTTGCCAGCGTCTCGATCTTGCTGGTGAAGATCTTTCGACGATCATCCCGCGTCTGGCTCGGCAGCGTCGGATCCCAGAACACCCGGCCGTCTTCCATCGACATGATGTAGAAGGCCGAACCGATGATGCTGTCGTCCTGGCACAGCGCATAGGCCTTCGCGACCGGAAAGCCCTGCTTTCCCAGCGCCGCGATCACGCGATATTCGCGATCGACCGCGTGCGCCGACGGCAACAATTTGCCGAACGGTTTTCGGCGCATCACATAGGAGCGGTTCGGCGTGTCGAGCCGATAGGTCGGGTTGGACTGGCCGCCCTTGAACTGGAGCACGACCAGCGGTCCCTCATAACCCTCGATGTTCTCGCGCAGCCAGGCTTCGAGCCGCATCTCGTCGATGCGATGACGCTCCTCGACCGGTTTGGTGCCCGAGAACTCTTCGTCTTTCCTGACGCCGTCAGCCACGATGACGCTCCCTCTTCAGTCCGAACATGATCCTAATCGGTAACCCCCAGCGCACTTGCGTCAAGCGGTCATCCGATCACGGATCATGCCCTGTCGTTTCTTCAAATCGGGAGCGCCAGCGTGCTCTCCCGCTTAATGACTGGAAGAGTTTGCATACTTCCGAACCTCGAGCCTGGCAATGGCGCGATTGTGCACCTCGTCCGGGCCGTCGGCGAGACGGAGCGTGCGGATGTGGGCATAGTCCTTGGCGAGGCCGGCTTCGTCCGAGACGCCTGCACCGCCGAACGCCTGAATCGCCTCGTCGATGATCTTCAGCGCCATGTTGGGGGCTGCGACCTTGATCATGGCGATCTCGGCCTGCGCGGTCTTGTTGCCGACCTTGTCCATCATGTCGGCGGCCTTGAGGCACAACAGCCGCGTCATCTCGATGTTGGTGCGGGCCTCGCCGATGCGCTGCTCCCACACCGAATGCTCGACGATCCGCTTGCCGAAGGCGGTGCGCGAGGTGAGCCGCTTCACCATTTTCTCCAGCGCCTCCTCGGCCTTGCCGATGGTGCGCATGCAGTGATGGATGCGGCCGGGACCGAGACGGCCCTGCGCGATCTCGAAGCCGCGGCCTTCGCCGAGCAGGATGTTCTCCTTCGGCACCCGCACGTTCTCGAGCAGCACCTGGGCGTGGCCGTGCGGCGCGTCGTCGAAGCCGAACACGGGCAGCATCTTCTCGACCTTGATGCCGGGGGTGTCGAGCGGAACCAGGATCTGCGACTGCTGCTGGTGTTTGGCCGCTTTGAAGTCCGTCTTGCCCATCAGGATCGCGATCTTGCAGCGGGGATCGCCGACGCCGGACGACCACCATTTGCGGCCGTTGATGACGTAATGGTCGCCGTCCTTCACGATGCTGGTTTCGATGTTGGTGGCATCGGACGAGGCCACGGCCGGCTCCGTCATGAGAAAGGCGGAGCGGATTTCGCCGTCCATCAGCGGACGCAGCCATTTGCGCTTCTGCTCCTTGGAGCCGTAGCGCATGAACACTTCCATGTTGCCGGTGTCGGGCGCGGAACAATTGAAGACTTCCGAAGCCCAGGAGATGTGGCCCATCTGCTCGGAGAGCAGCGCGTATTCGAGATTGGTCAGTCCCGCGCCGCGGAATTCGTCGTCCTCATGCTCGTTGGGCGGCATGAACATGTTCCAGAGGCCTTCGGCTTTCGCCTTCTTCTTGAGATCCTCGAGCACCGGGATCACCTTCCAGCGTTCGCCGCTGCGATCCTGCTCATCATAGACCGGCACCGCCGGGCGCACGTGCTTGGCCATGAAGGACTGCACGCGGTCGAGCCATTCCTTCTGCTTCGGCGACAGATCGAAATCCATGGGACGCTCCTCGTCTTTGCCAACTCGTTTTGGCGAACTTGTTTTGCGCCGGACTGTCCACCCGCATTATGCGGCCCGCAAGTGCGAATGCGCGGCTTGCGGACGTTTCGGAACTCATTCGCGCGTTTGCGAACGAGTCCCGATTGCGGATTGACTTTCCCGGCCTTCAAACGATAGTTTCATACAACTGTTTGAATTGCAACTCCCTCCCCGAGGGGCTTCCATGGCCAGCGATCATACCCGGACTGCCATTCTCGCCGCCGCCGAACGGCTCTATGCCGATCGCGGGTTCGGCGACGTGACGCTGCGCGACATCGTCGCGGAGGCCAATGTCAACCTCGCGGCGGTGAACTATCATTTCGGCTCGAAGGACGAGTTGATTGCGGAACTGTTCGTGACGCGCTCAATCGCCACCAACCGCGAGCGTCTGCGCGAATTGAAGGCGGCGGAAGAACAAGGCGGCGGCCGCGCGCCGATCGAGGTAATCCTGCATGCCCTGGTCGGCCCGACGCTGCGCGGCTGCCTTGGCCCCGAGAACCAGCGCTCGAGCGCGGCGCGCTTCATGATCCGCGCCTCGATCGAATCCGTGCCGCCGATCCGCCGCATCAAGAACCGCGAGATCGACCATTTGCGCAAATTCGCCGGCGCGATGCGAAGGTCCCTGCCCGACCGCAGCGACGTCGATATTTACTGGGGCCTGAATTTCGCGCTCGCCATGGCGCACCACACCATCCGCGAGAGCGAGCGGCTGACGAAACTGTCGGAAGGCAAATGCGACCTCGACGATGTCGAGGACGTGGTCGCGCGCGTCGTCAGCGTGGCGACGATGGCGCTGGTGGCGGGACGGACGGAGGCGAAGGCGCCGTCAAAAGTGGCGGCGCGCTAACCTTCACATCATCGCGATGCAGTCGATCTCGACGTCGAAGGGGCCGAACCATTCCCGCGTACAGACGAAGATCCGCGCCGGCGGATCGTGCGGGAAATAGCGCGCATAGACGGCGTTGAACGCGGCGAAGTGCTTGGTCGAGGTGCAGTAGACGTTGCACTTCATGACGTTGTCGAGGCTCGCGCCCGCCGTCTCAAGGCACAGCTTCATCTGCTCCATGATCAGCTCGCTCTGGCGTTCGATCGGCACGTCCGCGATCTCGCCCGTCTCGGGGTCGAATGGCGGCAGGCCGGCGACGAAGATCATGTTGCCGGCGCGCGTGACCGGCGAGACCGGCGCCTGCCGACGATCGAGGAAAGTCGAGATCGGTTCGACGCGGAGCGCTTCGCGTTTCATTTCGAGATTCATGGGCGGCCACCTTCGGTCCAAGCGAGATGACGGCTTGCTACAGCATGTTGCAGCCGTCATGCTTCGCTTCTGATCGAAGTTTGGTCGCCGAGCCGCCTAGCATTACAGTTGCTTTTGTTGCGGGCTTCTGAATCCATGGGCAACCATGATTCGAATGTCGTGGGCGCGGGCCGCGTCGGTTGAGGCGACGCTTGCGTTG
>NZ_JADPIQ010000088.1:0-3531 GCF_023073015.1 Bradyrhizobium sp. 87
GGGGCCCAATCCGGAAGCGGTGATGTCATTGTACGCCGCCAGCAGTTCATCCATATGGTCCTTCCGTCGATTTCGAAGAACAGCGGGGTTTCAGGCAAGGCGCCGAGGCTACGGAAGTGGTCGACTATTTCTCGGTGAACCTCGATCGCAGCCCACGGACCCACCCGTAAATTTCCCAAGTGTTCGAAACGAGGCGCGCTGGTTAACTGGTACGGGTGAGCACCGCACCATGAAAACGCCGAAGCCAAAGCAATGGACCGACCGCGAGGTCCAGCAATTGTCGAAGCTGGCACGGACGGGCGCTGGCGTATCGAAGATTGCAGCCGAGCTGGGCCGTCACGCAGGATCAGTGAGGCGAATGGCGCGAACGATAGGGGTATTGTTGAAGAAGTAGCCGTCGAGGAAGCTCGCGCATGCCCCGCCCGAAGGAGCGCAGCACGGCTGACCTACAGGCCGGAACCACGACTAATGTCCCGCACAAGCCTGAGCGCGGCGCCAGTATTTCGACCATAGAAGAGCGTCTGATCGAGCTGCGAAAGAATGGTCAGCCCAAATCCCAAATAGCGTGATGGCAATGCCTCTAAACATTGTCGTGGACCGGGTTGAACGGTGCAGTGCAAGTTCAAACGGCCCCGGCCGCAGGTTGGGAGGAACAGCCGGGGCCGGTATTCCCATTCCATGTGCCGCAATCGGCGGTAATCGGCACGCACCTAGCAAGCCAGATAAAAGCTAACGAATTGTTTCGTAAGTCCCGAATTCGGAGCGAAGCGCTGCTTTGGTGTTGCAACGGCAACGCGCTTCGCAACGCAACATAGCGCGAGCGCCGCCCGTACTTGTACGGAGGTTGAACCAAACTTCTTGCCGTTGCTTGTCGTCCATATTCAACGTCTACTTCAGATTGATTTTGTGACGATCCGATTTTTCAGACGAGGCCGGTCCATGAGCGTCAAAGCCATGATGGCGACTATCCTCAAGAACCAACTGACATCGCGCGGAGTGCATTCGCTGACGCATTCGGACTGCGCGGAGATCGTGGAGAACTTGATCGAAAAGCTCACTGAGCTTGAGCTTAGTTTAGCGCGAGAAGTAGCCAACAACCAGAAACTGCAGTAGCACGAAGCATGATGAGCAATCGAGACTGACAGCGGCGTGATTGCTGATCCGTTCCGCTGCCCGATGGCCGCAGTCTGAACACGCTGCACGTCGCCACGACCGACGACGCTCTCGGCGCGCGAGCATGATGCGCCGGAATGGTGCCCCTAACGACATTGATGCTGTTTGTGGCACTATCGGCGCAGGTCGCGCCCATGGGCGAGAGACCGTCTCGATTAACCCGACCGAGATGTGTAGAGCGCCGACAGCGACCCAACTCACGACTAGGTGAGTAGGCCATGTGCTTACAAGGCAGAGGCCCCGGAGTGCCTGAGGCGGACCTCTTCCCTCATCAACTAATCGTCGTCCCGGTCGTGAGGATGGTGTTCGAGGTGGTGCTCATGGTGATGGTGCTCTGCCCCACCTCCGTTCACACCTTTTGCCCCAGACGCAGCGATGGCGTTTGACGTGAGTGAGGTCGATAGAAGCAAGGTCATGGCGGGCGGCGTTACGGCCGCAAATCTACTGCAGGTCTTCAAAAATTCACGTCGATCGTCATCTTCTGTCGAGGTATGACATCCACTTCACGAACGTCTTCGGACCGACAAAGGTACCACATTATTTTCAGTTATCCGAATTTAATTCGTAAAATGTATTAATCGATCATAGGCAGCTTAATATTCGGGGTTGGGTGAATCCGAACGTGACCTCCTCAACGGCGGTGGCGCTCTTGAGTATGTCCAGAGCAGTGATCCGTCGGGAACGGATGGGAGTATCGTCCTAATTAAATGGACAGCTTCTTGATGTTGTTGTAATTTCTCGGGTTTCAGCTTCGGAACTGATGTTTTGGAGCAACTCATGCCGGAGTATCGAGCCTACATTCTTGGATCGGACGGCCACATACAGCTTCGCCTTGAACTTGATTGCGTCGACGAACCAACGGCGAGCGAACGAGCCAAGCAGCTCGTTAACGGCCAAGACGTCGAGCTTTGGGAAGGCGCGCGCAAAATCGCGACATATAGGCCAGAAGAGTAAGGTCGCCGACACTGGCGCGCTGGACCAACCCACATTTCGATTGCCGCGACGAGTATCTTGCTCATAGGGGCATAAGCGCACACTGCGCGTCATTCGTGGTCGCCGTTGCTTCGGGGGCAATCGTCTCCCGGCGCGAGTAATCATTCGCCTCTGTGCGTGCTTGAGGCTCTGTTCTTTCATTTGCACAAGCGACGTTGCATTCTTGGAAATGGGACGACAGCTCAAGCTCAGCCAAGTGCTCCCAGTATTCTGCTTCCGCGAGGAGCTTCCATTTATTCACGCCATTGTACGCTGCTTGTTGACGACACAGCGAACCCATCGCGCGTAAGCGTCGCACCTTCTCCACTGCGGACCCCCTTCGGCTTGTTTTTGACAAACCTGTTATTTCTGAGTGTCAGAGTTAAAGTCTCGCAGATTGAAATGACAAGCCCGGTGTTTGACTGGTTTTATGACAGCGCAATAGTCTGACTTTTGCCGCTAGCGTGCATCCGGTTGAAACATTGACTAGATCGATAAACCCCGCTCTTCCGACTGCCCGCAATCCCCCTCGCGGAGGCGCTTAGGAAGGTGGCGGCTCCAGTCCGATGACTGGAGCCTTTTGTCCGCCATCCATCAAAGCAGGTGAGCAGTCCCAGCGCTGAGTGCAATGTCGAGTGTCAGCGCCAGAGCGTCGTCCGCCTGCGCTCTGCGCAGGCATGCAATAAGGTTCGCACCAGCAGCAGTGAACTTTTGAGCGATCCTTCTTCGATTATGGTTAGCTTTTCATCACTCCGACGTTTGATCCTTACTTTGTCTCGCCGCATTGGACCACGAACCTGCTCGACGACCGATGCCAATTGATCAACACAACCCCCGCTATTGCGCGAGCCTCGGAGGGCTATCAGTTACTGCAACTTGGACACTAAGAGCCCGACACACGCAACGAGCGTTGCCGTACTCAGGGTCAAGAGCTGCTCGGTGCGGGCTTGCAGATAGCGGTTAGCAACCAGCTGATTCAGTTGGTTTCGAAGCCCCTCAGATCGAATTTGCTGGAATGCCAGTTCGCAGAGCGCTCACACCGTCTAATGGGACGTAAGCTCTGACAGATTGCGACGCGCGCAAGCAGGAGCCAGCGTGCAGCTTTAAACGTTTATGGGCGTGGATCGATCTCGAAGATGATCGACATGGACCGGACCGAGCGCTTCTTTGCCGGATGACTGTCGTGGGCACGATCTGCCTCTGCGCCGCGTTTACGATGTGGATGCTCGTTTGAGCCGCCACTCATGCGCCAACGGAGGCGCCCTATTTCGGTGGCTGCCATCTTGGCAAGGTCAGCCACTCGGTTATCTGAGACGTGAATTCGTTCTGCCGGGCCTTCCTAAGCAGACTGTCTCGTTTGTCCTGGCGGAAATGACCCGGCTTCAT
>NZ_JADPIQ010000122.1:0-3307 GCF_023073015.1 Bradyrhizobium sp. 87
ATGCGACTACGCTTGCAGCAGCCAAGGACCAGAGCGCTATAGCGATCTCTTTGGGCATGGTCGTGGCCTCCTGACGAAAGCCGCCTCACCCTTACTGCCGGACGAGCCTAGAGCGCATACCGATCAGCATTGTGTAGGCAAGCCGACGCCAAATCAGGTTCATCAGGACGAGCATGTGGTATCCCCGTATTTTATGCGGTCAGCTTCGACCTGTTATGTTTCAAGAAGATTTCGCCGGGGGTGCGAAATGGCTTCATCCGGCGATAAACAGGAGGCGCGCCGGTCTAGGCTGGCGGGCTTGTTCTCGAGCGTTCTCGACGGTTGGGATGGATTAAGGAATTTAGTCCCAAAGAACAAAGCGCGACTCCAAATATCGAAGTTCGATCACAGCGGCTTGAGGGAACCCGCCCGGAATTTTCGCGTTTGATCGGCGGTTGTATCATCGTGGAGATAAAGCCATGGGATCGCGCCACCGCCTCGTGCAATCATCCCCACTTGAAACACGGCTTGCCGAAGAAGCGAAGCGCCTCCGCGAGGAAGCTAAGTCGCTTCCACATGGTAGCGCACGGGAGGACATGATCCGCAAAGCCCGCCAAGCCGAAACCGGATCACACATGAGCGAATGGCTGAGATCCCCCGGCCTGCAGCCACCGGAATAGACGCCCCCGGATTTCCGCTCCTGCCCTCTTTTGGCAACGCGTATAACTTAGGCTATTGGAACGTGTGTGCACTTTGGCACTTAGTGAGTCCTCTCGGCGAGGGCAGTAGCGTGGACCGCGACTTTAAGAACGAAGTCTTTTCCAGCTATCGGCCAAATCCAACTAAGCCCTGCAACCACTGTGGCCAAAGGCCAGCCCTCGCGGTGAAGATGCTCAATCCCCAGACCGGGGGGATCGTTCGCATGTTCAAGTGCCAGTGCGGTGAGCAAACTTGGACCGAGGACAAAGAGTAGGGCGCCTCAGTTGCCCGACGCTGGCCTATTGAAGCCCTTCGATCCACTGCCGCACGAACTTCGAACAGACTTCGAACAGGGTGACTATCGATCCGATCGGCGCCCAGCGCAATGGCCGCCATAGTGAACATCATGCCAGGCACGAATCGCCCCGCTGCTCACAGGCCCTAAGTACCAAAGTGGACGGCGATCGCTAACAGCCTAGCGGGCAGGGTCGTTCCCTTTCGGCTCTTGCAAGAATTTTGGCATGTTTCCACGCGGTTCGCGATCACGCAGGGCCGGGCGTTCGGACGGGTCGCGGCCGAGCTTGGACTGCAGCTCGACGAGGTCGGTGAAGACGTCGGCCTGGCGGCGCAGCTCGTCGGCGATCATCGGCGGCTGGCTCGCGATCGTGGAAATCACGGTGACCCGCACGCCGCTGCGCTGAACGGCCTCGACCAGGGAGCGGAAGTCGCCGTCACCCGAGAACAGCACCATCTGGTCGATGTGCTCGGCGAGCTCCATGGCGTTCACGGCGAGCTCGATGTCCATGTTGCCCTTGACCTTGCGCCGGCCGGAGGCGTCGATGAACTCCTTGGTCGCCTTGGTGACCACGGTGTAGCCGTTGTAGTCGAGCCAGTCGATCAGCGGCCGGATCGAGGAGTATTCCTGATCCTCGATGATCGCGGTGTAGTAGAACGCCCTAAGCAGCGTCCCGCGGCTCTGAAACTCCTTCAGCAGGCGCTTGTAATCGATGTCGAAGCCGAGAGTTTTTGCCGTCGCGTAGAGATTGGCTCCATCGATGAAGAGCGCGATCTTGTCGGTAGAGGAATGTGACATTCAGTTCACGCTTTCGGTGAAGCAGCGCGGATTAGGTTGAAAGCATCGCGAGCGCGCGACGCGGAGGCGGTCGTAATGTATATAGATCACTATCGAAGATCGTCGAGGAGGCGGATGCTTTAAGCTTCAACTATTTCCAAATGGTATCACGCCTTGGAAATCTGACATTAGCTGAAAGTTGGTCTGTCAGATTTGTAATGTGTCCTGTCTATTTCCAGGTGCTTGTTTCAGGGTGCTCGCGCCGTGACCGTTGGCGATTTCGCTCTGGTTTGATCTTTGGATCCACCGGCGCGGTCGCGGCTGGCGGTGGTCTGTCTCAGCTTCAGGCGGTGACGTTCTCCTGGTCGGAACGGAGAGAAGCCGACCCGTAGGATGGCAGCTCGAGCCGTGTTCCAGTTGCTGCTGACCGCTCCTTACTGCGACGGAATGAGATCTAAAGATAGGTCGGCACCGTGGCGTCGAGCTGAATGCCAGGAGGGGCGTTCGGCGGTGGATCGCTTAGGCCCACAAGGATGTCGCGGCGATTGAGACGGGTCTGCAGACGGGGGCGGGACCCGATACGTTCGAAGGACTGGTGCACCGAGCAGACCGGCGCCCGTGGTCGGTTATCGGACCAGCCGGACGTTCCGCATCTCCAGGATTTGAGCCGCTGTTCACTTCACCGCTCGTACCTGCGCCCGCAGTGTTAGAGGCAACGTGGGCCATGCGCTCGATTGGAACCTCTTCCAGGATTGGCGTGTTCACGGCAAAGAATAGGAGTTTACCGATGAACAGAATGCTTGTGTCGCTCGGGACAGCAACCTTGATGGCGCTCTCAATTGCCAACGCATCTGCGAAAGATAAGCAAAGCGAGACGTTCCTCAAGAAAGCAATCGAGGGCAATTTCGCTGAAGTGAGCATGGGAGAGCTGGCCCAGCAGAACGGTCAAAGCGATGCCGTCAAGTCATTTGGCAGAATGCTTTCCACGGACCACGCTGCCGCCAACCAGAAGGCTTTAGATGCCGCCCAAGGACTTGGAATGAACTCACCAAGCGGACCAAATCCGAAGCAAAAAGCCGACCATGACAAGATGTCGAAACTGTCCGGCGCGGGCTTCGATAAGATGTTCGCGACTCACATGGTCGCAGACCACCAAAAGGATATCGCCGAGTACAAGAAGGCGTCACGGAGTAAGGATGCTGCCGGAGAATATGCTTCCGGCCAGATAGATACGTTGCAGAAGCATCTGGACACCGCCAAATCGCTGAAAGCCGGCAATTGATCCCCGACGCGTTCATGGAGACGCGCGAAGACTACTTGCTCCGGCTGGCAAGCGTTTTCGATGATATCGGCGCGCGCCAGCAGGTGATAATTCGGGACCGGTATATCGAACGTAAGCGCTGTTCAGCGGCCACCTACCCGATGACGGTGTGATCTGCGAGTCTGCGGTTCGGTTTGGACCGTTAGGCTTAGAATGGACACAGTGCATACTGCTATCACGGAGCCGGTGCGGCGGCTCGAGGTCTTCACCGGAGCCGGTCGTCGGCGGAAGTGTTT
>NZ_JADPIQ010000008.1:0-3269 GCF_023073015.1 Bradyrhizobium sp. 87
TCATGGATGATCTGTTGCGGGAGTTTTTGACGGAAACCAGCGAGAGCCTGGACACCGTGGACAATCAGCTGGTGAAGTTCGAGCAGGAGCCGAACAACGCCAAGATCCTGGATAACATTTTCCGGCTGGTCCACACCATCAAGGGCACGTGCGGCTTCCTCGGATTGCCGCGACTGGAAGCGCTGGCGCATGCCGGCGAGACGCTGATGGGCAAATTCCGTGACGGCATGCCGGTGACGGGGCAGGCGGTGACGGTGATCCTGTCCTCGATCGACCGCATCAAGGAAATTCTGGCCGGGCTGGAGGCGACCGAAGCCGAGCCCGAGGGCACCGACCGCGATCTCATCGACAAGCTGGAAGCGATGGTCGAGCAGGGCATGGCCGCCATGGCGGCCGGCGCTGCTGCTGCTGCCGTTGCCGAAGCGCCGCCGCTGGTGCCGGACGCGCCTGTCGCCGTCGAAGCCGCGCCGACCTCCGGCGTGCTGGCCGACCAGAGCCTGGAGCGTCCGCTGCGTCCGGGCGAAGTCTCGCTCGACGAGCTCGAGCGTGCCTTCCGCGAGACCGCGATCGAAGTGCCGGTCCCGGTTGCCAGGGCCGAAGTCAAGGCGGAGCCTCCGCCTGCCGCTGAAGCCCCGGTGCCTGTTGCCAAGGAAGCCGCGAAGGAGACCAAGGCGAAGGACAAGGCCGCGCCGAAGAAGTCGATCGCCGACGAGGGCGCCGCCGAGGGAGCCAGCATCGCCAACCAGTCGATCCGCGTCAACGTGGATACGCTGGAGCATCTGATGACCATGGTCTCGGAGCTGGTGCTGACCCGCAACCAGCTGTTGGAGATATCCCGCCGCAACGAGGACACCGAGTTCAAGGTGCCGTTGCAGCGGCTGTCCAACGTCACCGCCGAGCTGCAGGAAGGCGTCATGAAGACGCGCATGCAGCCGATCGGCAATGCCTGGCAGAAGCTGCCCCGCATCGTTCGCGACCTCTCGAGCGAACTCGGCAAGCAGATCGAGCTGGAGATGCACGGCGCCGACACCGAGCTCGACCGCCAGGTGCTCGACCTGATCAAGGACCCGCTCACCCACATGGTGCGCAACTCCGCCGACCATGGCCTGGAGACCCCGGCCGAGCGTCTCGCCGGCGGCAAGGGCGAGCAGGGCACCATTCGCCTGTCCGCCTATCACGAGGGCGGCCACATCATCATCTGCATCGCCGACAACGGCCGTGGCCTGAACACCGACAGGATCAAGGCCAAGGCGATCTCCTCAGGTCTGGTCACCGAGGCCGAGCTCGAGAAGATGAGCGAAGCCCAGATCCACAAGTTCATCTTCGCCCCGGGCTTCTCCACTGCTGCCGCCATCACCTCGGTGTCGGGGCGCGGCGTCGGCATGGACGTGGTGCGCACCAATATCGACCAGATCGGCGGCACCATCGACATCAAGTCGGTCGCCGGTGAAGGCTCCTCCGTTACCATCAAGATCCCGCTGACGCTCGCCATCGTCTCCGCGCTGATCGTGGAAGCCGCCGGCGACCGCTTTGCGATCCCGCAGCTCTCCGTGGTCGAGCTGGTGCGGGCCCGCGCCAACTCGGAGCACCGCATCGAGCGCATCAAGGACACCGCGGTTCTCAGGCTGCGCAACAAGCTGCTGCCGCTGATCCATCTCAAGAAGCTGCTCAAGATCGACGACGGCGCCGTCTCCGATCCCGAGAACGGCTTCATCGTGGTGACGCAGGTCGGCAGCCAGACCTTCGGCATCGTCGTCGACGGCGTGTTCCACACCGAAGAAATCGTGGTCAAGCCGATGTCGACGAAGCTGCGCCACATCGACATGTTCTCGGGCAATACCATCCTGGGCGACGGCGCGGTCATCATGATCATCGACCCCAACGGCATTGCCAAGGCGCTCGGCGCCGCCGGCTCCTCGGCCCATGACATGAACAGCGAGAACGGGACGCACAGCATCGGATCGGGCGAGCAGACCACCTCGCTGCTGGTGTTCCGCGCCGGCTCGTCCCAGCCCAAGGCGGTCCCGCTCGGGCTCGTCACGCGCCTGGAAGAGCTCCCGGCCGACAAGATCGAGTTCTCGAACGGCCGCTACATGGTGCAGTACCGCGAGCAGCTGATGCCGCTCGTTGCCATGGAGAGCGTCACCATCGCGAGCCAGGGCGCCCAGCCGATCCTGGTGTTCTCCGACGACGGCCGCTCCATGGGCCTCGTCGTCGACGAGATCATCGACATCGTCGAGGAACGGCTCAACATCGAGGTCGGCGGATCCTCCTCCGGCATTCTCGGCTCGGCCGTGATCAAGGGCCAGGCCACCGAAGTGATCGACGTCGGCCACTTCCTGCCGATGGCGTTCTCCGACTGGTTCACCCGCAAGGAGATGAAGCCGTCGCTGCACTCGCAATCGGTGCTGCTGGTCGACGATTCGGCGTTCTTCCGCAACATGCTGGCCCCGGTGCTCAAGGCCGCCGGCTACCGCGTCCGCACCGCGCCGACCGCGCAGGAGGGCCTGGCGGCGCTGCGCGCGCAGAGCTTCGACGTGGTCCTGACCGACATCGAGATGCCCGACATGAACGGGTTCGAGTTTGCCGAGACCATCCGCTCCGACAGCAATCTGGGCGCGATGCCGATCATCGGGCTCTCCGCGCTGGTGTCGCCGGCGGCGATCGAGCGCGGCCGTCAGGCCGGCTTCCACGACTATGTCGCCAAGTTCGACCGTCCCGGTCTGATCGCGGCGCTGAAGGAACAGACCGCGGGCGCCGCCGGTGCCTCCGAGCTGAGCCGCGCAGCCGCCTAAACCCCAGCGGGATGGATCAGGAGATACGCACATGACCAAGAAGACCCAGTCCGGCGAAGGCGCCATGGTCGAATACGTCACCGCGATGATCGGCGGCCAGCTGTTCGGCCTGCCGATCTCCCGCGTCCAGGACGTGTTCATGCCCGAGCGCGTCACCCGCGTGCCGCTGTCCTCGCGCGAGATTGCGGGCGTGCTGAACCTGCGCGGCCGCATCGTCACCGTGGTCGACATGCGCGCCCGGCTCGGCCTGCCCAAGCCCGAGGACGGCAAGATCCCGATGGCGGTCGGCGTCGATCTGCGCGGTGAATCCTACGGCCTCCTGATCGACCAGATCGGCGAAGTGCTGCGGCTCGCCGAGGACGGCATGGAAGAAAACCCCGTCAATCTCGACCCCCGCATGGCCAAGCTCGCCGGCGGTGTCCACCGTCTCGACGGCCAGCTCATGGTCGTCCTCGACGTCGATCGCGTCCTCGA
>NZ_JADPIQ010000101.1:0-3185 GCF_023073015.1 Bradyrhizobium sp. 87
CAAGCGTCGCCTCAACCGACGCGGCCCGCGCCCACGACATTCGAATCATGGTTGCCCATGGATTCAGAAGCCCGCAACAAAAGCAACTGTAATGCTAGGTTCGCGATGTAACCAGCCCAGTGGCTGAGTTCCTAAAACGGGCGATGTGCGACGCCACGGCGACTGACTCGTGCGTACTGTTAGTGATGCGCACCTTCGTCGCACCTCGCAAGAAGTGCAAAGCGCAAACCGTCTTCGCCGTATGACAGGGCCGCGCAGCAATCTACTGAAGCATTGCCGACACCTCGGATGACGGCGGCCCAGCCGTTTGCCTTCCACTATGCTTCGTCAAGGTGGTTAGGATGGGAGTACAGCGACATGTCCGCGAACGCGATCACCTGCTCGTGCGCGTGAGTCCCATGGACGGCGACCGGAGATTCCGACTCAGCCCATCGTAACGCCGCTGTCCATTGCCTTTCCCCTTTGAGCACTTGAATTGTTGGTGTTGTTCAGTTGCGCCCGGACGTTGAGAGAGGCGGGCGCTGATCGCTCCCGCGGAGTCCGCGGTTCAGAGCCATTTTTCGTCGAGACGTTCGGCATTTCAGGCCCGCAAGGCAATCAACGCGCGGATTGGGATAGCGCAATCGGGCCAGGAAATACGGCAGCTGGGCTAGAATACGCTATTCTCCAGCGCCTTACAGGCGCTCCATATTTTCCGCAGGAGCTCTGCCGATCGCAAAACAAGTAATTCGCTAGCCCAAGACCGTATTGCTATCTCGCAATATTGACATTGGGCTATCTGCGTGTTGTGCTCCTCACGTACGGACTAGGGCAAGTACGACCGGCGTTGGGAAATAGCGACCGTGAGCGAGAGGCACTTTTCGCCCGCGGAGGATGCCGCCAACTCACGGCGCCATCGCCATAGAAAGACGAACGCGACGCGCAAAGCGCGGGTGCAACAGGAGGGAACGGTGAAATGAGCCAGACGCTCGCATATGCAGGCTGCTTGCAATATCAAAACGAAATGGCTCGGGGACGTCTTCTCCGCGCACCTCGGTCTTCTCGCCTGAGTTCGCCGCTCACAGCGCGGAGGTGCTCGCTTGTATTCCGCATCAGCGCCACGGAAGCCCACGAACGGCGATGACCTCTCGCCTCGGACTCCTGCGCCCATCATCCATGACGAATTGATTAAAAGAGCGGAAGCAAACCATGCAATTGACAGCACACCCCGTAGGGGACGTCGTTGAGATCGATAAATCCGTCGCGACGAGGTCAATGACTCTGGGCCTCGGCGGGGGCGTCGCCCTCGAATTCTACGACTGGCAGCTCTATGGCTTCATGGCGGCATTCCTGTCGCCGCACTTCTTTCCAGCCACTGACCCTGTCGTCTCGCTGCTCGCGGGACTGGCAGTATTCGGAGCAGGGTTTGCCGCACGGCCTTTAGGGGCGGCGCTGCTCGGCCCGATTGCAGATCGCATCAGCCACAAAGCCGTGATGCTGATCGCTGTTTCCGCCATGGCACTATCGTCGCTGATGATCGCAGTGCTGCCAGGCTACAAGGATCTCGGCATCACTGCCACCATCGTGCTGGTTTCCCTTCGGCTGGTGCAAGGCCTCGCCGTAGGCGCCGAAGCGGGCGTTGCAAATGCGATCGCGATCGAATTGGCACCGGCAGGTCAGGAGGGACGATACCTCGGACTGATCAATGGCACATTCATCATGGTGGGCTCGATCGGAGCCAGCTTGGTTGCTTTCCTGGTCAGCGGCGCCGTGTCCCCTGAAGTCATGCGCGATTGGGCTTGGCGCGTTCCGTTTGGCGTCGGAGGTGTTCTAGGCTTGCTCATCATCTATCTTCGGCAGACCCTTCCAGAAACCCTAATCGCTCGCGCCATGCATCGGGTCGACGAGGACTCGCGCATTCAAAAAACGACCGGCGGAGTGTGGAAAGCGCTTTGGAAGGCAAGGCTGTCCCTTTTCGCCGCGATTCTGGTTGTTGGCGGCGTCCAGATCGCTAATTACACGTACAATTTCGGTTTGCCTAACATTGCCAATGGCGTATTCAAGGAAAACAGCACTTATGTGTATGGCATCGTGACGGTCATGGGCGCGATTTGGATGGTGTTCTCGCCGACAATCGGTGCCTTTGCGGATAAGGTGAAACCGTCGCGGGCGTTCGTGATGATGCGCCTGCTGCTAATCCCGTCGTTCTTTCTATCCCTGCTCTATGCCGAGAAGAGCATTCTGACCTTCTCAATCGTTATGTTGGTGGGCGGAACTCTGGTCGGTTGCAATATGGCGCTCTATAACTTTATTGCCACAACGTTGATGCCCAGAAATATTCGGACCACCGGCGTCGCGCTCGGGTACGCTATTGGCGCAACGATATTCGGCGGTACCACACCATTCCTGCTGCTGTGGCTCCAACGCTCTAATCTGTCCTGGGTGTTTCCATTCTACGGCACGGCCGTCGCGTTGCTTAGCATCATAGTTTATCTGATCGCGAAACAACGAGGCGGCGTCTACGTCGGGGATTAGGCACGGCGGGGCTTCGTCTCCTACTTCTGGCTACCCCAGCGTGAACGATCCACATCACGAAGGGCCCCGCATTCTGACGGGGCCCTTCTCATTCAGACCGATTGCAACACGGAGATTTGGCCTGCTCTGGATCGAGGGTCATCCGCAGATTATAGACGTTTGTGAGTAAGCGCGAAGCCGATACCCTTGCTTCAGAATTCGAATGAACGTGCGAAAGAAGCCTCCGGCTTGGACGGAGGTTTCGGATGGGATTGGACAGCAAAAAGGACGTCCATTTGGACGGCTCAACGAGGGGATCGGTGAGCCGGCTGGAGGTTCTTGAAGGACCATCGGGGCGCCGCGTACGTTCGGAAGCTGAGAGAGCTCGGATCGTCGCCGAGAGTCTGTTACCCGGTGCCCAGGTGTCCGAGGTGGCGCGCAAGCACGGAGCGACGCGCTGGCAAATCTACGATTGGCGGCGGCGGTTTCGACAGCGAGGCATGTTGCCGCCGCGCGAGGTATCGCAGCCGACATTCGCGCCGCTAGTCGTGGAAGGTGCGTTGGAGGAGCGTCAGGTTCCGGCGATCAAGCTTGAGATCGCGATCGGCGATGTCGTGCTGCGGACGGACACAGCCATAGATGGCGAGCAGCTGTCCCGTGTGATCCGCGCGATGCGAGCGTCACGATGATCG
>NZ_JADPIQ010000093.1:0-3163 GCF_023073015.1 Bradyrhizobium sp. 87
ATCCCGGTGTTGGCCATGCGGCTGTTCGGCATAATCAGAGCCCTTCAAGGAACGCGAGCAGTTTGTCGTCCGGCCGGAACCGACCCGGCGGCGCGGATGGTGCGGCGACGAGAGCGAGCGCCTTTTCCTTCATCCGCATATCGGCGTGGATGTAGATCTGGGTGGTCTCGACGTTCTCGTGACCAAGCCAGAGCGCGATCACCGCAGGATCGACGCCATGATGGAGCAGGTCCATCGCCGTGCTGTGGCGCAGCGTATGCGGTGTGACCCGCTTGGTGCCGATGCTCGGGCACGCGCGCGACGCCGTGAGGCAGTGCTTGCGGACCAGATGCTCAAGAGCGTCACGGCTCAGCCGTTCGCCCCGGATCGACGGGAACAGCGGCTTGCTCTGGTCTTTGTCGTTGCCGATCCACGTCGCCAGCAGCTTGGCTGTCTCGCGGCGAAGTGGGGTGGCGCGCTCCTTGCGGCCCTTGCCCATGCAACGGATGTGAGCGCCGGTTCCAAGCGCGACATCGCCCCGGGTAAGGCCGACCAGTTCGGAAGCTCGCAGGCCTGTCTGGATTGCGAGCAACAGCAGAGCATGATCGCGCCGGCCCGCCCATGTGGTGCGATCCGGAGCCGCCAGCAACGCCGCCATCTCTTCGGCATCGAGGAACGTAACTGCACGCTTCACATAGCGCTTGTTGGGCATGGCCAGGATACGCTGGCAGTGTAGTAGCCAGGTCGGATCGGTCATCGCGACGAAGCGGAAGAACGATCGGATCGCCGCGAGCCGGGTGTTGCGGCTGCGGGCGCTATTGCCCCGCGTGGTCTCGGTATGGGCGAGGAAGTCCGCGACCAGATCGGCGTCGATATCTTCGACCGTCAGGTTGACTGGCGGCTTGTTGCGGCGAGTGCTCGCGTACCTGAGCAGTAGCCGGAACGTATCGCGATAGCCAGCGACCGTATGTCGGCTCGCCTCCAGTTGCGTGCAAAGCCGCTCGGTGAAGAAGCGCTGGATCAGCGCAGGTAAGGCGATGGTGCTCATTGTGCCATCTCCCCGCCGCTCGCGGTGGCGCGGCCCATCGCTAGATCGAGCAGCTCCGGGACCGCCTCCAGATACCAATATGTTCCAGAAGGGTTGCTATGACCCAGATAGGTCGTCAGCCGGATCATCTCGCGCGCCGGGTCCTTGCCAGTCCGGTACCAGTTGATCATCGTACGCACGGCGAAGGTGTGGCGCAGGTCGTGGATGCGCGGTCCCCGGCCGTGCCGCTGGTACTGCTGCTCGGATCGCAATCCGATCTGCTGGCATGCTTGCGCAAAGTTGTAGCGGGCCCCACAGTCGGTGAGCCGAGTCGCCTTGTCAGTTATGAACATCGGCTTCGCCGGATGACCGATCAACCGGTCGCGTTTGACGCGATAGTCTAGCAGTCGCTCGACGGCGCTGGGGTCGAGCGGCAGCAGTCGCTCCTTACCGTTCTTACCTTGTCGGACGCGTAACGCACCATTATCGGCATCGAGGTCGTCTCCATCGAGCGCGAGCGCCTCGCTGACGCGCAGGCCCGTGATCGCGATGAGTGCGAACAGCGTCGAGCAGGTCAGCCCGCGCAATCCGCAAATCGACGGAAGTGCCATTGCGGCCGCGATGATCGAAGCGACTTCCGCGTCGCTGTAGATATACGGTCGGGAGCGCATCACGGTATTCGGCAACAATCCCCGGGGCGGGGCTTCATGCGCCAGATCGAAGCTACTTAGCCACTGCGCGAAGAGGCGCACGACGGTAAGCCGCGCCGCTCGCGTCCTGCCGTTGGCCTCGTCGAGCGTAGCATGCCAGCGCAGGAACAGCGCCGTGTCGATATGCGTCGCACGCTCGCGGTCGGCAAACCGCGTGAAGCGGCGGAGGATGCGCTCGCTGGTGCTCAGGTCGTAGCCGAGGCTGCGCCGCACGGCCAGATAGCGATCGAGTTGGGAGGTGAGGCTCATTGCGCGCCTCCCACTACGGGCCAGGGCATTGCTATCGATCGCAGCCCATCTATGTCGAGACGGGCATATATCATGGTCGATGTGCGTGAGCGATGCCGCAGCACGTCGCCCACCTCGTCGAGCGATGCACCCGAGTTCACCAACTGGACCGCAAGGCTATGACGCAGCAGGTGCGATCCCACATAGGGCGTCACCGGTTTCTGGCCGGTCGCCTTCAGGGCATCCTTTAGGACGGCGTTGACGATTTGGCCGTCATTGAACGGACGATGTGGCGCGCGATGGGTAACGAACATCATGCGGCAGGACGTGGGGCCGCGCTCCTCGCGCAGATAGCGGCTCAGCGCATCGCCAACCTCCGAGCTGATCGGCACGCGATCGTGGAGTTTGCCCTTGCCACGAACCAAGAGTTCGCCCGCGCGCCAGTCGACGTCGTCCAACCGGATCGCGATGACCTCGGCAGCACGCAAGCCAAGCCGGGCCATGATGAGCAGCATCGCATAGTCCCGAGCCCCGTGCCGCGGGTTGTGGCGCACGCAGGCGAGCACCGCCTCAACGCCCTCGGGCACCAGATGGCGCGGCAGTCGTGCTCCCCAGCGTTTCGCCGTTCGAGGCAGACTCAGAGCTAGATTGGTCGCTGTCGCGCCACTGCCGAACAGATATTGCAGGAAGATACGAACATGCGTCGCTACCGTCTTGTCGCGCCGCGCACTTGCCATTACGTGCTCAAGGAAGCTGATCACGTCGGCGGGCCGCAACCGCCCCGGATCAACCATCGCATCGCCAAAGCGATGATCGAGGAACCGGTTGGCGAACCGCAGCGTGTGATAGATCGTCCGCGGGCTAAGGCCGCGATGCTTGACCAAATAGGTCTCGAAGTCCGCCAGTAGGGCCGCACGCGCTTGCTGCGCCTCGCTCAACGGCACTGGATGCGTCACGCCGATATCGAGGAGATGCTGCGCGAACCGGCGGGCCAACCTATACGGCCATATCGTGCCGGTTTTCTTACGCGGCACCTTGCGTCCCAGATGCTCGGCCATATCGAGCGTCAACGCTGAAGGACCGATGCCCTGGACATCCATCGCGTGACCCACCTTTCGTAGGATCGATAGGTAGGTCTTGACCGTGCCGGCGCTGTAATTCTCCGCCGCAAAACTCGCTGCGAACGAGCCAAGATGCGGCTCGATGCAGGTCTGCAAAT
>NZ_JADPIQ010000064.1:0-3089 GCF_023073015.1 Bradyrhizobium sp. 87
CGGACAAGCAGACAAGACCGGACATTGTCCGTTTTTGTCCGCTGTCCGCGCTCTGCTCAGCCATCATCGCGCACCAGCCAGACCAATCCATCGAGGCAGGCGGTCCGATTGAACGTTTGCAGGTCATCCTTGGCGCGCCGGAAAGCACGATCGCGGTCCTCCTTCTTCTCGGCCGATGACAGCCCGCCGCGCTCACACGCGGTGTGCCACTCCTCCAGCGCCACGACGCGGACGTTCCGGGGGAATTCCTGCGATGCCGGCGGCGGCCGCCCATTGTCATTGATGCAGCGGGTCAGCAGCTCCATGGCGCGGCGTTGGGTACCGCTCAGCCCCTTCTTGACCTTGGCTTCTTGGGCGGCCTCGGCGGCATCGTCGGAAATGATGGCGGTCGTGATGGCGTCGCCGTCCTCGTCGGTGCCGAGCAGCGCGCTTTCGATCTTGTAGTGCGTGAGCGGGCCTTCCATGCCGTCGTTGATCTTGATGACGGTGGCAGTCTTGACCGCGCCTTCGCCGCCGCTGATCTGGACCATCAAGTCAACGTCGCCCAGATTCGCGTTGGAGCCGCGATGCCCACGCTCCTCGTCCTTGCCGGTGTGACCGACGCAAGCGATGTGGACGGTCGTCAACTCCTCGACGCGGCGCAGGTTGGCGAGCACGACGTTCACGTCCTTCGCCTTGTCCTCGTCGCCACCGCCGGCGGCAATGCCTTTGCTGATCGTGTCGATGACGATCAGACCAACCTTGCAGTCGAAGCGGGTTTCCGCCTCGCGGATCGTGTCGACGATCAGCTTGACGCAGCCCTTGTTCTTCAGATCGATGACGTTGGAGGCGACGGCAATCGGCAGATCGGGTGCATCATACTTGCGCTTATAGGCCGACAGGCGACGCTTGACCAACGCGCCGCGCTCCAGCGCGATGTAGACGACGCCGCAGCGCTCCTTCGAGCGGTAGCCGCGCCAATCGCAACCCCATGCGACATGGAATGCCAGATCGGTCATCAGCACCGACTTGCCGACGCCGGGCGGGCCGAACCAATTCGAGGTCTCGCCGTGGGCCAGCACGAACTTCATGATCCAGAACTTCGGCGGCAGCTCGCTCAGCTCGTTGTAGTAGGCCAGCGCCAGTGCGCTCGGCACCTTGGCCTTTGCCACGCGTTCTTCGACTTCGCTGCGCTCCGCCTCCCGCCTTTGCGCCTGGAACTCCTCCCACTTCTTATTGACGAGCCTCCCGATGTCGGGGTCATCAAATCCCTTCTTGCAGGCGCTGCCGATGACCATCTGAATGGCAAACGGCTCATATCCGCGCACGAGGAGTTCCCAAGTCACGGCGACCAAATCGTTGTGCCAGCCCTGCCCACCGCCATTCTGGTGCTTCTCAAGCAGGGCCTGCATGTCGCCATCGGTCAGGCGGCCAGCCTCCCGCATCTGCGCGTCGGCATAGCGTTCGAATAGATCGAGGTAGTCATGCCTCGCCACGCCGGAGTTGGTGGGAGCGCCAGAGCCCGCCGACTTCGGCTTCGCCGGTTGCAAGTCGCGCAACGCCTCGACCGAATAGGAAGGCGCATCGTTCTTGATCTGCACCGTCGTGAGTTCGGGGACATAGCCTTTCGCCTGTTTGTGCGCCGGGGGAAAGCTGATCGAACCGCCGACGCGCACCAAGCGGTCGCAGTTCTGCACTGCGTCACCCTCGAAGCGCTCAGACAATGCGGTGTTGGCGTCCTCGACATCTTGGGGCTCGGTGAGGGGCTCCCGGTTCAGGAAATGCACCTGAGCGCGAGTGTGCGGGATGGTGCCGGTTGTCACCACGACGCCGGGCAGGAGTCCCTCACGCCGGCAGATTTCGACGGCACGCTCGTAGTCGCCGGGCTGGTCGAGGTCGGCCCAGGAATAACGTGCAGCACAAAAATGGGCCTTACCCGCTCGCCCGGATTTCGGCTTCTCACCGTGACGCAGGGCGGCGCCGACGTAGCAATTGTGGCCGCGCTCGTTCATCTTCACGATGTACTGGACGATCGGCTCCACATTGTGCGCCGAGAAGAAGCGCCACTTGATCGGGCCGTCCGGATAGATACAGACGATCTCGATCCAGGCATCAGGAAATGCATGTACGAACGCCGGATCGAACAGCGCGTACAAGAACGCGGTGATCGCCGCGATGTTCGGCTTCAGGATTTGCGCGTGCGCGTTCACGGCTGCACACCGCGCGTTTCGCCGAGTCTGCGGACGTGCTCCCTACAGGCTCCGATCAGGATGCCAGCTTGAGCCTCGGTGAGACCATATTCGCCCCTGTGCTGCTGCTCCTCGTTCCACCAAGTCCGGAGATCATCCGCATTCTTGGCGAGCGGAATGACCTCCAGCGCGACGGCCACGTAGACGGCTGCCTGACGCTGCTGCTTCAGGATTTGCGCGAGCATGTTCATGGCCGCGCCTCCGGCTGCTGCTGCGGCCCGCCATCCCGCCACAGCTCCGGCTGACGCAAGAGCCAACAGCGGGTCTCGGTGATCAGCTTGGTGTTGCTGTTGAAGCCGAGAGTGACGCAAGTGAGCTCGATCTGCATGG
The DNA here is from genome assembly GCF_023073015.1 of Bradyrhizobium sp. 87. Taxonomy (NCBI): domain Bacteria; kingdom Pseudomonadati; phylum Pseudomonadota; class Alphaproteobacteria; order Hyphomicrobiales; family Nitrobacteraceae; genus Bradyrhizobium; species Bradyrhizobium sp. 87. Next base: position 2,559 of record NZ_JADPIQ010000064.1, read on the forward strand.
CGAGCCAGTTCTTGTCGAGCTGGCGCCAGCCACCATCGCCAAGGAGCCACGCGCCGTTCGGGCTGTTGATCAGCTTGTGACCCTTCGCGCGCAATCGCGCCAACACGCGCAGGCCGGCAGCGATGTGGCGCTCGCTCTTCTTGAGCGGCTTGCGCGGATTGAAACCAAGTTCGATCGCGAAGGCGAGAAATGGGTCGTTGGTATCGACTTGCGTCCCGCTGTCCGCGCCGCTATCGTCATCGTACATCTGAACATTCCTGATGAGTGGTGATGATGAGGCGGCCTGTGGCGGGCCGCCTTTTCCGCGACTAGGCGACGCGCTCAGCCAGGGCCTGCGCCGCAAGATTGCACTAGCGCCGTGCAATCGCGGCACTGACCCAATCATCAACCTCGTCGGTGACCCAACCCACGCGCTTGGCGCCGATCGGAACGCGTCTCGGGAATTTTCCCTCAGCTTCGAGACGATCGATGTACCGGCGACCGAAGGGAACGCCGTGGTCGTGCAGTTCAGGAAATAACAACAGCTTGCGA